>QCKN01000047.1 GCA_003215295.1 Prochlorococcus sp. AG-409-P03 | reverse complement strand
CTTTTGCAACTTGCCTTTTGTCATGAAGCTTTCGGCCCTTCCCTAAACCAATTTTTAACTTGATCCATGAGCCTTTGAGATGCAAGCTCAAGGGGATGAGAGTTAAGCCTTTCCTGTCTAGTTGAATACGCAGTTTGTTTATCTCTTTTCGATGCGCTAGGAGTTTCCTCACTCTTAAAGGATCATGGTTGAAAAAATTGCCTGCGTGTGCGTGGGGTGAAATGTGGACATTGTGTAGTTGAAGTTCTCCTTTGCGGATTAGACAGAACCCGTCTCGTAAGTTTGCATTGCCTGCTCGGATCGACTTCACTTCGGTTCCTAATAGCTCGATTCCTGTCTCGAGAGTTTCCAGAATTTCGTACTGATGACGCGCAAGACGATTTTCTGCAAGTCTTCGGTTGGTTAAAACCCGCCCTGATGATCCTATTTTTTTTGTGTTTGGTTTAGGCATCTTGGGTGATTGATATACCGACCATATCCAGGGGTAGTTACCCTTTCTTCATGGCGATTGTGTCTTCTAGTATCGGTTGCTCCGATTCCCAACATTCTCGGGATAATTCAAGGGTGGTTGACGCTGTGTCTCTGCCTGAGGATTTGGGGTCTCATGGTGAAGATGGTTTAAGACCAAAGAAATGGAATGATTACATAGGTCAATCAGCCCTCAAAGAGGTTCTCTCGATAGCTGTAGAGGCTTCGAATGCTAGGGAAGAGGCTCTAGATCATGTTTTGCTCTATGGGCCGCCAGGTTTGGGGAAAACGACAATGGCGCTTGTTTTGGCAGAAGAACTTGGTGTGAAATGTCGAATTACAAGTGCACCGGCTCTTGAGCGTCCACGCGACATTGTTGGTTTGTTGATTAATTTGCAACCGCGCGAGCTGTTGTTTATTGATGAGATACACCGTCTTTCAAGAGTGGCTGAGGAACTGCTATATCCCGCTATGGAAGATCGGCGCCTTGATTTAACTGTTGGGAAAGGCACAATTTCCCGTGTTCGAGCTATAGAGCTTCCTCCATTTACCCTCGTAGGAGCGACTACTCGAGCTGGGGCACTGAGCTCGCCTTTGAGAGATCGCTTTGGATTGGTTCAAAGATTGGACTTTTATGATTTGGAATCACTCAAAGCGATTATTGATAGAACATCGAATTTGTTAGGGCTTGCGTTGAGACCTGGAGCTTCTTATGAGATAGCTAGGAGATGTCGAGGGACTCCTAGGATTGCTAACCGTCTATTGAAGAGGGTGAGGGATTTTGCTCTTGTTAAAGGGGACTTGGCTTGTATTGATTCTTCTTTGGTAGATCAAGCTCTTAAGTTGCACTGTGTTGATGAAAAAGGCTTAGATGCAACTGATAGAAAGTTTTTAGAGGTTTTGATTAATGTTCATGGAGGAGGCCCAGTAGGTTTGGATACTCTGGCAGCTGCATTAGGAGAGGATTCTGCGACTTTGGAGTCTGTTGTGGAACCCTTTCTTCTTCAATCTGGTTTTCTTAATAGAACTCAAAGAGGCAGAGTTATTACTGCTGCAGGAAGGCTGCATTTTCAGGAGAAAGGGTTTTGATGAGATTGTCAATTACCAAGCAAATCATTATTTCCCTTACACTTGTTTTGATAGCACTATTAGTTATTAAACCAGTATATTCATCTGCAGATTCCGGATTTTCTAACAATTATGATAAGGCAAAGAGTTTTTATAATGATGGAATCCTCAAGTCTTCAGAGGAGAACTGGAAGGAGGCAGAATTATTATTTACTCATGCAGCTTTAGCGAATCCAAGCTTTGAGATGGCTATTGCCAGTAAGGCTTTGATTAGTTATCAACTTGGCAATTTGGATGAAGCCGAAGCGGAATTGCGCCAAATTATTCGTCAACATCCAATGTTTGCAGATCCTCGGGCAGCCCTTACTGCACTTTTATGGCATAAAGGGTTATTGGGAGAAGCTGAGAGTCATTGGGCGGCGGCAGTTGGTCTTGATAGTCGCTATTTGCGAGCCGATTGGCTTTTGCAAATTCGTCGTTGGCCTCCCCAGCCTTCTTCTGATCTTTTGGCTTTCTTAGCCTTCGAAAGTACATGACGTTGTCTAAGGAATTCAGTCAAAGGCTCAATGAATTACTTCCAGA
>QCKN01000046.1 GCA_003215295.1 Prochlorococcus sp. AG-409-P03 | reverse complement strand
ATTAATACTTCGATTACCTAGCTTTCTTGTTATTTCTTTTCCAATGGCAATGTTGATGGCCACATTGCTTGCATATAGCAGGCTTTCTGCTAACAGTGAATTAAAGGCACTCAGAAGTCTAGGAGTCTCAACTGTTCGAATGATCGCACCAGCATTAATACTTGCAGTGTTGATGACAGGTTTAACTTTTCTCTTTAATGACAGTATCGTCCCTCAGGCAAATCGTTCGGCTGAGATTACTTTAAAAAATGCGCTCGGAAAGGCTATTTCTACTGAAAAAGGTAATGATATTATCTATTCACGCTTTGGAATCGTAATAGATGAGGTTTCAGGCAGAAATAGAGACGGTTTAACACACCTTTTTTATGCAAGAAGATTTAGAAATAGTGAGATGCAGGAAGTTACTTTGTTAGATTTTTCCCGGTTTGGTTATACACAAATGCTGGAAGCAAATAAGGCAATATGGAATGAGAATGAAGGGAAGTGGGAGTTTTTTGATGGCAATATACTTACTCTTTCTCCAGAGGGCAATTCAACAAGTGCTCAGTTTGATAGATACCTTTATTCTTTGGGAAGTGGCCCTACAAAAATTGCTGCATTACCTAAGGATGCAAATGACATGACGGTTGCAGAAGCTTTAAGTGCAGAGAAAATCTATGCAGCTGTAGGTAATGTCAAAGAGGCTCGACGTATGAAAGTCCGTATTCAAGAGAAATTTACTCTTCCTATGGCATGCATTGTATTTGGACTTATAGGGAGCAGCCTTGGCGCTAAGCCAAATACTAGAACTAGCAGAAGTCAAGGCTTTGGTCTAAGTGTAGTACTTATTCTTTTCTACTATGTACTCAGCTTTAGCTTTAGTTCTTTAGGCGTTAAAGGATCTTTGTCTCCAATCGTTGCAGCCTGGTCGCCTGTCTTTATATCAATGCTCGGAGGAGGATTTCTTCTCAGGCAAGCTAGTCGATGATTTGTTTAGCTGATTTTTGTATCTAGCCTTTCGAATTCAAGATATGAACATCCCTATTTTCTCACAATCTTTAGGTGATCCAGTTTTAACGCTGGGACTGGTTGCATTTTTCTTGTTATTAGTTGCCCTGCCAATTGCCTTTTGGTCTGTTGGTGGCAACCAAAGTTCTTCTAATGTCAGAACTTTGGTTGTTCTTTCTAATCTTTGTTTAACTGCTCAGTTGATAATTAGATGGCAGGACTCGGGCCATTTTCCTATTAGTAACCTTTATGAGTCCCTTTGCTTCTTGGCTTGGGCAAGTACCCTCGCACAACTTCTGACAGAACAATCGTGGCCCTCACCTTTAGTTCCCGCTGCGACTACACCTATTGCTCTTATGTCAGTGGCCTTTGCCTCCTTTGCTCTCCCTGATCGGCTTCAGATTGCTGAACCTCTAGTTCCAGCTCTTCGTTCAAGTTGGCTGGTTATGCATGTTACTGTTGTTATGTTTAGCTATGCGTCACTACTGGTAGGATCATTGTTATCTGGATTGGTTTTACTTATAGATAGAGATCAGAATTTAGAAATTAGAAGTAGCTCAATTGACACTGGTGGCCTGCGTAAAACCTTTTCCGAAACTTCAATTGAGGCAAATATGCCCTCATTAAATCTAAGTGCAGTTAATTTGACCAGAGTAGAAAACTTAGATGGTCTTAGCTATAGGGTAATCACAGTTGGCTTTTTGTTACTTACGGTTGGCCTGATTAGTGGAGCAGTTTGGGCTAATGAGGCTTGGGGGAGCTGGTGGAGTTGGGATCCTAAAGAGACATGGGCTTTTATAACATGGTTGGTTTATGCGGCTTATTTACACACTCGTATCACTAAGGGCTGGCAAGGTAGAAAACCAGCAATTATTGCACTCTTAGGTTTTTTTGTGATTTTGATTTGTTATATAGGTGTAAATCTTTTAGGGGTAGGTCTTCATAGTTATGGATGGTTTTTCTCTTCAATACTCTTTTAAAGAGAATTTGTCTTGCCCTGAATAAGTTCTTTGTATGTGTGTAATTTGCCAGTGATTTAACTCACTGGTCTTTTGCTATTTCTAATTCCTAGGATAGCTTCTGAATAGCTGGGTTGATTGAAAACTCCTGATCCACTTACGATTGCATTTGCTCCAGCTTCAATGACTTTCCAAGCATTACTAGCTTTTATTCCTCCATCAACTTCTATCCATGGATCAAGCCCTTTTTTGTCACACATTTCACGGAGTCCACGGATTTTTTGGACTTGATTGTCAATAAAACTTTGTCCTCCAAAGCCAGGGTTAACACTCATTATCAGAACAAGGTCGCATAGCTCTAGGCAGTATTCCAGGCTTTCTAGAGAGGTGCTTGGA
>QCKN01000045.1 GCA_003215295.1 Prochlorococcus sp. AG-409-P03 | reverse complement strand
CTCCAATATCGGATTCAGGAAGTTCATCGGTCGCTCCTCGAGGTAAATAATGCTCTAAAACAGCCATAGCCACATCTCTTTCTTCACCTTCTGCCAAGAGATATTTAGCTCCTATAACTCCCTGCAATTCTGGAAACTCACCGACCATTTGGCTAACGAGATCGTGCTTACAGAAATATGCAGCTCTTCTTAAAGAGTTGGCATTATCTGAGGTGAATTTTAATTCATTTATTAGAAGCTCCGACAACCATTCTATCCTCTTTACACGATCAAGTAAGGAACCTAACCCTTCAGAAAAGGTTACCCCAGAAAGTTGATTCACCCTATTAGAGCTTGTGACAGACAAGTCGGATTTAACGAAAAACTCTGCATCTGAAAGCCTAGCCCTAAGTACTCTTTCATTTCCCCTTCTAACAATATCCTTTGCCTCGGGTAAACAATTAGAGATACATATGAAACAAGGTAGAAGACTCCCTCTTGCATCCATCAATAGGGGGTCATTTGCTCTTTTCTTCTGGTAAAGAGGAATGTATCGTTGATGGACTCTCATCACGGTACTTAAAACTTCAGCGGGTAAATCCAAGAAAGATTCGTCAAATACCCCAAAAATTAAAGATGGAAGTTCAACAAGATCTGCAAGTTCTTCAAGTAAAACAGCTGGCAAATCTGGGTAAGCTTTTCTATTCTCTGAAGCTTCAGTTACTAAGGCTTTAATAATTGAAATTCTCTTAGATCTATCAATTTCAACACCACTATCACTAATTGCCTGAAGATAGTCCTCTGCAGAGTTAATAAGGACATCCTTTTTATATAACCTATTTCCTCTGGTTAGACATCCTGAAGAGACTACAGGGGAGGAACCATTAAGAACAGCCGGGATAGTCTTGTCGCCCAAAAAAGCAACTATCCACCTTATAGGTCTTGAAAAGCGCAGTTCACCAATACTCCAACGCATAAAGCGTCTGCCTTCAAGGGAACTAATCCATTGAGGGATTAGTTCTTCAAGTAATTTTCTTGTGGGCACCCCAGGCTCTACGATTTTTGCAAAGAGAAAAGCTCCTTTAGCTGTATCGCGAACTTCTAAATTATCCAAATCAAGGTCAAACCGCTTCGCAAAACCTTTTGCGGCATCAGTAGGAACTCCTGCATTAAAAGCCTTAGAAGCAGGTGGTCCTTTTTGTAACTCTTCAATGTCAGTGGTGTAATTTGCCAAATCCTCCACAAGAAGAACTAAGCGCCGCGGAGTACTTGTGCATTTAATTGAGCCATATTTCAATCGTCGCTGCTGAAAATCTCTGGCAACTAGAACCTCAAGCTGTTCTGGAGCCAACCTAGAAAAATCAGGTGGAAGCTCCTCTGTCCCTATCTCAAGAAGAAATTTCGCCACATAATTAGAGGCTAACCACGTATACACTTTATTCAAACCCAAGCCAGAAAAATGTTGTGGCTTTAGCTACGGTGTAATAGTGAAAACATACAGCCGTGAAAGAAGGGGAGACTAAAGCTCGTCAACTTGCATCCAAAACTCTCTCTCCCTGCCTGGCACAAGGAGCAGAGCCAACAAAGTTTGAGCAATTCAAATCTGATAGCAAGTATTTACTTGAACCTCTTGCTACTGAGCTCAACAACAAAAATGACTATTTCACCAATGATGCTGTACAGCTTCTGAAATTTCACGGTAGCTATCAGCAAGACAATAGAGAGAATCGAAAAAAAGGAGAGAATAAAGACTGGCAAATGATGCTGAGGTTAAGGAGTCCTGGCGGGCGAATTCCTGCGAGTCTCTTCGTTGCTCTAAATGAGCTGGCCGACAAACTGGGCAATGGCACGCTGAGAGCCACTACACGGCAGGCGTTTCAAATGCACGGAGTCCGCAAAGAAAATCTTAGGGAAGTGATCGGAACAATTGTTAAATCAATGGGCTCAACTCTTGCGGCATGCGGGGACATCACCCGCAATGTAATGGCTCCAGCTGCTCCCTATCAAAAAGGCGGCTACCCAGCTGCTCGTAAGCTCGCGAATGAAATAGCAGACCTTCTAACCCCTTCAGCAGCTCAAGGCTCATATCTTGATCTTTGGGTGAATGGAGATCTGAATTACAGAATTCAGCCCTCTTATGCTGTCAAGCGGGCTCGACAAAATCAGTTCAAAGGAAATATTTTTAGCGGTGATGAGAATGAACCACTGTATGGAGCAACTTATATGCCAAGAAAGTTCAAATGTGCAGTAACAGTCCCCGGAGACAATTCAGTTGACCTTTTAACCCAAGACATAGGCATAGTTGCTTTTACTAATCGGAATGGTGTTCTTACAGGTTGTAATGTCTACGTAGGCGGAGGGATGGGGCGAACCCATAACAACGAGCAAACATTCGCACGCATTGCTGAACCTCTCGGATATGTTGATGCAAAA
>QCKN01000044.1 GCA_003215295.1 Prochlorococcus sp. AG-409-P03 | reverse complement strand
GATCATCATCAACAGCTTTCGCAAGAATCTTATGTAGAGTCTGAAATTCTTCTTCAGTAGTTAATTCATCAAAAGTAATTCCAAATCCACCTGCCTGATCTATCGAGACACCTAAAGGCAAAATACACAAATTAATTCCTACTTCCTGAGATAATTGATGGATCTTTGGTGCCAAAGTCGTTTGAACATGAACTGTATCAAAGCGACTCGTTAATTTAAGTGGATAACCAAGTTGCGTTAATAACTGCTCAAGCCTGGCTCGAAAAGTTATAACCTTTAGTGCAATTTCTTTTAGTCCATCTGGGCCATGATGAACTGCATAAAAAGATGAAATTACGGCCAATAAGACTTGAGCAGTACAGATATTGCTTGTTGCTTTATCTCTTCGAATATGTTGTTCGCGAGTCTGCAAAGCCAAGCGCAAAGCAGGGTGACCATCCCTGTCGACAGATTGCCCAACTAAACGACCTGGAATCTGGCGTTTAAACGCCTCTCGAGTAGCAAAGAAAGCAGCATGTGGGCCACCAAAACCAATTGGGACACCAAACCTCTGAGTACTACCGATAGCAATATCTATACCAAGATCACCCACAGGAGTCATCAAAACCTGAGCCAGGGGATCTATTGCAGCAGTTAGCAAAGCACCAGATTCTTTAGCTTTAGCAGCACATAAAGAAGGATCCCATATTTGACCACTACACCCTGGCAATTGAATAAGAGCTCCAAAGACCTCCTGATCAAAATCAAATTCCTTTGGCACACCTATATCCAAGCAAATTCCTAAAGGCTCAGCACGAGTTCGAAGTACTGCCATGGTTTGGGGCAACACATCTTCATCTACAAGGAAACGATCCGCGTGACTATTAGTCTTCATCGCAAAGCTCAGACTCATTGCTTCTGCAGCCGCAGTTGCCTCATCAAGCAATGAGGCATTCGCAATTGGGAGGGCAGTCAACTCACTAATCAAAGTTTGAAAATTAAATAAAGCCTCTAGGCGGCCTTGGGCAATTTCCGCTTGATAAGGGGTATAAGCGGTATACCATCCTGGATTTTCAAAAACGTGGCGCTGAATTGCAGCAGGAGTAGCAGTACCGTGATAACCCAGTCCAATTAAAGATCTATGAATTTGATTCGTCGAAGCAATTGATCTCAACTCTTCAAGTGCCTCCTGTTCATTACAGCCAAGAGGCAGTGAAGTATTTAAGGGCGATCCATCAAGAATTTCAGCTGGGACAACAGCCGAAATAAATTCATCAAGGCCTTTGTAACCAAGAGTCTTGAGGCAATACTCCTGATCTTGTTGGCTCAGGCCGATGTGCCTCTGCAGAAAATTAGATGATTGAATGCTTGAAGCCTCCCGAGGCTGTTGATCAAGCACGGCTTTGTATCACGAAAACATCAGCAAGGTTAGAAAAACCCACGAGAAATTGCAGTACTTAAAATTTAGATGTGTTGATTTCAGCTGCCAGCAACCTTGCTGGAATAAGTGACAGCATCCATCAACTCATTAAAATGACTTTTCTCGGTTGGTCTAATCAACAGTAACCAGCCAGCGACATGAGGATCATTCTGAAGATCTTCAGGACTTGCCAAAATGCCTTCGTTTCTTTCAATCACTTCTCCACTCATTGGAGTAAGCATCTCCTCAACTGCTTTGACAGATTCAACTGTGCCAAAAGGTTTCCCCTTGGTCAAAGCGCTGCCCACCTCAGGGAGATCTACAAAGACTATGTCGCCTAGTTGATCTACAGCAAAAGCGCTGATGCCAACTCGAATTAAGTCACCTTCAAAGAAGGCATATTCATGGCTATCTGCAAAGCGTAAGTGGTCAGGGAAATGAAACTCCATAGCAACAAACTAAACAGCTATTAGGAAAGTTGAGGTAAGGCAATCCAACCCTCTCTAACTAACTCACATAAAGCGTTTGCAAGAGCAATTTGAATGTGAGCATGATGTGTGCCCCCTTGAACAAAAATATTATAAGGAGGTTGCAAAGGAGCATCAGCAGAAAATTCACTAGTACTCCCATCAATAAATGTACCCCCAGCCATAACTAAATCAATTCCATACCCTGGCATCACAGCAGGTACAGGGTCTAAATACGAACCCACTGGTGAACTGCGCTGAAAAGCCCTGCAAACAACTTTCAAAACCTCAGGATTTTTCAAGCAAACTGCTTGGATCACATCACCTCGATTATCTCCAATAGATGGCTGAACGGCAAAGCCAAATTCTTGAAAGACTCCTGACACAATGTCAGCACCAATTAAAGCCTCTGCAACCATTTGAGGAGCGAGAAACAACCCTTGTAAAACAATTCGGTTTAAATCAAAAGTTGTGCCTGCATCAGAGCCAATGCCAGGTGAAGTTAGGCGGTAAGAAGCTTGTTCCACTAAATCACCCCTTCCAGCTATATATCCACCAGC
>QCKN01000043.1 GCA_003215295.1 Prochlorococcus sp. AG-409-P03 | reverse complement strand
TGGCGGACTTGGTGATAAAGAGCCTCAGCGTCTCTGAGTTCTTTGCGTTGCACAGTCAGAGGAATAGGACTGAACTTGAGCGCCAACTCGATAACGTACACGAAGGATTCATTCAGGGCTCATTCATTCTTACCAAAATTTCGTCATTAGCGCTTGCAAGAACCAGTAAGAAGTCATTCATTAACTGCTTATACTGAAAGAAGTGTATTTTCATAATGATCTTTAACTGCCAGAACCTCAGATCCTATCTTCAAGTTAAATCAAAAAAGATTAATCGAAAATGAAAAACTTTCCAACGAAATTAGTGAGGATGAAACTTTCTTCGTTGCCTAAAGATGTGTTCATATTAGCCCTAACTTTTTTTATAGTTGGTTTTCTTTTACAAGTCTGGAGACTGTACAGTCTAAGTGCAACGTATGATCAAGCACTTTTCTTACAAGAACTATGGTCTTCTTCTAGAGGCAATTTTTTTGAAAGCAGTCTTTCCTCAGAGCTTTCCGCTGCAGTAAAACTAGAAGGTGAATTACCAAGAGTTGACTATCTTCATATTGGACAACATGCAAATATATTAACTGTAATTTTTGGCACTCCATTAGTTGCCCTGATAGGCCAATTAGGGCTACCTCTATTGCAAATTTTCCTAATAGCTATTGCAGGTGTGGTTCTATGGAAAATTGCCATAAGAAATGTAGAGAAAGAAATTGCTTATAAAATTACAATTTCATATTATTTAAGTGGAATAGTCATTGGTCCCTCAATTGAAAATTTTCATGATTTCTGCTGGTTCCCAATACTTGGATTTCTAATATTCGATGCTCTCCAGAGAAAGTTATGGATTAAAGCCTTACTATTTAGTCTTATGCTTCTAATGGCAAGAGAAGATTCTGGTATAACTGTTTTCTCAATAGGGATTTGGTCATATTTTCGGCAGCCAAAAGGTAGAACAGTAGGGCTAATCATTATGCTTTTAGCTTTTTTATATATGACAACAATGACTAATTGGATACAACCATACTTCGATACATCTGTCTCAGATAGATTTCTACAAGAGAAATTCGCACATATTTTAGGAGGCCAACCAGCTTCGACACTGTCCTTACTGGGAGTAATGATATCTCATCCAATGCGTGTGATTAACGCACTTGTTGATCCTCCTGGTTCAACCTTATCTTTTTTACTTGCGATTTCACTGCCATTAGCATTAATTCCTTTGATTTCATTAGATGTCGGGTTAATGATTCTAGTGCCATTGTTTGTTGCTTTAATCTCTCAAGGGATGAGCGCATTATCAGTAACTTTAAGGTATGTTATGGTTCTTGTACCGGGCATATTCTGTGGGACGATTCTTTGGTGGAAGTCAAATCCAGATTATTACCAAAAACGTTGGTTGAGAAGATTTTGGACAGCTTGTATTTCTCTTGGTTTCGTTATTACAGTACTTAGTAATCCCTATCGTAGTTTATCCGCTTTTATTCCTGACAGTTTCTCTCCATGGGTACACGTGAACCCTATATCTATGCTACATCGAAGGGATGTTGTTCGACGAGCCTCGCTATCTATACCAAAAGATTCGCCTATCTCTGCAGACACACCATTACTGCCTTTAGTTGCCCAAAGAGAAGTAGTTTTGCGTTTCCCAGAACATGTGCAATATTTAAACAGAGAGGATAAAGTTCGTTCAGTTGAATGGATTTTTGCGTTCCCAGACTATTACAAACCATTTATTCCTCTTTTCAAAGAAGAAACTGCTAGGTGGAAAGCAGTGAATCAAAAGCTTTTAGCCTTAGTTGAAAATGGAAATTATGGAGTTCATTATTGTAATGACGGAGTTGTGATCCTTAAAAAAAACCTGAAAAAAACTGAACGCTCTAATAATTGTTTTGAAGCTCTTGACTCAAAGATATAAACATAAATCCACAAATGGACTTCTCAAAAGAATCAAACTGCCGCTATTATTCTAAAGACAAGACAATAACGATGTGACAATGTCAATCATTGACTATGGTCGCACGCATCGTGAATTGTCATTATCCATTCAGGAGGAGGTGCCAATGATTGCCAGTTGTCCTACCAAGGGTCTTCACCCAAGGAGAATGCCTACTGGTTAGGCAAGGTGCCTAAACCACAAGGTTCCGCGGCTAGTGGATCCGACGAGAGCCCCCATCCTCCAAGAGGATGGGGGCATTGTTTTGGATAGCTTTAGAAGCTAAATAGAGTAGAAACTGAGTAATAAGAGTAGATGGAAAACTACTAAAGGTAAATGATTTAAGAAAGATATTGATTCATAATAGAGATGCAACTCGTGTTTTATTTTTGCAGAGAAACCATATAAGTTCCACTCTGTTGAGTAGAGCAAGTTTCTTTAAGATCATAACTACAAAGTAAATTCCTGAGCCGCTCTTTTTCACTCTCGTCTTCTAAAGGTATATAACTTTCCTTCCAATCATAACTTCCTATAATGTAGCTAGCCCCTTGTTTTCTCCAGTAATTGATGTCATCAAGATTTAGCTGTTCTACAGAAGCCAACCAACCCTGTCTTCTTGTCAAATTCAATAGAGTCGGGTCTAAACCAGTCACACTAACTATTCGCGATTGTATGGGTAGCTCTTGACGAATACGATTAGCAAGTGGCATCCAAATTTCCGCTTGACGATACTCAACAAGAAAATAATCAAAATGCAAAATAATTGCACTGGTCAAGGCTATAAGTGATAGTGTTATGGCGGTAATCT
>QCKN01000042.1 GCA_003215295.1 Prochlorococcus sp. AG-409-P03 | reverse complement strand
GCAGGCAAATCCTCAGAACTCAGTCTGAGGAAAGGGTTTGGAGATTGCAGAAGCTTCCAGAAATATCCAGCCGCGAAAAATATAAATCGCTTCATTCGAACGAAATATTGCCAAAAAAGGACTGGATCCAGATCGAAACTTACTAGAAAAATGAACTCAAAGCAGCATTCAGAATAAATTGCGTGCAATCGACAGGCCCTGGACTAACTTCAAAGGGTTTATTCGATTCCGAAAAAATGGCTGGTGGACCAATACTGCAGGCATGGGAAGCGATCCTCCCATTGGTGAAAGATCTAAGAGTTAGATTTGCCCTTGCAATGGTGGGTAACCTTGTAGCACTTTGGTTTTTAGTCACCTACTTCAAACGACTGATTCCTAATTTGCCTCAGGATCTAATCTCATAAACCAGCCATTGATCGAACTTTTAAGACCATGGGTAGGGGAGTTTTCTTAATTACGCCTTAAGCATGTAAATGCAAGGCCTCTAAAGATATTTCCCCCTTCAACTACTAATTTTTAATAGTTAAGTATTTTCCAGGGTCTGCATTCCCCTTGAATTCTTGAACTTTGGCCTCTCCCTTTGCGAAGAGTAGTAAATTCCACGTTTAATACACTGGAACAAAGTCAAAACTCCTGTTGCCACTGGAGGGTGCAAAGCAATGGCTTGACTAATTACCTCTAGATCTGTTGAGTTCATAAAAAGCCTGTTTTTATCTATTATTTGCTTCCCAAGAATTATTTAATGTGACGAAACAGACTTTAACGAAGATCACTTAAGATCCCATCGGTATTCAATAGATACTTCTAGCTTAATGAAAGCTTAGAGTATCTTGACTGTTTAAAGCAATGAATATTTTCTCAAATTTTCATTAAGTTCTAAACAAATAAACACTTCCTAAAGTTAAGTCTCCGAAGAACTTGGCCTAATCAAAAATTAAGTAAATGCAGTCATCGAAGCTTAAAATTTCTCCTGCAGTTAAGACTCTATATTGACATTCCATATTTCAAGTTTCCAATTTCAAGTCTAGACTTATAAATGTTGAATACAATCCGAACCAGAGAAGATTAAGCAGGCTATAATTTCTATAGATCATTGTTAACTTATCTATAGAACATGGTTGAAGAGAAGAAGTCCGTCAGAAAGGCTCACAAGAAGTTGTTAAAGCTTGCTAAAGAGGCAGAACTATGTCTTGACAGGAAGCATGCCAGAAAGCTTATCAAAAAAGCTGAGAAAGCCCACTCAAAGATCACAAGTTAGCCGCTATCTGCAAATAAGTGAAGGCAGTTTCCAGACCAGTGGTAATGAAGGCCATTTAACCTATCTTTAGTGCTTCTAGGGCGAGGCAATAGACTGGTATTCTCAGAGGAGTCTTCAATCGTACAACTCCAAAAGTCTTAAACGAAATATGTAATTATTATAAAAAAAATCAGACTAGTCCTGCTTATTAACTAATAGAAGGGTAATTCATGGCTCCTTTATATGGATAATACGCAAAATGAGTCTGCCGTAGCAAACCTAATGATGGCAACTGAAGACCATTACAGACAAAAAGCTGCTTGTTATAAAAGCTCAGCAGAGTACAAAAAAATGCTTAGGCTTTACCCTGTTCTTCAGAAATCAATAGGAACATGCAGTGATGAAAAGCTGGTTGCCTAAAAAAACTCAAAACAAAAGTTCCATGAAATAATTTAATTGCCAAAAAGACACACCGATTAGATCTAGCGATTTAAAAAGATTTTATGTAGAAGTACTCTCTTGTTTCTATGCCGCAATGTCTTCTATAGGAGCATCTTGAGCACGCCAATAATCCATTTCTTCCCTACACCATCTCAGATGATAAATAACCTCTGGTTGCCATGGAATTGAGTTAGAGACCGGAGAGCTCCTCCAATGAGTACCAGGTTTTAAATAACCGACTTCCCTCCAGTGCTGAAGAGTTTTCTCGCTAACACCTAGACTAGAGGTGGCTTCTTCAACTGAAACCCAAGGGCTGTGGTTCATTTCGCCAAGAAGTTCTCTCCATTAGTAACGTGGTTCAAGACTTTGGGAAAGCAGAAAACACAATTTGAACATAACTACTCATAGGTCTCACAAACGCCCCTAAAACATAGTTAAGGCTCTAGCTAATCGTCCAAAAACCATGGTCGAACAATCCCTTCTTCCAAAGGGATGCTCAATCCCGAATCACTTGAAGGATGGAGACATGATTTGTTATCAGTCTCCTCCAGCAAATCCAGTGAAGAGTTCGAGATTGCTTCATCCCTACTTAATTGCATCCAGCCACTAATCCATTTTGTTTTGTCCTTCAATTCATCCCATCTAATGCAGAAACAGGACTGGGAGTCAAGGACTGAAACCATAGAAACCCACCTATCCTTTCCCCTCCCACCATAATTAATTGCAACAAAATGACGAAAGCCTTTTCTTGGAGTAGTACTTGTCCATGCTTTATTAGGAGGCCATCTCATTTATCCCACTAAAAAGAAATGATTTGGATCTTATCACTTATAGGTTTGGAAGTTAAATAAGTTTTACTTTCTAAGGTTGAATCTACGGTTGTAATTAATCACATTGAATAATGTACTATCTACCCAACCTCTTCTTTTCCTGATATTCTTTCCTTATCTGATTGATTAATTTTTTCTTCCTTTCACTCGTCCTTCTATTAATCTTATCATTATATAGCTTCCTCTCTTCTTTTGTCATTTGCATCCAAAAGGACATCGATAGTTTGCTACTTAATCTATTAAATTTTCCAGGTTTTAATACCACATACAGATAGATGAAAATTGCTACAAGCAGTACAGATATGAATAGT
>QCKN01000041.1 GCA_003215295.1 Prochlorococcus sp. AG-409-P03 | reverse complement strand
CTTGAATAAATTTAAACTCAGGCGCTAAATCAAGCCCTGTCAAGCCATGCATACCAGATCTATGTACTCTGATCAGTTCTGCTGTGGAAAGCAAAAACGGATGGAGTCCTTTGTCACTAATAGCAGAGGAAAACGACACAGGCAGAATAATGATCAGAATGGAATTTTGCTAAGCAATTCTGGCTTCCTTCATCCAAGGCCCCAACCTTAAACACTGGCAACTTAAAAACGGCACTCAATGCGTCATTGCTGAAATACCTGATGCCGCATTGACCTGTCTAGATCTATGGTGCCGTGCAGGCAGTTTTACCGAGGTTGCAACTGAAGAAGGGCTTGCACACTTTCTTGAGCACATGGTTTTCAAAGGAAGTCGTTTTCTGGCAGAAGGGCAGTTTGACCTTGAGATAGAGGCCCTTGGAGGAAGTAGTAATGCTGCTACAGGGTTTGATGATGTTCACTTCTACGTTCTAGTACCAACAAAGGTAGTACCTCAAGCTCTTGAACTTTTACTTGACCTAGTTCTCGACCCTTCACTCTGCCCGGAGGCCTTCTCCACTGAACGAGAAGTGGTTCTTGAAGAAATAGCCCAATATCATGATCAGCCAGAAGAGCAAATTTTCCAAAAGCTACTAAGAACTTGCTGGGGGGAGCACTGCTATGGCAGACCAATACTTGGATTTAAAGAAAGTCTACAAGCCAATACACCTGAACAAATGCGCGGTTTTCACGAACGCCTATACAAAGCAGAGAACTGCTGTCTGGCAATTGCCGGTTCCATCCCTAAAGAGATAGAAGATCTAGTTGAAAACAGTCGTTTAGCAGCTCTTCCAAGAATTAACTCCCAAGCCATCACCGCCGATGGTACCCAAAACCTATTTTTTAAGAAAGGCCGTATAGAGCTAGAGATTCCTAGACTCGAGTCAGCACGCTTATTAATGGCTTGGCCGATCTCACCAGCCAAAGAACAATCAATGGTTATAGGTGCTGACATAGCAACCTCTCTACTTGCCGAAGGACGAAGAAGTCGTCTTGTTCAGCGACTTAGAGAGGATCTGAAAATTGTTGAATCAATAGATATGGAGATAACCTCTCTAGAAAAAGGTGGACTCATTGTCCTTGAGGCATGCTGCCTAGAAGAACAACTCAAACCAGTAGAAAAGGAAGTTCAAAAAACCATGCAGAGCTTCCTATATGAAGCACCAAGCTCCAAAGAGCTCGAAAGAGCATCGCAATTAGTAAGAAATGGGTTCTACTTCCATCTTGAAGCTCCTGGCCAAGTAGCAGGTTTTGCCGGATCTCAAGCTTTGTGGGGGCGATCTCAAAATTTACTAGAACCGGTAAAACACATTTCAAAATGGGGAAGTGCAGAACTTCAACAAGAGATTCTTAGTCTCCTCCAACCAGAAACGAGTTGCACTTTGATAGCAAGACCTCAACGACAATTCAAATGAGTCCTCTTAATCTTGCTTTAGATCAACTAAAGTCCCCTGGAGTAACCGCAGCAAAAATCTGGATCAGAGGTGGAAGTAGAGCCGACCGTAATGGTCAGAAAGGAGTACATCAACTTTTAGGTTCGCTATTAAGCCGTGGTTGTGGTCCATACAACAACATTGACTTGGCTGACTTAGTAGAAGGTTGTGGTGCTGGTTTGCGATGTGATACCTATGAAGATGGTCTTCTTATAAGCCTTAAATGCAGTCATTCAGATGCCTACAAACTCATCCCAACTCTTGGTTGGATGATTGCCGATCCACATATCGAACCAGATCAACTCCGCTTAGAAAAGGAGTTGACACTCCAAGCTCTATCTAGACAAAAAGAAAACTCATTCCATCTTGCCTTCGATGGATGGAGAAGCATTGCCTATAAAGATCACCCCTATAGCCATGACCCAATGGGTTTGAGCGAAGACCTACAAACACTGGAGCGCGATGAAGTACTGCCACTAGCCAAAAGGCTGAAGGAAAAAGATGCGGAACTTGTAATTGCAGGAACTTTTCCGGAAGATCTTCGAGAACAACTACATCAGACAGAGCCATTCAATATGCTACTGCCCCAGAAAGGAGCCCGTTGTATTAGAAACACCTCAGAAAACTGGAAAGTAAAAAACATAAATACCAATTCAGAAGTTTTTCTTCAAGCTCAAGAAACGGAACAAATAGTCATAATGCTTGGACAACCAACTGTTCCTCATGGAAGTAAAGACGACCTCGCGCTGCGTCTGCTGAGCTGCCATTTCGGATCTGGAATGTCGAGTCGTCTCTTCAAGTTATTAAGAGAGAAATATGGTGTTGCCTACGAAGTAGGCGTTTACTACCCAGTCAGAGAAGGTGATGCACCCTTTCTCCTCCATGCTTCAACAAGTGAAGACAAAGCATTGCACACACTTCAACTGCTTAAAGAAGTTTGGTGGGAGGCATCAAACACCTTAATATCAGATAAAGAACTAAATCTTGCACGAGCAAAGTTCAGCGGACAATTAGCTCATGGATCTCAAACTGTTGGGCAGCGCGCTGAAAGGAAAGCTCAACTCCGAGGTTTAAATCTTAGTGATGACCACGATTCAAAAAGTCTTTTTGAAGTTGAACAGATCAACAACAAGGATCTTCAATTGGCAGCAAGTCGTCGCCTAATCTTCCCTTTACTAAGCCTATGCGGCCCTAAAAACACCATCCACACACTCGCAACTCATTGGAGTGAGTAGACTTCAACACCTCATTTAGATCAACCATAGTTTTTATCAGGACTAGAGGGAACTTTTAAAAGGTGCTCTGTTGAAATAATGAATTTCCCTTCTCGAAAAAGTACTTCTACGTTGTCAGCTGTTCTTATTCCAACTATTTCACCAATTTCATCTGTGGAAACAAGGTCAGGGGGACGAAGTATTGGCATCGAGTCAGCCG
The DNA here is from genome assembly GCA_003215295.1 of Prochlorococcus sp. AG-409-P03. Taxonomy (GTDB): domain Bacteria; phylum Cyanobacteriota; class Cyanobacteriia; order PCC-6307; family Cyanobiaceae; genus AG-409-P03. The sequence goes on along the minus strand of QCKN01000041.1, from coordinate 72 downwards.
TTCTTAGAAAAGGCAGCACTATTCTCAATGAAACCTTATCGCCAATTGAAAAGTCCATAAAAGCGTTGCAAC
>QCKN01000040.1 GCA_003215295.1 Prochlorococcus sp. AG-409-P03 | reverse complement strand
ACGGAGAGGGTGGTTGTTCAGTAGGCACGACATTGCACTTGATGGCACCTCATGTGACCTCAAAAAAACGGAGAGGGTGAGACAACGGTTCACCTCAATAAAGCAAATATAAGCACGTATATGCAGGTCATTGCCTAAAAATGTCTATTTTCCGCCAACAATTCCGCCAACACAAAAAATCTTATGGGAGCAATTTTTACTGGCGGAATTTTTTATAAAAAGGGAATTGATATCTCGATCTCATTTGGTTGCCTCTGGAGGTCAATGGAACCAATGCTTTTACCCCTGCAACTTTGTCCTTACTTTCTCTTGTAGGTAGTCAGGCAATTTATCCAGTCCCTCATTGAACTCTTCATCAGTAATTAGATCTTCTGAATACAGACTCTCCAGAGCAGTAGCGAATCCACCATCAATCAACCCAGACACAACCTCATGCTTTGAATAGTTGCCAATGATGGATTTACAGCAGAGATTCAACTTCTCAACCTCTTCAACAGTTAATCGGAGATAGGACTTACTTTTTATTGTCATTTCTTTTTTTGGTAATCAGCAGCAATTAGATCATTCAGGTAGTTAATTAAATTCAAACCTTTCTTCTTTGCTTTTTCTTTTGCCATCTGTTCATAAACGTGACCAATTTCTACTTTCTTCAACATAGTTAAACCAACTCCAATTCATACTTATTTTGCCTTGCATTCCATAGACGCTTAATTGCTATCTTATGCAAATCACTTATGGTTAATCCCATTTCTTCGCACAATTTACTTTCCATCTTGTTGAATACTGGTGCTTCAATCTTCTTGTAATTAATGCATCTACGTGTTGGTGGTACTTTTAATACAGGCATAGTCTTACATGTTGGTTGTTACGGGTTTACTTATATAGATCTTTGGTTTGGTCTTTTAAGTCTCCATTGAATGCTCTCTTACATCCTTAGAGATAGAACACACACTTATATTTATCCTTACCTTTCTTTGATGTTTTGACCTCATTGCATTCGGTCAAAACTCACTTCGTTCGTCTTCTCTTTTGTTTTTATCTTTTGGTTCTTTAGGTACTCTATAAGTGCCTAGACCAAATTTATCAAACTGCACAGAGTTAGTTATGCTGTTTAGATATTTGACCGGCATATTTTGTTAAGGTATGTTAAAACTTGAACTATAAGAACTATCGTCATATAATTAACATAGTATCAGATAAATGCTAATAGATAGGTCTGATTTAATTATAGCAAGTATCACTAACTGGTACCCCTAAAGTGTCCCTATATTATGACAACCAGACTGTCTTAAAACCCTACTGGATTATACAAATAAAGGAGTAAAACTAATGCCTAGAAGAACTCAAAAATCAATTCTTTCTTCACCTGAATGGGAATGGTGGCAAGAGCGATTAGACCTTTTGCCTGAAAACAGACAATCCTATGTTTTTGAACGAATTATGGGAGTGCTTGAACCTTTTGAGATTGCTAAAAACAATTATGAGAAAGCAAGTAAAGATGCAGCGTTAAAAGAAGAGTATGAGTCAAGAGAAAGAGGAGTTGAGTGGTGGAGAGAACAAATGGAGATGGTTCGGAAAAACCATTTATATGGTGATGCTTGGCAAAAGGTTGGGTGGGTAGAACCTGAGGGCGATAACTAACGAATCAACCCCACGATTGCTTTACCCACAAACAGAACAAATAAACCTTCTGTAAAAAGTATCCATCCAATCGTGGAGTTATTCATACCCAACCTTCTATACCTATCAATAGTTGAGTCGTGTATTTGTCGGAGGGTGGCAAGCATTACTTCTTAATTCTGTTTTTGTAGACAATCCATCCCACAATCCCAGTAACTAATACTGCGTCTACTACAAGGTGCCAAGCAAAGAAGTTCATACCTGTACCTCCTTGAGAAGGCGATAAATGCTGTCTCTATGCATCACACTTGCCCTCTGTATTTCTTGAATTCATCTAAGTCGCTTGTGACGATGCTCTGGTAATCATCAGGAAACCTTTGCTTCATTATTGCTGGAATTTCTAAGCAAGTTGGATAGGCATTTTCCAGATAAAAGATGACTTCCTTCTTGTCCTTCAAGACGATGTAGTCATTTAGTCCGCCAATATTTTTTTTAGTCATGCCGCTACCACCTCCTTATTCCTCTCAATAATCTTTCTAATCGTTTCCACGGCGAGTCCTGTCTGTTCGCGTATTCCTCTTAAGGACTCACCTTCCTCCCTTAATCGCATCACTAGTTTTTCTTTCTTAGGTGGGGTCTTAGGTCTGCCGCCCAAATTCCCACCTGTTGCTCTCCTGTACCGAACACTCTCTCTTGTGCGTTCCTGAATGAGGGATCTCTCAACCTCAGCAAGACCAGATAGGAGACCAATAAGGATGGGTGCGAATTGACCAAGACCTTTTGTATTGACCAAACCGTCCAGCGACCTCACATTGATCCCTTGCACCTGCAATTCATGGAGGCGATTAACTACTTCCACCTGACTCCTTCCCAATCTGTCTAACTTCGCTATGACCAACTCATCTCCAGTCCTTAGTGCTGTGAGTGCTGCTTGCAGTTGGGGTCTTTCTTTTTCTGCCTTTCTGCTGGAGATAGTCTCTTCAAATACCAACTCACAACCTGCTTCTTTTAAGGCAGCGACTTGGGTATCAGTGGTCTGTCCTCCTGTACTGACCCTTGCGTAACCGATGATTTTTTCCATTTGTACTAGAAACCATCTCTGTTATTAGTATTTTAGGGCATTTAGAAAGAAGACACAGTAAGTAGACACATATAGCAACGCAAAATCTAGATTTATTGCATTCTTATCTGTGCAAGTCATCTGTACTACCTACTGAGGCGTAAGTAGACACTACTTCTGTGCTAGAAACTCTCAAGACTCCCAGTACTCATCCCACTCATCCTGTAGTTCAGTGCTTGAGAGGGAGTTATAGAAACCTCTCCACTTCTTTTCTGAGTTGGCATCAGTAGCAACTAAGGACACCAACAGATCGATTGCCTGTTCTTGGTTAAAGGGTTTGCCGTCATCTGAT
>QCKN01000039.1 GCA_003215295.1 Prochlorococcus sp. AG-409-P03 | reverse complement strand
CAGTGCCAAGAATCTCCTTGGATATTTCTTGACCACTTCGCAAATCAATTCCCTCTACTTGTAGTTTGCAGCCACTGTTAATTGAGAAGTGAAGCTTTACACAGTCTTCTCCAGGTTGACCGGGAGGACTCAGCAAGATTGCTAAAGGACGTTCTCTCCAATGGGTAATCTTTTTTTGAGGTGGAGTTTCTTGGATAGTTGGGATGCCATCTAGGTAAATAATTTCGTGGGTATTCTGTACAGGTTCTCCTAGAACGAGTTCTAATTCTATTTGGTTCTTTTGATTAGCCGCTAGAACTATTTCTAGTGGTCTTGTTGTGGGCCAAGGTTGTCCAGCAACAAAAAGAGGATGCCATATATGTTTCTGACTTTTTTGATCCCAGCAACGTAGTGAAACCCCATGATTTAAAACATCTTTTACTGTGACACCTGGTGTAAGACGCAGTGCTCCAACTGCAACTGCTTCTATGGGTGGTGGCGTGATTAAAGCCGCTGGTTGGGTATGTTTTTGAAGCCAATTCCTAATCATAGGGATTCTGGATCCTCCACCAACTAAAACAATCCCAGTGAGCTCTTCTAGCGAACAGCCATTTGTTTCTCCTTGAGAAATCGTTTGTTTCAATAGTGAGGAAAGTCTATTTAGAAATCCTTGTTCTATAAGAAGGGTCTCTAATTCTGTTCGGGACAGTTTTAGAGACTTGCTCTCGGCTTCCTTCTCCTTAAAAGGTTCTGTAAGTACTTCAGTATCTTTGAGTCCTTTGTCACTCAGACGGCATTTCAGTCTTTCGGCTGCATTTAGTAGGTTGTCTGAAATTGATGATTTTGGATATAGATGATTTGCGATCCATCTATCAATATCTCTTCCTCCAAGACGTTGCCCTGCTTTACCAAGAACTTTCGCACAACGAAGTGCCTGTTTGCTTATACCTTCTAGATCTTGCCCTCCAAAGCGGAGTAATTGTGCAACAGGATATGCTTGACCTTCTCCTCCTTCAAGAGCGACTAGGGACATATCAATGGTGCTACCGCCAATATCTACAACAAGCAATTTAGAGCCAGGAATCAACCCAGCCCCCATTGCAGCTGCTGTTGGCTCATCTACTAGCGCAAGTTCCTTTACGGGAAATTCCTTGCATGCTTTAGTTAACCAGATTCTATAAGCTCGGTAGGTTTCTACTGGAGCAGTTAATACAAGCCTTTGGATAATGAGGTCTTGAGGTATTCGTTGCCAAATTGCGCGCAATAAAATTTCACCAGCCTCTTCTGGCAAGACATCCCATCTATGGGTTGTAGCGCTAGCAGGAGCGCCGATCCACCTTTTAAAGTCGCTAATAACATCAGAAGATTTTGAATTAATGAGACCTGAACTAATTACTTCTTGACCCACTAGAACTTTTGATTTTTCTTCCTTGAAGCTCCAAATTAAGCTAGGCACTTCTCCAGCAATTCGGCTTATTGGAGGAAGGTTTAAGAGTGTTGGGCTTGTATCGCGAGCACCTTGAAAAGCCACAACAGTTGTTGAGTTGCCAAGATCTATTGCAAGCGTGCCAGTTTGCGCTTTGATGTCTGGATTTTGCTCGTCCATGGAGTTTAAGTCCATGGCCATAGTCCGTTTTATTGCTATATCAGATTAAAGGGGGGGCTGAAGATGGATAGGCTTCAATTATTGATTTTCTCTTTTTATAGGGAAGATCCCCACACAATTTCATTGCTTCAGCCTTTGCTCGCATGCAAGATGGTTAGAAGCTGGGGCAGCATTAGGGTTGAATGCAAGGACGCTAGGCATCTCGCTGAAGTTAGAGACCTGGTTAGATATCTCATGGAGCCGATTGCTGCTTTGGGTTTAGCTAATAGAGTTATTTTGCGTGCACCGGGATTGATCCAACGCACTTTCCCTTTGGATATCTCTCTTAATACACATTTTTATTAATGGAACTTACATCTTTGCTCTAGAGTGGTGACAAGTGTTAATGCGCTCTGTGATTAATTCAGGCTTGGATTCAAAAGATCTTGCCAAGCGAGGTGAAAGCCTTATTCGCCAATCGAGTAATAGGTATTTGACGACTGTGCGGATAGCGTTTCGAGCAAAGCAGCGTAGATTCGATGACTTTGATGGACTCTTAGAAGAGTCCAGCGTTAAGCCTGTTCAGAGGGCAATAGTTGAACTTAGTGATGAGCAGGATCAGCCAGATTTGCTGCCAGGTTGACAATATGATTCAGTTTGAAGGCTCTGGTTGGCGAGTAGCCAGGGATCCTTCGAGGCAGAATTACCCAGTCCTTTTAGGATCAGACCGTTGTTCTGTTGAGCTTTCAGAGAGTGAGTGGAATGCTCTCGTTCCTCTTTTAATCGACTTGATTGGTGAATATCGGGAACTTGAAAATCATCTCGTAACAGAAGAGTCGTTATGCGTTGAATTAGAGAGGGATCAATGGTGGGCATGTTTAGAAGGTGATCAGCATGATTGGACTCTTCAGTTAATTTTTCAAGGAGCTGGTTTAACTACAAGAGGATTTGAAGCTTTTTGGCCAAGACCTGCAGCAAAGGGGATCATTATGGCGATGAGAAAAATGTGGGATTCTACAAATGATTAGTTCAACTAATCATTGAGGTTCCTTTGTCTTTCCCCTAGTTTTTGCACCTGTATTTCACAGGTTTTTCACAGCTGCAGGCTCTAATTCATTGACTAAGCCTAGTTTTGTGGAAAAAGGTTTTTAGCGAATTTTCTGCTTGACTTTTTTAGCGTGTTGTTGGCTATATATGATCCACGTAGTCGCACCGCACATAAGTCTTGCTGCAACAGTTGTCCCATGTTGAGAGGGATTGAGATTGCTTGTGTATCTCCCCCCTTGACTGATTTATTTATATGTGGAGAACTAGTGGTCACGAATACAAATGGTTGAACGATGCAGCAAGTCAATCTCACTTCTTTGCCTAACCAATTTGATGGAAAACTTCTTCCCGATACTCGAGAAGGCTTGGTGCATCCAACAGAATTGAGCGAGGATCATTTGGTTAGCTTTCAGGCTGATTTGCCTGAGGCTCTCCAGCAAGCTATGAGTTCTTTTATTGAGAGACACCCTAATTGGGATCAATACCGCCTGATCCAGGCGGCGTTGGCTGGATTCCTGGTTCAAAATGGTGTCGATTCAAGGCCTATTACCAGGTTGTATATTGGCAATATGTTTGGTTGTCCATCTTTGATGAAAGGGACTTGAAGAAGAGTTAAGGCATTGCTTCTAAGAGGGGTTTTAGCTATGAAAAAAAACTTTTATCTAATAAGTGAACCTAATCTTTTGATAATGTTCTTTGCAGTTGTTTCTGGAACTGGCAGAATAGATAAACGGTTGCCCTTTTTGACTACTAGCAGCTCTTCAGAAGAGTAAATTTCTTTAAGGCTTTTTAGAGTAAAAGTATTTTTGAATTGACCTAGATAGGTTAGTTTTGCACAGTCCCATCTGGGTTTTTCTTTTGATGATTTTGGGTCATAATATTTGGAATTAATATCAAATTGGGTTGGATCAATTATATTTATTTGACTAACTTGCATGAGTCCCACTATTCCTGGCTCTTTGCAATTTGAATGATAAAAGAAGGCTTGATCGTTAACTTTCATTTTACGCATGAAATTACGGGCTTGATAGTTACGAATGCCATCCCAGATGGTTTGGTGCTCGTTTTTAAGG
>QCKN01000038.1 GCA_003215295.1 Prochlorococcus sp. AG-409-P03 | reverse complement strand
CCCAAATTAAATCTATTGGGACTCTCGTCTTTGCGATGAGCTCTGGGGCCAGATAGTCATCAAATAGGTTTATAAATCCTTGAAATGCTTCTGATGCGCCATTCCTTTGACTTGGTTTGTAGAGTAGATTTATTAGCTCTAGATTGACATTATTTCCACTTGGATATGCTTGTTGAAGTACTCGTCTAATCGTTGATGGCGTTGCTGCATTTTGAAAAAGTGCTTGACTTAACCATTTTTGCTGAACGAGTTTTTTGAGTAAGGGTCGTGTCCATCGTAACCAAGGTGGTTGTTCTAGTAGCCGCTTGTCATCTAATTGACGTTGAGCACAATCGATAAGGACTACCGAATAGCAATTATTCTTCAGTAGCTGAGCAGCCCGCAACGCAACAATTCCTCCAATAGAGTTGCCAATAAGAATGACTGGTTTCTGAATTATTTCCCTACAGAAGTCTGCAACTTGACTGCTCCATGAATCGAAGCAATAAGAGAAGTCACCTATTTGCGTCTTCTCTCCTGGGAGCCTTGCTGGCGGCTGACTACTTTCTCCAAAACCCACTAAATCGATTGCATAGCATAAACATTTTGCTCCAAGTATTGATTGGTTGTGCCGCCAGTGCTCTTTGGAAGCTCCAAACCCATGGATCAGTAAGGTTGCGGTTGCGCAAGAAGAAGATTTTGGCAGGCCTTCTAGCTTCCAACTTACTTCCAAGCCTTTCCAATTCCAGACTTCATTTTTGCGAATCATCAATGCTTAGACCTCTATTGAAGAGATAGACTTAATAAAAGATCTTGCTAATTATAGAATTGTTTGTGAAAGCTCTTGAACTTTCTTTAGTATGACTAAAGAGACAGCTTAAATGTGTTACTGAGCCTTTCTTAACTTAGGTGATTGGAGATTTACTTTCCAGATGAGAATATAGAGAACTTGCGAGCGAAATTGCTTGTATGGTTTGCGCAAAATGGTCGTCATGATATCCCTTGGAAACTTAATGCTTTTGGTCATAAACCAGCTAATGGCGAGATTTTATGTGTTTACCATATTTGGGTTGCTGAAGTAATGCTTCAGCAGACCCAGCTGCAGGTTGCTTTGCCTTATTGGGAGAGATGGATTATGAATTTTCCAACTTTGCTTGATGTGGCTAAGGCAGATTTACAAGATATTCTTCGATTATGGCAAGGTCTTGGTTATTACTCGCGCGCGCGAAGACTGCATAAATCATCAAAGATTTTGTTGGATTTAATAGGGCTTAGTGCATCTGGAAACCCCACTTCATGGCCAAGACAATTAGAAATATGGTTGACTTTGCCTGGTATAGGTCGCAGCACAGCAGGGAGCATCCTGTCTTCAGCTTTTGATATTCCTGCTCCCATTTTAGATGGGAATGTCAAACGGGTTCTCGCTAGGTTGAGTGCATGTCCTATTCCGCCAATCAAGAATATGACTGGCTTTTGGGCTTTAAGCGAGCAATTGCTTGATCGAAGTGCTCCTAGAAGTTTCAATCAAGCTTTAATGGATCTCGGCTCGATTGTATGTACCCCTCGTAATCCAAATTGTTGCTGCTGTCCTTGGAAAGAGCATTGCATTGCTTATTCTTCACAAACCACTACCAAGTTTCCAGTAAAGGTAGCCAAAAAAACAATGTCACTAGAGGCAATTGGAGTAGGTCTTGTTTTTAATGATCTTGGTGAAGTCCTCATTGACCAGCGTTTAAATGATGGCCTTTTAGGCGGATTGTGGGAGTTTCCAGGAGGTAAGCAAGAAAAAGGAGAGACTATTGAATTGACTATTTCTCGTGAATTACGCGAGGAATTAGGAATTGAGGTTGAAGTATGCAACCAATTAATTGCCTTAGATCACTCATATAGCCATAGGAAATTACACATTAGTGTTTACTTCTGTAAGTTAACTTCAGGAGAGCCTCAAGCTTTGGCGAGCCAGGAAATTCGTTGGGTGCATCCCAGTAAATTGTCGCAATACCCTTTCCCAGCAGCTAATTCAAAAATCATTGAAGCATTGTTACTTCATTTGGGTTTGAGTAACTTAAATGAGTCCAGCCTTATTGAATAAAATCAGACCTTTCAGCGCTTATGTCGGATATACAACCTAGTGTTTTTTCTCAGTGTGAGGTTATTTGTCTTGGAGAGGCTTTGGTTGATCGTTTGGGACCATTAGGAGGAGATCCTGCCATTGATAGGCCTGTTTTAGATTGTTTAGGTGGAGCTCCTGCAAATGTTGCTTGTGCTTTAGCCAGGCTTCGGACACAAACTGCGTTTGTTGGACGTTTAGGGAATGACTCAATCGGAGAAAGATTTCGCTCTTTAATGATGCTCCGAGGCATTCACCTGGCTGGGTTGCAAAGAGATGATGTTTTTCCTAGCCGGATAGTTCTGGTTCGGAGAACTTTGAATGGAGAGAGAATCTTCCAGGGCTTTTTAATGGAGCAAAGCGTTGCTTTTGCTGATCAGTTATTGGACATAAATAAGCTTTCAAAAGCTTGGCACTTATTTGCTGAGAAGGCTCGTTGGTTGTTAGTGGGCACTATTCCTTTGGCAACTCCATCTTCTGCGGAGGCTCTTCTTTGGGCTGTTAACCACTCGCTTCAACAAGGACTCAAAATTGCCTTGGATGTGAATTGGAGGCCAACTTTTTGGAATCCGAGCTTGCCACCAGATCAAGGACCTAACTTGACTGCTCGAGAAACCATAGCCCCGATTTTGGAGAGTGCTTCGTTAATAAAGCTTGCGAAGGAAGAAGCGCTTTGGTTTTTCAATTGCTGTGACCCTAGGCAGATAGCAAGTTCACTTCCTAACAAACCTGACGTTGTTGTTACTAATGGCTCCAAACCCGTGACCTGGTTTATTGCTGGATGTTCGGGAGAGATGTCTATTATCCCTCCATCAAAGGTTGTTGATACAACTGGTGCTGGAGACGCTTTCACCGCAGGATTGATTCATAAATTGTTGTTGATGGATCCTTCTTATGGCGAAGCTCAACAAGTTCTAGAAATTGTGCGTTTTGCTGCTGCTTGTGGAGCTTTGGTATGTGCTGGTGCTGGCGCAATTGATCCTCAACCAAGTCAAGAGGAGGTTTTGAGGTTTCTTGATTCGTCTCGAGGTGCAATTAATTGAGCAATTCTGCCTCCATCAGGGGAATGATTTATTTCCAACACCCAAGCTTCTTGAATCGGAAGACCTAGTCTTTCGGGCCATTCAATCACCATCAGAGCTCCTAGAAACAAAGCTTCTTCTTCTTCTTGCAGAAAAAGTTCATTAGCAGTTTCTGGCTCTTCCAATCTATACAGATCCAGATGCACGAGGGGGGGGGTTCCTGTCAGATAATGCTGGGCCAAGGCAAATGTTGGACTTGTTATCGGTTCTAGGATTCCTAGGCTGTTAGCAATCCCTTTTACGAGAGATGTTTTCCCTGCGCCTAAGGGCCCTTTAAGGAAAAGGATTTTCATTTCTGGAAGCCTTTTAATTATCTCTTGTCCAAGTTGAATGGTGTCTGTCAGGTCTCTAAGGATCCAGCATGAATCTGTAGATTGCTCCCTAATTGAATGGGAACCTTTGTCTGTTCCAGATTCATTCATTTACACATTTTCCCTCGAGGGAGCTTCAAACCATGGTGGCAGTAGCAACATCCAATAAAAAATTCGAGCAATTTTCTGATTACGTTGTTTCCGATATAGCCCTAGCGGATTTTGGTCGGAAGGAATTGCGGATTGCTGAAACCGAGATGCCTGGCTTGATGGCTTTACGAGCTAAATATGGCAGCGAGAAACCCTTAAAGGGAGCCTGTATTGCCGGCAGCTTGCACATGACGATTCAGACCGGTGTTCTTATTGAAACTCTTGTTGAATTGGGCGCTCAAGTGAGGTGGGCTTCCTGCAATATTTTCTCTACCCAAGATCATGCTGCGGCTGCTATCGCAGCGACGGGTGTCCCTGTGTTTGCAGTGAAGGGTGAAACTCTTTCAGAATATTGGTCCTACACCCATAAGATCTTTGAATGGGGCGATCAGGCTTCTCCAAATATGATCCTTGATGATGGAGGGGATGCAACAGGCTTAATAATGCTTGGAACGAAAGCGGAAAAAGATCTTTCTGTTTTGGAAAACCCTAGCAATGAAGAAGAAGAAGCTTTATTTGCTTCTATTCGCAAGAAGTTGAAAGAGGA
>QCKN01000037.1 GCA_003215295.1 Prochlorococcus sp. AG-409-P03 | reverse complement strand
CTTGGTCACGCAATTCTCCAAAAGGCTGAGGAACTTAACCTACCTCTTCTGAAGCTACTTAATAGCCGCACATATCCAGGTTCAGGACTATCCGGAGAATTAGAAGGTTTGCCAGAAATCATAAGAGTTGGAACACCAGAATGGCTTGAGAAAGAAGGAGTAAAACTTAATTCTGATACTCAATCTTTTTTAAAGAAAGCCTCTCATAAATCACAATCAATTGTGGCTGTAGGAGAAGGTGAAGAGTTCTTAGGTTTAATCCTAATTGACGACAAGCTTAGACCAGATGTAGATATCGCACTCAAAAAATTACGCAATCAAGGACTTAATCTAAGTATCCTCAGTGGAGATAGACAAGAAGCAGTTCAACGCATTGGAAACTTATTAAATTTTCATCCTAAACAATTAGGTTGGCAACTTTTACCAGATCAGAAACTCAAGAAACTTCAAATACTTCAATCCAATGGACATGTAGCCATGGTTGGAGATGGTATCAATGATGCTCCAGCTCTGGCTGCTTCAGACTTAGGAATAGCAATTGGGACAGGCACACAAATCGCTCAGGATTCGGCTGACCTGATATTGCTTGGAGAGCGTCTAGAGGGGTTGCCCGAGGCACTTCTACTAGCTCAAAAAACAATGGACAAAGTAAAGCAAAACCTAGCCTGGGCATTTGGCTACAACATGATTGCATTACCAATAGCAGCAGGTGTATTACTCCCTCAATTCGGAATACTTCTTTCACCTCCAATAGCAGCACTTTTAATGGCTCTTAGCTCCATAACAGTAGTACTCAATGCTCTATCTCTAAAAACAACATGAAAGGAAACTTTATTGTCTTAGAAGGAATTGATGGGTGCGGCAAAACTACACAAATAAACCACCTTGCTCAATGGCTTCCAAAAAGCGGATTAATGCCTGAAAATACAACTCTACATATCACTAGAGAGCCAGGTGGCACTTCATTAGGTCAGTTTTTAAGAGAGTTACTGCTTAACCCGCCGTACCAAAACTCTCCTTATCCAATCACCGAAATATTGTTATACGCAGCTGATAGAGCACAACATGTATCTGAATTAGTTATGCCAACACTAGAAAAAGGTGATTGGGTTTTAAGCGATCGGTTTAGTGGTTCTACGCTTGCCTATCAAGGATTTGGTAGACAACTAAATATTGATCTAATTCAACAGCTGGAAAACATTGCAACACAAGGTATCTTCCCCGACATTACTCTTTGGCTGGATTTGCCAGTTGATGAAAGCATTTCAAGGAGAGGAGGAATTCCTAATGACCGAATCGAATCAGAGGGAGCTGAATTCCTCAGACGTGTAGCCAAAGGCTTTGTTCATCTTGCAGAAACACGGCACTGGAAAAGGATTCCTGCATCAGGTGATCGCCAACACATAAGCCATCAAATTGAACAAGAGCTTTTGCAATATTTCCAGCTCAACCAAACATAAAGTAAATCATGACTCAAAAAGAAGTTTCTGATTTATTTACTGACTTAATTGGCCAATCACCAGCAAAAGCTCTCTTAAAGGCTGCTCTTTTGAAAAACCATATTGCTCCTGCATACCTATTTGCTGGACCAGAAGGAGTTGGTCGTGGCCTAGCCGCTTTTCGTTTTCTAGAAGGAATAACAAATAATGGAACGCCCTGTGCAAGACAACGTCGCCGTTTACAAACTCTCAACCACCCAGATTTACTCTGGATAGAACCTAGCTATAACCATACAGGTAATTTAATTCCCAAGTCTCAAGCGGAAAAGGAAGGTATTAGCAAAAGGGTACCCCCTCAAATACGTCTAGAACAAATAAGAGAGTTAAAGAGATTTCTTAGTCGGCAAACCGTTGAAACCAAATTAGCCATGGTAGTCATCGAAGATATTGAAACAATGCGCGAAGCTGCTTCAAATGCACTCCTTAAAACCCTTGAAGAGCCTGGTAAAGCTATATTAATTTTAATAGCATCTAGAACAGAGAAACTACTCCCAACGATTCTCTCTAGATGTCAAACAATTCCCTTTATTGGTCTTCAAGATAATGAGTTACTACAGGTCATTCTTGAAAACCAAATCACTAAAGAGGCAATCGCTAAACCAGAACTTAATCAAAAAGAGCTAATTGCAATTTCTAACGGATCCCCAGGTCAACTTATAGCAAATATCAAAATGTGGGAAGAGATTCCAAGGGAACTCTGGAAGGATCTTAGAGACCTTCCCAAGGAGCCTATGCAATCTTTATCCCTTGCCAGAGATGTAACCGAGGCATTGGATGGGGAACAACAGCTGTGGTTAATAAGCTGGTTACAACAACATCTATGGGTAAAAACAAATAATCCCAACCAAATCAAACTACTTGAACACTTACGAAACCAATTGACGTGTTACGTCCAACCAAGACTGGCCTGGGAGGTCACATTACTAGAGCTTCAAAACTAAGCACTTGCCCTCTCCTCTGCCTTACTCTCCTGCTGTCGTGCTTCTCGAGCTTTAGCTAAAATATCTTGCATATCTTTGATCTGACCTCCAGTAGGTAACTCCAAGCAATATCCTGCACCATAGACAGTTTTAATGAATCGAGGCTTACGAGGATCAGGTTCTAACTTGGTTCTCAAATGTCGAACATGAACACGTATTGTCTCAATATCGTCATCAGGTTCATATCCCCAAACTTCTTTCAGGATCAAGGATGGCGCAACAGTTTGCCCATGTCTCTGAAGTAAACAATGCAATAACTCAAATTCCAAATGGGTTAAACGAACTGGATTGTCAAACCAAATTGCTTCAAATCTTTCTGGGACAAGAGTGAGTGGCCCATAGCTGAGAATTTCTTGATGGCTGCTACTCCCTAAAGGAGCCCTATCAGTTCTCCTTAAAAGCGCTTTAACTCTCACTTGCAATTCTTCTAACTCAAATGGCTTAGTTAGGTAATCATCAGCACCAGAGTTAAATCCACTTACTTTATCTTTTGTTCCTCCCAAAGCAGTAAGCATAAGAATTGGTATACCCGCCGTTCTGTCGTCTCTTCTAAGTCTCTGACAAAGGGTCAATCCATCTACGTTTGGAAGCATCAGGTCGAGAACAATCAAATCTGGACTGTATTGAAGTGCAAGAGCCTGTCCCTTAATTCCATCATCAGCTCTCTGGACATCGAACCCAGTGTGCTCAAGATGACCTGCTACGAGATCTCGCATGTCATTGTCGTCTTCGATCAGCAAGATGCAAGGCTTCATTAGATCGAGTCGGGGCGAAATGAGTACTCAGCGAATGCTGAGAGTTGAACTTTTAACTGATTCTCTCAAGATTTATGTTGCGCTGCAGAAAGGCATGCAAAGGGTAGTTCATTAGAAAATCTACTTAAAGTCAATCGGTGACATGGATTTCGCTTATCAAGAATGACTATGCCCTCCCGCGCTCTTTAGAAAGTCTTCAGAATCTGTCCATGCTCTGTTGTGGATTCCTTAGGTAAGTAACAAAAAAACCACAACCAAAGGCTGTGGTTTTCAAAACTCCCCGGGCGGGATTCGAACCTGCGACCAATCGATTAACAGTCGACCGCTCTACCGCTGAGCTACCGAGGATTGAACAACAGAACCTACTCTTCACACCTGCCGACCCGCAAGTGTCTCTAAACGGTTCCTTAGCAAATATCCCGATGTCCATCGTCCTACTTTGCCTTTTTCCATAAGAACAGCACCATCACAAAAAGCAAGCTCTTCAAGACGATGTGTGATCCACAATGCTGTCAGAGGCTGAAAAGAGCGATGGCAAAGTCTCCGAACAGTTTCCAAAACAACCTTTTGACTTCCAGGATCTAAAAGAGCTGTGGGCTCATCAAGAAGCAGCAATTGTGACTCGCTGGCCAAAGCACCTGCAAGCGCCAAGCGTTGCTTCTGCCCGCCGCTCAAGGTATGAATTTGCCTGGATTGCATACCTGAAAGTCCAACCTGCTCTAAAGCATCTTTTACCCGCCGAGAACGTTGAAGGCTCGTCAATCCAGTGGGGAGACTAAGCAATAAATCACTTGCACAACTCGGCAATAGCAACTGATGGTCTGGGTTCTGAAACATCAAAGCAGGCTTCAAACTGCATTTCACTTGTCCTCTCTGAGGATTGAGTATTCCAGTAATCAGCCTGAATAAAGTGCTTTTTCCACTACCATTACTTCCCACTATCATCCACAAGCCAGAACTGGGAACAGCAAAGCTACATCGATCTAAAGCTTTGGTTCCGCAAGGCCAAGAGAAACAAACCTGATGCAAGCTAAGGCCAACCGTTTCTTTT
>QCKN01000036.1 GCA_003215295.1 Prochlorococcus sp. AG-409-P03 | reverse complement strand
CTCTGACACATTATTGATACTAAACCCCTTTCACATTGCTGAATACTCTAAACCTTGAAAATCAAACCCCTTCCTGTACTTTGCTTTGCTAATGGGTACAGTAAGAGCACTCCCATAGAAGTTAAGAGTGCCAGACCTTAAGCCTGATTAGAACATGTAAAGGCATCAGTAAGTGACAGTCACTTAGAGAAAATCGCTATGGAAGTAAATTTACCTGAGAAAGTAATGCCCAGCTTTATCTAGGAAATCAACTGCAAGCACCCTGGACATATGGCTGTCTCATTTAGGGCAAAAAGCATCAAGGCGAGCTAGAAAGAATCAATACAGTGACTTTTTTTGAATCAATGGCAGAGCAAAAAGATCAAAAAGGGTTTCTTAAAAGATTTGGTAAATGGGCACCAATCATTGGAGGAGCTTGGATCGTGTTGAACATTATTCTCCCACTAGCTTTACTGCGTATCCCAGGTGTTCAGAAGCTCTTAGTAGCAATAGCAGAAAAACTTCCTTTTGAAATTCCAGGGGTTGGATAGAAATGATAATTAACGTTATATACTTTTCCCTACTTGATATCGCAGCACTTCTTCTAAATGTATGACTCTCATCTCAATCAATACATCTTATTTGATTAATTTTTGCATTGGATTTCAAACTCAATTTAGACACCACTAAAAGAAGAGCAAAGAAGAGATAGAGCGGTGAAATGCTAATTAGGAAAAAGAGTAAAGTGCTATTTTTTACATACATTTCTTCTAAAGTTAGTGTCGCCATAGGTATCAGGTTTTATCTTTTTCCACTCGTAATCATCATCTGTTAACCAACTCCATCTCCAGTTCTCACAATCTGCAATCATATATGTAATGTTCTCATAATCTTGATCAATTTTACCAAGGTAATATCTATATTTTCTATTAAACCACTCTCCAGGAATCGTATAAAAGGTTTCACCGTTATCATTTGTAGAAAGTTTATTCCACTGAGAATCGATTTCGGATAATTCTGCTAGATCTGTGTTAATGAAGGGGTGTTTTCTTTCGCAAACCTTGGACAAAAGTTCATATCCCTTAGAGTCTGGAGTTTTGTCTGCATCATTCCATCCTTTCTTCTTACTAGATAGAAATTTCCATCTTAAGCAATCCGCGTAAATTTTGAACTCTACTTTTTCCCCGCTATTTTCTATTACTTTGAATTTATATACTCTAAATCTCTTATCATCGAACCAAAAGCCCCTTCTTACTGTGGCAGATTTAGCACCTTCGGGTTTGGTCAATCGAAGCTCTCTTCCAAATTTAGGCTTATTACACATTATAGAAGCGATTGTATAGCCATTAGTGTTCGGACCAATTGAATTCCAAGTTTTTGCCTTTGCAGATCGATCCTGCCATTTGTTGCAGTTTACAATTGAGTTGTGTATATATGGTTCTGGATCATTTATAAATATAAGTTTAGATTGATAATATCTATAGATCTTGTTCTCTGACCACTTACCCTTCTTAACGTAATAATCAGAGACTTTATCGCTAGAAAGATTCAGATTAATCCAACTATCTTGTCTTTTCTTATGTACAAGAAATGAAGTTAATATAATTCCAGGAATAACTATTAGGGTTGTAATGGATAGGATCTTTTTTCTTGAAGGGAGACTAGTGTGCAATAATTGACTTAAGGTAGATTTGAAAACAGCGTTTATTTGGTCTGAATTCTTAAAAGTCGGAAAAGACAGGGAGAGACTGTTTCTGCTTATTAAAGTACCGCAATATTCACACCTTTTTTTGTTCGAATTTTCTGGCCAGGCGAAACTAGCTCCACAATTATTGCACTTTGACTGTGATTGGTTCATTCTAATCTTGTGCGTATGCTTTTGACTAGGTAGTTTTTACTATCATAATGCGTTGATGACGTTACTAGTTCAATATTTTATTTTGCTACTTTTGATATGATACAAAGGAGCTTATGGTTCTCTTGCTAACGAGACGTATATTTATCAAATCACTACAAACCTAGATTAAAGGCCTATCATGTTGAATGATTGAGACTGGAATTATTAAGAATGTTTTTATGATCTTAACAAAACTTGCTGGCTATTAAGAAATCAAAGAAAGGGGAAATAAATTATTATTGACTATAATGAAATTATAATATTAGGACAGTCATGAGTGGAAAATCAACAAAAAAGGTATTTCCATTCTTAGTGCTATTAGGAATTACTTCTTTGATTTCAGTTCCTACAAAAGCAGCATTAGATATGAGTAACAGTATAGAATCTACAATAGAAAAAGTATTAGATGGAGCAGAGAATACTATAGGCAAGGTAGTCAATGCAGAATCAATCAAATGGAAATGGTGCGACGATACTTATTATGATGCAAGATCAAAGTTAATATGCTTAGAACAGGAATTTATTCTAAACTTATCAAAGATCGGAGAGGCGTCTGTAGCTTTTGTGGTCGCGCATGAGTATGCCCACCACATTCAATATCATAAATCTGAACTAATAGCTAAGGCCAAAAGGAATACGATGAGAATTGAACTTCAAGCTGATTGTTATGCTGGTATCATTCTTGCAAGTATTCCGAATATATCATTTGATAAAAATGACACTAAAGATATGATTCTAGCAGCAGGGCTATTGGGTGATAAAGAATTTGATAGTCATAATCATCATGGTGCAGGAGAAAATCGAGCGTTAGCTGTGAGGTCAGGATTAAGGTTTGGAGCCTCTAAAGGAAAGGTCAAAGATGCATATTATAAAATGTTCTGTTTGCAGAATTAATTTTATTTTGAATAATTCCCTACTCATTAGTAGCTAAATTTACTATCTAATTAGATGGCAATTAAATATTATTTATATTAATAGGTCAGTTAAAGTACTAATTACAACCCTTAGTATCACACATACCATTCATCCATATAGAATCTGTCACCAGTTAAAGAATACATCATATAGACTAATTTAAGACAAAACATAATTATCAATAAATTTTTTAATTTGCTATGCTTCTGAATGTAGTTGTATTGATGGATGGATTGATGGATTGATGGATTGCTCGTAATCTACTAACTGATTTGAATCTTATGCGGAGATAAAAGTATACTCAAATTTGTTGACGTAATTAACTTACAATAGAACCAATTCAATAAATATTTCCTATATTCAATTTATGTCTCGTAATGTTCTGAGGATAAAGTCCTCGTCATCTGAATGCTTCAATTTAGATAAAGTCGCAATAGATGAAGTATATCTAAAATAAGAACTATATTGCAGAATATCTTTTATTCTTGATATCTCATCGATTATAAAGCTATTGAGCAAATATTTTGTAGATGCATCTTTTAGATAGTTCTCCCATTCATCTCTTAACTCAATTGCCTGCCTCCGTTCCTTAGAGCTTTCTATAGAAGCCTTTTTTTGCTGGTTATCCAGTCTAGATGTCCTATTAGCCCAGGCTTGCCTTTCTTTAGAGATTTGAGTTCCTATTTTCTTAGTAGAATAAGAAAGAAGTTCCGCCAGGATAGTATTTAAAAGCAATGAACCTATAAGTAAAATAATAGAATATTCAATTCCTATTAAGCCTGTTATGCTAAGAAGAATTGTTAGGCTAGAAACCAACAAGCAAATTGAGATAATATTAATTGAACCAAATTTAACAAATGCACCTTCGTTGCTGCCTCCAAGAATTAATTGTAATTGTAAAACAAGGAGGAAGGAAACTAAGCAGTAAATAATTGTAGTTACCAGATCCTCAAGAGCCAAATTAGATGAGTTGATATGAATTGATATTAAGAAGCTCCAGAAGGCTAGTATTGGCATCCAGAATAATGGAAGAGCTCTATTAAATTTCATGGATTTTATTAGATAAGGTTTTTAGTATCTTAGTATTTGCTAAGAAGTTCCTTTTTCTTTTGTTCATACTCTTCGTGAGATATAAGGCCTGAATTCAGCATATCCTTTAAATTGAATAGCTTATATTTAAGTTCTTCGTTTGTTATTTTAGCCTCGGGGGTTTTTGTTCTATTAAACGTTGAATCCGAAGCAGGGCCAAAAAGTGATCCTACCAAGCCAGCTCCTTTACCACTGTCTTTCTCAATAGCCTTTTCTATTGCATCTAATTGCCTCTCCTGCTGATAAAAGCCCTGACTTTCTGAAGCAGCTTTCGCACGAATTCGTAAAGTAGCTGCATCAGCCAAACTTTCCTTAACTTTTTTATATTCTGGGTTATTTCCTATGACCTCAATTCCTTGAATATAAAAGTCAATCAATTTAACGCCATATCTCCTGATATCTCTTTCTAATGAATCT
>QCKN01000035.1 GCA_003215295.1 Prochlorococcus sp. AG-409-P03 | reverse complement strand
AGATGCATGGACCTTCTCCTCACTTCCATTAGCAATCATGAAAGAGGCCGACGAATGGCCAATTGAATTCAGTGGCCTACTCCCAATAAGAGCCACTGAAGATGAAAATGTTGAAATTCCAGGCTTACGTCTTTTTAGTAAAACTCGAGCGCTTGCCATAGCAGGTTGGCTAGCAGGACTTGAACCAGTAAGGCTAGTAATAGAGGATTCTCAATTACTTTTAGAAGCCGGTCAAGAGGATAGATGGCTTGTTACAAACTTGGAAGCTAAATCTGCGGAAAGAGCACAACTAAGCATGCTGACTTCTAGGGAAAAAGCGAATGGACTTCAATTTATTGCCATACAAACAACCCCTGAAGAACAAAGCTTTACAGGCTTCTGGATGTTGAGAGACTTGCCAAACCAATAAAGCACTAGCCTTATCAAAATCAAAGACTATCAAATTAACTAGACGTGAAAAAAAATAATCGTAACTGGAAATGGATTAGGTCAGGAGAAAATATTTATCTCCAATCAGATTTACTCGCTATGCATAATATTAAACATGGTTTCTTTACAAAAAAATCAAATAACAAGAGCCCAAAGGAGTTAATTCAGCTCATCAAGCCAGGCTCTAGTGTACATTTACTGAATCAAGTGCATAGTGGGGAAATAATAACAGTAGCAGATACATTTAACCCTCACCGAAGAGATGGAGATTGCCTTATTAGTAGCAATATTAACCAAAGCGTCTGGGTTTATACCGCTGACTGCATACCAATACTATTTGTGGATCTCAAAAAAGGCACTGTTGCTGCTTGCCATGCAGGCTGGAGAGGAATTAACGAGAGGATCCCAATAAAAACTGTAGAGCGACTAAAGGATCTTGGCGCTCACCCCGACACAATACTGGCAGCACTAGGCCCTGCGATAAGTCAAAAAAACTATCAGGTTGATTTACCAGTAGCTCAATCTATTTATAACAGTATAGATCATAAAAGTGGATGTTCTATGCCAAATAAAGTTATGAAAGAATCTATCAAGAATCTCATAGGCAAAGGTATTTGTAATCAGGATAAAAATCCAGAAAAAGTTCTCCTAGATATACGATTAGCCACTCAAGAGCAACTTAGAATCGCTGGATTAGCAGATGGCCAAATCAGTATCTGTCCATTTTGCACATACGAAAATCAAGAGCTCTTCTGCTCATGGAGAAGAGATAAGATTAAAGCAATCCAATGGAGTGGAATTAGCTCCTAATTTCACAATTAAGGTTTTATAGTACTAAAAGAACTCTTAAATCAAAGTAAAATAAGTCCGGGGCATTCTATTAATATAAATGATTAATTCTAGATATAAGTGGCAACTTAAAAATGAAGAAAAGTAGAATTCAATGAATCGAAATAGTCTTATCTTCTCAACATTCTTGCTACAGATTCAGCAACTCGAATACCATCGATTCCAGCAGAAAGAATACCTCCTGCATATCCAGCACCTTCACCAGCAGGAAAAAGGCCTCTAGTATTAACTGACTCAAACAAATAATCTCTGGCAATCCTCAACGGGGAAGAAGTTCTGGTTTCAACAGCGGTAAGAACTGCATCAGGGTTGTAAAAAGAAGGTAATTGCTTAGCAAAACAAGGTAGAGACTCCCTAATTGCTTCTATAAAAGGATAAGGAAGAGAGTCATTGAGATCACAGAGCCTAATACCTGGCAAATAAGAAGGTTTTACAGCTCCAAGAGAAATAGATGCCTTACGTGCAACAAAATCCTCTAAGCGTTGAGCTGGCGCGAAATAATCTCCACCCCCAAGACGGAAAGCTTTTTCCTCCAAAGATCTCTGAAAAGCAATTCCCGCAAGTGGATCACTCTCAAAACGTTCATATTGCGTTAAGTCATTTTTAATCAAATTGACGACTAATGCACTATTGGCATTCCTCTCATTTCGTGAATGCTGACTCATGCCATTAGTTACGACACAATTATTTTCCGAGGTGGAAGCGACTACCAACCCTCCTGGACACATACAGAAGCTATATACGCAGCGACCATTACTCGCATGATGTACAAGTTTATACTCAGCATGTCCTAATGCAGGATGACCAACCATTGGCCCCCATCTATCTTGATCAATACCAAGCTGAGGATGTTCAATGCGAAAACCTATAGAAAAAAGCTTTTGTTCAAGTTGAACTCCTACCTTCTCGAGCATCACAAAGCTGTCTCGTGCTGAATGCCCAAGGGCAACAATCAAATGACTTGTTCGGATGAAACTTCCATCTGCAAGCTTTATCCCAACTAGTTGAAAAGGCTTGGAGGTCTCTGATTCTTCACAAGAGCTCTCCAGTACAACCTCGTCCATAAGAGCTTCAAAACGAATCTCTCCTCCAAGATCTTCAATTCTTTTGCGTAGTCCTCGGACAACTGTCGCTAATTTAAAAGTGCCAATATGCGGATGGTGATGAGTAAGAATTTCTGAATTTGCCCCACTAGCGACTAATTCTTCAAGCACTTTCCTGCCGTAATTGTCAGGGTCACTGACTTGGCTATAAAGCTTCCCGTCCGAAAACGTACCTGCTCCACCTTCTCCAAATTGAACATTTGAGTTTGGATCGAATCGATGACGGCCTCTCCAAAAGCCAAAAGTCTGTAATGTTCGACGTTTCACAGAATGACCTCTCTCTATTAGCAAGGGCTTAAATCCCATCTGAGCAAGCAAAAGAGCAGCAAAGTAACCACACGGTCCAGCACCAACAACAACTGGTCGATGTTCATCAACTAATGGAAAATCTGTCTGAGCTTTTAAAAGGTTTCTATATTCAGCAGAAGAACTCTTCCTAATATTTTTATTCCTTGCAAATCTTTTAAGTAAAGACTTTTCCCCCGTAACAGATACATCAACACTATAGACAAACTTAATGCGATTCTTAGATCTTGCATCAATGCTTCTCCTAAGTACTTTATAGCTAATTAGTCTTTCTGGCGATATCCTCAAGACCTTATGAATTGCACTTACTAAGTCCTCCGAGGAATGATCCAAAGACAGTCTTAACTGACTTATACTCAACATTTTAAACCTCCAGTTAGAAAGCAGAACGTGTCAACTAGCGTGAAATTTAAATATAAATAAAAAATTACTAAGTAACATATCATTATTGAGAAATCAAAACCCGTAACGTTCTAAGGTGAAGATTAATTTCTTGCTGGAGCACATGTAAGTCTTCCGAACCCTTCTTTTACCAGAGTATTACTTATGTCCTCATTAGAATCCATCGGTATTACTTGAGCAAGCAAGACCCCGTCATCAAAACCTTTAGGTCTTAAATTAATACGTTTTCGTCTAGTTAATTTCATTTTTAAAAACTCTAGAGCCTTCTCTTGTTTCTCAGGCTCAACATCAAAGCATGCAATTTTCACTGTGTAAACTCTATTATTATCCCCTATTTTAATCATTGAAGAACTACTTACTTGCAATACCTCTGCAGCAGAGACTACTAACGGTGAAGTCAAAAAGAAGCACAGAAAAGATAGAAGAATGCCCTTAAGGACAAATCTCTTAATCAAAGAGAGATACCGCATTGAGGACAAAATTTATGCTCATTCGCAGTAGTAGCGCCACAAGAGTTACATTGTCTGGTCAACTCCATTGCAAGTTCTGGATGTGCAGGAAGCCCAACCATCTGAGCATTACTTTTCCCAGGAGGTACCATTGGATAACAATTCTCACCTCTACGGACGTGAACATCAATAAGCATTGGTTCTGGCGAATCAAGGGCTTCCTTCAGATTTGGAATTAGATCCTTTCTTTCAGTAATCAAAAGACCACCAACACCAAAAGCCTTAGCTAAAGCCATAAAATCTGGCATTCCCTTCAACATGTCGGAAGCTGAATAACGCTCTTGATAGAAACTTTCTTGCCACTGTCGAACCATTCCTTGCCAGTGATTATTAACTATTACCACCTTTGTAGGAATATTATATTGAGCAATGGTTCCTAGCTCCTGAATATTCATAAGAATACTTGCATCTCCAGCAATGCATATAACTTTTTCTTCTGGCAATGCAATTTGCACACCCATGGCAGCAGGCATGCCATACCCCATAGTTCCAAGGCCTGCACTGCTAATCCATTGCCTGGGCCCATTCCGTAAATACTGAGCTGCCCACATCTGATGTTGACCAACATCAGTAGTGATATAAGATCCCGGTGCCAGATCTCTAATAGCAAGAAGTACTTCCTGAGGGTAAATCTCGCCGGTTTGAGGAGGAGTCATCAATGGATAACGACTCTTCCAACTATTAATGAGAGCCAACCAAGCTGCTGTCTTTATCTCTACATGCTTTTCGTTACTAAGCTCAAGCAAATGTTTAATGCTTACACAAATATCACCTAACAATGCAACATTTACCCTTCTATTTTTACTTACTTCAGCTGGGTCTATTTCAAATTGAAGAACCTTAGCTCGAGGAGCAAAAGTATCAAGTTTTCCTGTAACCCTATCATCAAAACGAGCTCCTGCTGCTATGAGTAAATCACATTCAGTAACTGCAAAATTTGCATAAGCTGTTCCATGCATACCAAGCATTCCAACCGAAAGCGGATCACACTCATCAAAAGCTCCTTTACCCATTAGGGTTGTAGTAACAGGAATCTGATAGCGTCTTGCCAACCTCTCTAAACTTTCATGCGCACCTGAGGAAATAACTCCACCTCCGACATACAGCAAAGGACGTTTTGCACTCTCAATAAGCTCCAAAGCCGAGGCAATATGCAAGGACTCTGGAGACTTGGGTACTTGAAAACCTTGCGGAATTATTGTCCCTGGCTCAACAGGCACATAATCGAATAACTCCTGACCAACATCCTTAGGCACATCTATCAATACTGGCCCAGGCCGACCAGAAGAGGCTATAAAAAACGCCTGCGCGACAACAGAAGCTAAATCAGCGGGCTTTCTAACTACCCATGAATGCTTAACGATAGGAAGGGTGATCCCGAAAATATCTGTTTCCTGAAAGGCGTCAGTACCTATGGAAGGACGTGGGACTTGCCCAGTAACAACAACCATTGGAACTGAATCCATTTGAGCAGTTGCAATTCCCGTTACAAGATTTGTAGCTCCTGGCCCTGAGGTTCCAAAACAAACCCCTACTCTCCCTGTCGCCCTTGCAAAAC
>QCKN01000034.1 GCA_003215295.1 Prochlorococcus sp. AG-409-P03 | reverse complement strand
CAAACTTATCTAGCTCTTCAGCAACTGTTCTTTCTACAAGCGCAGAAATATCACTCCACTTACTAGCAATAGTAACCAACTCATATTGGGAAAAAACTGATTTGAGAGCCTTAAGTAAAGATGGCCGAATTATCCTTGGATAAACTTCTCGGTCGTTAGAAGCAATTGTGCTATAAACCCGCCCTGCCTCAGTCGGTCGAACTGCATATTTAACCGTTGCAGTAGCTTCTATTACTTGAAGATCCTTCGTTAAAGTTGAAAATTTTTCTGGTTGAACCTTTGTTCTTATCTCAAAGGGAAACACCTTCTGTAAAAAGGGAATTTTTAAATTCAGTCCAGGT
Organism: Prochlorococcus sp. AG-409-P03; assembly: GCA_003215295.1. Lineage (GTDB taxonomy): Bacteria > Cyanobacteriota > Cyanobacteriia > PCC-6307 > Cyanobiaceae > AG-409-P03. The sequence continues at coordinate 6,222 of QCKN01000034.1, read as the reverse complement.
CGCCTTGAACCACCACTAACCTTGCCAAGAGTAGTCACAACAGCTACCTCCCCAGCAGGGACGATAAAAAAGACTTGGGTAAGCAGCAAAAACCCTGTAACTGAAAGAATCAAAAAAAGGCTTGCTGGTCCTCCTGTCCCATTTGGAGTGACGTTTCGGAAAGGAGTAGTCATGAAATCAACAGTTCTAAAACTCGATATAGTTAGACATATTTTTAGCTCAGCATGAACTAGTTTGCATGTAGCTTGAGCATGTCAACACTGAGTTAGGTTTCATACAAGTCTATTTCACCAGAACATTAAGCCCGACCTAGAAAACACTCAACAATATTCGATTCTTTTCTATTTAAACTGAGCCAGTTCACCATGAAGACAAACAACGAGCCAAGTAAATATCCATTAATTACCTATAATTTTCAAATTGCAAAGGAACCTCAAGTGCTTGCTCTTGGTCTTTTAGTATCTCAATAGCAAGTTGCAGCTCATCCTTATTTTTTCCAGTAACTCTTAGGCTTTCTCCCTGAATTGCAACATTCACCTTCTTCAATTGATCCCTAATAACCTTACTAAGTTTTTTGGCTATTTCTTGTGATAGGCCCTTACGTAATAAAACCTTTTGCTTGACTTGATTTCCCCCTGAAGACTCAGGGTTCTGAAAGTCAAAGATCTTAAGAGAAAGGTTCCTCTTTATAGCCTTCTGTCGAAGAACATCTTCAACAGCTTTTAGAGTCATATCGCTAGCTGTAGTGATTATCAACTCATTCTCTTCCAAGATAATCTCGGTATTCGAACCCTTTAAATCGTAACGTTGGGCGACCTCTCTGCGCAGCTGGTCAATAGTATTAACAAGTTCCTGTCGATCAAAGTCTGAAACAACATCAAAGGAGTACGTGCCAGCCATAAATGTAATAACAGGGTTATTTCAACCACCATTATGAATAGGAATCAAGAAATACCTTTTACTTAACTAATTAAAAAATCCTTTAGTCCTGTTGTTGTGATCATTTTGAGAGCACCTAGCCTAGATCCCTCATCGTTTCTTTCAATAGTTATTACCTTCAAATAGGTTCTCAATCAAAAAACAACAAGCTAACCACCTTCCCAACCTCCTCAGCACTATTGCAACTGGTAATAAGTGTCTCACTATCATGAAAAGCAAAGCAAATCAATTGATCACATCGGCTTATGATTTCTTGATTACAAAGGCTGCTAGCCATTGGTAGAGACAAATCGTCATTATCAGTCTTCTCAACTAAATGAAGAACTTGATCAAGCTGATCACGAATTTCTGGAACTTGACGATCAAGACTTTGTGGAAGGATGACTGTTAAGAGTGAAGGGTCAACTCCTAAGACACCTCTAATGACAGCTGCGTTAACACCTTGCGAACCAGAAGTCACTATTGAATTCCCCTCTTGGGCTAGTGAGCGAGCAATTAACTCAACAAGATGAATTGCGACTACTGGGACATGCCGGCTACCCAAAAAAGCTATACGCCTTTTACCCTTGTCCTGCAACAACGCAAGTTCTTGGGCAAGGGTGTCAACCTTCTCTAGAGAAGGAATATCTAGGGAACGACTCAAATAATTCCCTCAACAACTACTAAAAGCTAGCAGTGATGTTCATCCCTGCAGGGCAAACCAAGATTCGAAAACAATCGATCTAAGTCACAATGCTCTTCAACCAACCTAAATGCATAAGTAGCCTTCACCGCTTCATGCAATCGCACATGACCAAAAGCTTGCTCAATCACTTCAACAGTTGACAAAGTGTCGTGCTCAACCTTGAGCAAGGGAACTTCCAACTCTTCTGAGCGATTTATCAATTGAGGAAGGGGTTCTCCGGCTCCTGTGAGAATTAGACACTGAGTAGATGCTTCTAAAGCTGCAAGTTGTATATCAGTTCGATCTGCTCCTGTAACAACAGCCATATTCCTCCGCCTTCTAAAAAACTCCATCGCAGAATTCACATTCATAGCACCAATACTTAAAGTCTCAACCATTAATTCGAGCCTCTCTGAGCAACAAAGAACTCTTGCTTCTAAGCGCCTAACAAGTTCCCCCACCGTCACACTCCTAAGCAGAGGGGAGCGAGGCATAACTCCAAAAACGACCATGCCAAGAGCCTCTAGAGAGGGGACAACAGATTGTTCAAGTTCTTCGACTTCATCAGGAGTTACTGCATTCAAAACAATTCCTAATAATCGGTCTCCAAGCTGAGCTCTAGCTGCCAGTAATGCATCAACGCTAGTACTGTCTTTCCATAGGTGTACCAGCAAAACTTGTGCATCTAAACCTCTCGCTACTTGTCCAAGACTTAACCCAAAAAGCAATCCCTCATGCAAGCTTCCTGCAGCCTCAAGGATTGTGAGCCCATCTAAAGGAGACTGTAATTGCTTCTTTAAGGATTCGAAACCTTTGCCAGCTTTAAGATCCGAGTTTGCAAGACGCTTATCTGCTACATCAGAAGCTAAATGATGAAGAGAGGGAATTAGTTCACTCTCTTGCAAACCAAGTGTTTCAGCTACGAACCTGACATCATCATCAATCAAAGGTTGAGGAAGACAATGATTTACCAGCTCAACACTTGTGGCTAGAGGTTTGCCAAAACGTACTTTTTGCTTCCCTGCAATCAATTGCCTAGCTATGCCTAGAACAAATGCGGACTTACCACTAAATGGTTCGCAAGAGCCGATCATTAAGGTCTTGCCCATGACCGGACTCCTTATCAATGAAGCCTCTTAATTTTAAGCTCTCGTCAAACCACAACAAAATTAGTCAAGTACTTTTTTCAATTTAATCCTGAACCACTTACCACGTTTTAAACCAATAGGCTCTTAGGAGTCCAAAGGAAGCTTCAAAACCATCTCAATAAATCTGCGGTGTTTGAAAAATGGAACAATCCAGTACCAGTGAGGTTCAACAGTTCACAAAAGGGATCTCCGACTGGCAAGGTCGTCGCATAGGTATTACGGGTGCCAAAGGAAGCCTTGGCAAGGCACTAACTAAAACACTGCGTAAAAAGGGTGCAGTAGTAATTGGGCTAACTCACAGTAATGTTAAAAACATAGAAACCTCAGTTGATGCACCTAATGAATGGGTTCAATGGGACTGCGGAAATGAATCAGCCATTGACCTAACTTTAAAGAACCTTGATGTCTTAATTTTGAATCATGGCATTAACCCGAAAGGAAACCAAAGCATAAGTATTCTCAATACAGCTCTTGAGGTAAATGCATTAAGCAGTTGGCGGCTTATAGAGAGGTTTGAAGCAATTGCCTTTGAGGAAGAAAGTAATCCTCGCCAGAGAGAAATATGGATCAACACTTCGGAAGCAGAAATACAACCTGCTCTCAGCCCTGCATATGAAATTAGCAAGAGGCTAATAGGTCAATTAGCAAGTATTAGATGGGCCAATTTAGACAAAAGTCAAAGAGAAATTCTTACTCTCAGAAAATTAGTTCTAGGGCCATTCCGTTCAAATCTAAACCCTATTGGCCTTATGGGTGCAGACTTAGTAGCCAAGCAAATAATTAAACAAGCTGATCTTAAATTTAATTTAATTATAGTCACTCCAAATCCATTAACTTATATTTTAATGCCCATAGTAGAATGCTCTAGATCAATCTACTACCGCTTAATGAAGAAATTTGACTAGCAATATTATAGACGAATAAAGTCACTCACCCCGATCAGTAAGTATTTCACAGCCATCTGAAGTCACAAGGATTGTATGTTCCCATTGAGCAGAAATACTTCCATCCTTAGTAACTACTGTCCATCGATCTTTAAGAGTTCTACAGTTCTTACTACCAGCATTAAGTATTGGTTCAACTGCGAGTGTCATTCCCTGCCTCAAAGTGACATTTGGAAGTTCATTAGTTCGAAAATTGAAAACTGATGGCTCCTCATGCAAATTCCGACCCACCCCATGACCTGTGTAATCCTCCACGACGCTAAAACCATTTTCTTTAACATGATCTTCAATAGCCCCAGCAATATCCAAGAGAGTATTTTTTGGCTTTATTTGAGACAGGCCAGCCATTAAAGCTTCTTGAGCAACACGACTTAAATTTCTTGCAGAATCAGAAACTTCCCCAACGCAAATGGTTATACAGCTATCACCGTGATATCCATCAAAGTACGCGCCTGTATCGACCTTCAGGAGATCTCCTGCCTTTATAAGTCTCTTAGGAGAAGGGATCCCATGAACCACCTCATTATTGATACTTGCACAAATGCTCGCAGGGAAGCCTTGATACCCCTTAAAACTTGGCACCGCACCCATCTCTCTTATCCGCCTCTCAGCAAATGCATCTAGATCACCAGTTGTCATCCCTGGCTCAACCATCGAATTAATTTCACGAAGAACAGTCGCAACTATGGAACTTGCCTTTCGCATAATTTTGATTTCCCTAGCAGATTTAATTTCAACGCCTCTTCGCTTATGAATTCGAGGCTCTTGAGGACTGTTTACTGCTGCTGTACTAGATGCAAGGAGGTCTGCAAAGAGTTTCATAGGGGCAAAGAGAAATCGATTAGAGAGGAGAAGCAAAGGCGAAGAACAGACTTTTTTTATATTGACCAACTCCAAGGTGCCAATAGTTTTATGAGCCTCTTCAAATATAAGCAAGTTAAAAAACTAACTTAATCTATAGCTACCTCCTACGCAGCTCTGCAATAAGGAATAACCTTCCATAACCTAGATAGGTATCTGTGCACTAGCAAGAAATAGAAAAAATTAATTCCTTAAACAACTGCTCTTCAAGGGATTCTCACGGAGGGAGATAGCTGGCATTACAAGCCAAATCACCGTATTGAATTTAAATTCAAATCCACCACTCCCCCCTTTAGATGGCTACCAAAGGTACAAGCATGGTTTTCAAGCACCTTTCGGTGGAAAGAAATCAATAAAAATTGTTAGGAGTTGATTAACGAGCAGTTACAATAAATGTTTGGCAAGCCCCGTTGGAGTTGAGATGGCAGCTGATGAGAAAGAGACCTCAATTAACGAGGGAACGAAGTCGCAAGAATCAGAGATTTCACCAGAAGGAATAGGTGACGAGACCAAAGCCACTTTGGCTACAGCCACTAAAACCAAGAAGTCGTCTGTTGTTACTGCAAAGTCAAATGCAGCAGACATAATCAGCAAGTTTGAGACTTCGCAAATGAAGAAGTCTTTACCTGAGATTTATGTGGGCGACACTGTTCGAGTCGGAGTCAGAATTAGTGAAGGGAACAAAGAGCGAGTGCAGCCTTATGAAGGCGTAGTGATTTCAAAACGACATGGTGGCTTAAATGAAACCATTACTGTCAGGAGAATCTTCCAAGGCATTGGTGTAGAAAGAGTATTCATGCTTCACAGCCCTCAAGTTGCTTCCTTAAAGGTTGAACGCCGCGGTAAAGTTAGAAGAGCGAAGCTTTTTTATCTGCGGGAACGGGTGGGCAAAGCCACCCGCGTGAAGCAGCGCTTCGACCGCTGAGGTTTAGGCCTCCGTTCAATCCAAACACCATCGTCTTTGACGAAGGTTCAAGGGTAATTCCAATGCGCCGTTAGTTCAGTTGGTAGAACGCAGGTCTCCAAAACCTGATGTCGGGGGTTCGAGTCCTCCACGGCGCGTCCGATGACCCTTCCTGCAGTTTCCTAGTTCTGAGAATGGAGTTAGATCTTCAACCTGGTGATGTCGTGAAGGTGCTCGAGTCTGCCGCTCTCGGTTGGGTTCGAGCCCGAGTTATTCGAGTCAAATCCGGAGGTCGAGTGGTCGTTCAAAGCGATCAAGGTCGCGAGTTCACTGCTCGAGGTAATCAAGTCCGACTTATAGAACCTGCTGGATTCCGCCCCTAAGGCAACCCAAACAGAGTGTCGGCATTTGCTAGTAGTAGTTCACCGGTCTAATTATTCCTTAGGTACCTAACCAGGGAATAATTGGCTAAATACGTATTGGGATGGCACTTGATAGACCAAAAACCTATATGCGCCAAAATTCTGCACCTGTCCCTTACAAAAAAACCTCTAAAAAGTTCCCCAGCTCTAAGGACACATTGATGACATTGATCTTCATTTGGAGAAGACCCATCACTTTTAACATCAAAAATTTATCAAAAAGTATGGAAAGATCCAACGAACCTCCTCTACTAAGTTGACGAGAGGCATGGAACAGTTGGATACTTCATGGGCGGAATGGAGAAAGAGGTCAAACACTTGACCTGACCAATTCACCACC
>QCKN01000033.1 GCA_003215295.1 Prochlorococcus sp. AG-409-P03 | reverse complement strand
GGCGAAGATCCCGCGCGCTTCAAAATCCTCAGAGACGTTGATTCACAAAATCGCTCGGCAACTTTACCAACAATCAAAGGCCTCCGGAATGGTGACACAGCCTGTTCCGCAATCAAACAAGTGGCTTCAGGTCGTTTTGGTGTAACTCCAGAATATTTACGCAGTGCAAAACAACTGGAAATCAAAGTAGCCCAAGGTGCTAAGCCTGGTGAAGGAGGACAACTTCCTGGTCCCAAAGTTGACCCATATATTGCAAAGCTCCGGAATAGTAAGCCCGGTGTAGCGCTAATTTCTCCGCCGCCTCATCACGATATTTATTCCATTGAAGATCTAGCCCAACTCATTCATGACCTGCATCAAGTTCACCCTGAAGCAAAAGTCAGTGTAAAACTAGTAGCTGAAATAGGTATTGGAACTATTGCAGCAGGAGTAGCTAAAGCGAACGCTGATGTAATTCAAATTTCTGGTCATGATGGAGGTACCGGGGCGTCTCCTCTTAGCTCTATAAAACATGCAGGTGGGCCTTGGGAACTGGGGCTAACGGAAGTCCATCGCTCTCTCATAGAAAATGGCCTACGCGATCGAGTGCTCTTGAGAGCAGATGGTGGTTTAAAAACAGGCTGGGATGTTCTAATTGCCGCCTTATTAGGTGCTGAAGAATATGGGTTTGGGTCAGTCGCGATGATTGCAGAAGGCTGCATTATGGCCAGAGTCTGTCATACAAATAAATGCCCTGTAGGAGTCGCTACTCAGCAAGAAGCTTTACGTAAGCGTTTCCCTGGGCTTCCAGAACATGTGGTCAACTTTTTTCTTTTTGTCGCAGAGGAAGTACGCCAATTAATGAGTGTCCTTGGTGTTGCCTGTCTAGATGACCTTATCGGCAAAGCTGAGTTACTAGAACCGCGCAAATTAAATCTCTCTAAGACAAATTCTCTAGATCTCTCCTGCTTGCTTAAACCAATCGAAGATTCAGCAGATCGATCATGGCTTCGCCATAACAAAAAAGCCCACAACAATGGGCAGGTCTTGGAAGATCAACTTCTAAATGATTCAGAACTCATGACTGCGATCCAAAAACACGGAACCGCAAACCGCAAAATGGAGATTCACAATACAGATCGCAGTGTCTGCGCAAAAATTGCAGGAGAGATAGCCGAACTACATGGAAACAAAGGGTTCCAAGGCGAATTAAACCTCAAATTCAATGGTTCTGCAGGACAAAGTTTTGGCGCTTTTGTGCTTCAAGGAATGAATATTGAACTCATTGGGGAGTGCAATGACTACGTAGGGAAAGGAATGAATGGGGGACGAATCACAGTTACGCCTCCTAATCAAGGGGGAAATGCTGAAAAACAGGTGATACTTGGAAACACTTGTCTTTATGGGGCTACAGGCGGAAAACTTTATGCACTAGGAAGAGTGGGCGAGCGGTTTGCTGTTCGCAATAGCGGCGCTGAAGCGGTTGTAGAAGGTGCTGGTGATCATTGTTGCGAATACATGACTGGGGGAGTTGTAGTTGTCCTTGGCTCAACGGGAAGGAATTTTGGAGCTGGCATGACTGGTGGCATAGCCTTCCTTCTAAATAAAGGAGAACAGATTGAAGAATGCATAAATCAAGAAATAGTTCAAGCTCATAAAATCTCAAACAAACAACAAGAAGAGATTCTTTTAAAACTTCTAAACAATCATATCCAACACACCCAAAGCACAAAAGCCAAGCAGATAATAGAGAACTGGCAATATTTTAAAAATCATTTCACTCTAGTTGTTCCTCCTAGCGAAAAACGAAAAGTTGGCCTTTTAGACAAAGAGGCAATAAAGGTCAAGTAGAATATGCCATGGTATATAAAAACTGAGATTTTCAATTCATATGCTATTAATCTAAAGAGAGATGTAAGAAAAAACTACATCGAGCAGCATCGGCAATGGGTAAGCACTTTAAGACAATCAGGAATCCAAATTATTAGCGGCTATTTAATAAACAGTCGAGGAATGCCAGGAGGAGGCGGAGTGTTAATTCTTGAAGCAAAATCTTTCAATGTAGCCAAGTCTATAATTGAAAAAGATCCTATCATTAAAGCTAATCTTGTTGACTGGAAACTACATCAATGGATTCCAGTTCCTGAGAGTTCAAAACTGAGATTTATCGAGGATTAGTTCTCATCAATCTTTGAACCTCACCAGCATGATAACTACTTCGAGTCAAAGGTGAGCTAATTACTTGCAGAAAACCTATGTCATGCTCTCCCTTTATCCTGTAGTAATCAAACTGTTCAGGGGAAATAAAGCTATGTACGGGAAGATGATTGCTACCGGGTGAAAGATATTGGCCAATTGTAACTATATCAACATTGTTATTGTGAAGGTCTAGCATCACTTCTAAAACCTCTTCAACTGTCTCACCCAGTCCAAGCATTAAACCTGATTTAATATAAACTTTAGGCCAGTTCTGGCTCACACGATTCAATAGTTCCAAAGAGCGCTTATAAATTGCCTGTGGGCGAACTCTTTTATATAAGCGAGGCACAGTTTCAACGTTGTGATTTAAGACATTGGGAGAAGAGTCCAGAACCACCTGCAATGCATCCCAGTTTCCACAAAAGTCTGGAATCAGGACTTCTATAGTTGTATTTGGAGAACGTTTACGAACCTCATTAATACAAGCAACAAACTGACTAGCTCCTCCATCTGAAAGATCGTCCCGATTCACCGAAGTAATTACAACATGACTCAACCTCAAGCGTGCCACCCCCTCTGCTAGACGTAGGGGCTCAGTAGGATCCAGTTGCCTGACACTCTTATCAAAATCAATATCACAAAATGGACAGGCTCTAGTACAACCAGGCCCCATGATCAAGAAAGTTGCAGTACCACCAGCGAAACACTCTCCAATATTGGGGCAACTAGCTTCCTGACAAACAGTATTTAACTTGAGATCCAATAACAAATCAGAGACTTCGCCAATTCGTTCTCTCTGAGGGGCCTTCACTCGTAGCCAATTTGGTTTAAGCAAGACAGATCCTTGAAGTAATCAACATTAGAAGCCTTTCGCTCAGATAACTCTTACGAAAAAATCTTCTACAGTCCATCAATCGGGATGTGGCGCAGTTTGGTAGCGCACTTCGTTCGGGACGAAGGGGCCGCAGGTTCGAATCCTGTCATCCCGATTCAAACCCTGAATCCAACAAACTTAACTAGATTCTATAACCTCTCGGAGTCACCATCCAGCCATCTTGAATTTCGGTGGAAGTGTTCCCAATTAAAAGAAGTGTAAGCATATCGACCTTATTGATAGGTAGGTTTTCAAGGAGGAATAGATCTATCTTTTCTTCTGGCCTGCCTACCTGGCGAGCCATCAATACAGGTGTTTTACTCGAGCGATATTTTTGTAAAACCTCGATTGTCCGAGCTAGTTGCCAGTCACGATCATTTGAACATGGGTTAAAAATGGCTATAACAAAATCTCCTATTGCTGCACCCCGAAGTCGATCTTCTATTTTTTCCCAAGGTGTCAAGCGATCGCTGAGACTAATTGCACAAAAATCTTGCATCAAAGGAGCACCTACCTTTGATGCTGCCATCTGAAACGCTGAGACCCCTGGATGAACTTGAAACCAAGGGCGTTCACACTCTGGCAGCTCTAATAAAAGCTCTAACGCTAATCCTGCCATCCCATATATTCCACTATCGCCAGACGAGATTAGAGCTACGCGAATACCTTGACTAGCCAAAGCCAAAGCTGTCTTGCATCTATCTCTCTCAAAAGTCAATTCACCATCTATCCGTACTTGATTCTTGCCCCTGAGCGGCTCCAAAAGGTCTAAATATCTCCCATAACCGACCCAAACTGAGCTTTTTGATAAAGCCAAGCGTGCATCATTAGTTAAGTACGAAATATCTCCTGGGCCACTACCAACTAAATGTAGTTCTCCAAGCTGAGGGGCAAATGGCTCAACAGATTCTGCAATAGCAATTGTTATTGCGCCTTTTTCTCCAGTCTGAGCATAAAAAATCTGCTTATTTTGTCGCAAAGAGCACCCTTGCCCACCACTTAAAAGTGCTGCTGCCTCTGCGACAGAAGCAGTCCCAACTTCATTCTTTACTAATTCCGACGGATTAGGCACCAAAACCCTTGCAAGTGCTTTGGACGAATGCCAACTAATTGGCCAGTTTTTTTCTTTGGCAAGTGCAACTAAAGAAACCTCATCCTGTTTCAGATCAATGCTGGCCAAACCTGCTACTGCCTCTTCTGCTAAATCCGACTCTCTAAAGACTGTCTCTAAAGATCTTTTAAAAAGGCTAAAACTAGTATTTCTCTCACAACCTATCCCAACCCAAAGTGTAGGCGGTCGCCAACAACAAGTTGTACTAGCTTTAGAGCTTATTGTGATATCTGAATCGGCAAAATTAGCTACTTGTTCATCTCTACTAATCAAGCAAGTAGCTCCCTTACATAATCTCCATAGATGAGAACCAGAGGTCTGAGAAAAAAACAAAGATTCTCCGCGAGCTTGTCGCAACATCAAATCATGCCAGTCAGAACTATTACCAGTGCGCTTCCATCCCCAAGAGTCTCCAAAGCTATCTAGAGGCAAGCGGCCATGGTTACTTGCATCACCAGTTGATACAAAATTTCCACCAAAATCCTCAGAAATCTCTAACGCTAACTGTTCTGAACCTGCCTTATGAGTACCAATTAACGGGAGAACATTTAAAGCTAATGCGTCCATCACAACAACTGCAGGATCTTCCTCCTTATTTGATAAAAAAGGTGCTACAAGCCTTACTACTGCTCCTATTGCTCCTACAACAATCAAATGTCCACCTTTATGCCAATACTTTTTCAGGATTGCAACCGCAGAGTCAACTAAAAACTCACTAGGAATCGACTCAATTCCTGAAGCCGCTCCATGAGTCAACGCCAAACGATCCACATGGCCTCGACTTCGGAGCCTTAAGAGTAAGGGCAGGGCGCTGGAAGAAAGCCCCAATGCAAGGCTCGTACCAGAGATAAATGATTTTTTATTAGTCAGAGCTGTTTTCTACAAAAAACACATTCCATTCTGAACCAAGAAGTCATAGCTCTGTTCAAGACGGCTCAAAACGACTACTTCCTTAAAACACTCGTAAAGATTTAGATAACCTCAAAAGAAAGCAAGGTCAAGATAAAAGCAAGCTTTTATTGAGCTGATTCTTAATTGATCAATCTGTTAATAAGGTGATTCGTACTAACACTCGCCTGCTCTACCAAAATGAGTGCCAGGAAAGTTTTCTCTATAGAGTGCTTATCCAGCAAGCATACCCAGCGGGTAGAACATTTGTTACTTGCTGACGTAGTAACTAGCTCTCGGTTCTATGCTTCGTTACAGCGGGTCCTAATACGGACCTCACCTCCACCAGCGCAGGTAGTGAGTTCGCTCTAAGCTTGCACTGGCGCCAGGAAACTAAATCACTTCCCAAAAGTGATTGAATTACCTGGCTTTTGACAAGTTCTAGGACTTGTCTCAGCGGTGGCAATCCACCTCGATCCCATACCTCGAGGAACCTCTCGATGACCATTAGCCCACCAGAACGTGGGGAGAAAGCGAAGGGAGGAGTACCAACTCCTTATAACCAGCCTGTAGATAGGGACCACGTTCCTGCCGATCTTGAAAAAGCCGGCAAACCAGGCTTCTTCTCTACCAAGCTTTCCAAAGGGCCCAAAACCACTACATGGATTTGGAACCTCCACGCTGACGCTCACGATTTCGACACCCATATAGGTGATCTTGAAGAAACAAGTCGAAAGATCTTTTCGGCCCACTTCGGACACCTTGCTGTTGTCTTTATATGGCTGAGTGGCGCCTTCTTCCATGGTGCCCGATTCTCCAACTACTCAGGTTGGCTTGCAGATCCAACGCACGTGAAGCCAAGTGCACAAGTTCTGTGGCCAATAGTTGGCCAAGAAGTGATGAACGGTGATGTAGGAGGCGGTTTCCATGGCCTCCAGATCACCTCAGGTATTTTCCAGATGTGGAGAGCCTGGGGTATCACCAGCGAGACGCAGTTGATGGCTCTCGCAATTGGTGGTGTCGTTATGGCTGCCTTGATGCTTCATGGCGGCATTTATCACTATCACAAGGCAGCTCCAAAGCTGGAATGGTTCCAAAAAATTGAACCAATGCTCCAGCACCATCAGATTGCTTTGATTGGTTTAGGTTCAATTGCCTGGGCTGGCCACTGCATTCATATCGGCGCACCAGTCGCAGCGATGTTGGATGCAATTGATGCTGGCAACCCACTTGTAGTTGATGGAGTAACGATTGCTAGTGCTGCAGACGTTACTAATCTTTCAACCAGGCTCTGTGACCCACAAGTAGCCAGTCAAATTTTCCCTAGCTTGGGTGGCAGGACAGTTGAGAACTTCTTTACTCTTAACTGGTGGGCCTTCAGCGATATCCTCACCAATAAAGGTGGTCTTAATCCTGTAACAGGAAGCCTTTGGATGACCGATATCTCCCACCATCACTTGGCTTGGGGGGTCTTCGCAATCTTCGGTGGCCACATGTGGAGGAATGCTGTTCACGGTGTGGGTCACAGCATGAAGGAAATTATGGATGTCCATACCGGAGATCCAATTCTTTTCCCAGCTCCTAAAGGGCACCAAGGCATATTTGAGTTTCTCAGCAATAGCTGGCATGGACAGCTTGCTATCAACCTCGCAATGGTTGGTTCAGCAAGCATCGTTGTTGCACACCACCAATATGCCCTACCGGCATATCCATACCTATCTATTGACCATCCAACTGTTTTGGGGCTCTTCACCCATCACATGTGGATTGGTGGATTAATGATTTGTGGTGCTGCTGCTCATGCTGGCATTGCAATGATTCGCGACTACGATCCAGCCCTTCACATAGATAATGTTCTGGATAGGATTCTCAAAGCACGTGACGCAATCATCAGTCATTTAAACTGGGTTTGCATGTGGCTTGGTTTCCATAGCTTTGG
>QCKN01000032.1 GCA_003215295.1 Prochlorococcus sp. AG-409-P03 | reverse complement strand
TTTTCTTTGGTTAAAGGATCATTGCTTGCATTTATGATCCTAAAGATTGGTCTATTACTATTATTTTCAGGAGATCTAGAAACCACTTTCCATACGATACTATCTTTACTTTCCTGACTTTTATTTCGAACTGATTTCCATTTTATGTTACCTGTTATTTTGCTAACAGATTCACTTAGATGTTTAATTGGATTTCTTATCTCAGTAAGCTTATTTACATCTTCAACGTATGTTTGATGTTCGATAGGACTTTTAAAGGAATCTATGTGGTCTCGCGATAAGGGTTCCCAAAGTGTCTCTCCATAAGCATTTGATGCAAAGCTAATAGGAGCTAAAAATATAATCGCCCATACTTTCTTTTGAGGTTTAAATTTGACCACTAGACTATCCTTTCTGAGTAACCATTTGGATTTGTGACTTGCCAATTCCAGCCATCTTGACAAATTTCCGAAAGAGTGCGAGTTGTGCTCCAACCTAGTTTTTCTTTTGCTTTTGAAGGGTCAGCTACAGCGATGGAAGCATCGCCAGGCCGACGAGCAACGATTTCGTATGGAATATCTTTTCCAGTAGTTTTCTTAAAGGAATTAATTACCTCTAGCACTGAGTGACCAATTCCGCTGCCTAGATTAAGAATGATCATTTCAGGCGAGTTGCCTAATAGAAAATCAAGGGCATACAGATGACCTTCGGCTAAATCCATTACGTGGATATAATCACGAATACATGTTCCATCTGGCGTGGGCCAATCTCCTCCAAAAACCTTAAGTAACTTTAATTTCCCAAGAGCAACCTGACTTAAAAAAGGAAAGAGATTATGGGGAGTATCTAGAGGATCTTCACCAATGTGACCAGTTGGATGAGCTCCTACCGGATTGAAATAACGTAGAGAAGCAATACGCCAATTGTTATTAACTCCTTTTAAGTCAGAAAGCATTTGTTCAATGGCTGCTTTTGTCTTTCCATATGGATTGATTGGTTGAATTGAAGCAGTTTCGGCAATCGGAATTGATTTTGGTGCGCCATAAAGTGTCGCGCTGCTACTAAGAACAAGAGTGGTGCAAGCAAATTTATTCATTGTTGATATCAAACAGCGCGATCCATTGACGTTTACGTCCCAGTAGAGCATTGGATTGTTAATTGACTCGCTAACAGATTTCAATCCTGCAAAGTGAATAACGGCTTCAATTGGTCTGTCTTCGTCAGTTGCATCAGTAAAAAGATTTTTTAGCGCAACCTGGTCTCTAATATCACCTTTAATTATCTTCATGCGAATATTTTGTTCGCATGAGGAAATCCCACATAGGTGAGCGACACGTTCTAGCGCAAAATGTGAGCTGTTTACGAACGAATCAAAAATAACAAGGTCATGGCCCGCGTTAAGTAGTACTAAACATGTATGACTTCCTATAAAGCCTGCCCCGCCAGTAATTAGTAGCCTTGCCATTGCTTCAGAGCTTTAGCTCCGGGTCAAGTAAAACTAAACCAGCAACAGGTGATGCTTGAAGGATAAGTCTTTGTGTTAGTTGTGACATCTGATCTCTTGTAGCTGTTCCTGGTGAAGCCAGGAGAATTTGAGTGGAACAATTTTTAGATTCCAAGAGATCAGTTGTTATTACTAAATTTCTACCATTAAGAGCCTTAACTAGGGTGTCGACAAAAGCTTTTAGTTGATTGTCTGGTATTTTACCTACTGGGATAAGGGCAATGTCTCCAGATTTGTTGCCATTAAGAGGTCCCTGTGCCAATAGCATCAAAGCCATCTCCCATGAATCAGTTGATTTGCTTGGTAGGTTCTCTATTACTTTGAAAGGTAATAGAGATTTTATCTCTTCCAGATTGAATATGAGTCCTGAAAGGCGGTCGATAATTAGTGATATACCAGCTCCAACTGCGAGGCCTACTAAAAGGCCGTAAGCGACCATTCGTTTCTTATTTGGTGCTACAGGTGTATCTCCCAGTGTTGGGGTAGAGATAAGCTCCCAAGGATTTGTTTGTTTTGCCTTGTCCAGTCTCAGAGCTTGTAGTTGGGTCTCGAGGGCTGAAAGGGTAGTTTCGTTACGTACGGCAGTTCGAACAAGTTTGCGGTGCTTTAGCAGTTCTTCTGTCGGTCTCCCTAGAGCTTCCTTGAGAGAATTTATTTGAAGTTTGAGAGCTTTAATACTTTTTGCGTTTGGCTTGAGTAGGGTCGACCTGGCTATTAATTCCCCCTCTAGTGATTGCAGGTTGGAGAATAGTCGTGCATATCTACTGTTTTGTTCTTGAACAACACCCCTGGGGACTCCTCTCTCAGCTGTTATTTGGCTTGAATTAGGACTAACTGCTTGAGTGGCAGAAGGTATTACCAGTTGGGGAATTGGGAATCCGTCTTGAACTCCTAAGCCATTTTCTAGAGCAAATTTCTGCGCTGCTGTTAGGGATTCATTTGTTTTCTTACTCATTATCTCCACCTGCTTTTCTAAATAGCTAATTCCTTGAGTTAACCCTCTTTCTCTATCTCTACCAGAATATTCTTGGTAAGTAGTTGAAATCATATTCATTATTGGCAGGATGAGATTTTTGTTTGTGTCTTGATAGGAAATATTTAATACTGAAGTTCCTTTCTCTAACTTGATACTAAGGTTGCCTGCCCAACTTGTATACTTCATTTTTGAAGTGTCAATTCCGTCTTTAGCCTTTTCACTTTTGACATAGTCGAATATTGGTTTAAGAACTGATGGACTTTTGAGGATTTTTATCTCTGTTTGAAGGTAAGTGGTTCCACTACCACCACTTTGCCCAACTACTGAAGAAAGTAGAGGGTTCATTGATATCATTTGGAGCAGTCTTCCTTCTGATCCACCTTGCTGACGAGATTCTAAAACTATTTGGAATTGTCCTTGCCAAATATGTTTTGCTTGTAAGGCAGAATTTAGGCTGTAGATAAAGCCAACACCACCAAAAGCAATTATTAGGCGTATATGACGTAAAAAAGATCTACCAACTTGACGCAAGTCTATTTCTTCTTCGAGTTTTGCTTTCTCCGATGTTGTTGGTTGGTATGAGTTTTCAGTCTTATTCATCATCTACCTCCAAATAGGGTGTATAAAGAAAATGCTCCTACTGCAGGCCTTGAAACTTCTGTAATAACAGCACTAGTTGCACTCAGCAATGACTCTCTTACACGGATAACATCACCAGCAACTAAAACTGGGTTTTTATAAGAATTTATTTTTGCTTTAGGGCTAAATGAGAAGACTCTTCGATCGATATCACCATTTGGCTGAAAACGCAGGAATTCAACTTTTCCAATAAAAAGCTGGGGTCCTCCTGCATATGCAATTGCTTGGGTTAGCCCTGAGCCTTGTTTTATCGTTACGGGACCGGGTTGTCTTACCCGGCCACTTACATAAACTTCAAGATTGCGAGGACTAAGGTTTGTGTTGCGTGCACGTAGTACCTGTTCGCGCAAAACATTATTGCTTTTGGAAACGGTAATTACATCACTGTCAAAAACACGAATGTTTTGGCTGTCATCTCCTTTTGTTAAAAGAGCAAGGAAGTTAAGATTGGTTTTTAATTTAGTACCTCCTTGAGTTTTTGGCCTTTTGCGGGTAACCTCTACATTTGAAAGATTAGCGTATGTAGTAATACCTTGTGCTGCTCTAATTGCATCGAAGATTGTAGGGAATAAATTGATTCTATTCGGTCCAGAAATTCTCGTATTTCTGAATTCAGCATTTAGTTGAGCACCTGCTTGATCTCTCAGAGTACCAACTACGTCTGAGCTTCCAGTGCTGTCAGATGTGTCAAGAGTGCCACTTAGTGTGTAATACCCTGGCCTCTGAACCTCTCCACCTACATAGACTCTTATTGGCCTATAAACAATTGACCTAACAGTTACCTCAGGTGACTTTACGAAAGTCTTGTATTTTTCAAGGAGCACTTCACGCAATTCATCGAGCGTAAGACCTTCTGCAGGCACTTCTTTGATGACGGGTAGGTAGAGACTTCCATCAGGACCAATGCTATACCTCCCTCCTAGATCAGGAAGATAATCAACCTGTATTGAAACCGTATCTCCTGGACCGAGGATGTAGGTTTCAGCGACTTGCTTAGCAGGGAGTTCAATCTGGTCGGCCTTGTTGTCTTCCAGCCTTGTTGATTCAGTGACAGCAAGGGCAGTCAGATTACTAGAACTCATCAGCAGGTTTAATATCGCTGCGTAAATTAATTTTCGGGAGCTGAAAAGTTCTTTCATGATCTAGAAACTATGCCGACCATTGGAAGTCCATGGGTAGATAGTGGTCGGGGGTATAAGTGTCCTCGTGGCTAAAGCGGTTCTTGCTTTTAAAGGGTTTTTCTCAAATCAATGGGAACCATCATCCCTTTTCCCAATGGGAATTAAGATTATTTCTTTAATTCTTTTTAAGAAGTGTCCGCCTGCCCTCGTATCTCACATTAATAAGTCTCAATGTGCTTTTCTCTTGGCTTCTCTCTTAATCTCTTGAAAAATCAATCGAACAACTCTAGCTCTCTTGGATGGTTTCAAGATTGTCCTCCTCAGGCTTTGATTAAGTCACAAGACAGAAATACTTTCTGATTTTTATGACTCATTTATCTAATACCGTTTCGCTTTTATATCAGTTTGTTTCGAGAAAAAAGCCGAGAGATTCCCAAAGCCCTATTCATCAAGGGCATAATCAGAGATTAAATAAAAGACATGATTCTTTTCGAATATTTTTCTTTAGTCTTATCAACTATTGGAGAGTCGAACTTATGAGCGAGGTTTATTCATGATTAATCCTCTCAAGAGTCTTAGAGGGTTGGTAGACATCCTCCCAATTGAGACAGATCGTTGGCATGCAGTTGAATCTGAAGCTTATGAGATCTTTCGACGCTCTGGTTTTAAGGAGATTCGAACACCAATCCTTGAGACTACAAACCTTTTCTCTAGAAGCATAGGTGAGGATACAGATGTCGTTGGGAAAGAGATGTATACCTTTCAAGATCGAGGAGAAAGATCTTGCACAATGCGTCCTGAAGGAACAGCTTCAGTTGTTAGAGCGATTTTGCAACATGGACTAATAACTAAGGGCCCTCAGAGACTTTGGTATAAGGGCCCAATGTTTCGATATGAGCGCCCTCAGGCTGGCCGACAGCGTCAATTTCATCAGATAGGAGTTGAATGTTTTGGGATTGAATCCACTCGGAGTGATGCAGAATTGATTTCTTTGGCTTGGGACTTTCTCCAGCAACTTGGACTTGAAGATCTGACTCTTGAGATAAATACACTCGGTAGTTTTAAGGATCGTAAGAAATACATTGCTGAATTTGTTGCTTGGCTTGAAGCTCGTAAACAGTACCTAGATTCTGACTCGCAGAATCGACTTCAGACAAACCCCTTGCGAATTTTGGACAGCAAGAATCCAACTACTCAGGAAGTTTTAAGAGAAGCTCCTATGCTTTATAATTACCTTTGTGATGAAAGCCGATTACGTTTCGAGGAAATTAAAAATATTCTCAAGGCATTAGAAATTCCCATAAAAGTAAATGATCGACTTGTGCGTGGACTTGATTACTACTGTCATACAGCTTTTGAAATTACCAGCACTAAACTTGGATCTCAGGCAACTGTTTGTGGTGGTGGTCGTTATGATTATTTGATCGAACAACTTGGTGGGCCACCAACGCCTGCTATAGGTTGGGCTATAGGTATGGAGCGTTTAATGATGCTCTTTGAAAGTTCTCAATCCAATCCACCTCCCGAAGTTTATTTAGTTAACCGAGGAGAATTAGCAGAGAATCAATCTCTTGTAATTGCAAGGAAATTAAGATACTTAGGGTTACATGTTGAACTTGACTGTTCTGGTGCATCTTTTGGCAAACAATTTAAAAGAGCTGATCGTTCTCGAGCTCCCTGGGCTATGGTGCTAGGTGATGAAGAGGTTAAGCGGGGGGAGCTTCGTTTGAAACGACTCCGTTCAGGAACTGACGACAAAATCAATTCGGAACTGATCGTTTCTTTGTCTGACATGAACGGACTAATTGAAATATTGAGAGAAAGGTAAGCCCTAATGAACACCCACTCAATTAAATCTATATGTTGTATTGGTGCCGGATACGTAGGTGGACCAACAATGGCGGTCATTGCTGACCACTGCCCTGAGATAGAAGTTAATGTTGTTGATTTGAATGTTGCACGTATTGCAGCCTGGAATGACCCAAACCTTAATCACCTTCCTGTTTATGAGCCTGGGCTTGATGAAGTCATAGAAAGAACAAGAGGAAAAAACCTTCATTTTTCTTGTTCTGTAGAAGAGTCCATAGCTAAAGCAGATATGGTTTTTATTTCTGTTAACACACCTACTAAAACAAAGGGTTTGGGTGCAGGTCAGGCAAGTGATCTGAGGTGGGTGGAAGCATGTGCGCGTCAGATTGCTCGACATGCAATCGCTCATACAGTAGTTGTTGAGAAGAGCACGCTGCCTGTTAGAACGGCAGCTGTTATTAAGGCAATTCTTGAAGTTGCCCAAAATAAAGACTCAGAACAGCAAGAAGCAAAAACTTTTTCTGTGCTTTCTAATCCTGAATTTCTTGCAGAAGGAACTGCAATACGGGATCTAGAAATGCCAGATAGGGTTTTAATTGGTGGGGAAGATTACAATGCAGTTGATTCACTTGTTTCGATTTATTCGAAATGGGTTTCTTCAGAACGTATTTTGCGAACGAACCTTTGGAGTAGTGAATTATCTAAGTTAATTTCCAATGCTTTTTTGGCACAGAGGATTAGTTCAATTAATTCTGTAGCAGCTATTTGTGAGGCTACGGGGGCTGATGTGAGAGAGGTCGCTAGGGCAATTGGTACTGACACCCGGATAGGAAACAAATTTTTAAACAGTGGCCCAGGATTTGGTGGCAGTTGCTTCCAGAAAGACATTCTTAATTTGATATACCTATGTCATCATTTTGGGTTGCCACAAGTGGCTACTTATTGGGAACAAGTGGTCAACTTAAATAATTGGCAACAACATAGGATTAGTAGGTGTGTGGTGCAAAAATTATTTGGCACAGTTAGTGGCAAGAGAATAGCCGTTTTAGGATTTGCATTTAAGGCGAATACAAATGACACAAGAGAATCACCAGCAATAAAAATTACCCTTGATTTAATTGAGGAAGGAGCTCATCTCGCTATTCATGATCCGAAGGTATCTCAAGAGCAGATTGCACAAGATATTAAACTAAATCCATTGAATGAAGAGAATACAGTTTGCGTAAATGATTTCGAATCCACATGGAGTTTTGCAACCTCTATAAAAGATGCTGTAAAAGGTTCTGATGCAGTCTTAATACTTACCGAATGGCAAGA
>QCKN01000031.1 GCA_003215295.1 Prochlorococcus sp. AG-409-P03 | reverse complement strand
TCTAGCTTTACGTATTTTCCGGACATGCCGGTAAAGATTTCAGCCACAAAAAACGGCTGAGATAGGAACTTTTCTATTTTTCTGGCTCTATCAACAGTCCGCCGATCGTCTTCGGACAATTCATCTAGTCCGAGGATGGCAATGATGTCTTGAAGTTCCTTATAGCGTTGCAAGGTTGATTGAACAGCACGAGCTGTGCGGTAGTGCTCATCACCAACAACGGATGGTTGAAGCATTGTGCTGGTTGAATCCAAGGGGTCTACTGCTGGATAGATTCCCTTGGCTGCCAAAGCACGAGCAAGCACTGTGGTTGCATCTAAGTGAGCAAAGGTTGTAGCTGGTGCAGGGTCTGTCAGGTCGTCAGCTGGGACATAAACAGCTTGAATGGATGTAATAGATCCTTCCAGTGTTGATGTGATCCGTTCTTGAAGTTCTCCAACGTCTGTGCCAAGAGTTGGCTGATAACCAACTGCAGAAGGCATACGACCTAAAAGCGCAGAGACTTCAGAACCAGCTTGAACGAAACGAAAAATATTGTCGACGAAAAGCAAAACATCTTGTTTGTTTACGTCTCTGAAATGTTCAGCCATCGTTAATGCTGATAGACCGACTCTCATGCGAGCACCTGGAGGCTCGTTCATTTGTCCAAAACAGAGAGCAACCTTTGACTTGGTTAGATCTTCAGCATTGATAACCCCAGATTCTTTGAATTCTTCATATAAGTCGTTTCCTTCTCTGGTTCTTTCTCCTACGCCCCCAAAAACAGAAACCCCACCATGTTCTTTAGCAATGTTGTTTATGAGTTCCTGAATTAGAACTGTTTTGCCAACACCTGCACCGCCAAATAATCCTACTTTTCCTCCTTGCCGGTAAGGAGCGAGTAGATCAATCACTTTTATCCCTGTTTCAAAAACTTTTGGCTTTGTTTCTAAGTCAGTAAGTTTTGGAGCAGCTCTATGGATTGGTGCTGTTGTAGAGCTAGTGACGGGTCCTTTTTCATCGACAGGCTCACCAAGCACATTGAAAATTCTCCCTAGCGTTGCTTCGCCTACTGGGACTGAAATTGGAGCGCCAGTATCTATGGCCTCCATTCCACGCACTAATCCATCTGTGCCACTCATTGCTACCGCTCTCACTCGATGATCGCCTAGCAATTGTTGGACTTCAGCAGTAAGAGCAACATCTTGACCAGCTGGGTTTTTTGCTTCCACACGGAGAGCATTCAGGATCTTTGGGAGCTTGCCAGCAGGAAATTCCACATCCAATACTGGACCAATTACCTGGCGAACAACGCCCTTGCTTCCTTTGGAGGCGGTAGCAGCAGCGGCCATAAGACAACGAAATATGAGATGGGTTGCACTACAAAAAGTGCGCCAACCCCGAGCGGCGCAACATTACCACTTTGCATGCAGAAAATCTGAAGGGTTCGGTCAACCGCACAGGTCGAATGTAGCGTTCAAGCCACTCCTAGGAATAAGTTGGCAGTCGTTGGTCTGGAGTGCTAATTCAGACCGATTGAGGCGCCAAGCGCCCTGTTCTTGCTCCTGCATTCATCTATGGCAGCTGTTTCTCTCAGCGTCTCCACAGTCAAGCCTCTTGGAGATCGCGTTTTTGTAAAAGTCTCAGAATCAGAAGAAAAGACCGCAGGAGGAATTTTGCTTCCTGATACGGCCAAGGAAAAGCCACAAGTTGGCGAGGTCGCCCAGGTCGGACCAGGTAAGAGGAATGAAGATGGCTCACGCCAGACCCCTGAGATAGGTGTGGGTGACAAAGTCCTTTACAGCAAGTATGCCGGTACCGATATCAAGCTCGGTGGAGATGAATATGTTCTCCTTTCAGAGAAAGACATCCTTGCTGTAGTGAACTGATACTCAGTCACTTCCTCCTCCCTGATTTCTAAATCCTTACAAACCCTTTCCCTTTAAGCAAAACGCCTCCTATGGCTAAACGCATCATTTACAACGAGCAAGCCCGTCGCGCACTCGAGCGTGGCATCGACATACTTGCTGAATCCGTTGCTGTCACACTTGGCCCTAAAGGCCGCAATGTTGTTCTCGAGAAAAAATTCGGAGCACCTCAGATCATTAATGATGGTGTCACCATCGCCAAGGAGATCGAGCTAGAGGATCACATTGAGAACACAGGCGTAGCTTTGATTAGGCAAGCTGCTTCCAAGACTAATGATGCGGCTGGCGATGGGACAACCACTGCAACAGTTCTTGCTCATGCAATGGTTAAGGCTGGTTTGCGTAATGTTGCGGCTGGTGCGAATGCAATAACCTTGAAAAAAGGAATTGACAAGGCCACTGACTTTTTGGTTAAGAAGATTGAGGAAAACTCAAAACCTATTAGTGATAGCAATGCTATTGCTCAGTGTGGAACTATTGCAGCAGGCAATGATGATGAAGTAGGCAAGATGATTGCTGACGCGATGGATAAAGTTGGTAAAGAAGGCGTCATTTCTCTCGAAGAGGGAAAATCTATGACCACTGAATTAGAGGTCACTGAAGGTATGAGATTTGATAAAGGATATATCTCTCCTTATTTCGCTACAGATACAGAAAGAATGGAGGCAATACTTGATGAGCCATACATTCTGTTGACTGATAAGAAAATCGGTTTAGTTCAAGACCTTGTACCAGTTCTTGAACAAATAGCAAGAACTGGTAAGCCCCTTTTAATTATTGCTGAAGATATAGAGAAGGAAGCATTAGCTACTTTGGTAGTGAATCGTCTTCGTGGTGTCTTAAATGTGGCGGCTGTAAAGGCACCAGGTTTTGGTGATCGTCGCAAAGCCATGCTTGAGGACATGGCTGTTCTAACAAATGGTCAGTTGATTACTGAGGATGCAGGGCTGAAGTTGGAAAATGCAAAATTGGAAATGCTGGGTACTGCTAGACGCGTGACTATTAATAAAGACACTACAACTATTGTTGCGGAAGGCAATGAGGTTGCTGTACAGGCAAGGTGTGAACAAATTAAGAAGCAGATGGATGAGACTGACTCAACATATGACAAAGAAAAACTTCAGGAACGACTTGCGAAACTCGCTGGTGGAGTAGCTGTTGTCAAGGTTGGAGCGGCTACGGAAACAGAAATGAAAGATAAGAAGTTGCGGCTCGAAGATGCTATTAATGCAACTAAAGCTGCTGTAGAAGAAGGGATTGTTCCTGGTGGTGGAACTACCCTTGCACATCTTGCTCCTGAGCTTCAAAAATGGGCCAATACTTCTCTTTCTGGTGAGGAGTTAATAGGTGCAAATATTGTAGAGGCGGCTCTCACTTCACCGTTGATGCGAATTGCTGAGAATGCAGGCGCGAATGGTGCAGTTGTCGCTGAAAATGTAAAGGCTAAACCAATTAGCCAAGGCTACAACGCCGCTTCTGGTGAATATGTTGACATGTTGGCTGCAGGCATAGTTGACCCAGCAAAAGTTACTCGCTCTGGACTTCAGAATGCGTCTTCTATTGCTGGAATGGTTTTAACCACAGAATGCATTGTTGCGGATCTGCCTGAGAAGAAGGAGGCGGCACCTGCTGGGGCTGGTGGTGGAATGGGTGGAGACTTTGATTATTGATTGATTTCAGCAGTCATTCTGACATCATTTTTAATGAGGGACTGGGTTTTCACCAGTCCCTTTTTTATTGCCCACCCATATAAATGTTCAGAACATTCACAAGAAGCATTGCTGCGGAGTGTCTGGTGATTTGTCGTTTAGAACAATGTTCAGAACTACTTTCTCTTCATCAATACGGGTGTACACAGGATTAAAGATCTAAGTTGAATTCAGTCAGGGGATGGATACAGGTTCTTTTGAATTGGATTGCAGTCCCCTTAAAAATTACGCAGCATCTTCATTGATTTGATGCTCAACTAATTCCCATCCATTGCTCAACAACTCGAACCAAGTTTCATTGGCATCCTCTAACTCCATCGTGCGGGTGTTCTTGATTCTTGTGGGAATACCTTCGCTAGTTGCATGCCAGAGTTGTGTAATCACCTTTGGGAGTCTCATAAGCGACTTTGGATCTCTGATAAAGAAGAGAACTAATTTTTGCTCTGGGTGCATTAACCATCCACTTGGTGTTGGCACTGCACGTCCTAATGCATCGGTCATAAGTCAATAATTCATCCCATCAAAAAAGCACCTGTTCTCACTGGTCAATAGCAGGTGCTCTTTTGATTAGGGCTGCTTGTGTGAAAAAATGTGCTATAGAACAAATGTACTTAATCCGCTGATGAGCGTCAAGTCAGTGGTGGTCATTTTGGGTGTGTTTTTCTTATGGGTATAAAGCGAAGAGTTGTGATTGGTAAGAATGATTTAGCCACTCTTTATCCAAAGATTGCTAAAGGGTGGCATCCAGTCGAAAACGCACCATTAATTCCTGCAGATGTTACTTATGGATCCAGAAAAAAGATTTGCTGGCAATGCTCAAAAGCTAACCAGCACGAATGGGAATCCAGTATTTACGACAGAACAAGATCAGGCAGTAGGCGTAGGAGTTGTGCCTTATGCAAAGGACAAACAAAGAGATGAAACGAAAAAGGTTTTCGTCCTAAAACATGAAAAATAGACAGAAGTGATATACAAATCAGATGACGGCAAATCCTTTAACCAAGAACAGGCAATAGATCTATTGATATCCCTAGTCGCCACAGACTCCAATTCAGAAAAGAAGTGGAGAGGTTTCTATAACTCACTATCAATTACTGAACTCCAAGCAGAGTGGGATTATTACTGGAAGACATAGGTGTGTCGAAAAGCCAGAAAACTGACGCACCAACAAGTTGTAAGTTCATTCACTTGCCGAACTCAAAGAGAAAAGCAGCATAAAAATTTCTATTTCTTAGAAAGCATTTCATTTTTACCTGCCTGTCTAAAGGAGATCTTCCCTAGGGCAAAAATTCAGAACAGGGTTGAGAACATTCCATTTTGATTCCACAAACTCTTAAGAACTCATGGATAACAATGGCTTTGCCTATGCAAAGGGACTTTGTTTTAAGAAGTCATTTGAAGGTCTTTGAAGAAAGTTTCTGGGAGGAATTGTCTTTTTCAAGGTTTTTAGAAAAGGGTTTTTTTCAGGCTCTAAAGGTGAACTGTGTGCCATCCAGTTCAATTATTTCCTTCGAAGATTTACTTGATCCAGCCAGCACTGAGAATGACAGCCAGGCTTAGAAATATCGCTAAGCAGGCCCAGGTGGTTTTACTTAGGGTCGCCTCAGCACTACTTGCACTTGTAAACATTGAGCTGCCACTTGCCGCTAGTCCGCCCATCCCGTCTCCCTTGGGACTATGTAACAGGACTAATAGAATTAGAAATACGCCAGAAGCTACCCAGACCCAGGAAAGAATAGTAGTTAGCATTGACTGTATTTAGGATGTTCAAGTTTAGGAATTCTAATTTATTTAGGCGTTCTTGATTTATGCAGGTTGTGGGAGGAGATGAGGCGAGACTGATGAGGTCTCTTCTATGGATTTGATCAATGAGGATCCTGTCATGGCCTTAGGTTTTGGTAAGTCAAGTAGCTGAAGAAGTGTTGGTGCAATATCTGCAAGACCGCCCCCATCTCTAAGACTGATTGCATTGCCATGTCCAATTACTTTTCTTTTCTCACCTTCTACAAGGATTACAGGAACTGGGTTTGTGGTGTGTGCTGTCCATGCCTGACCATTGCTATCTTGCATTAGTTCAGCATTACCATGGTCTGCTGTTATCAAAAGTGTGCCACTCATTTTCCCTGTGGAGTCCAATAACTGACCAATACATTTATCTACTATTTGGATCGCCTCTGTGGCCGCTTCCATTACACCTGTATGGCCAACCATATCTGGATTTGCATAATTAATAACTATCAGTGAGTAAATTCCGCTTTCAATAGCTTTCATACAGCTTTTTGTAAGAGAGTCTGCTGACATCGCTGGTGATAAATCATATGTTGCAACTCTGGGAGAAGGAACAAGATGGCGATCTTCGCCAGCAAGTGGTTTTTCTATACCTCCATTGAGGAAGTAAGTGACATGAGGGTATTTTTCGGTTTCTGCAGTACGAAATTGTTTCAAGCCATGTTCTGAGACAACCTGGCCGAGAAGATTATCTAGTGATTCAGGAGGGAAAGCAACTTTGACTGGTAGATCAGCCTCATATTGCGTAAAGGTAACTACATTTAATTTGGGTCGATGGGATCTTTCAAATTCATCGAAGTCTTTCAGCGTTAAGGCACGCATGAGCTGTCGAGCACGGTCGGGACGGAAGTTGAACATTATTAGCCCATCACCATCCTTGAAATAGCAAGGCCTTAGACGAACTGGCTCTAGGAATTCGTCTGTTACTCCATCTGAATAGCTTTTGAAAAGAATGCTCTTAGGATCTGATGGATTTTTTGGAAAGTCAGGATTGGTTAATAGTTCATATGCCTTGCATGTCCTATCCCATCGGTTGTCGCGATCCATGGCCCAATATCGTCCACATAGGCTTGCTAGCTCGCCTACTCCAGTATTTTCAAGTGTATTTTGAACTTCCTCTAAGTAATTCCACGCACTCTGTGTTGGTGTGTCGCGTCCATCAGTAATTGCATGCAAAGCAACCTTGTTTAACCCAGCATCTGCAGCCCAGTTCAATAACCCGCAAAGGTGTTTTATATGACTATGAACGCCTCCATCAGAACAAAGTCCAATCACATGAAGTGTTCCTTGCTTTTGAGTTAGGAATTCAGCGAGGTTTTTCAGAGCAGGGGTCTTTCCTAGGTTTCCTTTTTGAACCGTCTCGCTAATCCTTACTAATTCTTGTTGAATCACTCGACCTGCTCCAATAGTCAAATGACCAACTTCTGAGTTGCCCATTTGATTGTCAGGTAGCCCAACGGAAGCTCCACTGGCTTCTATCAGAGTATGTGGGTAGGCGTGCCAGAGGGAATCCATTACTGGTGTATTGGCACAACGTATGGCGTTATGTGCTTTTGTTTCTCGGTGCCCCCATCCATCAAGTATCGCCAATACAACAGGCGCTACTTGGGGAGAACCCTGTAAGTCTGCGGAACTACTGTTCGGCATTGTGAGCAGATTGATTTCTGTCTTTAGTAGGCCTAAATATCAAATTACTTCCTCCGTGCGCTTAAGTAATGTTTGTGAGGACTTCGGTCAGCTTTTGCGAATTCAAAATAGCTAGTTTTTTAGAGATTAGGCATAAAATTTGTGCTTAAGGGGAATCTTCATGACAGAACGCAAGAGCGATGAAAGGGTGGAGATACTTTCAGGACATGAGCTTGGGCGCACTATAAATAGGCTTGCATCTCAAATCCTAGAGACTGTGTATGACAGCAAAACGCTATTTTTGATTGGCATCCCAACTAGAGGGATACACCTTTCAAAGGTTTTAGCTAAAGAGCTTGAAGATAAAAC
>QCKN01000030.1 GCA_003215295.1 Prochlorococcus sp. AG-409-P03 | reverse complement strand
CTATATCTCCTTGCACCGACAAAAGGCCAAGCTCCATGACAAAGCTCACCACAAAAGAGAAGAGTTACTTGCCATAGCTAAAAATATCCGTGAATGGGAAGCCAGAGCAACACGAGCAAAGCAAGCAGGTGCTGAAAACCTAAGCAATAAAGCCAAGACTCATCTAAAAAAACTAATGGCACAAGGACAACAAATCTGGAGTGAACTTGATGAAACGGGATGTGAGCTAAAGGAAATCCAAAAGCAAATTCGTGACATATCAACACAATCTTCAACTACCCCTTTATCCCCAGAGGAAGAGTGGCAAAAGTTCCAAATTGAAGATGAAATCAACCAAATTCGGCAGAAAAGGAAGCTGGATTGACGCCTTACGTCGTTAAGACGGAGGCTCAAGACTCACATTCTCTGGTGGAGGAGTTGGATCTGGATCAGCAATCAACATGTGCTGAAGAACAATTTCTGGGCGCTCGCTATCACGCCAGCGAATACGGTAAGCAGGCATTTTGGTGCCCCTACTTGTTGTCTGTTCCACAGGTTCCATAACCCAACCACGCCTGGATCTTCCCTGGGGATTGCGCTTGACCACCGCATCGGCGTGTTTGAAGCGGAAACCTACGCGCTCGCCACTCATCTGAACAGAAGTTTGCCACTCGCTCAATTATCCACTTTTGTGGGCCCTACTCAGCAAGATTCGTATTTATATCTGGTTTAAGAACAGGAAAAGCAATTACATCACGAATCGAAGAACTATCAGTGAGCAGCATTACCAACCGATCAATCCCGATACCAAGGCCTCCAGTAGGAGGCATTCCTACCTCTAAGGCAGTAAGGAAATCCTCATCAATAGAATGGGCTTCCTGATCTCCTGATTTACGGCGTTCTTGCTGCCGCTCAAGGCGCTTGCGCTGATCTAAAGGATCAATTAACTCGCTAAATGCATTTGCAAGTTCACGTCCTGCAATAAACAATTCAAATCGCTCAACCAGACCTGGCTTACTTCTGTGTTGCCTTGCTAAAGGTGAAATCTCAATGGGATAGTCGAGTACAAAAGTAGGTTGCTCAAGCGAACTCTCAACTGTTTGCTCAAAGGCATCATTTAACAAACGTCCAACACTGTCAGAATTCTCAGGCGTATTCAAGCCAAGATCAACCATGGCAGAAGCCGCTTGTTGAACGTTAGAAAAAGTATTGAAATCCAAGCCGATTGCATCTTTCACTAAGTCATGCATAGTTGCTCTTCGCCATGGAGGCGTGAGGTCTAGCAACTTGCCTTGATAAGAAATCTTTGTTGACCCACAAACTTCAATACACACAGAGACAATTAACTGTTCCGTGAGATTCATCATATCTGTGTAATCAGCAAAAGCTTGATAGATCTCAACTGATGTAAATTCAGGATTATGACGTGTACTAATTCCCTCATTTCGAAAAATTCGGCCTAACTCATAAACCCTCTCAAATCCTCCAACAACTAATCTCTTGAGATGCAATTCAGTTGCAATGCGGAGAAACAATGTCAAGTCTAGTGTGTTGTGGTGAGTGACAAAAGGTCGGGCCTCAGCGCCACCTGCTTCAGATTGCAGAACTGGTGTTTCAATCTCTAAAAAATGCCGTTCATCTAACCACCTCCTAATAGCACTCACAAGCAATGCTCTCTTTCTAAAAGTCTCTTGCGACCCAGGAGAAACAATTAAATCTAAATAACGTTGTCTATAGCGTTTCTCAATATCAGAAAGACCATGCCATTTGTCTGGCAATGGTTGAAGTGATTTAGAAAGCATCTGCCAAGAATGCACCTTGACTGAAAGCTCCCCCCTATCAGTCCGACGCAACGTCCCTTTGACGCCTATCCAATCTCCACTATCAACAAGATCAGTGAGTTGTTCAAATGCACCCAAAGAGCTTGAATCTGACGTCAGTGCATTAAGAGTGGCCTTCTCCAAATAAAGCTGAATGGTGCCAGTCTCGTCAGCCAAAGTAAAGAAAGCAAGCTTACCCATCACGCGCCTCGACATAACTCTGCCAGCGATAGAAACATTGACAGATCTTTCTTCCCCCTTCGGGAGATCCTTGTGCGCTTCCTGCAATTCCTTGCTGTGATGGGTGGAGTCAAAACGCATCGCATAAGGATCTTGGCCAAGATCTCTTAAAGCTTGCGCTTTCTCCAAACGGGTATCTCTTAAATCAGACAAGGGAAAGCTCCCAAACCGGCGTCATCCTGCCTCGTGATGGATCCATTACCTAAATCAAAGATATGCCTTCTTCAACTGGCTATAGCAGTTGGGAACTCACCCATACGCTGAGATGCATAACCAATCCCTCTAACAGTAAGTATCAACTCTGGGTTACGAGGATCCGGTTCCAACTTTCCCCTTAAGCGTGCAACGTATACATCTACAACTCTTAAGTCGGCAGCTCTCCTTGGAGGATATCCCCAAAGTTGTTCCAAGATCTCTGCCCTGGGCACAACCCTTCCTGGCTCTCTAAATAGCAATTCCAACAAACTAAACTCCGTATAAGTCAGGCCAATTCGCTGACCTCCACGGCTGACTTGACGACGGTTCGTATCAACTACCAAGTCTCCCAGGCGCATCACACCTTGACCCACTGGCAATTCTCTTGGCTCAGCAACTGCAGCCCCTGGACCTACCCTCCGAAGAATTGTCGCAATTCGCGCCTCTAGTTCCTTAGGACTAAAAGGCTTAGAAAGATAATCATCAGCACCTAAATCTAGACCCGCAACTCGCTCTGAAATTGCCTCTAAAGCAGTAAGGAAAATTATTGGCACACAAGATTCAGCTCGGAGACGTCTACAAACCGCAAACCCATCAAGCTTGGGAAGCATGACGTCAAGAACAACTAAATCTGGAGACTCATTGTGAAAAACCTGCAGAGCTTCCTCACCATCCTCAGCTGAAAAGACCTGATAACCAGCCAACTGAAGACGGGTTACCAATACCCGCAGAACTGCAGGCTCATCATCCACGACCAAAATGCTGGCCTTGGGGTGAGCTGGTGCCTTTTGAACAGACCCATCATTGCCTTCACGCTGGGATGGACCTCCCCGTGGCATGAGCATTTCCTCATCAAGAAAAGCAACCATAACTGCCCACCCAGAAGAAAAAGGTCTGTTTTAGACCTAGATACGGGAGTTTTTCGAATTTTTTAAGATTTTTAAGGTATTTTTACCTGAGTCTTTTTACTTATTTTTCAATCAAATCGGACTGTAAAAAAAGATGCACTTCGAGGTGACTGTTCAACTCCTGAGCTGCATTTTCAGCCTATAGAGACAATTGCTCTTCCTAGGTGGATTAGTTCAATAAGAGCTAATACATAATTCTTCGCACGAACTCGATCACTTTCGAATTTGTTAACCATCAACCATTAAGCTCAAAGTAGTTAGAGCTAAAGTATGCTTGAAAGAGTTTTAGGCAATCCATCCAAGCATTAGTATTCATAAAATCTAGATCTATGATTAGTGATCTATATAAATCACATCTTTAAAGTGATTAGCATTAAAAACGCCTGTCAATAGAAAATACACTTCCCCTTTTCAATAAAATCATCACCGAACAAAGAAAAGGTGCTAATAGGCCAGTGATAATAAGCTCTGCAAGAAAAGTGTGTAAGGCCCAACTATTGAAGAGAAGATTGAAAGTATTCTGCTCAAATAATAATTGCTGAAGCCATAAGATAGAGCCAGAAAAAGCCGTTCCGATAACAGCTAATAATCCCAAATTGAAGCTCCTTTCAATAGGTGGAGCTTTCAGCCCTAATCGCCCAAACCACCATCCCAAAGGTGTCAGCGCTGGGAAATAACTTGGCCCATTAAGTACAAGACCATCCAAAATTAAGCTCAAACAAAGAGCTGCAATGAATCCTGACATAGGGCCTTCCTCAATCGCCCAGGGAAGTAGCCACAAAACAGCCCAACACGGACCAACTCCTGAGATTGTGAGCCATGAAGGGCTAAGAAGACTGACTAGAGGTACAAGAAGAGCCGTTGCAAGAAAAAATATTTTCCGACGATTTTTCTCTTTCAAAGTTTCTGAACCTGAACCCAATCAATTGCCTCAGGAGAAGCAAGCAATTGCACCCTTCCAGTTGGCAAAGGCAACGCCTTTGAATCAAGAGTCTGAATAACTCCTATTGGCAAATTCGGGGGCATCAAAGTGCTGGCAGGAGAGGTACTAACCAGATCTCCAGGCTGCAAATCCGGAGCCTTATCTAAGAACCTTAGTTGAGGCCTATTAGTGCCAGTTCCCAATAAAATCCCATGAGTCTTAGTTCGAGCAATCCATACTCCAATTCGACTGCCTGGAGCCGTTAAAAGCCTTACCCGAGCAGTTGTAGGTGTAACGCTATCAATCACTCCAAGCAATCCTCCAGGCCCTATCACCGCATCACCTTCTTCCACCCCAGCTAATAGACCCTGACCCAAATCCAGTTGCTGCCACCATCCACTTGACTTACGAGAAATTACAGCCGCAGAAATCAGTCCAGAGTTAGAACCGCCGTTAAGAGAGAGCATGTCTCTTAAACGTTGATTGTCTTGCTCAAGCAAAATCAAACGAGCTTGTTGTTCAACCTGAATTCCAGTCTGTATCCATTCCCTTTGTGCTGACCCAGGCCAAAAAGGCCTAATCAAGAGTGAATAAAGATCAACAAAGCCTGCACCTTTAGTCCAACGTACAAAAGAAAGAGCGACCAACAGAAAAAGCAATGGCCATTTTCCACGCCAAGAACGCCAAGAAGAACCTGCAAAACGAAGCCCCCCAGCCATGTACTAATCGGTCACTGAATTACGAGCAAATTCTGGAGTATCCAGAACACGTCTTAGCCGCTTAAAATCTTCCAAAACTTGACCACATCCATTAACTACGCACAACAAAGGATCTTCAGCTACATGAGTAAAGATTCCTGTCTCATGACTCACGAGATCACTGATGCCTCTAACAAGTGCACCTCCCCCTGCAAGCATGATTCCACGATCAACAATATCTGCAGCTAGTTCAGGTGGGGTTCTCTCCAAAGTTCTCTTAACAGCTTCAACAATTTTGTTAAGAGGTTCTGCCATTGCTTCTCGAAGATCACCTGCTTGAAGATTGATAGAACGCGGGAGGCCGGAAAGTAGATGCAAACCTCGAACATCAATTGATTTCAAATCAAAATCATTGTCTGGAAAGGCTGAACCAATACGAATTTTGATTTCTTCTGCAGTTCGTTCACCAACAACCAAGTTATGAACCTTCTTCAAATACGTTGCAATGGAATCATTGATTTCATCTCCAGCAACACGAACTGACTCACTTAAGACTGTCCCTCCAAGACTCAAAACAGCAACTTCAGTAGTACCTCCGCCTATATCGACAATCATTGTTCCAATTGGTTCAGTAACTGGTAAAGATGCTCCAATTGCTGCAGCAACTGGCTCGTCAATCAAATGCACTTCCCTTGCACCAGCCATCCCAGCCTCACGCACTGCGCGTCGTTCAACACCAGTGACACCACTTGGAATGCCTACTACTAGACGCGGAGAAATAATTCCTCTGCCTTCATTGCATTTCTGAATAAAACTTTTAAGCATCTGCTCAGCTGCATCGAAATCTGCAATAACACCATCACGCAGAGGCCTGACTGCACGAATATTTCCTGGTGTTCTACCGAGCATGAGCTTGGCATCATCACCAACAGCCAAAGGAACCCCTTCTTCAAGATCCATTGCTACGACAGATGGTTCTTGTAGAACGATCCCTTTCCCAGACACATATATCAAGGTATTAGCGGTACCAAGATCGATACCAATGTCTCGGGATAACTTGAAACGACGCAAAAACACAGTTTTCAATCATTTCGGCGAATCATAGATGCAATGGCACGTTCCACTTGTTACTTCCAACAAAGAGTCTGCAACTCCTTGCATACAGTTAGCGCAAAATTGACGCATTATTAGGCAAGCCAAACTTGAATGAATTCAAATGAGCGTAAATTCCATCACCCTCGTGGGGCGAGCAGGACGTGATCCGGAAGTACGTTATTTCGAATCAGGAAGCGTCGTAGCAAACTTGACAATGGCTGTAAATCGAAGAAGTCGCAACGATGAACCAGATTGGTTTAATCTCGAAATATGGGGTAAACAAGCCCAAGTAGCTGCTGACTATGTAAAAAAAGGCGCACTATTAGGGATCACAGGAAGCTTCAAACTGGATAGTTGGGTAGATAAAAATACTGGAGAGGCAAGAACGAAACCAGTAATTCGTGTAGACAGGCTTGAGTTACTTGGTTCTAAAAAAGACTCAGAAGCCAATCGATTTGACAACCAAGGTACTAAAGCCTTTGGGGGAAGTCCTAATGACGAAGAAATCCCTTTCTAATCCTTTCTTTGTCTAAATAAGGTGCGTAAAAATAACCATGTAATACAAGAAAGCGCAAAGACTAGAAGAAATAGTTTGACTCCTTTAGAGACTGGTTCAATCCATAGCTCTACATTGCTATAACCCTCTCCAAGAACCATACCTGCAAGAGTTAATAAAAGAGTCCAAATCAAACTCCCTGCAGATGTCCAAACTATGAATGGTGTTATTGGCATTAACTCAATACCAGCAGGAACTGAAATGAGTGTGCGAATACCAGGCACAAGGCGCCCCCAAAAAACTAATGGAACCCCATAAGAACTAAACCATTTACGGCTTCGAACAAGCTCTTCAGGGCTAATACCTATCCAACGACCATGCTGTTGAAGCCAGGCTTCTAGTTTCTCCTCATTAACTACACGGCCTAATCCATACCAAGGGAAAGCGCCTAAAACAGTTCCTAGCAAACCAGCAATAACGACTGGTAAAAACTGCAACTGACCCTGTTGAACATAAAACCCACCGAGAGGCATTATCAGTTCAGAAGGTATAGGCGGAAAAAGATTTTCTAAAAACATAGCAAGAAAAATAGCGCTATAGCCCGCCCACTGATTAGCCTCCACAGCTTTACCAATAAAAAGTGGTAATTCAGTGATGATCTCAGTTAAGCCCATTGCTCTTCAACAAGAAAACAGAAGTTATTCAAATAAACTAATAAATAAGATAAACATAATACACTCATCAAAGCTCAATAACGATAATGCTCGGATTTATAAGGCCCTTCAATTGGAACATTTATGTATTCTGCCTGTTCAGTAGTTAGTTGAGTCAACTTTGCACCTATTTTATCTAAATGAAGGCGAGCTACCATCTCATCAAGATGCTTAGGAAGAACATATACTTGGTTATTATATTTATTCCCTTTTTTAAAAAGCTCTATCTGAGCTAACACTTGATTTGTAAAAGAGTTACTCATTACAAAGCTAGGATGGCCTGTTGCACATCCCAAGTTCACCAGTCGACCTTCAGCTAAAAGAATAATCTTATTACCATTTGGAAGGGTGATGTGATCAACCTGGGGCTTTATATTCTCCCAATTATATTGCCTCAAAGAAGCAACATCAATCTCATTATCAAAATGACCAATATTGCAGATAATTGCTTCATCTTTCATTTGGGTTAAATGATGATGCCTGATAACCTGAAAATTACCTGTTGCAGTAACAAAAATATCAATGTCTTGAACAACATCATCAAGGCGAACAACTCGATAGCCTTCCATCGAAGCTTGTAAAGCGCAAATAGGATCAATCTCAGCAATCATGACGGTTGCGCCGAGTCCCCGCAGAGATTGTGCTGAGCCCTTGCCAACATCTCCGTAACCCATCACAAGTGCAACCTTCCCAGCAACCATTACATCTGTTG
>QCKN01000029.1 GCA_003215295.1 Prochlorococcus sp. AG-409-P03 | reverse complement strand
ATAAGTCACTTCGAGCACCTTTCTTATCACCTATTTCAGTTTTAGATAGCGCCCTCCTAAAATAGAACCTATCAAAGCTGGGATAAATTTGTTTTGTTTCTTCTATTTGTTCTATCCCCAGCTCTAACTTCTTATTTTTATTGAGATTATTTAATAGATTGATTAGTATATTCAAATCATCAATTGCGCCCTTATGATCATTTATTTTATATTTTGCCAAGCTTCTTATGTTATATGCCTTGATATTCCTTCTATCTATTTCTAGAGTCATAGTGGCATCCTTAATTGCTCCTAAATAGTCTTTTAAAATCAATTTTGCAAAGGATCTTTGGTAATAGGACTCTCCACTTTTACTTGATTCAATTTCAGCAGTAAAACTCTTTATTGCTTCCTCCCAAGATCCATCATTAATTTTATCTAATCCTTCTTCTAAGTGATAGCCGTCCGGTCTCACTCCTTTAACTAGTCTTTGGGCCGCATCATCACATTCATATTCTGAATTAACTTTTTTACCTTTACATCTGTATTGAACTAACTCATCATCTTCGATTCTGTACTCATATAAATCAACTATTCTACGTCCCCACCCTTGGCCGACTTTAACCTCTATAATCTTGTTCAGTCGACCTTTCTCTATCACGAACTCCCCTTCTTCATTGACTTTTCTAATTACATTATCTGATTGAATACAATATTTAATTGACTTATTTTTTAGGCCAACAAATTCAGGCTTGTCAGTACATTCAGACTTCACTTTAAAAGCTTCACTTGGGTTCGCAAGAGATGGCACTGGGTTTAAACACCAAAGACTTGCGAGCAAGGCTAAAGATGTATTTCTGCTTATTTGTTGGTTCAAAGTGACCTATTCTTTTTACCCATTATCCCACATTTTCTAAATCTTTAATCAAAGTAAAAAATAGATATGATTTTTTGGAGTGTTTCTACTGCGGTAAATGCGAATAGCAGCGCAACTTGGCCAATACTTCGAGCGTTGGAGTGTCTCTTGACTAATCTCAACGGTCGCTTCTATCTAGAGAATCCTCTATCTACCTGCCAAGAAATAGCTGGAACGATGGGGGATTATGACCCTGGGCGTAGTCGCTTACTAAGGCATGGATGCTAGATAAAAGAATTGAGTTGTATAGAGGAGCAGGAATATTTGCGGGGAACCAATACAACATGAGGCCATTAACAAAGACCAATCCACGGATTTTTCGACGGATGGCCTTTAGCCAGTTAATGAGACTCTAGTCGAGGCGACAGGATTCGAACCTGCGACCTAGTGCTCCCAAAACAACCGGTTCTATTGCCACCACGACAGGAATTTCAGTTATATAGCTTGATTTAAGAAAGTAGAGCTGTGATCTGCTTTTATATCCCATCAGTTTTGCTGCTTCTGAGAAGGTCGCTAAAGGCATTTTTGAACGTTTTTATGGAGTGAGTTAACTTCGCGAGAAGTGTTCTAAAGACAGGGTTGTTGGGAATATAGTAGTCAGCTTTATTGTTAACTGTCTCCAACTTTGAAAACTGGCGCTAACGAATAAGCGAGATTTGAATACCCCTCTTGAACAAAGCTCTACGAAGGACCCACAACCAGCTCTATTGTCTCTATCGCTTCTGAAAAATGACAGACAGGTTATTGGCAGGCATTTCAAAAACATCATGGTTCTCAAATCCGTTCTTTATTCCTACTTCACTGACCACATCTAAATCCCGAACACCCCAAGTTGGGTTTTGTACCTTTAGTGAGTGGTCAAATCGCGCATTGCTTTCACTAGTGTGTTCACCATTCCTTTTGAAAGGTCCATATAACATCAACCATTGATCCTCCTTTAAGAGGTTCCCAGATTCTTCAAACATCGCCTGTGTACAACACCATGGAGATATATGGATCATATTGATACAGACGATGGCTTTAAGAGACGATCGAAATTCGTGAGTTAAGGGCCAAGGTCTTTTTTGAACATCCAGATCTAATGGTTGGGGCATCTTGGCAATCAATCCTTGATGCTTAATCCACGCGCTAATACTTTTTCTATAGGAGGGATCCGGATCACTTGTCTGCCAATGAATGTTGGGAAAGCGTTCTTGAAATGTCACTCCATGTTCTCCACTACCACTAGCTATTTCTAGAACATATCCATTTGAAGGAAGGATTTTAGAAAGGACTTCTCTTATGGGGCCTCTGTTTCGTTCAGTTGCCGGAAAAAAGAGTCTTTCGTCCATTGGTGCATCTAGTAAGAATCATTTAAGCCTTATCTCCTAACTAAGCATTCAGCTTCTCTAGAAGTAAACCCCAACCAAGTTCAGAAGCCTCGGCATTAAAACTTGAGCGTTGCTCACACATAAATCCGTGATCGGCAGACTCAACTTCGATATAGGTCATTCGGCTCCCTTCTGGATCTTCTTTCCTCAAGGCTTCTTGTATTGAGGTTCGATCAGATAGGGGAATTAGAGGATCAGAGGTGCCACATAAACAAGTCAATTCTCCGGAAACAGTTGGGAGTAATTCCAAGCTGGGCGAACCACCACCAGGCCGACTGATACTCACGCCTGCACCATAAAAGTCAAAAGTGGAGCTGACTGTTGGGAGTGTTGAAGTAATCAGTGCAGCATGACCACCAAAACAAAATCCAACGACCGTGATCTTTGATTGTTGATTTTGCTGTTTTAACCAAGCAATAGCTGCAGAAGCATCGGCAAGAATCTGCTCAGTAGTAGTGAGTTCTTTGTGTCGTCGTCCTTCAATCAAATCGTCTTCGCTATAGCCAAGATCCAACTCTGGAGCTGTACGAGCAAAAAGAGGCATCGCCAAAGAAGCGATACCTTTCTCCTCTAATCGATCAACAACAGAGCGAACCCAGCTATTAATTCCAAAGACCTCAGGCAAGACCAATACAACATTTTGATTACCTTTATTTGGGTTAGCCCACCAGCAGCGCAAGGGAACTTGACCACCATTGATTACTACCCATCTTCCTGCCATTAGTCAAAACACAAACTACTGAACTCAATACACACCCTATGTAGGAAAAGTCTTAACTCCATAAACCCATAACGGTCGCCCGCCTCCTGAGGGACGTTGTTGTCGTTCAAGTTCACCTGTTAAATAAAGGTTTTTACAGAAAGGAATTGCAAGTTCTTCCCTGAAAGTTTTTTTTCTAAGACGTGCTAAACAGACGTGATTCATCAAGAAAACGTTGCTATTACTAGCACGCCTTTAACACGCACCCTTTTGCTATTCCGTTAAAAACCAGTCGGGGCGACAGGATTCGAACCTGCGACCTAGTGCTCCCAAAGCACCCGCGCTACCAAACTGCGCCACGCCCCGTACTGTTAAATATTAAATCTTGAGTGACCATACGACCATAGATGTTTTCAATGGAAGTTCATTCGAAATTCAGAGAGCATATTCGTGGTTAAACATCAACATCAGCCCGCCATTGAGGATCAACTCTTCTCCATCCACCTCGCTGTAATCTTCTCCACTCTTTTTTCGCGTCAACCAAGTCGACATGGATTCGGCTTTTAAGGAGTGCATGTTGATTCATTAGAGGCCTACCTGAATCAATGAAAACCTTTGGATAACGATCCCAGCTTTTTTCATCTCTATGGAAACGCTTCGTGTTTTTTGTTTTTGGATCCTGCAACCAAGCATTCTTTGTCATAGAGGGCTTACCTTTGCCTTTGATATAGACATGCAGTCACCTCAACCCCCCGCAGACAGCACAAGAAGAAACGAGAAAACCACATATCTAGGTACGTATGTACTATAGGGTTTTCTTGGGTCTGTCAACCGCGGCGTAAAAATTGAATGGCGTACTTAAAGCTTGGGCTTAGCCTTGACTGAGAGCTCAGCATCCTTGATAGGCATAAATAAGTTCATGTAAGAGCTATTTATTTATCTTTATATGAGCAGTACTCAGAACACACCCTAGAAAGCCCTTGCTCCAAAGCAATCTTGGGAGTCCATCCCAGTTCAAGCATTTTAGAGATATCCAAAAGTTTCTGAGGTGTTCCATCTGGATATCTATTATCCCATAGTATTTTTCCTTTAAAACCCACGATAGTAGCTATAGTAGAAGCAAGTTCTCGGATAGAGATATTTTTTCCTGTACCTACATTTAGAAACAAGAGAGGTTTATCAGCAACATATCTAGGTGCTTTATCGCTTGAAGGATCCCATTTTTCCAGAGCAATAATGCAGGCTTCTGCAAGATCATCAACATGCATAAATTCTCTTAAAGGTGAACCTGTACCCCAGCAAAATATTTCTTTTAACCCTTTAGCCTTAGCTAATGTGATTTTTTGAATCAACCCAGGAATGACATGACTATTTTTAGGATGATAATTGTCTCCTGGACCATAAAGATTTGTAGGCATAAGACTAATTGCATCAAATCCAAATTGCTCGTGCAAAGCTTGACAAAGTTTAATACCAGTAATTTTAGCTATGGCATACATCTCATTTGTATTTTCAAGTGATCCGGTCAATAAGTACTCTTCTGTTATTGGCTGTTTAGAATACCTAGGATAAATGCAACTGCTTCCTAAAAATAAAAGCCTGCGAACACCTATTTCCTGAGATATAGTAATAACATTTAATTGAATCTGCAAATTCTCAATTAGAAAATCAGCTGGATAACTATTATTTGCATAGATACCACCTACTTTTGCAGCAGCAAGAACAACTACATCTGGTCTCTTTATTTGAAACCAAGCTTTCGTAGCAGCATAATCAAGCAAATTAAGCTCGCTGCGGTCTGCCACGAGAAGATTCTTATATCCCTTATTTCTAAAACATCGAAGAATCGAACTTCCAACCATGCCACGGTGGCCGGCGATAAATATTTGATCGCCTCTATTTATCAACTTATTAGTCATTTTAATGCGGTCCTAGTCTTTTGCGGGGTAATTAGAGGGAGGAATATTAAAAGAAGATGGAACGTGAAACCCTTTATCTTTTAACAAGGCATCCTTAGCAGCCTCATTTCTATCAAAAGCAACCATCTCAGAAATTAGTTCTTCCAGGGATGTCTTGGGAGACCAGTCAAGCTTTTTATGAGCTCTTATTGAATCTCCCATAAGAGAAGAAACTTCTGAAGGTCGAAAATATCTTGGATCAACTCGCACAACCACTTGTCCATTATCAGAGCGCTTTCCAATCTCTTCAACTCCTCTACCACTCCAATTAATGGCTTCTTTATTATCAGCTCCCCAACCTATAGCTTTAGCAGTCAACTCAATGAAGGTGCGAACAGTTTCCTGGCGACCTGTAGCAACAACAAAATCCTCTGGCTGATCTTGTTGGAGCATTTTCCATTGAATCTCAACATAGTCTCTTGCGTGCCCCCAATCTCTAAGAGAATCAAGATTACCCAGATAAAGACAATCTTCGAGTCCTACATCTATCCTAGAGAATCCGCGGGTAATTTTTCTGGTGACAAACGTCTCACCTCTCCTAGGACTTTCGTGATTGAACATAATCCCATTACAAGCATACATGTTATATGCTTCGCGATAATTTATAACTATCCAATGAGCATATAGCTTAGCTACAGAATAAGGGCTACGTGGATGAAAAGGTGTATCTTCATTTTGTTGAGCTTGTTTTGTAAATCCATATAACTCACTGGTGCTTGCTTGATATATTCGAGTTTTGTTAGTAAGATTTAAAATCCGAACAGCTTCTAAAATCCGCAATATACCAAGAGCATCACAATTAGCTGTATATTCGGGACTTTCAAAACTAACAGCTACGTGACTCTGTGCTCCTAAGTTATAAATTTCATCTGGTTGAACAAGCTGAATGATTCGTATTAAATTTGATGAGTCTGTCAAATCACCGTAATGTAGAGTTATTCTGGCATTAAGCTCGTGTGGATCCTGATATAAATGATCAATTCGACTTGTATTAAAGGAAGAGGATCTGCGCTTAATTCCGTGAACAATATATCCTTTCTCTAACAAAAGTTCGGCTAAATAAGAGCCATCCTGGCCGGTTATTCCGGTAATAAGAGCAATTCCAGTTGAATCTTTATCCATTCCAAGGAAAGGGCTTGTAATCATTATAGTTCTATGTCAAATCATTGGGAATAGAACTAAGAAGTGCTTAATTTAGCATTGCTTTTAAGCGGAAAGGAATGTCAATAGAGATATGTGCTGAATTATAATAGACATGTTAGAGTAATATAGAGTTATTCGATGTATATGAAGATCCTAATAACTGGCGTGGCGGGAATGATTGGGAGTTATCTGCTTAGAGATCTTATAAGTAGTGGGCATAAAGTAATTGGTGTAGATAACCTTTCAAGAGGAAAACTTGATCATATAAAAGGTGTAAATGGTTTTAATCTAGAAAAAGATTTTATGAAGGCAGATCTAAGTTCAATTGAGAGTTGCGAAGAAATCTTTGCCCGTTTGACTAAAGGTGATGTAATCATCCATCTGGCAGATGTAGTAGCTGGACTTGGCTATGTGTTCGATAATGAGCATCATATATTTCGCGAGAATAACATTATAAACTCTAATATAGTTACATTATCCAGGAGAATAGCCCCTTGTAGATTTATCTATGTTGGAACAGCATGTAGCTTTCCTAAGTCTCTACAACTAGGATCAAAGTCTGTAATGCGCGAAGAAATGTTGTTTCCAGCAGAACCAGAGTCATCATATGGATGGAGCAAGCTGATAGGGAGCCTAGAAATGAAGTATGCCTTCAAGAAATCAAATATAATATTTACCACATTGATTCTACATAACGTATATGGACGTTACACAGACTACTCGATTCAAACAGGACAAGTGATACCTTCACTTATACACAAAGCTCTTCTTCTCAAAAGTGGAGAACACTTAAAAGTCTGGGGAGATGGAAGTCAGTC
Source organism: Prochlorococcus sp. AG-409-P03 (assembly GCA_003215295.1). Classification (GTDB taxonomy): domain Bacteria; phylum Cyanobacteriota; class Cyanobacteriia; order PCC-6307; family Cyanobiaceae; genus AG-409-P03. Next base: position 1,621 of record QCKN01000029.1, on the reverse strand, counting down.
AAGAAGTTTTATACATGCATCTGATGTTTCGTCTGCCTTGGTAAAGGTAATAAATTATCCAAATACTCTTCCTGAATATATACAAATCGGGCCTAATCAGGCAACCACTATCTCCGATCTAGCAAAGGAGATACTACGACTATGTGGCATTGAATTAAAACCTCAATTTGATAGCTCTGCCCCCATGGGAGACTTAGGCAGAGCATGTGATTACTCAGTTGCACAATCTATACTGGAATGGACTCCGTCAACTTCACTTAGAGATGGTCTACAGGATCTAATAACTTGGATAAAGCCACGTTTAAACCAATCTAAATCTAACCCTTAAAGCGTTATCTCAAATTAAATTGATCTGAAGAAGCGAGCCTCGCTCCATATTGGTCTACTAGATTTAACTGTAGAAATTCAATAGAATGTAATTGAAGTTAGATGTGACTCTTAAAATGATACTGGCAAGGCTTTAGTATATCAAGCAACAGACCTTGCTTTGTTTCATTTGAATTTATAAAGGAAAAAGTTAGGCTAAGAATACTTGATTCTCGATAGAATGACTGTGTAAATCAAGGTATGCTAAAGGTGAATTTAAGAGGTATTGATATCAGGAAGATATTCATGTTAGTTGCCATAATATTCTTCGTTTCCATAGGAATTTACCTGACAAACATCATTGGAATTGACTCTATAAGGGAAACAGTTGAATTACTAGGAATATGGGCTCCCTTAGGAATCTTTCTTCTCAGATTTATTAGTGTTGTTATTCCAGCTTTACCTAGTACAGCATATTCTATCTTTTCAGGTGCTTTACTTGGCTTTAACAAAGGAATAATAATAATATGTCTTGCTGATATCTGTTCATGTACAACTAGTTTCTTCCTATCAAGAATATATGGGAGAGATCTCATAACAAGTCTTATAGGGAAAAGATTTATGTACAAGGTAGAAGCTATAAGTAAGCAACATTTAGAGAATAACTTTTTTCTGATGACTGGGTTCTTAATGACAGGACTCTTTGACTTTATCTCTTATGGAATAGGCTTGACTAAAACTCCATGGAAAAAATTCTACCCTGCTCTATTCATAAGTATATGTCTATCCAACCCACCTATCGTTGCATTAGGTGCTGGATTATTAGAAGGAGGTAAAAGATTTCTTATATTAGGAGTTTTAGGGGTATTTCTATTGGCATTGGTAGCTGGAAGAGTCAAAAACAAGCACATAGCTAACTAACAATGATTAAGCAAGAAAGAGTTAAAACAATTATCAAAAGACTGGAGGCTTTATATCCAAATCCTCCTATACCTTTAAGTCATAGAAACAATTTCACATTATTAGTAGCTGTAGTTTTAAGTGCCCAATCTACAGATAGGAAAGTAAATGAAATTACACCTAACCTATTTAATGAGGCCTCATCTGCAGAACAAATGGTCAACCTTGGAGAACAAAATATTCACAGCTTAATACGTCAAATAGGATTATCCCGGCAAAAAGCAAAGCATATTTTTTCACTCTCAAAAATACTAGTGGAATCATTTTCAGGCGAAATCCCGAGAACATTTGAGGAGCTCGAATCTTTGCCGGGTGTAGGACACAAAACTGCAAGCGTTGTTTTAGCACAAGCATT
>QCKN01000028.1 GCA_003215295.1 Prochlorococcus sp. AG-409-P03 | reverse complement strand
CAGCTGATTTAATGATTCACCACGTTCATGCGTTCACAATCCACGTAACCCTTCTGATTCTTCTTAAGGGAGTTCTATACGCCAGGAGTTCAAGACTTATCCCTGATAAAGCAAATCTTGGTTTCAGGTTCTCATGTGATGGTCCTGGGCGAGGTGGCACATGTCAGGTATCTTCCTGGGATCATGTTTTCCTAGGCCTGTTCTGGATGTACAACTCCTTATCAGTTGTCATCTTCTATTTCTCATGGAAGATGCAAAGTGATGTTTGGGGAATCACCGGAGGTAACTTTGCCCAAAGCTCGATAACCATTAATGGTTGGCTTCGAGACTTCTTGTGGGCTCAATCTTCACAGGTTCTTACTGGTTATGGCCAAGCAACCGCTGGTTATAGCCTCCTCTTCCTTGGAGCTCACTTCATTTGGGCCTTCAGCCTAATGTTCCTATTCACTGGTCGTGGCTATTGGCAGGAGTTATTTGAGTCAATAATCTGGGCTCATAACAAGCTAAAGCTTGCTCCTACCATTCAGCCTCGTGCACTGTCCATTACTCAAGGACGTGCAGTTGGTGTAACTCACTTCCTCCTAGGCGGAATTGTTACCACCTGGGCCTTCTTCCACGCCCGCCTTATTGGGCTCGGCTGACCTCTCCTGACCTTATCCCCACATGGCAACGAAATTTCCTTCGTTTAGTCAGGGTCTGGCACAGGACCCTACAACCCGTCGTATTTGGTACGGCATCGCCACGGCTCACGATTTCGAGAGCCATGACGGTATGACCGAAGAACAGCTTTACCAAAAGCTGTTCTCCACTCATTTTGGCCATCTAGCAATCATTGGCCTATGGGTTGCAGGCAACCTGTTCCATATCGCCTGGCAGGGCAACTTCGAGCAGTGGGTCACCGACCCCCTTCATGTTCGCCCAATCGCTCACGCAATCTGGGATCCCCACTTTGGACAAGGCATCACTGATGCCATGACTCAAGCTGGAGCAAGTGGCCCAGTAAATATTGCCTATTCCGGTCTTTACCACTGGTGGTACACAATCGGAATGCGCAGCAACCTTGAGCTATACCAGGGTGCGATCTTCATCAACATCTTGGTTTGCTGGCTACTGTTTGCCGGTTGGTTGCATCTTCAACCAAAATTCCGTCCTTCACTAGCTTGGTTCAAAAATGCTGAGGCACAGTTAAACCACCATCTCTCAGTTTTATTTGGTTTTAGCAGCATCGCTTGGACTGGACACCTAGTTCATGTCGCCATTCCTGAATCTCGTGGGCAGCACGTAGGTTGGGATAACTGGCTCACAGTTCTACCTCACCCAGAAGGCTTAGCTCCTTTCTTCACAGGGAACTGGGGAGCGTATGCACAAAACCCAGACAGTTTAGATGCAGTTTTCGGTACAACACAAGGTGCTGGAACAGCTATCTTTACTTTCTTAGGTGGCTTACACCCTGATAGCGGTTCACTTTGGCTAACTGATATTGCCCACCATCATGTGGCTATTGGTGTAGTTCTAATTGTTGGTGGTCACATGTACCGAAATACTTTCGGTATTGGTCACACACTCAAAGAGATAACTGAGGCTCACAACACCTCACACCCAAATGATCCTCATAAAGGTCATTTCGGGATTAGTCACAATGGAATTTATGAGACGGTAAACAACTCACTGCACTTCCAACTTGGTCTTGCTTTGGCAAGTCTTGGCACAGTTTGCAGCTTGGTTGCACACCACATGGGTGCATTACCTTCTTATGCCTACATTGCTCAGGACTACACAACACAAGCAGCCCTGTATACACACCATCAATACATAGCGATTTTATTGATGTGTGGTGCCTTCTCTCATGGTGCGATTTTCTTTATTCGTGACTACGACCCCGAATTAAACAAAGACAATGTTCTTGCGAGGGTATTAGGCACTAAAGAAGCTTTAATCAGCCACTTGAGTTGGGTTTGCATGCTTCTTGGCTTCCACACTTTGGGCCTATATGTTCACAATGACGTAGTTGTTGCCTTCGGTACTCCAGAGAAGCAAATCCTCATTGAACCAGTCTTTGCTCAGTTTGCTCAGGCAGCTAGCGGCAAGCTGATGTATGGATTTGATGCGCTTCTTTCAAATTCCTCTAGTGCAGCCACAATTGCTGCGGCTCAGGTTCCTGGCAACCACTATTGGATGGACATGATTAACAGGCAGGATGCTTTAACCAACTTCCTACCTATTGGTCCTGCGGATTTCCTAGTTCATCACGGCATTGCATTAGGTGTTCACACAACTGCTTTAATCCTTATCAAAGGAGCTTTGGATGCCAGAGGTTCGAAGCTAATGCCTGATAAGAAGGACTTTGGTTATTCCTTCCCATGTGATGGCCCTGGGAGAGGCGGTACATGTGACATCTCCGCATGGGATGCTACCTACATGGCACTTTTCTGGGCAGTCAATACAATTGCCTGGGTTCAGTTCTACTGGCATTGGAAACATCTTGCGATTTGGCAAGGAAATGTTGCTCAGTTCAATGAATCTGGAACATATCTAATGGGCTGGTTTAGAGATTATCTCTGGCTTAACAGCGCTCAGTTAATCAATGGCTACAACCCATTTGGAGTTAATGCCCTTTCAGTTTGGGCTTGGATGTTCCTATTCGGTCACTTAATTTGGGCCACAGGATTTATGTTCCTGATCTCCTGGCGTGGTTACTGGCAAGAGCTTATCGAAACTCTTGTATGGGCTCATCAACGTACGCCAATTGCGAACCTTATTGGCTGGCGTGACAAGCCAGTAGCCTTATCAATCGTTCAAGCTCGTCTTGTTGGGGTTGCTCATTTTGTAATTGGCACCGCAGTAACGTACGCGGCATTTGTGATTGGTTCCACAGCTGGTAAATTCGGTTAGAAGATTACTAAATCACAAGTTAGTAATCAGTCTTACTAATCCCTATGAACCCTGTCAGTCAAAGGCTGACAGGGTTTTCTTTTGTCAGCAGGCAATTATGCTGTACGTGCGAACAAACTAGCTGAAAATCAAATAAAAACTCTTATGGCCTCAATCAAGAGACCTCGAGCTTGACAGAAGCAAAGGATTGTTCAATTTGCCCATCGAGAATAGTAACGAATCAGCCAAGTTAATTAGACAGAAGAATTAGAAGCTGGTATTCAATCAAATCAAGGGCAAAAATAAATAATGGCAGAATGTCTACTTACAAGATGACTAGGAATTCTGATTAGAGTTTTTCCCTAAATCAGCAGCAATTGCTTTCAGTAGACTGTTCCACTTTCGTGGCAACAACCAACGAAAGACAATAGCAATAACAACTAAATAAGATATACCCTCTAACGGATGCTGAATATTAGACAAGCTTTTAAAAGCCTCTGAAGAAATAGTGAAAAAATAGGAGGTCATATCAATTTTACTGAAGCAGCAATAAGTCCAAAACAACAATATAGAGGCTGACAATCCTTGATGACTAACCAATCTAATCTAATGAATAATCACTTGATACAGAAAAATCCCCTGAGATATTAAAGCAATACCCCAGGGAAATTTTATAGACCTGATTTAGAGAAAATCAGGCGGGCAGAAATCAACCTCCTACCCAAATACCCTTAATTAAAGGAGTAATGGTATCCAAGTGCAGAGTTCCGCATAGTAACCATGCAAATACTGCCCCGCCACAGCCACCTAACCAGAAACCACTAGTAAAGTCAGCCCAACCGGTTCTGGTAAACAAATCTTGTGGTGGCTCATTGATAGTGCAATCAGCTGGCTGAACATTGGGTGCTTTGCCAGGGGCGTTATACAAAACCAAGAGAGCAGTAAGAATATGAACTGCCCCAATAGCTCCCAACAAACCTGCAGTAAGAGCAAAATCGGTATTCCTTAAGGGCCCAGTCATGGCATAAGGGCCAAAAAGCAAGTACCCAAATGCTGCACCTACTTCAAGGCCACGGAAATTAGGCGAAAGCCCAGGGCGATAGAAAGGCAGGTTGTTTAAAAAAGCCTTCGTGAAATATCCAGAATTAACTGGAGTAGCAAGATCGCCGACACAAGGATCAGCAGGAGGATTTACTGCCCATTGATCTGCGATCCCGATATCACCAGGGCGTACGGCGCTGTCGACGTACTTCTGGTTGAACTTAACGGGCTCACCAGACTTTAAAAATGGGTCTTGGAAGTCAGACATTGGCTAGAAAAAACTGGTTTGCTAAGGGTTGTGAAGCAGCCTTTTAATCGGTTGCGGTGATATGTCGACCAACTAGAACAATGAACACTGCAGGTGCCATGATCCCGATCAATGGGATAAACACTGCAGGCAGCCAGGATGCTGCAAACTCGCTAGTCATGGCATTTACCAAAGATCCATAGTTACTGTAGAGATTGACTTTATCTAGTTACTCTTTAAGGGCCATTGGTGACATAAAAGTTCAATCCATTACCTGCCCTTGCATCATCCGTTAACCCCACGAACCACGCAAAAGCTTCATGAACCAGATCTTTGCAGGGTCAGCTGCCCTAATTCTCGCCCTAGTGCTCTGGGGTCTAGGACGAAAACCAGGGTTAGCTTTCAAGGGCCATGCAAGACAAAATCTAATAGCAGGCTTCAACCAAAGCCCCCCAACATTATTGAAAAAGAAAACCCTCTCAGAAAAGATTAATGAACTAGATCCAGCAATTCTTTCCGATCAGAACTGGGAACCGCCTAAAAATGCTCAACAACGATTAGAGCTGACGCAAAAGCTAAATCTATTAAGTAAGGGAGCCCCAAAAGAACGCCTTAAAGCTGTCACCATCGCGAGCAAATGGAGAAACGTAAAATGCCTACCAATACTCCGTCGAGCGCTAAAGGATTCAGATAGTTCTGTGATGCAAGTAGCAGCAGAAGCTATAAGTTGGTATAGAGAACCTCCTGCAAAATTAAGCTCAACTAGTAATCAAGAAACCATTCGACCTCCTCGTAATGTCGCCCGAATGCGATAAATAGGGCGTCCTTGACTTTCGTGATAAGTACGAATCTGCAACTCACCAAGTAACCCAAAACAAAATAGTTGAACACCCGCAAGTCCTAGAACCAGTGCAAGCGTTAGCAATGGTCGGTTACCGATATCTTCTCCTAACAACTTGATCATCAACAGGTAAGCGCTAACTAAGAGGCTCCCTACAATCGCAACAATTCCTCCAAAGCCAAAGACGTACATTGGCCGAGTTAAAAACCTGTTCATGAACCAAACGGTAAGCAAATCCATAAGAACACGAAAAGTGCGGTCAATCCCATATTTACTATTCCCAAATTGTCTAGCTCGATGATTGACCTTCACCTCAGTTATTCGGGCACCTTCAATATTTGCCAAAACAGGTAAAAAGCGATGCAACTCTCCATATAGGCGCATGTCAGATAACACTTCACGCCGATAGGCCTTTAAAGAACATCCATAGTCATGTAGATGCACACCTGTCACGCCACCAATTAAACGATTAGCAATCCTGGAAGGTAATTTCCGCTGAAGAGCGGGATCTTGTCGTTGATGACGCCAACCACATACCAAGTCAAAACCCTCTCTTAGCTTGTTTACTAAAAGAGGAATGTCCTGAGGATCATTCTGAAGGTCTCCATCAAGGCTAACTATCACGTCTCCGGAAGCAATATCAAAGCCAGCTGCCATAGCAGCAGTTTGACCATAGTTTTTCCTGAGTAAGACACCGACGAGTTCTGGTATTTCATTACTCAGCTTGGCTAAGACCGCAGCGCTGCCATCAATCGAGCCATCATTCACTAAGACCAATTCAAATCTTTCGCCAGTTGGGCGCAAGGCCACTAACAACTGGTCAACCAATTGAGAAAGACTTTCCTCTTCGTTGTAAATCGGAACAACTACGGATATATGAACAGGCTCAGTCATCCCTTCAATCTGGAATAAACACCAAGTTAATAGGTCAGCTCATGGAAGAGTAGTTCCATCATGACAACTGCAGATCCTTCCAGCTCCTCTGAATTGAGCACGGTAATTGGAAGAAACCCTATTGGTATAGCTGGAGAGTAACCCATCACATCCAATACCGTTACGTCCATTACTAGAAGATGAACTATGCCAATACAAACCAGATCCTTTATGAAGAGCTACATGAGTACATTTTTGAGGTGTTCCAAAAAACAAAAGATCACCTAAAAACAATTGCTCTACATTTGCTATATCAGCAGGAATAGCCTTAGCAAAACTTTCCTGCTGGTAAGCGTCTCTAGGCAACCAGATCCCCTGACTCGCAAAGGCAGACTGAACTAAACCAGAACAATCAAAGTCTGGGCCCACTGTGCCACCCCACAAGTATTGATTAGGCCTGCTCGCTGCTTTCTCTACCCAACTCATTACCTCTGGAATTCGCGATTGGATTTGAGAAAAGTTCAATAAATTAGGTTTCCATTCACCTCGATTCCTGGCTCGACCTATTACATCAGAAGAAATCAACCAACAGCTATATCCATCCTCTAAGAATCTGGCTTGAAAAACTGATGCATCCTGACTTCCCGTAGATGCTTCTATTACTTTCTCAAAGCTGAGAATTTCAAAGCTGCGTCCAGCTACTGCTTGAGTCGCAAGCTCATTAGATGCAGAGGTAACAAAACCATTTACAGAAATCTCAAGTTGCCAACAACTACCCGGCAAAATTGTGTCTCTAGTAAGTAAGGCTCCTAAGGTCAACATTGAATAATGCCAGTGCTATGGCGTTCTACCGTTCCGATCCAGCAATGAGTACAAGGCTCAAAAAGCTGTTGGATCGGCTGGCAAAGGAGGGTAGACCAGGACTTCATAACAGCATTGCAATCAACTGGGTGAAATATGAAAAACCAAATCCCTCCCCTTGCAGTGGGATTGGGACTGGATGGGCTGAGGAAAGACTCCTCTATCCAGCGAGTGTAGTGAAATTGATCTATGCAGTTGCAACAGAGTCTTGGCTGCAGAATGACGTAATTCCTGATTCAACTGAACTTCGACGAGCACTAAAGGACATGATTGCTGACTCAAGCAACGATGCGACTGGCTTGATAATTGATTTACTTACAGGAACAACAAGCGGGCCATCTCTTGCAGGAGAAAGCTGGCAAGCATGGCAAACACAAAGACAAGTTATAAACAGATGGTTAGAGAGCTTGCGATGGCCAGAACTTGCAAATATCAACTGTTGTCAAAAGACCTGGTCTGAAGGCCCCTATGGAAGAGAAAGAGATTTCTATCGAGACAACAATATCAACCGCAATTCTCTGAGCACGTTGGCTATAGCTCGCATATTGGAAGCCGTTATGACTGATGACATAATTTCACCTAGGGCATGTAAACGCTTAAGAGCACTACTGTCCCGCTCGCTAGATCTCGGCCAAAGAGCAGCCGAACCCAACAATCAAGTCGATGGGTTTCTTGGAGAGGGGTTGCAAAAAGGTACTCGATTATGGAGTAAAGCAGGTTGGATGAGCCAAGCCCGTCACGATGCAGCTTGGATAGCTCCACCCAATGAGAATCCGATGCTGCTGGTCGTGTTTTGCCATGGGAGACAAAGCGCCAATGACAGCTCCCTCTTGCCAGCAATAGCCAATGCATTAACCAATATCCAAGAAGAATTGGATTAATCAAGCCAATCGTCGTGATCTCAGGGGAGAAAAGGCTTAAACCTTTTTGCAGGCAGCATGAGGAGTATTTCTCCAGTCACACCACTGTGCTTCAAGACAAACCATCTATAACGCGAACAGGCTGTTAACTGAGAGCAAGCACCCTAGAGAGCATGCTCAAGCTCACCGAGCAAGCAACATTACGCCAGCGAACAAGATGGATCCAAGAATGAACCCAACACCCAAAAGTACTGCAACTATTGGCGTATTTAGATACACGGATATGGTTGCTAACTCATTGCCTTTGTTTTCTGCCACGTGTTAATCCTGAGGTAACCACCAATATTCAAGCACCAACTAATACCACCATCACAGCCAAAGGGATCTGCTAACAACAATTCCTAAAAAATATGAGAAAGCCATGAAAAGAAAAAACCAAGTCTGGCCAATGCTGGAAACTTATCCAAATAGCTAGCTCAGTTTTATAGGAATCATATTCATTGTCGCTCTAGGCCGAAATGTTTTTTTGAACCCATCATCTACTTGCTGATCATTAGAAGTGTTCCTTGGAGCAAGGGCTTTTTGTTCTAATCCCAAATCCAAACGTTCATCAAGACTCTGAGTGTCAGGTGCAATTTTCAAAACTCCCAGGTCATTCGTTGGATCAGGCTCCTGAGACTCAATAATCACTTCATTACTGGCCGCAGGAAGATGCATGTTGCCACTTGAAAAAGAAACCGAAACAAAAACCAAGGCAACGGTGACGGCAACAACACCAAAAAGGATGAGGGCTATCTCATTGATCGGCTTCCAAAAAACAGATATTTTTCCTACCTCCTCCCCTCCTAGCGGTGATTGATCTGAACGAGCTCCCCACTGAAGAAAAACATCGTCATTGATCCAACCTTTAGTAGCAGATCTATAGGGAGATTCTGCAGTCGCAAAATCCACCAACTCTTTAAATCTTTCTCTAACCACAGATTGATTTCAGCTTTAGCACCTTATTCAAGCACCAAAGCCCACATGACTGTCGCGATTACACAGGGTAAATAATCGAGGAAGTAAGAAGACTTTAGTAATGACTAGTTCAGTCACCTTGCAAGGAAGGCTAAAGCAGAAACTAATAAAGCTGAAGCAATCACACCGGCAGAGACAAGTCCAGCTATTTTCCCAGTATTTACCGAAACCGAGATAGTTAGTAACTCATTCCGACCTTCTTTTTTCTTTTCAGAAGCAGGCGTAAGCCTTTGAACAGAACTTGAGTCTTTCCTAGCACTGATCTTGCGGTCAGCTGCTGCTTTGCGGTCAGCGGCGGCCTTCTTATCAGCGGCTGCTTTGCGGTCAGCTGCAGCTGCGGCCTTCTTATCAGCGGCAGCCTTCTTCTCAGCGGCTGCTTTGCGGTCAGCTGCTGCTTTGCGGTCAGCTGCTGCTTTGCGGTCAGCTGCGGCTGCGGCCTTCTTATCAGCGGCAGCCTTC
>QCKN01000027.1 GCA_003215295.1 Prochlorococcus sp. AG-409-P03 | reverse complement strand
CTACGAATTGCGTTTTTATTCAGAAAGAATTTAAAAATGCTGATCAAACCTTTAATCAACTCAGAAAAATTGCTGCGAATATTCCAAGAACTACAGTTTTAGAAGACAGCAATAATTTTTGGAAAGGAGTTTGCCGAAGTTTAATTTTTAGATTTCCAGATGACCTTGAGATATTGAAAGTAAATAAAGTAATTATTCAAATCAAGTCAGCTTCAAGAATTGGTGCTAGTGATCTCGGAGTTAATCGAGGGAGAGTTAACTATTTATTGAAGCAATTAGAAAAGACCAATTTATAACAGGCAAGCTATTCGTAGGGATTAGATGCTTCGTTCACTGACTCTATTTATTTTTGAATTTACAGCTAGGTTTAACGTCTGAACATTTTTAAGATTCTCCCAAACCCAGCAAATTTCAGAAAAATGGAAACACTCGTAATGTCATTTGGGTGAAAATCCTTTCATGAAAAGATTTTGCCATTAACCATATGTTTTTGCTACAAGTGGTCCAGCTTGATCGTCAGTAAATACTGGGGTCGTATTCCATGTCATAAATTCGCCCCACTCTGCTGCGTGCTCATATAAAGCTGTTGGGTCGTCAGTTTCAACAATTATCCAGCCTTCTAAAGATCCTGGCCCGTGATAGCGGCCAAGCATATTTGCTCTTGGATATGGCGCTTGCGTTTCTAGGAATTTCTTAGCTGCTTTTTCGTGGTATCCAGTCTTGAACTGCCAGTGCTGAATGTAAAGCATTGATCAATTGAGCTTTCAACGATTCAATCACACTTGACCAGCTTGTAGATGTATTCCAGGAACTATATGATGAATCCAAAAAAATCATCTCAACTTCTTACCCCTGTGAGCAGTAGAACTACGTTTCTCACACTCTTGACTGAGCTCCCAGTTTGTGGTAACGAAATATGCATTTCCTGAGGCTTTTGCCTTTACTGTGTTTTTAATTTGGGTTCATACACTGCTCCATTACATACACCGACAGCAAGAGACTCTTTTGCTTTTTGGCTCCATGTATTGAAGTCTTGTTTTTCATTGATCCATGCAACTGTGCTTGTCAAACAACGATTCCAATAGGTTGCTTGCCTAGCAACAGGTACCAGTTCAATTGCTATGCAAGATAATCCAAGTGTCATTACTCCTAGAAAAGTTTTCTGTAAGGAATCACCCATAACTAATAAAGCTTGAATTTCCACTTTAGTGAGTGTTTGGATGTTGAGAATGCCATATGTTGTGGGACACGATCTAGGTAGCCCTTTTCCCTTTTGTCTTTTTTAGCAAGCGGTCGTTGAGGCCTACTCAAATCTCGTCCAACTGGAATCACTCCTCTACTTTTGCTTATGGCGCGACTAATGACTTCTAATGGCTGGATGAGGAAGGAAGTATATGACTATTCAAATTGTTTTTTCTTAGGGGATTTCAAAACCTTTTCTGTGTTGTTTCTAATTTATTTCTAATATGAGTGCATCGTCATGCTTCAACAAGGTTTTCATGTCTAAGGGGTATTGGATCGTCACAACAACAGTCACTCATCCAGAAGGCTTTGGAGAATATGTACAGGGCTTTGCCACTTGGATCGAATCCATTGGTGGCAAGGTTTTTGCCAAAGACCTAGATGCTAAAACTGTTGAAGGTAAAGGCGGCCACCTTGCTGTGATTATTGAGTTTCCCTCTAAGCAAATAGCAGCAGAGGCCTATATACGATCTGACTATCAAGAGTTAAGTAAATTGCGCTGGGCCAACTCTTCTAACACCAACATCACAATTATGGATGGCTCCGTAAGTCATTAACATCAAATTAACAATGTTGATTGCTATGCTTCATCTAGAAATAGTGAATATAGTAACCTTAACTATTGTACCCCTTCCTAGAAAGTCTTATATTTCTGCTAAAAATCTTAATTCATTCTTTCATTAGAAATATAAGTATGAAACCACTATTTGATTCAATTTCAGAAGCCAACACTTTGTTTGCGATTAGTGGAATTGGGATATTGGTTGGGAGTTACCTTTTTGGTCGACTCAAAACTTTCCTTTGGCCAAAGAACCCCTTGGTAAGAAAAAGATAGATGCCTAAAGACCAATGATTGAACTAAATTACCTAAATTAGTTCTTGTGGTTAGTAGGTCATAAAGTGTTTAATTTTTGTTTGGAGGATTTCATAAAGTTAATTGTAATTTAAATGTGTTTTATATAGTTGATTCTCTCGTTTAATGACCCTGTTAATTTATTCTCTAGTTAAGTAAAATAGTGGATTTTAGCTCTGGGAACTAGGTTGAAACAATAATCGTATGGATATATACTCATCGCACAACTGATTATAATATCTAACTCTATATATTTGTTATTTTTGTGTAAAGAGAAGAATCAAAATTATGAGTTCATGAGTATCCTGCTGGAAGATCATTGGGGAAAGCCAAAGTTAGCAATCATTGTGATTTGTTTTCAGGAAATCCTAAAACAAGTTTTTTGTTCCAACTCAACATGACCAAAATGATTAATGAGAGTTTTCTGAACTAATTCACCAATGATCCCACAACTTTATATAGCCACTATCCTCCAATGAAAAGAATCTTGCTTTCATTTCTAGCCTCTGGAGTTATTCTCCCTGGAGTTGCAAATGCCGAAAGTGCATGGTTGGTTTTATATAGTCCCGGTTCTGTTGAGAAGATTGAGATGAAAGATTTATCTCAATGTGAAAAACAAGGAAGAAAATGGAAGAAAACTATCAAGATTCCAGGAGTTGCCACAGAAAGCTTTGTATGGGCCTGTTTCGAAGGTAAATAATGACAAAAGGATGGGACTCAATCTAATTTGAAACTTAATTACCAAAGATCTATATTTGGTTGTCTGGAGGTATTCAGGCCAAAAATATAGCTGAGATAGTGTTAGCTTTATTCTGGATTTAACATGATATAAATTCAAGGCTAACAACAAACGTATGAATGTAATAACTCTTACAGCTATTTCGGAAGTTAATCTAATAGTATATTTCTCTATTGCTTTTTCTGAGATAATAATATCTATTTTAGGATAAAATAATATCCATTTGATATTAGAGAACAAATCCCTTTAAACTAACTATAGCAATAGAACAATAGTACTAGAATAGTTAGATGTTTTTGTCACTAATTGAACCTATTCGAGCGATTGGACTTGAATTATCTCTGTGATTTTCTGGACGAAATGGGAAATTATCTTCAGGGCCTAGTAGTAGATCAATACTTGTTTCTTCCACCAGCTTAGTCTGCTCATGCCTTTGACTTTTGTTATGTGATGTCTCTTGGGTAATTTGCTCGGAGCTTACAGAGTTAATAGAGAGAGTGAGAAGGAGAAGAAGTACCCCAACAAATCTACTAAGAAGTCTCATGGCTCTCTTTTCTATTTCTAGGGGTTAGATTGGGATTTTACTAAAATTACCATTATCTAGGTCTTTTGTGCCGGTATATCTTGTGGATTATGATTTTACCTTAAATGAATTATTGTATTTATGTATTTTGTCAGATAATGTTCTATAAATTTAGTTTCTCATTTTCCTTGACTTTCAAAACATAAGCTAATATTTTGGACTTTTGAATATTATAAGTTGGGAGTTCTTGGCTAGGATAGTAGATGATCTAGAAGGATTTAGCTTTGCACTGTTTGCATATAGATTTTTCTCTATTAACGATTATGCTCGATTTCATTAAATTAAATGTCGTTAAACAAAAGACTATATCTACTCTTCCACAGCTTTTATATTAATTGTTTTAGGGGTTTTTATATTGAGTAATCTACATTAGTGTGATTTTGGATACAATGAATTTCACTGTCCAACTCCGTTTCCCCTTCTACATAAAACTTGTCTTAGCAATTGCAGACATTTAGGGTTTCAATAGCCTCTCATACTGCTCACTCTTCTAGATAGTGGCTAGTACTGGAGAAGTCGCTTCAGGTCAATGAAGGAAGTCCAAGCTCAGAAACGATGGACACAGTCACTGTTTAATGTCTTTTCGAGTTTCGGTAAACTCCTAAATTATCGCCTGCCAGGACAGATCTAAAACTTATGCAGCTCGTTTAGGAGACTTTTCGCCAGTAGAGCAACTGAGTCGGTATGCCGACATCTAACCTACTAAGCAAGCCTAGAAGGATGCTATTTGCGGGAGTTGTCCTCACCAATTGGTGAACTGCTGGTGTAGATCTTCATATAAGACCCTCAGATTGTTGTTTGACTGCAGTCGTTTGTGACTGATTTTTCTCTTGCCTTTGACTCGCCGTCTTTTGATTTGTATTTCATGTTCTTATAAGAATATTGGGACGAAAGAGCTACGCTGCGTTTTGATTTTTTAAATCTTTAAACTTAGCTGCCATAGTTGGGTTGTTTCGGGTTAGCTTTTTTACGGTTACTTCTTGTGCTTTATCATTTGCTAATCTTAGGTTCCTATCTGCACCAAGAAGAGCATCTTTTGTTTTCTGTAAGTGGTCAATAGATTTGTCTATCTCTTGGATAGCTGTTTCGAAACGTCTCGATGCCAGGCTATAATTCTTGCCAAACGAACTCTTAAAAACTTCTAGACTCTTTTCAAAATTGGTTATATCAATATTCTGTGACTTAACAAGAGCAAGTTCCGACTTGTACTGAAGTGATTTTATAGCTGCATTACGTAGCAGCGTTATGATTGGTATAAAACACTGTGGTCGTATTACATACATTTTTTGGTATCTGTGAGACACATCAACTATGCCTGAATTGTAAAGTTCACTTTCAGGCTCTAGCAAAGATACCAATACTGCGTATTCGCATGATTTCTCTATCCTGTCCTTATTAAGCTCCTTTAGGAAGTCTTCATTCTTTTTTTTAGTCGAGGTTGTACAAAGTTCATTTTTCATCTCAAACATAATTGAAACGACTTCATTCCCTAACTTGTCATTGTCTCTAAAGATGAAATCACCTTTACTCCCATTTGTTACATCATTATCTTTCTCAAAATAGGCTTGAGGGAAGGCGGTTGCGCGAATACGATTAAACTCTGTCTCACAGTGCATTTCTAGTGACTCACCCAGCATTTTTGTAGAAAGGCGTAGTTTCATGTCTCTAAGTCTTTCAATAGCCTGATCCCGATCTTTGATTTGGATTTCATAACGTTCCTTTAATGATTTTTCTAATAGCTGTTTTTCGAGCTCTGCTTTTTCAAGTTTGCTATTTAGTTCATTTTTTTCTTCTTTATACTTACTTACCACTTCATTAATCACAAGTTGCTGTGCAGTTTGACTGCTTGCTTTTAGTTGATCTAATTGGGAGGCAATTGAATCTCTTTCCTTCTCAACTGAACTTTTTGCTTGGTTTATTGCTAGAGAGCCTTGTATTTTTATTACATCTATTTTGGACTTTAATTCCAATATTTCCTTCTCTTTCGCATTACTATCTTGCTGCATTTCAAGCCGCATGTTCTTTTTGGCAATCTCAATTGACTTTATTTTGTCTTCCTTGGCCAATTCAAGCCTTTTGGCTAGTGCTCTTTTGAATTCTTCATCCCTTACTTGTTTAAGGATATTTGCATAATCTGTTTCATCTAACGCAATAACTTTGCCACACTCAGGACACTTGACTTCGTTCATTCCAGTTAGATTCCTCAAGTAAGGGTTAGGGATAAGATAGTTCTATCTTTATACCTCACGTCCAGCAAGAATTTTGTTAAGACCTGCCAGTTTGTGTTGCATTAGCTCTGGTGCTTTTGGAAAAATCCTTTAGCTAACTTTCCTTTCACGTTTTTCGAACATTAAAGACTGTCATCAAGAGCTCTTCTCCTAGTGGAATATGAGCTGAGTCCACAACAATGAGTCAGTACCAAGCTTTCGACCTGGCTTCATATGGTCACTTGATCAAATGAGATCCTTTTTAAAGCTCTTTGAGCTTTGTTCCAACTGAAAATTAAGACCTAGCTTTTTCACGAATAGCTTGCTAAAGCTAGATTATCCATCTATCAGGAACTCATGCCAGCTGTAAAAGCTTCAATTAAACCCAGTGTTTCTACTCAAGCTCAATTTGCAACTAACAAGCTTATCCAAAACCTCGGCTCTAATAGAGAACAGTTCAGATTTGATGAGGGTTTAAGGACTGCGTGGGGTAGGGACTAATATTCCTATCCCATTTAGAAGTAACCTGAATTGATTGGAAATTTTATATGTCCAGCAGAACGTTTCTTAACGATTTAGGAACCACAATTTTAAATCTGAGTCTCTGAACTCTCTTGTGATACTCGAGAGACCACCCATGAATACGCTTCCTGGAGCTTGTTTTGGGGTACTCCTCTGACTCTTAGCTGAAGATTCAATCAGCCCGAGCTCCCAATAGCACTCCTAATGAGTATTAGTTACGAGAGCGCTTCTTGTGAAAGTCTGTTTATATGTTTTTGAGCATGAGACTACTAGCGTCCTGAGTCTGCACAGGGCGCTTTTTACTTTCTTTTGTATAACACTAATTAATATCATCTGATAATTGTAATTTTTACAAGGCCTTATTCTGGAATGAAACTAAATGATTCGTTAAATAATAACTTGTCATTACACTCTAATTTTATTGAATTGATATTTCTCTTCTGTCAATTACTTGCTTTTTGCATAAAAAGGCTAATTTCTACTACTACTTCATTTGTAAAACGATAACTTTGAAAATAAGGTGAATATCCTCTAATCAATTTTTTTGTTTAGATTTTTCTTCTGTTCGCAGTATCTGAAAAAGCTTAATTCCTGGAGTGTACTCACTTTCCTCGCAGATACTTTTGAAGACCTTCCCTCTACTTACTTGTGTAGCTAAGAAAAAAGCCCCTTGCTTAACGCTTAGGGCCTGGGTGATGGGGATGCTTTTTCTAAAGCCAATTCTTTGTAAAAGCAACCCCTCCCACTTCTGGTGTTTTAAGTTCCAGATAGTCAAATATAAGTCTATATCAAGTGTTACAACTATTACACACTTACCTTGACAGAGATTCCAGCCTGATTTGATTGCTTTTGCAAATCCGAAATGAGCTTGCCCCTTAAGCTTTGGTCATGACATATTGCGTAGAATTAGGTGTTGATTTGTTTTCTATTTGGATTTCAGCCTTTGAAATCAGTCGATTGATCTTAGATTCTTTGAGTTGTTATTTGTTTTGATAGCCTAGCTTCTTTTTATTGTTCATTTGAATATTGTGATATCTAAGTGAAATCAGTTAAAGTCATTTCGCTCTATTGTTTATGCTACAGATATTAGTTTAGTTTTAACTTTATTGGCCTTAATTCGTAGAGCCAGCGTAACTAAACCTCTTATATATATTTATACTCTATCCTGATTCAGGCTATAAAGAATCAGCATAATTAATTCAACAACTGCTCTTGTTCGCATCTTTATGCAATAAATTTTTCGTCAATTAAAGCGATTAGATTTTACCTACACACAAAAGTCAGGGAAGTATATGAGCCATACTCTTTAGAGTTATTCCTTGTATATAAATCATCCAAAGCCTCATGATTATTAGGCTTCTGCTACATATAAAATAGTCTAATTTACCCTTACTACGCTAGTATTTAGATCCTGAATTCACCTAGAATCTATCTTCGGTATTTGACTTTCTAATCTGCTTTTTGTGTTTATTCTCTTTGCTCAAGAGTTTTTGTAAGAATTCAATTTCAAATTCTAAGAGTCAGTCCTTTCCCTTGTTCAGGAATTTCTGGAGAAAGACCATAAGATGACATACACGAAGAAGTTTACGATCTTACGCATTGATGTGTTTTCCCCTCTTCCTTCCTTGTACAGATTCGATTACGGTATTTGCAATCAATAGGAATCTTAGTTTTTAGGGACAGCTTTGTTGGATTCAGTTTTCAAGATGCAACAGACGCTTCCTAGGTGATGCGGTTCTGGTTTATAACAGCGCTATAACAAAAATCTG
This sequence comes from Prochlorococcus sp. AG-409-P03, assembly GCA_003215295.1. Taxonomy (GTDB): domain Bacteria; phylum Cyanobacteriota; class Cyanobacteriia; order PCC-6307; family Cyanobiaceae; genus AG-409-P03. The sequence continues at coordinate 1,321 of QCKN01000027.1, read as the reverse complement.
GCTACTAGTAAGCCCTTTTATTGATGATTGACCTAAATCACCTTATTGAATTCGCTGTTCAACTCCCTCATCCTTCTGACATTGGTTTGGTAAAGCCCTCAGGTGGCTTTGAGCTACTCCCAGCCCTCTGCGCTATTGGCGCTGTTTTTGGGATGACTCAATTCCTTTATTACTCTGACGATTCAAAGAGAGTTGATCCATGGGCTAAGCCTGAGAATTTCAAATAGAAACTCCTGCCACTGCGAGCAAAGTTTTTTCTAAAACCAACGCGCTGTCATTGTATTAAGAATGACAGCGTTTTTTTTCTTTTAATTTCCTTGCTGCAGTAATTAGAGTCAATACAGCTAGTAGTTTGGCCAATTTTTATCCACTTAAAACTATTTAGCTTTCTTCCATAATATCTATATTGCTTCCACTCAAGTTGTTTTCAACTTTTTACATCCAAGTTCGAATCGACCTTCTAAAACTATTGTTCTGTGCCTAAAGCTGATGTTAATCTCATTTGCTACTTTTGATATGTACGATAAAACTTGTAGATATCTCACCCTATAGATTTCTCTAGAACGTATTAAACTTCAACGAATCTTATTTAGTTTTTTTAATTATGATACTTATGCGTCAATACTAATAGGATTCGTTTTACTGGATTGTTGTTTCGGATTGCTTGGCTTTAGATCAACACCTCTCTAACCTATGACTCACTAAGGGTTTTGATAGTGCTATTATTTTAATATAACTTCCAATTACTCTATTCTGTGGTTAATAAGTTTGACTTTTATGATTATTCTTTATAGGTTTTGACTGGGCAAAGACCTTTTTGTTTTGTTTGTTAGATTTTATTATAAGGATTCATTGTTGATTGTTCAATACAGGTAATTTCATCTGGATAACAACTAAATATTGTGTCGTTCCGCTTAAGCGGAACCGATGCGCCAATCGGTTCTGTTTTGGTAAGTTATATTCAGGAGCCAATTTCTTATTTGGACAATTCATGTATTATTAATATATGCCTCTTTGTATGAGTTTTAGCTTTTTTGGTTCATAGAATTCAGATATCGGGAAACAATTTAATTGTTATCTTCGAAAGAAATCTTCTATTCATAGGGTCATACCCAATTAATACAAGTATTTTTCGCCATGCTGGAACACCAAATTAGCCACAAAGGTTCTACCCAGGCCATCTAGAACACTCTGGACTCGCCTTTGGGCTACGACAAACTAGTGGGACAAAATAAAGACCTTTAACTATTCCGAGCAAATGAATTGAGCAGCTTGTAGGGTTCGAAGGGTATTTTGCCTTTATCGCTTAAAAATTATGCAG
>QCKN01000026.1 GCA_003215295.1 Prochlorococcus sp. AG-409-P03 | reverse complement strand
TCTCTAGTTCACTTAGAAGTCCAGTATATGATGTAATTAGGAGTACTAAGAGTAGTATTATGTCAGATATAAGCGCTGAACAGTTGATATTAATATTTTCATTCTTACAAGTATTGATTTATCTCACTGAGGCAAAATTTGACTCCTATAGGAGGTTTAATTAATAGAGACTTACCCTGGATTGATTTTTTTGCTTCTTCAAAAGTGCCATTTTGATTGAAGGTACGGCTTAGTACACCTTCGAATGTTACATCACCACCTGTTGTACTAGCGAATATATACTGGGGTCGAAGTAAGTCAACGATCTCTGTTAGAACTTCTTTACCCTTTATAAATGAACCAAGAAATGGGATGCTCACATTTACTACAGGAGTGATCGCTATATCTACTCGTGTTGCGGAAAGTGACTTATCTATGAATCCATGAGGTTCAAGGTAAATTGAAATATCATTATTGGTTATTAAATATCCATTTTCTTGTGTAGGGACTTTTGCCCCTGCAGTGGCCATTATGTGAATATTTTGTATTGATGTTGACTCGTCAGGATTGAGAACTTCTATTTTTTTAAATCCAATTTCTTTAACCACTTTAGCTGCAGAGGGTGAAGCGATTACACTAGTCTCAGGCGAGAACAATTCTAGTGTTTCTTTATGCGCATGATCTGGAAGACCTTGAGTCAAGAGGATTGTATCTATTGATTTCGGAATAGACCAGAATCTTGGCAATTTTCCTTTCAGAAACCATTTGCCAGGAGCAAAAGATAAATCACCAGTCAACCAAGGATCTACAACTATCCTGGAACTACCTAATTCTAAGAGCCAACCATTAGCACCATAATATGTAGCATAAAAACTCATAAGATTAAACCAGAGATTATTAGATTAACATTGAGTGCATTTTATACTTATAGTATTATTAATACTTAATTTTTCTTTTGGAAGTTACCATTTAATGAAGAATCTTATTCCTTTAACTAAATGTCTAAATACGTTCTATAAACTAATATTTTAGATCACTAGCAAATCAAACTAACATGAGAGACCAACGATCGGATAGGCTTATTTTTCAAGCAGCAAATCGGAACTGTTTTCCTATAGCAAGTATCCTTGATAATGTTTTACCAGACAATGGAACTATACTTGAACTCGGAAGTGGCAGTGGTCAGCATGCAGTGTTTTTCCAAAGAAGATACCCTCAGCTCTCTTGGCAAACTAGTGATATTGCAGATAGCAATCTAAGTAGTATTCGATCTTGGGTTATAAGAGAGAAGCTTAATAATTCTATTATTCTCATTTTTAAGGTGATCTACCTTAATGAATTTGTTTGATACCCCTTGCATTTTGATCGGATTGCATGCATAACTAATTAGGGCATTGATCTTTAATCTCCTTTTATCAAGCTTTGCTTGAATACGTCTTGGAATCAGTTATGAGTTTTGTCAACTACCTCCAATTTCTCGAGCCCGTCCAGGAACATGTATCTAGAGTTTATTCAACTGCTTCTGGGATTATTGAGGTGGTCTTAATCCTTTGGTGCCTGAATTTTATTTCTGGCATGATACAGAGGACATTTGCAACTGGAAAGGCATTTGGTGGCTTCTACCGTGAATACCTTCATCCCATTCTCAAGCCAATATTTTCTAAAATTCTTGCTTTGATGCGGATAAGATCAAAAGAAGTAAAACATGACTCAATAAAAACTTCCTTTGCAAGGAGACAATTTTCTTGGTTTTAGCTCTATTTTAAGTTTTAATGATTGACTAGTGTTGATTATGGTCACTAGTTGCCCAGTTAAGTGTCTAGGCAACTAGTGGCCACTTTAAAAGAACTTAGGACTTATCAGCCGGCCAGTGTTGCCACTACGCTTCCTACGGCAACGATCAGCCCACCCCACTTGATTACGGGCTGTGCATTATCAAATGATGTGGCTACAAGGATAGCTGCGAGGTTGATTACAACGATTGAGTTAGTGGCCATGGTTAAGAAGTTGTTAACTAGACCTCAGTTTTGTAGCAAGGGCTACACGCGAAGTCCAGATTTATTAAGCAAATGCGACTTTACTTGGGGCAATTAAGCATTTAAGGATGATGGGTTTGTTGCTGAAAGAATAAAAGGCTTGATGTGTTAGGGACATTTTTTATAAGAAATAATGTTCAAGCCAATTCATCTATCAAATAATTGATGGAGTTTTATCCATTGAAGTTCACTTTCTAATTGCTGCAGCTTAATCCCTTCAAAGTGTTTACAGGTGTGATTTTTTGTCATCTGGAAGGATTACTCCTGAAGTGCTCTAGGGTTTTCTCTTGAGTTAGTGCAGCCCCCATCAATTTAGAAGACTTATAGTACAGTCACTAAAGCAATTTTTTTAAAATTTCGACCAGCTTAAGAGTAATACACTTGACCTTTTCTTTCCATAATCCTAGAGACGGTTCGTGAAATCTTGCAATCCATAATTAGAATATAGTTGTTCTATCTTTGATTTTCTGACAGAAAATTAAGTGTTTGACTCAAGGTTGCAATTAACTGCAATTTCGAATGGTATGCAACTATTAGGAAGTTCTAATAGATTTGAGCATATAGAGGCAATGTCTTTAGGTTGTGTCATGTCGATCCTATTTATTGACTTAACACCTAGTGACATGTCTGTATTTACCCAACCTGGGCAAATTGTTGATACTCGTATACCTTTATCCCATCCTTCATTTCTTATGGTTTGAGAAAGCCCCATAATCGCGAATTTACTCATAGTATATCCAGCAAGTTTCCCTTTTGACCTTTTCCCACTCATAGAAGCTAGAATTATCACTCTCCCACTAGTTGATTTGCAAAGCTCAGACCAGCTATCCCTAGTTAGCAACCAGGGACCTATTACGTTTACTCTCCATAATTTTTCTATATCTTCATATTCACTATCTGCAAAAAGTAATCCGGTTCTTTTAAAAATGCCAGCACAGTGAATTATGCTGTCGAAAGTGTTAAAAGCGGATCTAGTCTTTTCTATCCAGTCTTTAGCATCTCTGGAAATCTCGGCTTCATATTTACTGACTACTACTTTGTCTGAGCCGGAAATTTCAGGATCTAATTTAGTGCCTTCTATATCTTTAGGGTTTCTGATACCTATGCTTATACGATGTCCATCTTCTAATGCTCTTTCTGCAATTGCCCTTCCTATTCCTCGGCTAGCTCCACTTATAAGGATTGTTCTCAATTCTTTATCGTTGAGGTTTTAGGAATTTCCATAATAAGAGAAGCTCTCTCCCTTGCATACCCATAAGACCCCACTTTACATTCCAGGGTGCACTTACAAACATGTTCCACATGGCATTAACTAGTTCACTGATGTTAAGTGTATTTGTCAGAAAGCCATACCATTGATTACTGGGTAGGTTAAAGAACCCTTTGAAAAAGTCTCTAAGCTGTGGCTCTTTAAACCGCATCAACTTTTCCAACCCAAATTGATATAGAGCCTGCTTACGTCTTAACTCCTCTGGCCATAGAGCATCCCATCCTTTACACGCAATAGTCGCTGGAGATGCATTTTTGTCTTGCATTGCCATGGCTAAAGCTTTTGCTAGTGATGGTGCTCTTCTAAGCAAACCACCGACCATGTATCCAGAGGCTGGATGAACCATTGCCGCTGCTCCACCAAAACCTAGTAATGGTTGCTCAAGATCAGGTACTGGCATGTTCATAGGAAGGAATAGGCCTAGCTCTTCATGCTCAAGCTTTGTGATGGCTAACCCTCTGTGTTCTAGCCGTCTTTTCAGTCTGGACTGCAAGGTCTCCAATGAGACTGGCGGGGATAATCCTAAAGAGGTCTCCTCTAAGAAGAAGCGACCATTACCCATGTCCATTGCATAGAGAAATGTTGGTGGTTCAGTCCTTTCGCTTGCGCTTAGATGATCGCATCTGTAGTCCATTAAAACGAATTGTCCTTCTTCTACAGGGGGTTTATTGAAGTTTCCAACAACTCCATAACAGGTTTGAATTGCTACAGCGCCTTGGCTTTGAGATTTTAGGAAGACAGGTTTGTAGCCTGTGGCATCAATTAAAATTCTTGCCTTGAGTTTCTGGCCAGATGTTGTAGTCACGGTGCTGACTAAATTGTCTACTTCCAGTTCTTTAGCAATTCCTTTATGCCAATGGATAGAGGCTTCATCACATTGATTTAACCAGTATTCCTGCAACTTCTTTTTATCGAATAACCCGTAATCTTTTGAGTGTTGTGTGGGGATGTTTTCTGCAGCTTTTGCTTCTGAAGAGCCAGCTCCAAAAAAACTTACTGTATTGATCCAACGATGTTCTAAAAGGTCGGAAAGGCCTAACTCATCTACCTCTTCGCCCCAAATCCCATATGTGTAGGGCCATGGTTCTTTTGGGTCATTTGCCGCTAGGACTTCAACACGCAGTTGCTCCTTGCCAAGGGCTGCAGCAATGGCTAAAGCCCCTGGACCTGAACCAAGAACTAAGGTATCTATTGATGCCTCACTTCTCATTGTTAATCCTTTCGCTGTGGGGATGAGGCTGCTGAGTGCCTTTGTCTGAGGGAGTAGTGAAAGGTGTATCTAAGGAATAGATGGAGTGTGTAGTCCATTACTATTGCTACCTCCACATCTCACATATCGAGGTTACCTCGATTAGTCCATTTCTAATGGGATTGATAAATCACTCAACTTATTTTTATTGCTAAAATCGGTAAAAATGAACAAATTCTTACCCTTTGGCTCATCCTTGCTATTAAATACAGGCATATGCTGTAATTGAATAAAAGGTTATCTTTATAAGTAAATGACTTTCTAAACACCCTACTTACTCAGTTAAGATAACTTTTTAATGCTCTAACTCTCATTCATTTGATAAAACTAAGTTTTATCTTTTTGAAAATCCTACAGTGTCAATTAAATATATTATAATTATGGTTTTATTTCTACGATCAACCTCTCAGTAAAGCCTTATCTAACCTCATGATAAATTCAATTTCAATAATCAAGAAGCCTCGTCGGATTCTTATAACTGGAGCAACATCTGGTATTGGACTGCAAGCAGCTCTTAATATGTTGAAGTCTCGACATAATGTAATTATTCCATGTCGCAATCAAATTAAAGTAAATAAAACTATAGAGAAACTTTCTAAAGTTTTACCTTTAGATCTAGATTTAACAAAGTCTGCTGAATTTCCAATCTTAGATTTAGCTGACTTAAAAAGTTTGAAAAGTTTTGTCGAAGTTCAGATTAGACGAGGAAGTTACATCGATTCTTTGGTACTTAATGCTGGTATGCAATATACAGGATCTTCTGAACCTAGATGGTCTAAGCAAGGCTTCGAACTTACTTTCGCAACTAATCATTTGTCACACCAATATCTCACTAAAGGACTTCTACCTCTTCTTCAAAAAAGTCAATCTCCTCGTATTGTGATTACAGCCTCTGAGGTGCACAACCCACTGTCACCTGGTGGTCGTATTGGTAAAGCCGCAAGTCTTGGGGAACTAAATGGGCTAAAACAAGGGAGAGGCTTCGAAATGCTTGATGGTGATGATCATTTTAATGCAGATAAGGCTTATAAAGATAGCAAACTATGTAATATACTTTTTGGCAGAGAACTATTTAGGCGGCTTAAACAATCTGGCAACCCTTTCCCTGTTATAGCTTGGGCTCCTGGCCTTGTTATTCCTAGAGATAAAGGAGGATTCTTCCGTTACAGTAGATCTTATAATGAATTAGGACAGATAGTATTTGCTTTTATAGCTCGAGACTTGCTCCATATCACTGAGACAGCAAATAATGCAGGTATATTGCTCAAGAAGCTAGCAACAGATACTCAATATGACAAGGATGAATTTGTTTATTGGAGTAACAGACTTAGAGGTTTTGGTCAAATGCAGTTTGAACAGATGGATACAAGTAAAGAATCTTATAATGATGATTTAGCATATAATTTGTGGAAATTAACTGACACACTCATGGACGAATATAATTCTATATAGAACTATAATTTGTTTTAAGAACTAGTTTAGCTAGAGAATCTAATTACTCTTTAGATACATAGAGTGTTTGAGTCGGGAAAGCAAATTCTATACCTTCTGACTTGAAAGCACTCATGATTGCCAAGTTTACATTTTCCTGTGCACTCATAGCACGGAGATAATCATTTGTTGGGATATAATAAACGAATTCAAAATCTAAGCTAAAATCACCGAATTTAATAAAGTGACATCTATCAAAGACAGCATCTTTAGTTTGATCTACGCAAGACTTAATTAAGTCAGGAATGATTTTCAAATTTGGTAAATTAGTATCATATGTGACACCTATCTTATGAATTATCCTTCTGTAATCCATTTCAGCATAATTAGCTATTACTCCACTTGTCAATGCGCTATTGCTCATAATAATTACTTCACCATTAACACTCCTTAGCCTTGTTGAACGCACTCCAACTCTTTCGACTGTGGCCCAGACGTTATTAATATGAATAAATTGACCATTTTGAAATGGCTTATCTAATAATATTGTTATGTATTCAAAAAACTCCTGTACAGGCTCTTTAAGTGCCAGTCCGGCTCCTATGCCTCCAGCGCTTAATAAGGCCCATATCGCTGCCATTTGAACGCCCATATTTTGAAGATAAAATATACAACCTATTGACCAAACTAATGCTCTTACCATTGGCCCTAGAGACCGTAGCATTGTACTGAATGATGAGTCATTAATTCTAAGAGACCATCTATCTATGAGCTTTATAACCACCTTGTTAACCAACCTTACTAATAAAAAAAGACAGAATATTTTTGTAATACCCATGAATACATTGTCAATAACATTATCTATTTCTAATAGTTTCCAGGAGATCGAGCCGCTGATGATCCAGCCCAGTGGCCCAATGGCTTTTACTACTTGATTTAGGATATAATCATCTGTTTCACTTTTTGTTCTTGCAGTAACTCTACCTAGGACTATTCTTGCTATGCGAGCAAGAAGTAAGGAAAAGATACCACCAGCTATAAATGTAGCGACTGCTGTTACTAGATTTCTATAAAAATCATTCATTTATTCAATAAGGAGTGCTTTAAGCATACTTTGCCGCAAAAGGGAGATTTAGCTAGTATTTTCGTTGTTATGACCTTTCGCTTTGCATCCTATTGAATTCTGGTCAGCAAATTATTCGCAGAGAACTTTTAGCTATTAAATAAATCTTTAGATACACTCCTCAACCTTATCTATTGTTCAGGCTTCTTTGTATCAGTTGGCTAACTGCTTTGAACTCAGGTCTGTCGGCGGTTTTACATAACTCGAAGATTATCGCTTCTGTTGTAGTTATGATTACTCCTGCATTCTCTAAGCGTCTAATAGCGGTTTCGTTATCAACTCTATTTCTAGAACCTGACGCGTCAATTGGTAAGCAGACTTTGTAATCTTTATTTAACAGATCTAGGGCTGTTTGCTGAATACAAACATGAGTTTCTACCCCTGAAAGAACGATACTTTTGACATCAGTATTCCCTAATTCTGTTGTGAATGCCTCTGACATTAGGCAACTAAAACTCATTTTTGGGATTGGCATCCTATCTGATAGGGAGATAAGACTATTGTTTGTAGAACCTAATTTATTAGGGTTCTGCTCTGTAAATAATATTGGTATATCTAGGATCTTAGCTGCATCAATTAGCCTTTTATTGTTCCATATAATTCGTTCTGAGTTTTCAATTGCTGTTAGTAATTTGTCTTGCATGTCCACTATGAGCATTGCACATCTACTTGAATGAAATTGTATTCCGTTACTTTTTCCGGTTGTTTCGAATGTCATTACTGTCTCCTCGCACTAATAAGTGATTCGATGCCATGGATATAACTATAAATCACATTTCTTTTATTTCTATTACTTGGCGGTCTCTATGCGAGTAATAGCAGCCTCTCTCATTAGGGACTATTATTGAGAAGACTCGAGTGAGTGGCCTTGCCTTCTGCTAAGCCCTTTAACCGATTTGAGGCTCCCTTAGAGGTTGGCCTTCATCAAGATGGCAGAAGATTGACTCCTCAACGCAGAAAAGTTTTGGAGTTATTTGAAAGGATTGGTGCAGGTATGCACTTAAGTGCAGAGGATGTTCACCATCAATTATTGGAGGCTCGCAGCAGAGTTTCATTGGCTACTATCTACCGCACCTTAAGGTTGCTTGTTCAGATGGGCTTTCTACATGAATTGGAACTAAGCGAAGGCGGCCATCGTTTCGAACTTTCCAGTGATGATCATCCGGATCATCACCATTTAGTTTGTGTTCGCTGCGGAAGAACAGAAGAGTTTGAAAGTGAGCAGGTTCTCCAAGCCGGGCGAATTGCAGCTGAAAGGATTGGATTTCACTTAATAGAGTCTACTTTAAATGTAAGAGCTCTTTGCCCAACTTGCCAATCCCAATAACAGCAGTGATTTATATCCATTTTATATTGATGCTTTTGATAAATGTACTGAATTTAAGTCTAATTTAAAGCTAATTTCCTATTTACACAAGGGTCACTGTAGTTCTTCTATTTGTTACTTTGTAAATCACCTCCACAGCTAGATCCACTCCCAGCAGTACATCCATAACAATGTTTTCCTACAGAAATATCTTGTCCTTTTAATTCTTTTTTCCTATTAATCAGATCTAAAAGGTGATTATGTTCACCTTTTATCTTGAGATTAAGCATTTGGTTGAAATCACAATCAAAAAGTTCTCCCCGCCAATTTACGCTTATTAAATCCCTACACATAACTTTTTCTAGATTCTGCTGATTATGAGACATATATAATAAACTCATGTATTCTTCTAATGCTCCTGTCCTAGCTAGTTGACTGGCGAAACGTTGTATTGGCATATTGGCTAGCGTCAAGAGTCTGTTAAAGACTATTCCATATTTCTTTTTTAAATGATGCTTATAAAGTTCTTCTAGTTCTTCTTGCGAGGGAGGTAGTTTTGGTCCAGAAGGATTGAATACTAGATTAAGTGTTAGACCAGTATTCTCTAATCCATAACCTTTTGTATTTAATAGCTTTAAAGCGATTATACTCTTTTCAAAAACACCTCTTCCACGTTGCTTGTCTACATTTTCTTCCTCGTAGCAGGGCAGAGAAGCAATAACAACAACTTTATTATTAGCGAGAAAAGTCGAAAGGTTTTCGTAGCCTAATTCTGTTAAAATTGTTAGGTTACATCGGTCTATGACTTCAAGGCCGGTTTTACTGGCAGCTTTAACTAGCTTTTTGAATTAACTGCAGATAATGTAGATCTGAAGAAAAGTCTTCAATGCATGCTTGAAGACATCATGAAGGATCTAATACTTATTGCTCAGAAAGAAAATTTGAAAAATTCTTTTTTTATTCATGTAGCTCCCAATTTAGGAAAATCAGGCTCAAAAGAAATAACAAAATACGCAACAGCTGATAACGTAGGAACAACTGATATGCAATTTATGCTTAGTGGAGCAGTAAAAGAAGCGGGACTACTTGTTTTAATAAATAAATATATCAACAATGCATTTGGACTCTATCCATTAGGAAAAGAGTTTAATTCAAGAAACGCTCCTAAGTCTATAGATGAGTTACTTAAAATCTGTACACAGAAGATCTCTCCTCATCACATGCCTTTATTGATAGGAGTAGGTGACACTGTAACTTCTACACAATCTAAATCATGTAATCAGCGACTAAGAGGTGGTAGTGACCGTGGTTTTCTGACTCTAATACAAGACATTGGAAAAGCATTTGATATTGATAACCAGGTATATTTGGTAGACAGCTCTGATGGTGAAGTTGAGAGACCTAGTTTAAAAAGTTCTGACCTTGATGGCATAAGCGACGCTGAGGATCCACTGAAATTTACAAGTTTATTTGAAGGTGGGCCTGAAGAATATACCACTTGGTTCATAAAACTCTCAGAAGCTAGGAATAAGGTTC
>QCKN01000025.1 GCA_003215295.1 Prochlorococcus sp. AG-409-P03 | reverse complement strand
TCTTCCTCTTCTCTATATTTAAACTCTTCATCGTACAGGCCTATTTCAAATAACGTATTTCTTCTAAACATTATACCGCAGGCAATAGGAGCATCTCTACTGTCAACTCTTTCTAGAATACTTTCCTCCTTGTCTACCAGAAAATAGTCACATGAAACAGCATCAGATAGAGGGGTAACATCTAGATAATAGGATAATATTGATGCAAAATTACTATTCACATAGTCATCAGAATCCACTCTAACTATGTATTCACCCTTAGCTACTCTAATGCCAGAGTTGATAGAAGCCGGAAGTCCCATATTCTCTTTATTGGTAATTATCTTTATTTTTGCTTGAATAGGAGCTTTGAATTGTTCAAGTGCATATGCTGTCTTGTCATTGCTACCATCGTCAATCACTATTATTTCATATTTATGAGATGGCATTGTTTGATTTAACAATGATCTCATGCATCTTCCTATGTATTTTTCCTGATTGTACGCAGCAATAATTATAGATACCTTCATAAATTTTAAAGCAGAAGCTTATTACTACTCAATTCCTTCAATGATAGCAGCATGAACTGCCTCAGGCAATTTATCGTCGAGCTCAACTCCTATCGGTATAGACACAGATCTAGTCAGTATGATTTCAGATTTCCTCAACGATTCTTTTAACTTATTATCATGCCTATTAACTAGCTCAGGCATATGATCCCATGTTCCAGCAAAATGCCATGTTATTGCTTCAGGTAATATCTTTGTTGATATTCTTCGACTTAACAATTTCTCCCTGATTTTTAGTGCGATAGCCTCTGTTTCAACCATGAAAATCAAGGCATCAGCTGTAGGCATACAACCTATTGGCTCTTCCCTCCTTTCTATACAATCCAACTCTTCCAGATAGCTCCAAATCAGGTCTGAATTTTTACGCTGAGCAGACACTATCATCGGTAATTTTCTTAACTGAGCAAGGCCAACAGCAGCTTGTAATTCCATCATTCTAAAATTAAATCCACTTCCGCTTCTACTATCTTTCCATCTAGGTAGATTTGGATTGTTTTCGTGACCATGGTCATGCCAAGCACATGCTTTTTCATAAGTAACTTTGTCTTTGAAAGCAATCATTCCACCTTCTCCAGTTGTCATGGTTTTTGCGAAATCAAAACTAAAGGTCCCAATATCCCCATAAGTTCCTAATGCTTTATTGTCAAACTTCCCACCACAGCCCCAGGCCGTATCTTCTATAAGAGCTAAATTATATTTCCTGCAGATCTCCTTTACCTCTTTCAATTTACTAGGCACTCCAAGCATATGTACTACTATTACTGCTTTGGTTCGATTTGTTATTGAAGCTTCTATTTCCTTTGGGTTAATATTTAAACTGTTGTCAATATTTACACAGACAGGTGTTGCTTGTGCTTCGATAATAGCCTCTACTGTCGCTACAAAAGTAAATGCTTGGGTGATCACTTCATCGCCTTTGCCTATATCTAGGGCAGCCAAGGCAACTCTCAAGGCAGCTGTTCCAGACGTGACAGCAAGGGTGTAATCACACTTAAGAAACTTTGCAAACTCACTTTCAAACGCTTTTACCTTGTAACATCCTTTACGCTTTTCATCAAAACCATGTCGAAAAAGAACACCCCCAGAATTAAAAACATCTTTAACCTCTTCTAATTCTTCACTTCCTAGAACTTCATAACCAGGCATAATACTTTATTCGACAATATTTATATACTACTCTTTTTTTGCTCAAACTTGCTAGCCTTCCTGATAACCTCTTGTTTTTTTACTACTTCACCAATTTCAAACAACTTTCATATTATTCATATCCTATTAAGAGCCGTTAATAGGGAAAAAGACTTATAATGTTTAAGTCTGTATTATACATCACTCGTTTATGGCTCAGTTCTTATGACTTCTAGAGGAGAGCTAATACAAGTTTTAATCATTGGTTTAGGTCGGATCTCTTTAGGCTATGACTTAACACTGAATTCATTGACCTCTATACAAACACATGCAAGAGCATTCTCTTTGCATAATGCATTCAAATTAGTAGGGGGCGTGGATCCTGATCCAGAAAAACGTAAACTATTTGAAAAGAATTACTCTTGCACAGCTTTCCACTCACTAGAAGACTCTTTAAAACAAACTAATCCTTCTTTAGTAGTAATAGCTGTTCCTACCACTAGCCATTATAAAACCATATTAGATCTTCTCAGGCAATATACTCCCCAAGCGATTCTTTGCGAAAAGCCTTTCACCAATAGCTACAATCATGCTAAACACATAGCATCAATATGTGAATCTAGGAACGTCGAAATCTACGTTAATTATATTAGACGTTCTGACCCAGCAGTACTCGAAATCAAGAAACGTATTCAGACTGGTTATATTAACAAACCCATCAAGACATTTGTTTGGTATTCCAAAGGTTTGTTTAATAATGGATCTCACTTTATCAATTTAATGCAATTCTGGCTAGGTGACTTTATCTTTTCTCAACCTTTATCTTCTACAAGAGAATATCCGGAAGGAGACATTGAACTCGATGTAAAATTGTCTTTTAAGTATGGTGATGTAATTATGTTATCAGCATGGGAGGAGGCATATACCCATTATTCAATTGAACTTTTATGTAGGAATGGGCGCCTTCGATATGAGAGAGGTGGAGATAAAGTATATTGGAATAAATTGGAATTAGACCCTACCCTCGAGGGCTATCGATTCCTGGCTACCTCTCATGAGACAATATCTTCCGACATGCAACGTTATCAATATAATGTTGCTGACCAAATATCAAAATCAATTTCAGGTAAAGATTCATTTATCTGTAATGCAAACCAAGCTCTTACAACACATTTAATTATTCAAGATATTTTATCAAAACAATGAAAAGTGATTCTCATAATTTAGCTCTTTTTGGAGGAGAAAAAACTCTAGATCGTGATTTCAAACTTTATGAACCTATAGGAAAAGAGGAGCTAGAAGCCGCCACAGAAGTAATTAAGAGCGGAGTCTTGTCAAAATTTTTAGGTTGCTGGCATCCAGATTTCTATGGTGGTCCACAAGTTAAAAAATTCGAGGAAGATTGCTGTGATCACTTTGGAGTTAAACATGCTGTAACTGTCAATTCTTGGACTTCTGGCTTGGTAGCAGCTGTAGGAGCTATAGGAATTGAACCTGGAGATGAAATAATAGTCTCACCATGGACAATGTGTGCATCTGCCACAGCAATATTGCATTGGAATGCAATTCCTATCTTCGCTGATATAGATCCTCAAACCTTTTGTATAGACCTACAGTCGATTAAAGATAACCTTACTTCCAAAACAAAGGCTATAATGACAATAGACATATTTGGGCATCCATCAGATAATCATGCAATTAAATCTTTTGCATTAGCTAATAACTTAAAACTTATTAGTGATTGTGCACAATCACCCTATTCATTTGATAACAACCACAGAGCAGGAACTATTTCTGATATAGGAGGTTATAGCCTTAATTACCATAAACATATTCATACTGGAGAAGGTGGCATATTGGTTACAGATGATAATCAACTTGCAGACAGATTACGGTTGATTCGTAATCACGCTGAAGCAGTTGTAGAAGGAATGAATATTACAGATCTAACTAATATGCTAGGTCATAATTTTAGACTCGGAGAGATTGAATGTGCTATAGGCCAAGAGCAGCTGAAAAAGTTGTCTAGATTAGTTTCATCCAGACAACTTGTAGCAGCAAAACTAACATCTGGATTGAAAACCCTATCAGGGTTAAATACACCCTATCTACGTCCAGGGTGTACACACTCTTATTATGTCTACCCTATCACACTTGATTTACGAACTATTAGATGTACTCGAGAACGTATTGTACAAGCGCTCATTGCAGAAGGACTTTCCCCAGATCTCTTTATGGTTGGCTATTCTAACATTCATCTTTTACCTGTATATCAAAAGAAGCAAGCTTATGGCACAAATGGTTTTCCATGGAGTGAATCATTTACCAGAAAAGATATCTCCTATTCCAAGGGAATTTGTCCTGTAGCTGAAGACCTTCATGATAGAACTTTTCTAGGTATTGAAATGTGCCTTTTTGAATTAAATGATCAAGATATACATGATATTATTAAATCTTTTAAAAAGGTTTGGGATAACTTGCCACTTTTAAGCCAGTGAGGTCTATTCAGTGGATATTTTTAACGAATCTAAATTAGGGGTTGTTTGCCATGATGCAGGAGGATCAGAAATATTATCTAGTTATCTAATTTCAAATAAGCTAAAACCAATTTATTGCTTAGACGGACCAGCAATTACTATTTTTCAAAAGAAACTTGGAATGAGTTTCTCAATTAAGACCTGCAGTCAGGTACTAAACGAAGCAGATATATTTTTATGTGGAACTAGTTGGCAATCAGATCTTGAAAGACGCATAGTTGAAGGTGCGCTTAAAAAAGATAAGCCAGTTATCACAGTGTTAGATCATTGGATGAATTATAAGGAGCGTATGAGGCATAATGGCCTTGATCTACTTCCTTCCGAATTCTGGGTTTGTGACAAATATGCCTTAGAAATAGCCTCAGCAAACTTCCCATCAACTCCAATCAAATTGATTGAAAATCCCTTTTATAATGAGATCAGAGAAATATGGCCAACTTATACCAATAAAAATGCTAAAACTAACATTAATAACTTATTATTCTTAAGTGATAACTTAGCTGAAGGGCTAGATAGTATGTTTGGCAATTGTTTTGTACGTGGTTATACTGATCGAGATAGCCTTAACTATTTAATCAAGAATTTACCTACTATCTCTAATGATATAAATAACATTACTATTCGTTTGCATCCATCAGAAAATAAGGCAAATTACTTATGGGCTCTAAAAAAGTATCCACGACTACTTAAGATTAGTTCTAAAGATAATTTATTAGAAGATTTGGCAGCACACCAAATAGTAGTTGGTAGTGAAAGTATGGCTATGGTTGTGGCTTTAATATGTGGTAAGAGAGTTCTTAGTGCCATACCTCCAGGAGCCGTAAAATGCTGTTTACCACATCATGAAATAGAGTTATTGAGGGATATGGTCTAAACAACTATTTGCAAATTAAGTAAAAGACTTTATAATTGATTTGATAGAAGAGTAGTTTAATTAATTGGATTATTCTTGTTCTCATCGTTTAAAATTAGTTCTACTAACTCAGATTTTCTCAATTTATATATTTTATCTTTTGTATTAGTTAATGATCGCAATTGGTTGTTAGTCATTCTCATTAATTCATTTTTCCGATCTTTCAATTTTATCTTACCTAGTGCTTCTTCATTAGTCTGTACTAAAGTTACTAATTCATCTTTATTCATGTTAGACAGAATATTTATTTCGTCTAGTACTTTTTCCAAGTCTTTCTTGCTTTTATTTTGAAGCATAGCCTGATTTAATAGTTTTTGTCTATTTCGCTTCGAGCTTTTTTTAATTGATTGCGTTGCTGTTACGGTGAGTCTAAAAATATTGATAAGAGCATCTAAAAGAAATAAACCAGCCAAGATAAAGTGACGAAGAATAAAATCATTGTCTTTTTCTTTGAATTCCGAATCCTTAATCATGTCCCTGTTTGATTTATGAGAAATTAAGAGCTGTCTTTTGTGTTATGAACACTTTTATCACCATGGACTCGAATACTCCTGTCTACACTTAACCAAACTTAATATAGAGTTATTCTAATCGAAGTGGGTGTGCAAATGCTTTTAGCTGAAGAAGTAAGCAATTTCCGCCGCCTTTAATCCTTCCCAACCCGCATCTAAAAGTCTCTGGTTAAGAGTCTCTTGGTCGAAATGCTTGGCTCCAGTAGCAATAATCTTTTTTCGCATGGCAACCCTCACTCGGCAAACCCTATCAGCTTCCTTCTGCATGACTTCTTTGTAGAAACAGACCATATCCTTTGGCAAAGGTGCGCCATTTAGATCGATTCCATCGGTAATGGCCCGCTCTATTGACTCAGGGACTGCGTCCACTGATTCAAATACATCTGGCTCAGTGTTTTTGAGATCCATGCTGAAGACTGACTAACCTGGATTTTTTGGATTTGTCTTATTTTATGGATTTTTTACGACAAGTAAAACCTCTTTACGCCTTTTTGCTGACTATCACACCCTTCGAGGTCTTATTACCATTGTGAAATTCCAGTACGTAAGGAATTGCTGCTTGAGATCGAGAGCTCTCTAGAGTGGAAACTGAACCAATGGATTTTCCTGTTAGCTACGGAGATAGATAAAACAGCAAACCAAATCATCCATACAGCGCTGCCAATCCAAAAATTGACCGAACCATTAACTTGAAGATGTTATCTAATTACTTCAATGATGCCCTCACTAATATACTGAGCCAACCCTTCTAGATTGTTGCTTAGATCCTCTTTTGGTGACTCCCATTTTGCTGCAAGTTTATCAACCAAATTATGATTACTTGCATGCATATTCATTCTCTTTATTAAATACTCTTCCAAAGATAAACCCATTCTTTTTTGAAGGTAATCCCATACAGAGTTGTTTAAGCTACTAATAAATTTAATATCATCTACTCCTGTATATTCGAAAAGTTCCATTACTCCAATATGACAAAAGATTTGGCCAAGTTCATCAAAAGGCCCAGAGCTATCTTTCGCATGTTCATATTCTGCTAGAAGCCACTGCAACTCATCTTCTTTCTTTTTATTGCCATCCTTAACAGAAAAGAGGAGTTTGTAAAAGTCTCCAAATTCTATAGGTTTATTCATTTCTTGGGAATTTCAGATAACCATTTTTAAATTATACCTATAAATATACAAAGAAGCTATATTAGGAATAGATATATATCCCTTTTCTGACTTTTCATGCAATTCCTGAATTTACCTGACAGGTAAAATACAAAGTTATTGTTTGTCTTGTTGATTTTTTTCTCCTAATGATATCCCGCTTAAGCAAGTTTTCTCCCTTTCCAAGTCCAACCAAGCCCTGTAATTGTCTTGAGTATAGAAGTAGGCCCAAGAAAAAATACTATTATTCCGCCAGCCCACATTAACCACCAGTATCTTTCGGCTAGATTAAACTTTTTTTTCATTAGAAGCCTTAATCTAAATAGAAGTCCTATATTTACTAAGGAGAGTAAAATTATGAAAATTTCGATTTGTGGTTGATCAGTAATTAGATAACTGTAAATACCATAAAGAAGTGAAACCCAAGGCAAAGTAAAGATCCATAAAACAAATACAGAACCTGAGATTGCTTTAACTATATTCCTATCTAAGCCTAAAAACCAATTTTTAGTCCAGCCTTCCCACAATTTAGAGATGTCTGAATACATATTAAGATCTAAAGCATCTATCCCCATTAAGAAACGAAGTTTAAAACCAGATGCTTTAATCTTTCTGGCAAGTTCAAGGTCTTCGACTACCTCAGCTGCTACACCTGAGTGACCTCCGATCTCCTCATAAGAAGTTCTCCTAAAAAGCATAAATGGCCCAGCTGCAAATGCTTGCTTATTATTAGGATTATTTGTGTCTAATATAGGAAAGCCAATAGTTAACAATCCAGCCATTATAGGTTGAACTAGCCATTCGGCGAGGCAGTTGCATGATACTTTTGGCGCAAGACTCAAAAGGTCACATTTCTCTTTGACAGCTTGATTGAGCGCACGTCTAATAGCATAAGGAGTGAGCACGACATCTGCATCTAAAAATAGTATCCAATCATCTTTAGAGCTCTTTCTATAACCTGTTGAACAAGCCCAATTTTTGCCAACCCACTTCTCATCTTTTGGTCTATTCCCAGATGAAATTATCTCGAAGATATTACTATTTGATTTTAGTTTATCTTTCAGTTTAAGAGCAATGTCCCTAGTGTTATCTGTGCTTTCATCGTCAACTAAAATCACCTTCCATCGGATGCAAGGCTTGGCACTGTTTAAAATACTGAGTAGGCACGATTCTATGTTTATTTGCTCATTATATGCAGGTATTATAATTGTTAAGGAAGTATCACTGATATGACTCGTACCTTTGTAGTCATTTATTAACTTTGGAGCATTCCTATAGCTATAAATTATTTTCAGGATGAGTATACAAACTCCTAATAAGGATCCTAGACCTATCAGAAGAATAACTATAGAAGTGATCAATTTAAACCTCTCTTGGAAATAACAGCTAATAGCTAGTAAAAGATCTGTTTTCTAGTTGAAGATGAGAACTCTTCTAAGATATCAATAATAAACCCCTTAGTTAATACTGCATGAAATGGCTTTCCCTACCAGTAAGGATCTGTATATAACTTTATGTTCAAGATCTCATTTGAGGTTGGGATTGTATTTATACAGGCTCTTGTTACTTCACCATTGACCTCTATTTCGCATGCCCCGCAGCTCCCTTTTAAGCAACCCATCGGGATCTCTATCCCTGCTTTTCGAGCCGACTCAATCCAACCTTTTCCTGGTTTTGAATAGGTTGAGACTCCGTTTGGCCAATTGATTGTTACATTACATTTTTTCATGGAAGGATTATATTTTCAATATTTACATAATTTTCAAAGATGTCGGTTAATGTATTAATCAATAGTTCTCTCTTTTCAACATGATTTGCGATATTAGTAGGCAGTTCTCTTAACCCTTTATGCCTACGGATCCTATTAATCCACATTCTCCTCCATTTACCGTTTTCAAATATACCATGTAAATATGTGCCAGCAATAATACCTTTAGAGCTTTTGTTTAGAACCCATCCAAGCGAAGGATCATCCAACATAGGCTCCATAGATTGTTTGCTATTTAGAACTTTTTTACTTTCACCATGATGCAACTCAAAACCTGCTATGTTTGTTTTCTCAGGCCAAAGAGAATTTAAGAGTCTTTTCCTAACTTTTTTCTTAAAGATAAATACTGTTTCTATCTCCAAAAGTTTAAGTCCTTCGTAACTGTTTGATGACATCTTTTCTGATTTGTTTTCTAATCCTAAGGGATCTTTAAGCTTTAGGCCCAACATCTGTAATCCTCCACATATTCCAAATATATTTCCACCACTTTCAGCATACTCAATTAACTGAGTTGCTAATCCTGACGAAAATAGTTTTTCTAGATCTTTTAGGGTTTGTTTACTACCAGGTAGAATTACAGCATCTGGTTTTCCCAGAAAATCTCCAGCTTCAAGCCAACGTAACCTTACTGTCGGTTCTGCCTCTAAAGGATCCAGGTCTGAAAAGTTACTGACTGAAGGGAGTTTGATTACTGCAATTTCAATTTCAGATTTAGGTTTTTGAGCACTCCTCTCAAGTAGATCTAAAGAGTCTTCGGGTGGGAATAGTTCATTAATCCATGGCATTACACCAATTACTGGAATGCCTGTTTTCTGTTCAAGCCAAATCTTTCCATCCTCGAATAATCCTCTATCTCCACGAAAACGATTTATCACCAAGCCTTTTATCAATCTCTTTTCCGATGGCTTAAGTAAAGAAAGCGTCCCTATGATTTGAGCAAAGACACCCCCTCTTTCAATGTCAGCAACAAGTATACATCTGGCATCTAAGAATTTAGCTAACTTCATATTCGTTAAGTCCTTGTGCTTGATATTTACTTCAACTGGACTTCCCGCACCTTCAAGAATAAAGCGACCTTCACTATGTCTTTGTTTAAGATCTTGCAGTCCTTTTTTTATAGCTAACCAACCAGGATCAACCCAGTCTTTGTAGTAGCTTCCTGCTTTCGAAAAACCTACACTTTTCCCAAGATGTATAACCTCACTAGTGCAGTCTCCTTTTGGTTTTAATAAGATAGGGTTCATTGATGATATAGGTTCGAGTCCTGAAGCCCATGCTTGGACTGCTTGTGAATAGGCCATTTCTCCTCCTTTAGTATCAACCCATGCGTTGTTGCTCATGTTTTGCCCTTTGAATGGTAAAACCACTTCTCCTTTCCTACGCAGTAGCCTGCATATTGCTGAAGTAAGAAGTGATT
>QCKN01000024.1 GCA_003215295.1 Prochlorococcus sp. AG-409-P03 | reverse complement strand
TCTAATATAAACTTTGTGGTAAGTTTCCGTTGGACGAAATCATCTTTAAAAAATCTGTTCAAAGTGGTAATTTATCTTTTACTTTGCCCTTTGCATTGTCAAGCCTGTCTGGGCTTCTAATATCGCTTTCTTTAATAGCTATTTTTCAAAGCTTGATTACTAAAAACTATAATCACGATCTTGATCAATTTATGTATTTTGGACAAAGGATTTTACAAGGTGAGTTAGCTTTTGTAAAAGAATTTGACGACAAATCAATCCTACTGAGTGCGCTTTTTGCTCTGCCAGCGGCTTTGAAAACTATAAAGGCTTGGACGCTTATTTCAATTGTCTGTGCTACCTTCGCTTGCAGGTCAATCTATATATCTTTAAGGGTTTACTTGAGAGAACTATTAAAAGATCACAATCAATTAATTAAACCATTATCTTTATTTGCATCTGCCATTTATTTGTTCACTTTATCTAGTGCACCAGATGGTTTGAACCATATAAATAATGTTGCATCAAGCTTGTTAGTTTTAATTTTGTCGCCGTTATTAAAATCATATAACCAAGACAAGATTAATCCATTCTCTACGCTTGCATATTGTTTGCTAGGTGCAATAGCCATCTCAATTCGCCCATACTTGATTCTACCTATTTCTCTGATCTCAATTTGGATCTCTGCCAGGAAACTAATAATCTATCAAAATTATACTTCTATTCGAGACACATTTGGAGAGGTCTCTAGAATAATTGGATATATATTTACTTGGAATTTATTACTTGCTATATTTTTAACTGTTTTGAATATACTGCCATATTTTTTGATGGATAGCTTCTCTTCGTTCTCTTCGGGATTTAGAATTAACTCCATAGAGTATATAGCGGAGTCGCCATTTAAAGTTTTCATTTCTCAGCTTTTAACCTCTCATAAGGCATTATTACTATGCTTCATTCTGGTAGCCAACTCCTTGGTTGCAATTAGCATATTCTTCAGAATGAATACCAAATCAACCGTATATAAAAGCTTTCCATTGCCAAAAAAAATAAGTCAGATTAGTTTGATAGATATCACTTTCTTCTCTATTATCTTCCCTGCTTCTTTAGAACTTTTGATTCTTAAAAGGCACTTCTTTGATCACTACTTTTCACTTTTCTGTCCATTCACCTGTATTTCATCTGCTATTATCATAGCTTTTTTGATTAACAGCCCAAGACAATACTTAGACTTTAAATCTTCTTTTATTAACAATAGATTGCTTGCTTTGTTTTTAATAGCTTTGTTTGGACTAGGCATAGCATCTTCGTTCAGCACTCCTAAAAATCAATTAGTATCTGATATGAAAAGATATATTTTGCATTCTAAGATAAGCAATGATTTTTCCGAAATACAAACCTTGGTAGATTCACGGAATCCAAGGTACTCTTTTCTTGTAACTGAGGATAACTTGCCACATTGGGTTCTAAATGAGTCACGTCATGGATTCCCTCATGCCTCTGTATTTGTTCGAATTACAAGAGGTAAGAGTGATTTGGAAAATGTATTTCCTAAAGACATATTAGAGAAAGCGACATTTTTATTTCCAATGAAGGAGAACTTATGCGATAGCCTTTTATTAAGGGCTCCAGAGATTACATTTGTTGGCCGAGGATCTCTAGAAGATAAGTGCTTTCAGAAATATCCAAATACATTTAAACTCCTTAGTGGTAATTATGGAAGGTATATTGCGTATCTTCGCAAGGGGTAGAGGTGGTGAATCTATTTTGAGGTTTATAAGTTCATCTTCTGAAATCACCTTTATTATTCCTAAAATCAAAGGTAAATTTCATAGTCATAGAACTTGTCCATAAAAAACCACAGATTGAGGCAACTATCTTTGATAGGATCGATACCTTTGTTTCTGATATAGATGCAAAGCTTGGTGAACTTAGAGTGATAGACTGATATACGAAATTTACCACATTTAATACAACTAAATTAATAAAGATTGTTCCTATTGAGATAAGATATTGTGCCACAATACCACTAGAAGTTTTGAATAGCTTTGGTTTTTTAGAGAGTCTAAGAAAGATATATAAGAATAGTGTTCCTGTTAATTCTGCGATTAATCCGCCAGCATTGACTCCTATCTTTGGCTTAAGCAATACATACAAGCAGATATTTATTAAAAATGCTAATGAGGAAGCTTGGATGAAATGTGGTAAATAGCTAAAAAACTTTCTTATTAGGGGCATTTTCTAAATGGATCAAGATAAGAACTTCAAAATATTAATTATCCCTGCTTTCGCTAATGAGTTATGAGCTGAGACGTTCTTTCTTTTGCTTATTAAATCTTTCTTTTCAACATAGTATTTATAAGCCTTGAGAAGAATCTTTTCATTTGAAAGTGTGGGTTGCCATTTTAATTGACTTTTGGCTTTACCTGTATCAAACCTGAAGGATTCGGCTATCATTCTTCGATGATACTCACCTAAAGGTGAAAGACCCATTGAATAAAAAATTTTCATAGCTAATAATGTTAAACTCTTAGGTAGTTGAACAACCTTAGAGTTAGAATTACTATGGTCAATTACAAACTGATAGACTTCCCTCAGTGTTTTGACATCGTCCGCACCTAAATGAAATATGCCAGATCCATGAAAACTAACAGCAAGAATACAAGCTTCAGCTAAGTCTTTTGCATAAAGAAATTGGTATCGATTACTTCCATCCCCAACGACCCAAACTTTTTTGTTGTTATATATAAAGTCAAATAGTATTCCTAGCAATCCCAACCTACCTTCATCGATCAATGTTGGGACTCTAAATATTATAGGATTGATTTCAGTGTATGAATTCAGTACTATTTCTCCTCCTAATTTCGATTTCCCATAATCTTCACACGGGCATGGGTATTCATGTTCATTAATCGGATACGGTATAGGGTTTCCCCATAAACAGTTACTAGATATGTAAATAAATTTGGAGACCCTATGTTTCAATGCAGCACCTGCTAAATTTCTAGTCCCATATATATTAGTTGTTGTTAGATCTTTCTTATTAATGTTTCCATGTGCAAGCAATGCAGCACAATGAAAAACAACATCTATCTTACTTAATTTAAAACAAAGATCTATATCTGTTTCACACCTTATATCTCCCTTGATATTTTTCAGATTAGGATGTGAATGAGAATTTTCTAAAATGTCTATGTTTATACAATTCCATCCTTTTTCTAGCAGTGATTCAATTAATATACTTCCAAAGAAACCAGACCCTCCTGTAATCAATGCACAAGGCATGCTTTTTTAGAAACGTATGTAAATTATATCAAAGTAAAATTGATAAGTCTTAAAGATTATTTTTTCCACAGCTTTATATATTTAGAAAAGCCTTCAATTTTTTTCTTATGCTAAGTAAAACCACTATAAGCAACATCATTAAGAGGATATTCAAAATCCCACCATATCCAATCCCAGAACCAATTCCAACCATCAATGGAACTGTTATGCATGAGCTTAACAGAAGTGCAACGAAATATCTAGAGAATTTCAAGTTCGTTAGGCCGATTGCATATGAAAAAAAGTCATGAAACCCTGTCATAAGACATAAGACTATTAAGTAGGGCTTATTTGAAATATAGCTATTACTTGCAGCCTCTAAGGTTGTCAGAAGTTGGTTGCCAATTAACTTCTTGACTACTCTATAGCCAAATTGTCTAGCGATACCGAAACATACGACACATGAAGCAATATCGGCAAGGTAAATAACAAATAGACCTTTTTTAAACCCTAATAATGACCCTGCTAATAGAGCATATGCAGACCCAGGCAATATCGGTATTACAGCACTAGTAAACCGCAGTAGAAGAATGCTCAGGGTTGAGTAATAGCTGTAATTAGTTATTTTTAGACTAAGCTTCTCAAAGCTAATCGAGTTTAGCAAAACGGTTACTAAAACGAGCAATAAAAATATTACAGTTATTCTTGCATACTTAACTAGCTTCTGTTGAAAAGATAACCGCTTTATAGTGCATATTATCTTATTCTTCATGATATTCTTGTTCTGCATTAATATCCCATATTATATTTTTATCACTAGGTCTTGTTCTTTTACCAGCAATTAGCTCTGCAGCTTTAAAGCCAGTTAGCATAGAGTGATCTTGATTATTGTATTTGTGCATACCATTTCTTCCAATTAGGAATAAATTGTCGATCTTGTCGAAGACATTTATTAGTAATTTGAAGTCTTTGTAACTATCAAAATATGCAGGATATGTTTTAGCTTCTCGAATGACTGTTGAATCAATGATATCTTTCTTGCTACAAAGCTTGAGCATCACCAACTCTTCCTTTGCCTTATTAATTATGGCATCATCACTCATACTCCATAAGTCATCTCCTTCATTACAGAAGAATTCCATTCCAATCCACTTCTTTGTTGGATCGGATACTAAATATGGACTCCAATTATTAAATATTTGAATTCTACCTACCTTCACATCTGGCTCTTGGATGTATATCCAGGTATCATCTAAATCCTCACCTTGTGGCCCGACTAAACAGTCAAGCAAAATTCCAACAGTTATGAAGTCTCTATACGGAAGCGAAGAGGCTATCTGAAGAACTGTGTCAGGAATGATTCCCTTTGGACTTTTAGTTAGCATTGCATCCACTAATTCACTAATTGGCATAGTTGAAACCACATAGTCATAATTTATAGTTACTTCTTTATCATCCCTTGTGCAGATCTGGATTTGATTTACATGATCGAGATCATCAGATACGACAATTCCAGTAACCTTGGTCTGCAAGCTTATTTCAACTCCTTTTTCAGTAAGGTCTTTAGCTACTTCTTCCCACATATGACCGGGTCCATATTTTGGATATAGAAACCTCTCTATCAAAGTGGTTTCAATTTCTTTTTGAGCAATCTCACCAGTCTGTTTTGTAAGCATATTGAAACTCTTTTTAGCAACATCTACTAATAGCTTTCTAATAGACAATCCCTTTATTCTTTGAGCGCCCCATTCCGGAGAAATATCTTTAGGATGTCTTCCCCAGACTTTATAAGTGTACGTTTCGAAAAACATTGAGTATAATTTTTTCCCAAAACGAGAAATTATAAACTCTTCTAGATTCTTGGGAGATGAATACTCTAATTTGCTTAATAGGTAACTAGATGATACAGTAATCATTTTAAGAAAGCCAATATTTCTTAAAGTTTTTAAATTCAACTTTAATGGGTAATCATATAGTTTACGCTCATATAGTATTCGTGATTTTCTATTTCGAAGAAGCATTATACGACCTCTTTTGATATCCACCTCATCGGCAATATTTAACCCTTCAATACTTCTACGTTGATTTCTATATTTAATTTGTAGATTGTTCGAAACGGTATCTGCTTCTATTGGGAACTTTTGAGCCCACCAGTTCATGACTTCGCTGGACTTTGAGAAGAAACGATGTCCACCAATATCGATTCTGTTCCCCTTGTATTTAACAGTTTTCGATAGACCTCCTATATAGCAGCTTTTCTCATATATATCTATTTTTGCAGTTGGCTCTATTGAAAGTAATCTATCTGCGAAGGAAAGGCCAGCTGGGCCTGCTCCAATTACAGCTACTCTCATTTCTTGTTCTTGCCGATTAGCATTCTATTACCTACCTGGCAACATAACACTAATTATACCTAAAGTAGTAAGCGTTAACTCCTTATAATGAGATTTTATTAATTAGACGTTATTTTCATTACTTTCTTTGAAGGTTCTGCCATATCTTCTGGGCAATAAATCTATTGCCTCGTGGGTTAAGATGACCAATTTCATCGAAAATATATGATTCTTCTGAGTCATTCAACCATTGTGAACCATCTATAAACCATTTAAATCCTTTTGCTTTTTTGATAACACTTGGATAGATACTTTCATAGGAATCCTTATAGGGGTTTGTAATGCCTCCTTTATATGTTTTAGTTAGATAAGGTGATGGTTGCAGAATAGCTGTAAAGCCAATCCCACGTAATTGAAGAAGAACATAAGCCGCTTGCCAGTTATTGACTAGGTTGCTTGATACTCTATTGGCAAATTCTAAAGATGTACAGTTGTTGCTAACACTTGCATTGGAATTTTTGTTCTTTATACTTATTTGCTTTTGCTTAATAGTCTTAATAGCAGATTTAAACTTGTACAACCCACTAAAGATTTTTGGCGACAAATACCGGAATATAGTAGAAAAAATATCTTTTGATGCATTTAATATCCTCGTTTTACCCCTTAGACCTTTTCTGTCAAGCTCTAAGAAGTTTTTGATCTTTGCTTCTTGATAATGTATATACGGGCTATCTAATTTAGAAGTTGTTAATGTACAGGGGTGAATAGTATCATTTGCCCCATCGTAAAAGATTACCTCAGAAGGCTTTTTAATTATATTCGCATCCACATCGCTTAAGAGATTTAGAAGGAAATTTAATGATTGCCTTGACACCCAAGCCTGCTCTCCTAGGTTTACCGTACCTTGATTTGAAACTTCACCCAGGTAATAAGGAATTGTTTCTTTATCCTTAACACCGAAACCCCAAATAGTTGAACCACCAAAAATCCAAATATTATCGTTTTTAGATAATTTCAAACTATTTGCATATCGCATTCCTCTTGCGTTAATATTTATACTTTTCGTGTTCCGCTTTTCTGAGCGAAAGCCAATGAAACTTTTATACTTGTAACTTCTTGCATTCTGAACGTCATGTTTGAACTGGTAAAAACTTTTATGTAATTTAGGTATTGCTTGAGGTTTCTCTGATCGTAGAGACTCTTGTCTTTTCTGTGTGCCTCTAGTTATAAGCCAAGCTCCAAAATACCCGGATAGATTAAGAAGTACATAGAGTATTAGACACTGAACAGAAAAAATTCTTATTTTATTCATTCTTATTAGAAGATTGAATATATAAAAGGAGCGACTACAGTT
Organism: Prochlorococcus sp. AG-409-P03; assembly: GCA_003215295.1. Lineage (GTDB taxonomy): Bacteria > Cyanobacteriota > Cyanobacteriia > PCC-6307 > Cyanobiaceae > AG-409-P03. The sequence continues at coordinate 3,363 of QCKN01000024.1, read as the reverse complement.
CCTTGCGTAAGTATAAGCATACTGCCCATTAGGACAATCGTAATAATCAACGGGGCTAGCCAATACTTCCTTCGAACTCGTAAAAAGTCCCAGATATCATGAGCCAGATCCAGGAAGTCTTTCATGAATGGAAATTCGGCTGAGTAAATTACTATTGTTACTTGCCTAACGCAATCTCACAGAGATGCGATAAAGAATCTTTTCAATTATAGGCCTATTTTGAGATTGCAGCAAATACTCTCATATGTATACAGACCTATGCTGCATCATTAGTTTTTAGCTGAGCAGAGAGACTATAGACTGATTAGATCTATTTATCTAGAAAATACTTCTTTAAGGCTTATCAATGACTACTATAATGCCATTGTAAAACTCGTAGAGCCAAGTTAACTTTAATATCCTCATAATTTTTCCTAATATTTATACTATATCTATTGAACCATTGCATAACAAATTGCAATTTTCTGTTTTTTTTTACTATGATTTAGTAAAACTTAAACCAAATAGATATCAATATTATCTAGAATAAATCCATTTGAAAAGTAGTATGTATAGCTAATAGATCCGTTATCCAATCTTTTGGATCCCAACTAGTTAAAAATCTTTGCAAGGCTTTTAATTCATCGACTGTTTTCCCAGGCTCTATCCAGTCTTCTTCCACTCCATTTGGAATAATGACTGGCATTCTATTGTGTAGGGGTCTGATTAATGTGTTTGGCTTAGTTGTAATTATGCAGCAGCTTTCTAGTTCACTGCCGTCATTACTCATCCATCGATTCCAAATTCCTGCAAGCCAAAACACTTTTGAATCTTTTCTTCGTACTCGATAATTCTTTTCAAAAAAACCACTTGCCGGTATCAGACATCGTTTGTGTCTCCAACCCCCTTGGAAAAGCCTTTTCTTATCAATAGTCTCAGCCCTAGCATTGAATGGTCTTGGCATTGAATGGTCAAATGGGTCTTTAGCCCATTCAGAAATAAACCCCCAAAGCATTAAAGAGGTAGTTGTTTTGCCTTCATTCTTGAGGACAAGTACAGGTTCATTTGGCTGTATTAAAGCTCTTTGTGCATAATTTTCTTGAAAACCTTTTGGAAGATCCCTTTTTAAAATTGAAGGAAACTTCTCAAAACCAGCTCTCAGCTCATATCTCCCGCACATAATTATCAAGTTTTCTGTACCCTACTTTAATGAACCTTGAAGGAACCCTCTTGGCAAATCTTTTGAAAGAAATAAAACATAGCTTATTTACAGGACCAACTAAATTGCTAAACAAAACAGCTCTTTTGGTTTCTAGTCAGGAGAAGATAGTTTTTAGGCCTCTAAAGCTAGAGCACTTCATCGGATCAGAGACAAAATTCCTATCTAAAGGCCATAATGTTATATGGATTTGTTTTTGCTCAGGTTTTTAATGGATCTTCAAGAGGCGATAAGAAAAAGAAGGACAATTCATTCTTTCAATACCAATGAAGTCTCAGATCAAATTGTTCAGAGAGCAATTGAGGCTGCAAATCAAGCCCCTTGTCATCGCCACACCTTCCCTTGGCGCTTTACCAATGTTGACCCTAAACAAAGAGAGTGCCTATTTAACCTGGCCTTAGAGCTTAAATCTGTAGATCATCTAGAAAACGCATCTACTCAACAGAAACTTGTAGAAAAGATGCTTAACCCATCTCATCTAATTGTTGCTAGCCAGGTTTGTAGTACAGAACCTAAAACTAAAATAGAGGACTATGCTGCATGTGCCTGTGCAATACAAAATCTTTTACTTTCATTGGTTTCTGATGGGGTAGGCAGTAAATGGTCTACAGGAGAAATCACTACGCATAAGCAAACTTATGGAATCCTTGAGATGGATTCAAAGAAAGAAGAGATCATTGCTTTTCTATGGATAGGTTATGGCGTAGAACCAAATGAAGTTAAAAGACCACCAATTACTTCTATATATAGAAACAGTAGATTTTGATAAAACATTTTTGTTCCTGTGTTTAGCGACTTTAAAAATCATGGTTGAAATGGGAAAACTTGTTCGTCACCAAACATTTCATAAAGACTACTTTCGTCTTTACTAGAGTCCATTGGTTGCGAATCAATACGGTTACTTTCTATTGATTGCTCAATAACGATACCCAAAGGATTATCACTGGTAGCCTCTGGAGTGAATGCGTCTTCAGATGCATTAGTTCTGCTCCATCCTGTTAGAAGAATGGAGGACACTAAGACTACTGAAAAAATTGCAAAAGAGGCTTGTATTGCCAATCTTTTGAGCATAATAGTTTTCCGTAATGCTTCATTTAAGCAGTTTTGTGGACAACTTTTCTTTTTTGTAGTGAGTTTTGGATTATTCAGAAGCGGAATTTTCTCTGTTTATCGAGACTGCACCAAAAGAGAATCTCGACTGGCGACCCCTGCTTGCTCAGAACCAGTCTTATGACCAGAGCCTTCTCTAAGATCTTATTCCTCTGGGAATCAAGAGCAGTGCGTAATTAAGGCCTTTGTTTTCGTATAATTGTCTTGTAAATACTAGAGCCTCTTAAATATATGCTTTGGGAATAGAGTTCATTTCATTTGACAGTCACTTTCGTATTAAGAGAAATCCACTTGAGAAGTGGTTGTTAAATAGATTGGGAAACCTGATGAGGCTAGTTAATTCAATGATTAATCGAGTCTTTTCATTCTAAACACTGTTAGGAAAGTTGTTGACCACTTAGGATTCCATTGAGTTTCATTACTTCTAAGAAAAGGATAGCGCTAAGAGCCGTCATGACAGCTATTGCAACCCCTCCATATTTTAGAAGTCGCTGGTCAGTGTTAAGTTGACAAGCTTGTATTGAGGCTGTGGTCGCGCCAAATGGGAGGAAAGTAACTCCTACAACTCCAACTGTAAGGCTGCCAATAATCAGCTGAGCAATTAAAACATCGCTATTCATTGCCAAAGCCTCACAACATAAAAAATAAGCATAAATTGGTATCTAATTGCTGACGACAAAGGTTAATGTCTGGTTAAATAAGTGGGCACCTTCCCTATAAGTCATTAAACCTATATGGATAACCCACTAAATCAGCTTATGGCCATTTTTGCAGGGGTTTCAGTCATGATCTCTCTCTTTTGGGTGGCTCAAAGGGTTTTGCAAAGGTCATGAGCTCCAATGGCGCCATAAAATGATCAAACAGACTTGATAGTAGTTATTTATCTTGGTTTTGGGCTGTTCTCCTTAATCTGTTCTCACTATTAGTGTGGCTTATAAATGTATGCTTTTTGGCTCAAGATCCTTTGAGCCAAATGTCTTTCCACAACTTAACCAAAGGATATAGTGCTTTGCCAACAGTTAAAGAGATGTATGCTCGTTCGAAAAGGTTAGAAT
>QCKN01000023.1 GCA_003215295.1 Prochlorococcus sp. AG-409-P03 | reverse complement strand
TGGGTGGCATAAACATTCAGAACGCCTCTGGTTTGTCGGTATACCTTTGTTATCAGGAAGGTTAAAAGGAAACCTCAAGTCAGGTCTTAGAAATTTGGTAGAAACCTATCAACTCGAGATACGAATAACAGCTAATCAAGACCTGTTGCTATGCAACATTGGTAGTCAGCAAAAGTCAAGTGTCAAAAAAGCTCTTGAGCATCTAGGCCTAGACCCTTCTAAGGATCCTCCCCCACTACAAAGACACGCGATTGCGTGCCCAGCACTGCCATTATGTGGTCTCGCAATTACTGAAGCAGAGCGCACTCTCCCAGAAGTACTTAAACGTATTCAGAGTCAACTGAATCGTCTATCTATTAGCAAAGAAATATTGATACGAATGACCGGTTGCCCAAATGGCTGTGCTCGTCCATACATGGCAGAAATAGCATTAGTAGGAAGTGGTCTCAATCAATATCAGTTGTGGCTAGGGGGTACTCCAAATCTACAAAATCTAGCCAAGCCCTTTCTAGAACGTTTATCCCTTGACCGACTGGAGGAAGCCTTAGAGCCTTTGTTCTTGAGTTGGAAAAGTGCTGGCGGCAACATTGGCTTAGGAGAGCATGTAAGGAGACTTGGAGATCAAGCCGTGTCAGATTTGCTGGACGAAGGTCTACAAGCCCCATAAAGAGCATTGGGAGATTCCTGCCTCCATGCCCAAAGTTGGTCCCCAAAACTAAAGTGCCACCATTCGTTAGGGTGCTGAACGAACCCTGCAGCAGTCATAACCTTCGCCAATAGCATTCTCCTGTTATGCCAAGTCTCACCTTGAGAATTGGGCAAAGCGTTATGGTAATAATTAGGCTCCGAAATTGAGCCAATAGCATCTATATCTCCTCCCATTGAACAAACAGATCCATTAACATCAAAAAGGGTTAGGTCAACTGCAGCACCAGTACTGTGTGGTGGAGGCATACTTGGATCAAGGCTGGGCAATGCCCAAAACTGTCCAACTAATTTCTCAATCTCTTTTATTACAACTTTTTCTTTTTTATCAAAGCGATCAATCCCTCGGCTCATGCATTCTTGATGGATGCAGTGTTCTAACATAAATGCCTGAACGGCAATTGGGCGCCAAGCATCAAAAACGGCAAGTCGTAAGGATTGAACCTCAGATTGCAAGTAACCCTGGGCAAGGATCAGACGTCTTAAGACACTGCCACGCAACCTCCACGGATCAGCAAATGATCCATAAGGAGCCCCTAATTTCATGTATGGATGAGGTTCGAGACGCTTAATAACCTCGGGCAGTGAAACAAGCTCCTCACCACAGTCAGTTATAGGAACGAAATTCCAAGGCCTGGGCACAATTACCCCCTTAAAAAACTAATTTCCACAAGAAAAATACGTTTTTCCACAGAACAAATCTCGTTCAAAAGCAATAAGCAAAACAGTTAATACCACTAAAGGGAATTTTGAAGCGAGAAAGTTCATAAACCTATTAAAAGCTCTCTTGAAAAATTGGGGCAGCACAATTCACTCAAAACAACTGATAAATGGTACTTTTCGAAATTATGAGACAAAACTAGAATCTCTAACCCTGACAATGAAAAAGCAAAACTCATAAAAGCTGTCAAAACAAGATAATCACGAACAGAAAACCTCGCCTTATCAAGTCGCAATTGAGTCTCAAAGGTGTGGAAAAACAACTGCTTAATTCAGATGAGCACTTTTACTCATTCGAGTCCAGTATTCATTTAAGGCTATTCGTAGCAATGGATAGTTGCTTAAATCGCCATCAATACCAAGTAGATACTTGGCCTCTTCTCGAGCTTGTTCAAGAACTTGTCCATCTTCAAGCAAGTTGGCCAAGGCAAAGTCGGGGAGGCCTGACTGGCGGGTTCCGAGAACCTGGCCTGGCCCACGCAAGCGTAGATCTATCTCGGAAATTTCAAATCCATCGTTGGATCTCACTAGAACCTCCAATCTTTGTTTAGCTAGAGCATTGTTACTCTCATTCACCAACAAGCAATGAGAAGAACTTGCCCCTCTTCCGACACGACCTCGAAGTTGATGCAACTGAGCCAATCCAAATCTGTCAGCATTGTCGATCAACATGACAGTCGCTTCAGGTACGTCTACTCCAACTTCAACAACAGTAGTAGAAACCAATACCTGGCACTCTCCAGAAACAAATTTTCTGATTACGATATCTTTCTCTGTACTCTTCATACGTCCATGTAAAAGCCCAACCTGAAATTCGGGAAAGATCTCTTCTGAAAGTTGGCTATGGACAGCTACAGCAGATCGCAAATCGACTTTCTCTGACTCCTCTACCAAAGGTAAAATCACATAAGCCCTTTGTCCCTGATTCACCTCATCTCGAATTAATTGATAAGCGATGTGACGTTGAGAACCTGAGATCAATCTGGTTTTAACAGGTCGTCGACCGGGTGGTAATTCATCTATCTGGCTAACATCTAAATCTCCATGCAAAGAAAGGGCCAAGGTCCTAGGTATCGGTGTTGCGGTCATGCTAAGCAAGTGTGGTTGCAGCCCCTTGCTAAGGAGGCGGTTCCGTTGATGTACACCAAAACGATGTTGCTCATCAACGACTACAAGTCCTAGGCGAGAAAACGAGACTTGCTCTTCTATTAATGCATGTGTTCCTACGAGTACTTTCACTGAGCCATTACTAAGGTCAGTGAGTAGTTGACGTCGTTTAGAACGTTTAGTTGAACCAGTCAGCAATTCAACAGTTACATGTAGCTCTGGTAACCACTTACAAAGATTTCGATAGTGCTGGTTAGCTAAAACCTCTGTAGGTGCCATTAGTGCCCCTTGCCAACCTGCCTCCACTGCATTGAGAATTGCAGCCAAAGCAATAACAGTCTTTCCACTCCCGACATCCCCTTGAAGCAACCTCGACATTGGCTCAGACTTAACTAAATCTGATTCAATATCTCTAAGGACTCTTACTTGTGCCTTAGTCAAAGAGAAAGGCAGCATTTCCAAAAACCTGCCCACCAAGCCATTGCTGTGCCACGAAACTTCAATTGGCGGAGAAGGCCGCCTATTGACTTCCAATCGTCTACGCAACAATCCAAGTTGTAACAATAGAAATTCATCAAAAACGATACGGTGCCTAGCCGCCTTCATCGATGCCATAGTCTTAGGCCGATGTATCCCAACCATTGCTTCACTGCGACTTATTAAGCCAAGTACTTTTAGTCGAGATATAGGTAACGGATCGACCCAAAGTGATGATAATGGCAAAATATTTTCAACAATCGAGCGATATCTTTCCGCAGAGATTCCTTCTGGAAGTGAGTAAACAGGAAGAATACGTCCAATGCTCTTTGACTTCAAAACTGAAGTCGAGTTTTCCATCACCTCTATCAGTGGATCCTGAAAACTTTTTCCATATTGATTTTCCCGTACAAGTCCACTAACTGCGACTAGTGCTCCAGGAGGGTACATACAGGACTGATTCTTTAGATATGGCTGATTGGCAAAGCGACGTCCTGCAAAAAATCTCGTCACCTTCAGACGACCAGTAGGGTCTTGAAGGTGTAGCTCAAGTATTGCCAAATTAGGATTACGTGGACTGATAAATGAATTACATCGTCTTACATTCGCAACTATTGTTGCGAATGTGCCAACTTCTAGTGATCCTATTCGTCGTAAAGATGAGTAATCTACATAATCTCTTGGGTAATGAACAAATAAATCTTTAATCAAAAACAAGCCAACTGAAGCAAATCTCTCAGCAATCTTCGAGCCTATACCCTTTACATTAGACAACGGACTGGAAAGGTTGATAGATTTAGAAGAATTTAGAGGTCTATCAGAAGAGAGTTCAACAGCTGCAGAGAGTCTCAACTTAGGTGGTTTAATTGATGAAGTAGGCTCTAAATTTCTTTTTATAAGGTGAAGTATTTTTCTTGACTTAACTACTAAATGGCGCCGCTTTGATTGAGGAATCGATTCATAAGTTATGAACAAATCGGATAGATTTGCCAGTTTTGATTTGAGATCCTCAGGTATAGGTATCAATGGCGGAGAGGCAATCATACGAGTTATAAATGAACTGAACTGCTCTTCTCTGCCAAGCAAGTTATTAAAGCCACTCTCGGCCTCTAAAGTAAAGGCCTGCTGTAAGGTCGCCACCCATTTCTGAAGATCAATTAATTGATCTTCAGTTATTTCAAAGGTGGGTTGGTGTTTTTTTGTGTCATCTGAGGTTGTTGCCACCACTGCTCATGAAGCTCATTAGCTATAGAACGACTCTGCCAGTGACGTTGCTGACGAACCATTTTTAGCAAAATATTCCGAATTTTTCTAAGTTGAGAACGACAATTTCTCAGCTTAGGTTCATCAAACTCAAGATCTGATGAGCGAATCAAAAGACAGTTAATATTTATTCCATCAGAAAAATCTTTACTGATTGGTAGTGACATCCTCAAAAGATTCGAAGAATTATCTTCTGAATTAACTTGACCAGCTAGGGCTGCATCTAAAAGAGTTATTGGTAGAAGGCTAGTTACTATTCCTGATCTAAGCAATTCAACATTTATTGCATGCGAAAGGTTCCTCAACCGTATAGCCAAGGCCTCTTCCAATGAATCCAACCATAAATTCATTTCAATAGGAGTCTGAGGAAGAAGTCTATTATTATGGCTTTCATTGGTGTCAAAAGGCTCTGAAGAAGTAGATACAGGGTCATTCTGATCTAAAGCTTTTGAAGGCTTATCCCAAATCACATCGCCTGCCATAAGTAAAAGATTCTTCAGAACATCTAATCCATTTTTAGAGCTATCTATCTTCTCTAATTCTTTATCTTGAGAGCTGTCTGCAACATCTAGTTCTCGATCCTGAATCATCTCATCAGAAGCCTGAATCAAGTCACCCTCCGAAAGGATTTCATCATTTACAGCCCCGTAAGGATCTTCTGGTACTGAATTCAAATCCTTGGGAGGTTCAAGATCAGTTAATTTCATAAAGCCTTCTGGGACATAAGATATACTCAATCGAGAAGGTTTAGCATAGAAATCAATACTTCCTCCAAATTGATCATCAGTCATCCATCTATCCAGTTGATCTATACTATCTACAGGTAATGAAAGACTTAAATCTATAGAGTCTTCCATGTGTTTACTACTATCTCTGTTCTCTTGCAAATTGGTCTTAGCAAAGATCTCTTTATTTGCATCATCAATCAAACGTTTCTTATCTTGGTCGATTTGTCGAGCAAGATCCATTAAGTGCTCGACAGTTAATAATGAATTACATTTATCTACTAATTGATCAACTTTGAGTTGAAAGTCCTTTCGACTCTGGCTTGAGACTGAATTAAATATAGAGGGATCCTGGAAGGTGATCAGGTTAAACAGTGCCTTTCTTGTTGCATCTTTCAGCAGACTCCTCAGAACTTGAAGATAAAGTGCATGAGATCGATAGAGTCTAGGAGCTAAGAGTTTACATTGAGACTCTAGAAGCATTAACTGCTCTGAAGGATCATAATTCCTTAGTGTCTTACCCTCAGAAGTCAAATCTAATTACCAGACATTGAAGCTACTTCAGTTGCGAAGTCAGGCTGATCTATTTGAATACCCTCACCCAATGTATACCTAGTAAAACGACGTACCTGAATATTCTCTCCAATTTGTCCGGCAACCTGCTTAACCAACTGTTCAACAGTCATCGAACTGTCGCGAATAAAAGGTTGCTCCATTAATGCAAGCTCCTTCAATCGCTTACCAATTCTTCCTTCTACTATTTTCGCCTTCATTTGATCTGGCTTTCCTGCCAAATCGTCTCTACCCATCTCTATCAACTTCTCCTGCTCAACAACATTATCTGGAATCTGCGCAGTTGTGACATATTCGACATTGGGACATGCAGCAACCTGCATAGCCACATCCTTCAGAAGGCCTTGAAACAAATCGCCTCTTGCAACAAAATCAGTTTCACAGTTCAGCTCCAGAAGCACTCCTACCCTTGCACCAGTATGGATATAACTACCAATAGCACCTTCAGCAGCCACGCGACCTGACTTCTTTTCTGCACTAGCAATTCCCTTCTTTCTTAACCATTCAATTGCCTTAGCTACATCTCCCTTGGTTTCAGCAAGAGCCTTCTTGCAATCCATCATTCCTGCGCCTGTCTTGTCACGCAGTTCCTTTACGAGCTTTGCTGAGACGTCGGCCATATTAAGAAAATTTTAGTGAGTATTTGAGAAGAATGCAGTCAAAAGCTACTAGCAAGCAGAGCATCAACAGCAAGCCGTTAGGGAAAGAGGAGGAGGGGAAGGAAGGAATCTAATTCCCTCCTGAGCCAGATCCACCTGATCCGTGACGACCTTCATTGATGGCATCTGCGAGCCTTCCAAGTACTAATTGCACAGACCTAACAGCATCATCATTACAAGGTATAGGTACTTCACAAAGATCTGGATCGCAGTTTGTATCTAACATCGAAACAAGAGGAATATCTAACTTGCGAGCTTCTAAAACAGCATTGGTTTCTCGACGCTGATCAACTAAAACCACTACATCAGGCAATCTCCGCATACCCTTTAATCCTCCTAGGTACTTTTGAAGTCTTTCCAATTCCCTACGTAACACCGCAGCTTCTTTCTTAGGGCGCATTGCAATGGCACCGCTAGATTCCATCCTTTCGAGATCCTTAAGCCTTTCAATTCGGGCCTTCATCGTTGTCCAGTTAGTAAGCATCCCTCCAAGCCAACGTTGGTTTACATAGGAGGCTCCACACCTTGCTGCTTCTAGAGCAACAACTTCAGAGGCTTGCTTTTTTGTACCTACAAAAAGGAATCTCTTCCCACTTCTAGCCGCAGAGCGTGTCCATTTATATGCACTATTCATGCACACAGCGGTCTTAACTAAATCAATAATGTGAACCCCATTACGAGCGCAATAGATGTATCGAGACATCTTTGGGTTCCATCTTCGAGTCTGGTGTCCAAAATGGGCACCTGCCTCCATCATCTCGGAGAGAGTGACAACAGCCATGTTTTGTTCGGGGGTTTCGGGTTCGCCTCCACCTGACAGGGATGCATGCGCTGTCCAAGAAAGGGGTAGACAGCTTGCATCACCCGAAACAGACAGGTGTGCGGAGTTTAAGTACCTACTAAATTTATCAAACTGCCCTCCTCAGTGGCGACCGTAGGTGGCAGCTTCTAAATAAAGAGCTCTTACAAAAATAAGGTTCAATGGCACTCTTAATATTTCCATCGCCATACCAGGGCGTCCTCGGCGAATCAAAAATGCGATAAGTGGCCTAAGACTCCTCTCATTAAGGCAACCACCAAAAGTCAAAACCTCCCAAAGTAATCTATGTAAGTAAGTAAATTGAATGATAAAACGAACTCGACGGGTGGGGTGCTTCCGATAAAAGACCAAGCCCATTTTTGCTCTTTCTTTCTCAACTGTTATTAATCTTGGAATCTGATCAAGACTTAAGGGAGGGTGCCAATGGAATCCAACCGCTCTAGGACATTTAACTAAGCGAACATTCATCTGCCTTAATCGTTCACCAAGTTCCAAATCTTCCCAGCCATAGAGACTAAAGTTTGTATCAAAAAGTCCTGACCTTTCAAGTACTTTCTTATCTACGGCAACATTACCAGTAGCAAAATATGCCCATGAAATATCTTGAATCTTATAAGGCTCTGACGTTGGATGGTCAAAATTTGCAGTGTTAATAACTCTCCCATAGGTAAAACACAAACGATCGCCCCTAGAGCGCCAGTTATCAGACAAGGCTCTGAAATGAGATGCTAAAAAAGTCCTAGTAACTACAAGATCACTATCAATAAACACTATTACGTCTCCTCGAGAGTTTTCTACACCACGATTTCGTCCCACAGAAGCACCACCATGCTCTTGCTCAAACAAACGAACGTGGGGCAAACGAAATGATTCACTTCTTATCCAGTCTGTCGTCCCATCAGTAGAACCATCATCCACTACTACAACCTCGTACCCCTCTAATTCAGGCAATAGAATCTGTTCTTCTAGAGCTATAAGACACTTCTCTAAAATCGGTTTTCGATTATAAGTAGGTATGACGACGCTAATAAACATCATCAATCAGTGGTTTTATTAAAAGCTAAGATCATAATAATTAGGTAAAGATTGCAGCTAGCTACACTCCCTTCTCATAGAAAAACTTGATTAAAAGTTCAGTCGGCAGCTCCTCCATTATTTGCAGTTCCTGTAACTCCATTTCCTGCGCCCTCTCCACGTCCATCATTTCTTAACTTCCGCTTTTTAAACTTACGTGCATATGCACGATTTCTCTCTTGCTTTTCCTTCTTAAGGTTTCTGCGTTTTGCCATTGCGTGTGGTACTTAGATTCCAACCTTAACCTAACTTACTAAAAAGAGGGAACCAACCTTCCATCCTCCATCTGCATTAGGCGATCACCAACATCAAGAATACGAGGGTCGTGCGTGACCATCAAGACCGCACAGGCCTGTTCCTTTGCCAATCTCTTCAATAAAGAAACCACTTCTCTACCTGTAACGCTATCTAACGCTGCCGTAGGTTCGTCAGCCAGTAACAGTTGGGGCCTAGCAGCCAAAGCTCTTGCTATTGCAACCCTCTGCTTCTGGCCACCAGACAGATCATGTGGGAATTTACTCATCTGATCATCTAATCCCACTGCCCTTAACCACTCACGAGCCTGATCTCGTCTCACTCGATAAGAAGAGCCATCAATCAAATCAGCTCCCATTTGTACATTTTGCTCAGCAGTAAGGCATCTCAAAAGATTATGCCCTTGAAAAATCATACCGATGTGCATGCGTATTAGTTGCTTCAATCTGCGCCTGGCGCCTCTGAGTTGATTACCAAAGACAAACAGATCTCCTTCTTCTACGCTACGAAGTGCACCTATCAAGGTAAGAAGTGTTGTCTTCCCACACCCTGAAGGCCCTGTCAAAATAACTACCTCCCCTGGATTAATCTTCATAGAAATTGACTGAAGAACTTTTCTTCTCGTAGCTCCTCGCCCAAAAGAATGACTTAGCCTGTGGATTTGAACAGCAGGTCTTGTACTTATAAGTGAATCTTCTTTGATGAATTCATTGTTGGAAATAGAAGTCACCTTCAAAAGATTTCAGCAGGGTCAGCATCAACCAACCTTCTCATTGCAACACAAGCAGAGCTCATGCACATGAACAAAATTAACGTGAAGACTATAAGAGCTCGTTGGGGATCCATTGCTACGGGTAATTTTGTTGAGCTACGAACAAGCGCATAAAGACATTGCCCTGCTGCATATGCAGGTATATATCCCATGACCGCAAGTAAAATTCCTTCGCGAGCAACTACCCCTAACAAAGTTTTCATTCGATACCCCATAGCCATCAAAGTTGCGTACTCAGGCAAATGATCACTTACATCGCTATAAAGAATCTGATAAACAATCACACAACCAACCACAAAACCCATTGCTGCCCCAAGAGTAAATATAAAACCAATTGAAGTACTTGATCTCCAATAATTCTTCTCAAACTCAACAAATTCTTCTTGCGTTAATACTCTTACATCTAAGGGCAAGTTTTTTCTAAGAACATTTGCTACTGACTTAGAGTCAGAGCCTGAACGCAATCGAATCAAGCCAATTTCGATACTGCCAGGTGGGTTACTTGGCAACAACTCAAGAAATGTTTCCCGACTAGTTATTAGATTGCCATCTGCTCCAAAAGAAGGACCCAAACTTACTAAACCCTCAACTCGAACCCTTTTCCCTGCGACTTCCGTCTCAATAGTGAGTCCTTCTCTAAACATTTTTGGAATAGGACCAAATTCTTCTCTGGAAAGTTCATCAAATAACACCCGTCCACGACTTGTAAGAACTTTAGCCTTCGAAGAAAACTTAGAATCTACAAGAAGAGGATCATTAGGTTCAAATCCTAAAACTAATATTGATCTTGTAGTAAGTGTTTGAGGGTTGCGCCATAAGAGAAAATTCCAATTAACTGGTGTAATACCTACAACATCTTGATGAGCCATTGCTTGTATGAGTCTTCGTCGAGGGAAACCACTCATACTTATAGAGCTCATAGAACGAGGACTTATCAATACCAAATCTGCATCAAAAAGCTTATGAACAGTCACACTTGCGTCAAACAAACCATCACGAAACCCTAATTGCATAAACATCAAAATCCCAGCAAAGCAAATTCCCGCAAGTGCAACCAAGAGTCTTAATGGCTGCCTAGTTAATAACAACCAAGCCAGTGGAATTCTCCTGTTATTCCAGAAACTAGGCATTACTCCACGAGAAACCTTGCAATTACTTTCATCCCAGTCAGCTCACGGACTTGTTTAGATGAAGTCGGCTCTAGAATTACTCTCACCTCGACAACCCTGGCATCAGCGTCACCAGTCGGGTCGGTTGACAAGACTTTGCGTTGTCGTACCTGAGGACTAATTCTCTGAACTTTTCCTCTTAAAGTTCCATCAAAACCACCATTTTCACTAATCAAAGTTACTGACTGCCCCAGCTCAATTCTACTGACATCTGATTCATAAACTTCTATAAGAGCTTCCATATTCTGATTGTCACCAACTTCAACAACCCCTTGCGCTCCAGGCCGCTCACCTTCTCGTGCATGAACCCTTAAAACAACACCATTAATTGGTGATTTAAGTTGACTATTAGCAAGGTCTACTTCTAGACCTTTTAATTGGGCTAATGCCTCTTCTTCCTGACCTAGAAACTTCACTAGCTCATCTTGCTTTTCTTCTAATAAAACCAAGGATGCCGCCCCTTGATCTGCTGCCTCTTGATAACGAGACACCTCCCTCTTCTGCATTCTAATTTTGATTGCTAAGGTCTTTAATCGTGCACTCACTACAGCTAAGTCAGCAACAACACTTGGGCGGTTATCAAAAACTGCTAGAACTTGACCTTCTTCAACCAGCTCCCCTTCATTAATCAAAAGCTCTGCAACTCTTGGTGTCCCTCCAAAACCACTAAGTGGAGCTGCAAGACTGCGTATCTCCCCAGAAGGAGAAAGTCGTCCAAGTGCCGCTACAGCCTCCAAGCGCATTACAGGCTCAAGAACAGGAGTGTTAACTTGAGAGGTAGCGGGTTCTCCACCTTGATCAATACTCGAGACCAAAAAGGTTCCTAAAAATCCAATAGTTGGAGCTAACAACCAAATCAAGACCTTTGTTTGTTTATTAACGGTGGGCATTCGAATAGCATTGTCTCTATGTAACGATCCGCCCATAGAGGATCGAACGCCCTCTCTAAGACACTCCTTGTCTTGTCGTTGCGTTTCTGTTGAAGACAATAGAAGGTCTGAGCCTGATGCCTCCTAATAGTAGAGGCAGAATCAGGAGAGTCAGGCTTAGTAATTAGCAAAGTAGAAAGTAATATTTTTAAATAAGATTCAATTATTCTAAAAAAGCAATCTTCTTCTTGAGCATCTGCAGGCCTAACAAAGTGAACATATGGAGAAAAGACAGTCCCCCATGCAGGAAGTTTTCTAACCTGGTCAAATTTTGGAATCACCAAGCACTTTAAAGACTCCAAAACTGACCCTGGTAAATAGTCATCAACTGGAGAGAGATCAAC
>QCKN01000022.1 GCA_003215295.1 Prochlorococcus sp. AG-409-P03 | reverse complement strand
TGCAACTTGTAGTCGAGGGAGAGGGTGAAAACCATTTGTATAGCTAACTGGTAGCTTGCTTCTTCGGAGTGCTCGTTCAAATAGCCGTAACATATCTAGATGACTAATTAGATGCATTGGAGTGGTTTTTGAAAATTTCAATCTGATACGAGAAACTTTTTTGTGAGATGGGAATTGTTGAATTTTATGAGAAGGAATTTGAGGTGGATTTATTACAATGTTATGCCCTAATTCCGGCCCACATACGCCACATTGACTGCAGGCATCAAAGGAGCAATCAGGAACAACAATTTCGTTGAGTGCCCTTTGAAGGTCATTAGCCAACCAACTTTTACTTACGCCAGAATCAATATGATCCCAAGGTAGTGGATCACTGCAGAATTTATCTAGTTCCTCATTAGTAAGTTTTTCGACAGAATTCCAATTACCCATTTCTAGAGCTCTGGAATTGCCTTGTAGCCCTGATTCGGAAATGGCACTCAACCAAGCTTGATATGTTTTATCTAATGATTCAAACCAGGCATCCATACCTGCCCCTTTTCTCCAGGCAGCCTCAATTACAGGCGCAAGCATTCTGTCACCACGTCCTATGAAGTCTTCCATTGCGGAGAGGCGTACATCTGTGAAATTTATTTTTATACCTTTTAACTTTCGAAATGCTTCTCTAAGAATTCTTTGACGACGTTCAAATTCGCTACTACTTACAGTATGCCATTGGAAAGGAGTATGAGGTTTAGGAGTAAAGTTACTTATGGTAAGGTTCAGTTTTAGTTTGCCTAAGTCAAGACATTTTTCTTGAATTTTTTGGCATGTATATGTGATACCTAAGACGTCTTCATCTGTTTCTCCTGGCAACCCAATCATGAAGTAGAGCTTTATTTTCCTATAGCCATTTTCCATGGCTTTTCTAATGCCAACTAGGAGCTCATTGTCTGTTAAACCTTTATTAATGATATCTCTTAGTCTCTGGGATCCTGCCTCTGGTGCAAATGTCAAGCCGGCTTGCCTTGTTCCACCTAAGATGTGAGCAATATTTTCATCAAACCGATCAACTCGTTGACTTGGTAATTGCAAGGAGACATTGTATTTGGCAAGCCGGTTTCTGAGTTCGACTCCTACAGCAGGTAGAGCTAAGTAATCGCTACAACTTAAAGAGAGTAAAGAAAAGTCGCTAAATCCAGTTTTATCCATTCCTTGCTCTACTGCACTAATTATTTCTTCAGGCTCAACATCTCTGGCAGGACGGGTAAGCATACCTGGTTGACAGAATCGACAACCTCGTGTGCACCCTCTTCTTATTTCAATGGTTAGACGGTCATGAACGGTTGCTATGTTTGGGGTTAATCCCATTGCATAGTGAGGCATTGGAGATGCAACCCGACGCAGAATTTTCTTTGGAACTAATTGATTGATGGGTTCGATTGAAATTCCATTTGATCCATAGTCATACAAAGAAGGAACATAGATGCCAGGAATTTCAGAGAGATCCTGTAGGACTTCTGATCGTTTTAATTGTGCTTTTTTTGCATCTGCAAGCACAAGGCCTATTTCAGGTAAGAGTTCTTCTCCGTCACCTAAGGCGAAGAAATCAAAGAATGCTGCATATGGCTCAGGATTCCCTGTTGCTGTTGGCCCTCCAGCGAAAACAAGTGGTGAGGCAAAGGGATGTGCTAGTGGCAGGTCATCCCTTTGCGCTGAATAAAGTGGGATTTGTGCCAGATCAAGCATTTCCAGAATATTGGTTGCACTTAGCTCGTAGCTCAGGCTGAATCCGATGATGTCAAATGAGACAAGAGGACGTCGACTTTCGACAGCAAAAAGTTCTTGAGATGACTTTCTAAGAAATTGGGCAAGATCGGTATCGGGTAGATATGCCCGATCACAGAGTTGATCAGGAACTTTGTTAAGGATGGAATAGAGAATTATGTGGCCAAGATTGCTTGCTCCTACTTCGTAAAGCTCTGGATAACTGAGAACCCACCTTACAAATTTTGAATCCCAATCATGCGGTTCAACTCCCAGCTCATGACCCATATACCTAGCTGGTTTGGCAATTCCAAGGTCTACCAATTGCTCGAAATCAATGGCTTGGATTGCCTGGACTTGGTTGTCTTGTCTTTTATTGATAGAAGTCACAACAGGTAGAAATTCCTTGAGAATTCATCGTATGGGGACTCATCTCTACAAAGGGCCACTTTTCGTAGGAAGATGTTTGGGGTTAATGCAATTGCTCTAGTGGTTCAGGTAAACCAAAACTACCTCAAGCTTAAAGCGGGGTATCTTTTCCCAGAAATTTCAAGAAGAGTCAAGTTATTTACTGAGAGTTCTCCAGGCTTGGATGTAATTCGCTTAGGGATTGGAGATGTCACTGAACCACTGCCCCTTGCTTGCCGTAAGGCGATGAAGGAGGCAATTGATGAAATGGGAACTTCCTCTGGCTTCCATGGTTATGGCCCAGAACAAGGTTACTTCTGGCTTAGGGAAGTCATCGCTAAGCATGACTTTCAGGCGAGAGGATGCCCTATTAATCCTGATGAGATTTTTGTGTCTGATGGCTCAAAGTGCGATACGAGTAATTTCCTTGAGATTTTGGGAGAAGGTAATTCTGTAGCCGTTACGGATCCTGTCTATCCGGTTTATGTTGATAGCAATGTGATGGCCGGTAGAACTGGCCCGGCACAAGAATCAGGCCAATTTTTAGGACTTTCATACTTGCCTCTGAATGCCCGTAATGATTTTGAGGCGCAAATTCCAGAACATCATGTCGATTTGATATACCTATGTTTTCCCAATAATCCAACAGGGGCTGTCATAACTCGTGAGAAATTAGCGCGATGGGTTGATTATGCAAGACAACATCGCTCGCTAATCCTTTTTGATGCTGCCTATGAAGCGTTTATCCAAAATGATGACTTACCTCACTCAATTTATGAAATTGAGGGTGCGAGAGAATGCGCAATTGAATTTCGCTCATTCTCTAAGAATGCAGGTTTTACTGGGACTCGTTGTGCCTTTACTGTAGTTCCTAAGGGGGTATGTGGACATGCTGGCAATAACGAATTAGTGGATTTATGGAGCCTTTGGAATCGCCGACAAAGTACAAAGTTTAATGGAGTTAGTTATATCGTTCAACGTGGTGCAGAGGCAGTTTATTCACAGCAGGGGCAAGAGGAAGTACAGGCCTTAGTAAGTTTCTACATGCAGAATTCAGCAATTATTAGACGACACCTTGCTGGAGCAGGCTTTACAGTTTTTGGTGGAGAACATGCGCCTTATGTATGGATAAAGGTTCCGGATGGCCTTGACTCCTGGGGATTCTTTGACTTTTTGCTTCAGAAGGCTAATGTCGTAGGTACCCCTGGAAGTGGTTTCGGAGCTGCTGGGGAGGGTTATTTTCGTCTATCTGCTTTCAACAGTCGTGAGAATGTTCAAAAAGCTATGAAACGGATTTCCAGTCTTTGATGGAGCTCTGAGTAAATTGTGTGAGCATTCTTTTAGATTGGTTGAAAGTCAAGATTCATAAGAATGCAGCTTGATTCTTCCAGTGGGAACTCTAGTGGGCGCTCAGCAGTTTTGGATAAGCAAGTCGAAAGGGTTAGAAAAAAATCTCCCTTATACAAGGTATTGCTTCATAATGATCCTGTTAACACGATGGAATATGTGGTAACAACATTGAGACAGGTGGTTCCTCAGCTTAGTGAGCAGGATGCTCTTGGAGTGATGCTAGAAGCTCACAATACTGGTATTGGCCTAGTAATTGTTTGCGATTTAGAACCTGCTGAGTTTTATTCTGAGACTCTTAATGCTAAAGGGCTAACAAGCACTATTGAAAAAGAAGGCTAAATAGATGTTAATTAAAAGATGGAGTAATTGGTTGCTGCAGAGCCCTAGGTGGTTGCCTACGTTGGTTTTTATTCCTTCCCTTTATCTTGCGGGATGGCTTATTGCCAGTTCTTTAAGTTTGTTTGGAGGATTTGTCCCTCGATCGAATGCGTCTCTGGTAGGAACGTTAATTACATTCGCTCTCTTTTTGGGATTGTTGCCAAGTTGGGTGACAATGCGTTGGGGGACTTCACAGCCTTGGCAAACACTTGGGATTTTCCCTCGGCGGCTTGGACTTCAATTTAGGCCTTTTCTGAAAGGGTTGATATGGGCTTTATTGTTGATTTTGTTGTTATTAATTCCACTTCTCTTGGATTTGGGGGGGGAGTGGGTTGGCGCTTTTAGCCTTGAAAGTTTTCTGAATGCGATTTGTTTGGGTATAGGAGTTGGTTTCGCAGAAGAATTGATTTTTCGTTCTTGGCTATGGGGTGAACTTGATTTTTTGCATGGAAAACGACTTGGGATTATTGGGCAGGCTCTGATTTTTAGTTTGGTGCATGTGCGTATTGCAATGATGAGTTGGTCGGTTTTGGGCGTTCATTTTGGCTTATTCCTTTTGGGCTTAGTTTTAGTTATTAGAAGAACACTAGATAATGGTTCTTTATGGGGCTGTGTGGGACTTCATGGTGGGTTGGTAGGAGGCTGGTTCTTTATAAATTCTGATTTGATTGAGTTTTCTTCTGATACGTCGGCTTGGTGGTTTGGGCCAGGTGGTGCAAGTCCTAACCCTCTAGGAGGCGTTGTTGCTCTGTGTGCATTAATTATGCTTATTTGGGTTTATCGGACAGTATTTGCAATTGCTGGTTGCCCAACCAAAGGGGCTCGCAATGATTCCTCTAATGGTGCGATTCCATAGTCTCGTTCGAGAAGAGCTATAACAGCTTTTCCGAAATTAGTTGAGTCTTTGTCAAAAGCTTCGAGACATATTCGTCCAAAAGTTTTTCCCATTGGTTCTGGATTCCACAGGAGTTTTCTGGCAGTCCAAGGCATCATGCTCATAGGGTTATATCCTGGCTTGAGCACCTTTTGTTGAAATGCATATTGCTCTAAATGTGTATGGGGTTGTAGCCCAATAAAGAAGATTGCTGGTTCAACTTTGCTGGCTCCAAATATATTTTCTAATTCTCTATGATATGCAACAGTTTGCCTAATAGTTTCTGGTCTCTCATCAATTACATTAAATGAATAGTTGACTGAAACATGATCATGAAACCCTGAATCTACAAGTAATCGGCAATTCTCAAGTACAGTCCTAAGGTTATAGCCCATTCGCATTTTTCTAACCAATTCTTGTGATCCAGATGTGATACCTATTTCAAAGTAACTCATGCCAGTTTGAACCATTAAATCTGCTAGTTCTTTGTCAAGGTTGTCGGCACGAATGTAAGCTGCCCAGCGGATATCCTTAAGCCCTTCATGCTGTATTGCTTTTAACAGTTCTTTAGCATCTTCCATATACTGTTTAGCCGGTATAAACTGAGCATCAGTAAACCAAAAACTTCTAACACCTAAGTCATATAATTGACGCATTTCTCTAACAACTTCCTTGATGGGATTTACTCTGACTTTCTTGCCTTCAACTACCGTATAAACGCAATAGCAGCAGTTATGTGGGCAGCCTCTCTTGGTTTGAACACCTATATAGAAATCACCACCCTCAGTATACCAATGTAGTTGGGGATATATAGATGATATATATTCGTAATTGCACGCAGTTTTAGGAAGACTTATTGGTTGCTCATGGATGATTCCTTCTCGTGGAGTTTCACCGGCTAAGAAACATCTTTCATTATCTAGTTCTTTGCCTTCGATTAACTTCTCAAGTAAAGGCTCTCCTTCTCCGAGGGAAATAATCGTTCCTTTAGGTAATTTTTTCCCTAGTTGCTCGAAGAAGACACTTACGGCGCCACCTCCAACTACTGCTTTAGCATTGCTTTTATGTTTTTTTGCTTGTTTCAGGCCATTCCTAATCAGTTTTTCATTGCGCCAAAGTTCTCCATAATGGCTTCTCATTAATTGTATTCCACCTAATGCCCCGCGAAGACGCTTCAAGGGGTTACGTGAATAGAAAACTTCGAATGAATTTTGTAATGGATTGCCTCCTCTGCCGTCAACTGGTGCATATATTTGTATGTCTCTCCATGAAAAGATTAATAAAGATGGGTGAAAATCATTGATCGTGGCGTATAGAACTTTCTCTACATCTAATACTGGAATTGCAGCCAGATCAAGAATTTGTTGGGCTAACTTCGGGAAGGATTTATGTAGTTGATCTGCTAAGTAAATTGGCCCAATCGGGAAGATAGGGTTGCAGGGTAATCGAATAAATAATATGCGCTCTTTCTTATGAGGCGTTTTGGTCGCCTTGAGTGTATTTGGCTTGAGAGGCGAAGCTTGCTCCATCTTCTAAGAGTTCGTTGCAGAGGGTGCCATTCGTTGAGACTGAGGTGCTAACAATTTTTGTTGCTGGCGTTTATCTAAATAGATCTTTCTATTTTGGCATCACTACCTTGCTGGCACTTAGAAAGCCGGTGACGGGATTTGAACCTGCGACCTACTGATTACGAATCAGTTGCTCTACCCCTGAGCTACACCGGCAGTTAGAGGAACCTAACATTTGATTTCTAGCGTTGAGAAATTGACTAATCCAACAGGCAATAATCGTGGTTTACCTCCAGAGCTGCGTAAAAGGCTTTTAAATGAGTCAAGACATCCCTTTGGTGGGCTACGTCGTCTTTTATGGGGTGCTTTGTTTGGCTCGGCTTTTATAGGTTTTCTTATCATGGCGACGAGATCCATAACGGGTGAGAGTGTTTTGCTAAGTGACTTAGGGATCCAAGTCGGAGCATTAGCACTGTTCGGTGGGTTGCTTTTTTTAGATCGTAAAAAAATAAGCGTTGCGAATTCTGATCGAAAAGACTCAGAAAGTTAGTTAGTGAGTTTGCGCCTTTGGGTGGTTAACTTGTAAGCAGCAACAATGTCTCCTTCTTCCCAATTAGCAAAACGATCAGAACCTATTCCGCATTCAAAGCCAGTTCCCACTTCTTTTACATCATCTTTATTACGTCTGAGAGAGTCAAGGTCACCTTCGAAAACGACTTGGCTACCTCTTCGAACTCGAACTCGACAATTCCTTTGAAGTTTCCCATTGGTTACATAGCAACCTGCGACAGCACTCTTGCCAATAGTGAAGATGGCTCTTACTTCTGCTTCCCCGAGTGTTTCCTCAACCATTTCGGGCTCGAGAAGGCCTTCCATTGCTAGTTGGATGTCTTCTAGAAGTTTGTAAATCACTTCGTATTCTCTAACGTCGACACTGCTTGCATCAGCAGCTTTTTTTGCTCCAGATGCCATAGAAGTATTGAAGCCAACGATGACAGCTCCTGAAGCTGCTGCAAGATCCACATCAGTTTCAGTGACTTCTCCAGGAGCTGAAAGTAAAACTCTGACTTGAACTTCGTCTTTTGGTAATTGCTCAAGTGATCCCAGAATGGCCTCAACACTTCCTTGAACATCTGCTTTGAGGATGATGTTGAGCTCCTTGAGGTCTCCCTCACTAGCCTGACCTGAAATAGAAGACAGTGAAACTCGCCTGGAAGCCATTTGCTGTGCAAGGCGAGTCGCTCTTGCATCAGATGCACGTTCTCCAACAACCGATCTTGCGGCTTTCTCATCGGGATAAACTTCAAACTCGTCCCCTGCTGTAGGCACTTCACTAAATCCAAGTGCTTCTACTGGACAAGAAGGGCCAGCTTCTTTCACCCGTGAGCCACTTTCATCGACCATTGCTCTAACTTTTCCAAGTACTGGCCCGGCTGCAAGAACATCTCCTGTTTTGAGGGTGCCATTTTGGATTAAAAGTGTCGCAACTGGCCCTTTGGCTTTGTCTAAATGGGCTTCGATAACAGTTCCTTTTGCGAGACGTTTCGGGTTGGCCTGAAGATCTTCCACTTCAGTGACTAAGAGGATCATTTCTAGAAGCTTGTCAATATTTTCTCCTTTTATTGCACTGACGGGAACCATCACTACATCGCCGCCCCATTCTTCGGCAACAAGACTTTGCTCTGAAAGTTCTTGCTTGACTCGATCAGGAGAGGCACCTTCTTTATCTACTTTGTTGATAGCTACCACTATTGGCACTTCGGCAGCTCGGGCATGACTAATTGCTTCTAATGTTTGAGGTCTTACTCCGTCATCTGCGGCAACAACAAGGATTGCTACATCCGTGACTTTGGTTCCTCTTGCCCTCATGGCTGTGAATGCTTCATGGCCAGGGGTGTCAAGGAAAGTAAGTTTTCTGAGTCCGCCGCTATGTTCTACCTCAACTTGATATGCACCAATATGTTGAGTGATACCTCCTGCCTCACCTGCTGCAACCCTTGCTTTGCGAATAGCATCTAAAAGGCTTGTTTTTCCATGGTCGACGTGTCCCATCACCGTTACTACAGGGGGTCTAGTTATTAGGTGCTCTAAATCACTGTCATCGATCATTTCTCCTGTTTTCTTGGCGGCTTCTTCGACATCGTCTTGCAGGACAGGTACACCAAACTCTTCTGCGACTGTTTCAATTGTTGATAGGTCTAGGGATTGAGTAACAGTTGCAGTGATGCCTTTAAAGAAGAGAGACTTGATAATCTCTGAACTTTCTACACTCAGCATGTCGGCGAGCTCTTGAACAGTAAGATTCGCTTCTGGGACAATGATCATCTCAGGCCTGACTTGCTTAGCTTCTCGTGCAGCCCGAAGCTCCATTGCCCGTCGCCTTTGTCTTTGACGGGTAGTTTCTTTTTTGCGTTTGCGCATTGCCGCCATCGGCTTGCTGGCGGACTTTTGGGAGGACTTGGGCTTGGCTGGACGAGCAAGACTCGCTGAGAGCACTACGGCTTGTTGTTCTCCAGCAAATCCACTGGTTTCTGTCGTTAAGGCGTCATCGTTCTCGCCAATAATGTGGACTTTTTGGCGTTGTTTTTGAGGGGATTTGCTTCTTAAGGCTTCGAGTTTGGCGCTGTCATCCCAATCAGGTCTACCTGGCCGCCTTGGTGCACCTGCTGTACCAGAACCTGGTCTATGGGCTGGGCGTTTTGGCGCTGGTGCTTGGTTAGGACGGTTGGGTGTTGGGGTTGACTCAGAATTGGGTTTTGAGCCAGCTGGTGATCCATCAGCACGTCGTGGCGGAGCCACCCCAGGGCGCCCTGTAGGTTTTTGGAGCTGCATCAGCTCCCCAGGGGCGACTGGCTTGCGCATGCCTGATGGCATACCTTGACGGTTTGGAGATCCAGGACGAGTTTTGCTGTCGCGTGGAGCATTACTACTCCCAGACCTGTCTCTTCGAATAGGCTTGCCTACTAGTTCTAATGTGTTATTTCCAGCAGATCTTGGTTGACCAGGTCTATTAGTTAAACCAGCTCGAGTAGGTGCATTTGGTCTTTGTGATGTGCCTGAACTAGTCCGTTGGGGAATATTGTTGCGCTGACTGGATCCTGCTAGAGGGCGTTGATTGCCTCCAGGTCGTTTTTTATCAGGTCGCTGATTGTTTTGTCGTACAGGCGGGGCAACTGGCCTTCTGGGTTGAGGTTGCCCAATTAACTCTGGTCTTGATGGTGGCTTCCCTGGAGTGTTAGCTGTTCTATTTAGGGGCGTATTTCTATTAGTTTGTGTTTGTGGCCTGGCAACAATTTTTGGTTTCGAAGACGGCATCGCCCCTGGACGAGCCGCTGTAGGGCTTGAAGTTGGGCCAGTCTTTTGGCCTTTGTTCATTAAGTTTGGACGAATTGGCGCTGCTGGTTTTGGTGCTTGTCTAGGCGCAGGTGCTACTGGTCTATTTGGGACTGGTTCCTTTGCCTTTGGGACTATATCTGGTTTTTTAGTCGTTGGGAGGGGATGTCTGCCGGAGGATACTTTGTTTGTTAAGGCGGTTGGATTATTAGGGGAGTTTGGCTTTTGAGAAGTTTGCCTTATTGGCTTAGATGGTGCTGATGGCTTAGATGGTGCTGATGGCTTAGATGGTATTGATGGCTTAGATGGTATTGATGGCTTAGATGGTATTGATGGCTTAGATGGTGCTGATGGTTTAGATGGTGCTGATGGCTTGCGATGCTCTGTCTTTTTACCTGGATTTTCAGAGGTTTTTGGTTGGAGAGATGTAGCTTTTTTAACCGAAAGGATTTCCTTACCAGCACTGTGTTTGGTTTTATTAGAGGAACTAACTTTTGCTTTGTTAGTTAAAAGGTCTCTAATTTGACGTGCTTCTTTATCATCAATTGAGCTGCTATGGCTTTTGGCTGCTATGGAAAGCTTATGTGCAGCGTCAAGCACGTCTTTGTTTTCCAGGCCTAAGTCCCTGGAAAGCTCATAGATTCTGATTTTGCCGCTGCTGGTCATTAAGTTCTCCTGTCGATCCGGGCATTAGATGCCTCGGGACTCCACATAAATGCAGAGCCATAGTTCATCTTGCCTTAGCGACTGAATCATTGCAGTGATTTAGGCGCTTTTGCAGCATCTCCACAACGCTTGCTGGCACCTGACAACGCAGAGCCTTTTGTAAACGTTTGCGGCGCCACGACTCTTCTAGGCAGGCCTCATTACGGCATAGATAGGCTGATCTGCCCATCCCACTGTCTAGAACTACTCCATCCTGATAGTCCCTTGTGATTTTCCAAAGTTGCTGACGGTTCAGCAATTTTCGGCAGGCAACACAACGACGCAGGACGGTACGTTGACTCACCGGGTTCCATCCTCTTGTAATAGTGAACCTTCTTGAGTATCGCCTTCAGAGTTGTCATTTGTCTCTTGATTTTCATTTAGTGGTAAATCAGTTGACTCTTCACCAGTTATCACTTCAGTCTCATTGTCATCGAATTCATCTTCTGGTAATGGATAAAGTTCTCTTAGACGAGCATCCTCTTCTGCTCTAGTTGCTTGCTCGGCTGCCAACCGTTCTTCTGCTTCTCTCTGGAGAGATTCTTCTTCTTCTCTTTGCGCAATCAATTCTGCAACTGTGGCATCTTCTGCTGCTTGGTCATATTCTTGAGAGTTTTTGATATCAATTTTCCATCCCGTAAGTCTGGCGGCAAGTCGAACGTTCTGCCCTTCGCGGCCTATAGCCAAGCTGAGTTGATCGGGGGGGACTAGTACATGAGCATGATGTCCTTCAGGGTCGACTAATCGAACCATTTCGACGCGAGCAGGACTAAGTGAGTTGCATATATATTGCACAGGGTCTTGAGACCAGCGAATTACATCGATTTTCTCGCCACGGAGCTCATTGACAACTTGTTGTATCCGTGATCCACGTGCTCCTATACATGCTCCCACAGGATCTACTTCTCGCTCAATACTGTCTACAGCAACTTTTGTGCGTGGACCAACTGATCTAGAGGGAGGATTTGCTTCACGGGCAACAGCAACAATACGGACTGAACCTTCTTGAATCTCAGGAACTTCATTCTCAAATAAATAAACTACTAGACCGGCATTAGATCTGCTAACAAATAATTGTGGCCCCCTTCTTGGAACTTCACTTACTTCTTTTAAGAAGACCTTGAATGTGGCATTTGCTCGATAGTTGTCATTAGGCAATTGATCGCGACGTGGAAGTTCTGCTTCTACTTCGGGTCTTCCTAATCCTGAGCTGACAGCCATAATTACTGATTGTCGTTCGAAACGGATTACACGTGCGGTTAGAACGGGGTCTTCAAGATCTGCAAATTCTTCTTGAATCATTCTCCTTTGCTGATCTCTTAGTTTTTGTGCAAGGACTTGCTTGGTAGTGGCCGCTGCCATTCGACCGAAGTCTTCTTTCTCAGGTGTTACATCAAGAACTACGGTGTCCCCTACTTGGGCATCATCCGCGACTTGCATGACTTCAGCTAGTGCTATTTGGTGATCTTCGCTCTCGACTTCTTCCACAATAATTTTACTTGCGAGTACTCGATAACCTTCTTCTTCTAGATCTAGGCCAACATCAAAGTTACTGAAGTACTCTTCTTCAAAAGGATCCTCACTAATACCTAAGTAGAGTGTTCGTCTATATCTTTCGTATCCTTTTAATAATGCTTCTCTAAGTGCAGCCTCAACAACTTGAGCGGGGAGCTTCTTCTCCTCACTGATGTCTTCGATTAGGTTGCTTAAGCCAGGGAGTAGAACTAGTGCCATCGAAGATGGGAGAAGTGAAAATTAGGGACTTGTTTAAATGAGGGTAAATCTTTAGAGATTAACCTGTTGGACTTGTCAGGCGAACTCCTATCACATCTTGTCTTGGGATCAGACTCATTTTCCCTTTCATGTTGAGGTGCACATGATCTTCTGTCCTTTGGTGCAGAAGACCAGTTCGATGAATCTCAGAATTTTTCTCATTGCGGAAAATGACTTCTACTGGGAAACCTCGAAAAGTGACGAAGTCTCGATCGTTGATGAGATCTTCGGGGATGCCAGGACTGCTGATTTCAAGTAGGTAAGACTCGTCGAACAGATGAGATGCTTCTATTGCTTCGCCCATGGGTTTACTGAAACTTGCACAGTCATCGAGGGAAACATCACCGCCATCTTGCTGGCAGATTTGAACCTGAATTGTCATAGGTATGGAATGCGTTAATAGCTGCACTCCATATAGATCAAAGCTGTTTTCAGCAGCAGCTTTGGAAGCGAGAGCCTCTAAATCCGTGACGATGGAATGAGTCAAGAAGGAGGGTTGGGACGGACTTCTAGCCCGACCGGTTTCAGAATTGACCTGCCTCCTTTTAGGAGGTAACCGCCAGGCGCGATTTGATTCTACGTGATGGACTTTACTTTTTCCCTGCAAGCAAATTATCTACCTAGTGCCAGTTCCCGAGAACTGTGGGATTTGATGCATTCACCCATAGGATTTTCCGCTTACATCTAGACATCCAGATGGGTTTTTATCGTTCTTCTCCTAGTCTCGAAGCAATGATTTTGAATTGATTATTTATGCCTCAGGATCGATTGCTCCTGAAGACCTGTCTTGGACTGTCTCTAGCAATGTTATTTTCCCAAACTTTTTTTGGGAGTAATTTTGCTCTTGCCTTGGCAACTACTGATGAACCAAAGAACCACAGCTTTGTGACAGAGGCGGTCAGGCAGGTAGCTCCATCTGTTGTTCGGATTGATACGGAAAGGACTATTGAACGTCAGGCGTTTGATCCCTCTTTGATTGACCCTTTGCTCAAGGATCTGCTTGGGGAGCCAAATTTTGGCCCAGAACAAGAAAGGGGGCAAGGTTCAGGGGTCTTAATTGATGATGCAGGGCTAGTTTTGACCAATGCCCATGTTGTTGAAAAAGTAAGTCAAGTTGCTGTAACGCTTGCTGATGGTGAGGAGATTGATGGAGAGGTTGTTGGCTTTGATCCTGTTACAGATCTTGCACTTGTGAAGTTAGTAGGGGACTCGCTACCTGCTGGAGCGCCTTTAGGAGATTCTGAATCCCTGGAGGTTGGCGATTGGGCTATTGCTTTGGGTACTCCATATGGGCTGGAGCGAACGGTGACATTGGGAATTGTTAGTAGCTTGCATAGAAATATCAATGCACTTGGGTTTTCAGATAAGCGCCTGGATTTAATTCAGACCGATGCTGCTATTAACCCTGGGAATTCCGGGGGGCCATTAGTTAATGGCAACGGCGCAGTGATTGGCATTAATACTCTTGTTCGATCTGGTCCTGGAGCAGGATTAGGTTTTGCTATCCCGATTAATCTTGCTAAAAGAGTTTCAGAAGAACTCCTTTCTAAAGGAGAGGTGATCCACCCTTATTTGGGGGTGCAATTGGTATCTCTCACGGCTCGAATCGCAAAAGAGCATAATCGTGACCCTAATGCGTTGGTTGAACTCCCGGAGAGGTCTGGAGCATTGGTTCAAACAGTTTTGCCAGATAGTCCTGCAGAACGTGCAGGTTTGCGACGTGGTGATCTGGTTGTTGCGGCAGAAGAGATGGAGATTTTGGGCCCTCAGGCCCTGCTTGAGAAGGTTGATAATGCTGAGATTGGCACTCCATTCTCTTTGAAGGTTTTGCGAAATCGGCGTGAGCTGACTGTGTCTATTGAGCCTGCGGCATTGCCAGGGGTTTAGATGATTAGTTTGCTACTGTCTCGCTCATGACTGTTAAATGATCTTGGATCTTCAAACTCAGATGAAACAAGCGGTAGCCGAAGCTGCCGTTGATCAAATACAAGATGGGATGGTTCTCGGGCTTGGTTCAGGTTCTACGGCTGCCTTAATGATTAAGGCATTGGGGGCAAAGATTGCTACAGGTCAGTTAAAAGACATAGTTGGGGTTACTACGTCTTTTCAGGGACAAGTTTTAGCTTCCGAACTACTGATTCCTTTACGAAGTCTTTCGGCTGTTTCTAGAGTTGATTTAGCCATAGATGGAGCGGATGAAGTAGATCCTAGTTTTCAGTTAATAAAAGGGGGTGGAGCTTGTCATGTGCAGGAGAAACTTGTTGCAGCTTTGGCCGAGCGTTTTGTTGTTGTTGTTGACTCGACAAAACTAGTGGGTTGTCTCAATTTGGACTTTCGACTTCCTGTTGAGGTTCTTCCTTCAGCTTGGACACATGTTCAAAGTAGTTTGGAGAAATTAGGAGGTAATACCAATTTGCGAATGGCTGAGCGAAAGGCTGGGCCTGTAGTTACAGATCAAGGGAACTTAGTCCTTGATGTAAGTTTCAATGGAGGTATTAACGATCCAGAGGAACTCGAAATGAAGGTAAATAATATTCCTGGAGTACTAGAGAATGGACTTTTTGTGAATCTTGCCGATGAAGTATTAGTAGGCGAGATTGTCAATGGTACTCCTGGGGTCAGGAGTCTTGCGAAAAAGAACTCGCTTGAATAGATGACCTTAGAGAAATTGATTCAGAATGACTCCTTAGACCTTCACATTTTGCCAATTCAATTACAGCATCACTTGTTTGATCAAAGGCTTTTTCTGTGAATTCAATTATCGAGGTGTTTTTCATAAAGGTTTCTACTCCAAGCGCACCACTAAATCTTGCAGTGCCAGAAGTTGGGAGTGTGTGATTAGGCCCCGCTAAATAGTCTCCAACTGCCTCTGGTGTCCACTTCCCTAGAAATATTGCGCCAGCATTACTGATCTTTTCGATTAGCTTATGCGGATTCTCTATAATTAATTCCAAGTGTTCCGGCGCAAACATGTTACTAAGTTCTGTGCAGGATTCAAGCGTTTGGCAGACTACTATGAGCCCCCAGTCTCTTAATGAGCTTAAGCAAATTTCGGCTCTAGGGTGACCTATAAGTTGACGATTTATTGCGTCTGGAAGTGATTTTGCAAGTCCAGATTCAGTGGTCAATAAGATTGCAGAAGCAAGTGGATCATGCTCTGATTGGGCGAGAAGGTCACTTGCAACTTGTTCAACCTTCGCAGTTTTGTCAGCAATAATTAATATCTCACTAGGACCTGCTAGTGAATCTATGCCAACTGTTCCATAAACTAATTTTTTGGCTAATGTTACGTAAATATTGCCAGGGCCAGTTATTACATCAACTCTTGAAATAGTTTCTGTCCCAAATGCTAGTGCTGCAATTGACTGTGCTCCCCCTACTCTTATTACTTTATCAATTCCAGCAAGATGGGCTGCTGCCATAACAGTTTTGTCTAGCCGCCCGTTTCGATTAGCAGGAGAAACCATCATTATCTGATTAACGCCTGCAACTTTTGCAGGAATGGCGTTCATTAGAACTGTGCTTGGGTAAGAGGCACGTCCACCAGGGATATAAATCCCTGCTTTCTCAACTGGTTTCCAGCGCCGGCCAAGTTTTTCACCATGTTTCCCAACTAGAAGCAAGTCATTAGGT
>QCKN01000021.1 GCA_003215295.1 Prochlorococcus sp. AG-409-P03 | reverse complement strand
TAGATTTTTTTGAGAGTTTTTCTTTGCATCCATTTACAACCTCAGCGCAAAGTTTGCCGCTAAGAACGGCTCCTTCCATCGATGCTAAATAGCGTTGCATTGTGTAGTCACCTGCAAGGAAGAAGTTTTCAATAGGGGTTTTTTGGCTGGGCCGTATTTTCTGACATCCAGGGATTGCTTTATATACAGAAAGCGGTGTTTTCACTATTTTATATTTGCGAAGTTTTGCTTGGTTGCTTCCTGTGAAGTGCATTGGGAAAAGTTTCTTCAATTCTTCAAGTGTTGCAGTTAGGATTTCCTCATCACTCCTGCCAATCCAGTCTTTTGCAGGTGCAAAAACTAGTTCTAGCATTGATTGATTAGGGTCTTCATATTCCTTGCAAGTTATGCTCATATCAGCGTAGACGCTTAGCAAAGGTGACCTACTAAATAGAAGGTGGTCAATATCAGTTAATTTTCTGTCAAACCATAGATGAATATTAATTACGGGCACACCACGAAGACCTTTTAAGTTGTTGAAAATCTCTATATTTTCCCATTCCTTAGGAAGGAGTAATTTAAAAATATCAACCGGCATTGCACTCACATAAGCATCAGCATGAATATCTTTTGAATCTGAAATCTGGAAACTTGACACGGTGCCATCTGTGTTCAGAAGAATTTTTCGAAGAGGACTATTTAAATGAACTTCTCCTCCTTTATTCTCTATATACTTGACAAGGGGTTGGCATAATCTCTCTGGTGGTGCCCCATCAAGGAAAGCCATTTTGGAGCCATTCTTTTCTTGTAAGAATCGATTTAATGCAGTTAGCAATACTGTTGATGAAATTTCATCTGGATCAATGAAATTTAGAGCCTTACTCATAGCAATAAATACTTCTTTATTAACCCTTTCAGGAATATTCTGTGACCTTAACCAGTCTGACCAAGATTGATTATCACATTCTTCTACATAGCTCTGGCCTCTTAACATTGCAGGAATTAGTCCTATTCCAAATGACACTTTTTCTGCCCAAGTGAGCATATCGTTGTTGCTTAAAATGGCGGCGACGCCATTGAGTGGAGCTGGGAGGTCAGGGAAATCAAAACGACTATATGTGCCAGGTTCTTCTGGTTGGTTAAAGATCATCGAATGACTTTTCCACTGCAGACGCTCTTCAATATCTAGCTCTTTAAATAATTGGAGCATATTTGGATAGGCTCCAAAAAAAATGTGTAGCCCGGTTTCGTACCAGTCGCCATCCTCGTCTTTCCAGGCAGCAATTTTGCCACCGAGTACATCACGCGATTCGTAAACGATAGGAGTGTGTCCTGCGTCAGCAAGGTATTTTGCGCATGACAGGCCAGCTAGCCCGGCACCTGCGATAGCAACGCGCATGCTTATTTGGGGTAATGGAGTGGTGAAATTCAACTTTAGTGTTGTGCATTACTCCAACTGGGCCCAGCGTTACTTAATCTGTCTTTTAGATCCTTTGGCCCCTCCAGCTTCATGGCCACTTCTGAGACCCTTTTGAAATGCACAACAAGGCACGTGCGTTTATTTACTGCAAGGGTTCAAGATAATGAATTGACCGCTGATCAAAATCACCTCACTCTTGACCTTGACCCTGATAATGAGTTTCTTTGGACAGATAATGCACAAGAGAGGATTTTTCAACGTTTTAGAGAACTTGTAGCTTCTTATCAAGGAAGTGAATTGAGCGATTACAACCTGAGAAAGATTGGTTCGGATTTGGAGGGTGTAATTCGTCAACTACTGCAGGCTGGCGACCTGAGCTATAACCCAGATTGTCGAGTGCTCAATTACTCCATGGGTCTTCCACGCACTCCTGAGCTGTTGTGACGCCTCCTCCATACAACCGAAGGCCAGGTCGTTCAGAATCCTCTGCTAGTGCCTCTAGAAGAGGCTCCTACGCCTCTAGAGATTCTTATCGGCCTGGTAGATACGCTTCTCCCCCTCGTTCTGGTTCGGAAACTCAAGGCGGCGGCGTAAAAATGAACACAGGTTCTATTGCTGTTTTAGCAGGGGTTCTTGTGGTTGGGGTCGGTATTGGAAGTGCAATTACAAGTACGACCCAGGGTGGTCAGGGGAATATTGCTAGTCAACAGCAGCTTGATATGGCTGTCCCTGACCCAGAGTTTTGTAGGCAGTGGGGTGCTAGTGCTTTTGTGATTGATGTAGAGATGTATACGACTCTTAATCCTTCAACTAGTTTTGTGACACAACCTGCTCTTCAGCCAGGATGTGTAATTCGTAGAGAAAATTGGACTGTATTACAGAAACAGGGGGCAATTACGAATGAGGATGTACGAGAATGTAAACAACGTATGAATACTTTTGCTTACATAGGTTCTATTCGGGATAATCCCGTCGTTCGATGTGTATATCAGGCAGATATTAATGAGAATAAGTTTATAACCAAAGGAGTTGCTGAAGATCCAGTGGGTGTTAACCAGGAAGCAATTCAGTTCTAGATTAATTTTCTTCTTGAAGGGATATATTGTCAGAATTTATTAGTTGTCGTACTGGACTTTCAGGACTTGCGAAAACTGGTAAAATATTATCTCTAAAAGCAGCAGATGCTCTAGAGCAGTACCTTGCTGGGTGACTTATCAATTTCAGTTGTCGACGGACTTCAAGATCAGCAATATTGGGCTTATGAATAGTCCCTGCTTGGATTTCCCGTTCGATTGCTACAACTGGGAGGAAAGCTGCTCCAACGCCTGATTGAACTGCATTTTTGATTGCCTCTAGTGAATTTAGTTCCATTTCTATTTTTAAGCGCTGCACCTCTAGTCCAGACTTCGCAAGTAACTGATCAACAACCTTACGAGTTGTTGATTGTGTATCTAGACTGACAAAGTTCAGCCTGTAAAGATCTTCCTTCGTTAATTCAACAAGCTTTGCTAATGGATGTTTGATTGGCAGAACTAGTGCCAGCTCATCACTTGCGTAAGGGATTACATCAAGGAGCTCTTTTAAATCCGGTGGGAGCTCTCCACCGATGATTGCAAGGTCAATTTGGCCATTGGCAACGCTCCAGCCTGTTCTGCGAGTGCTATGAACTTGTAGTTCAACACTGATATCAGGGTATTTCTGGCGAAATAGTCCAATCATCCTTGGCATGAGGTAGGTGCCAGTTGTTTGACTGGCACCTACGATTAGGGATCCTCCTTTGAGATTGTGCAAATCATCAATGGCTCTACATGCTTCATGGCATTGATTGAGAATCCTGTCGCAGTAATTCAGTAACAATTGTCCAGCTTCAGTTAGCTGTGCTTTTCGCCCTGCTCGATCAAAGAGGGTTACTTCCAATTGCTTTTCTAGGTTTTGTATTTGCAGGCTTACAGCAGGTTGGGTTACATAAAGCGTGTCTGCCGCTTTTTTAAAGCTCCCCTCACTCACAATGGCGCGGAGGATGCGAAGTTGATCGAGAGTAAAAGGTAGTTCGGCCATTTGGGCCTGTTAACCGGCTAGCAACAATAGAAAAAAACTTTAAGCGGGAAAGTTCGTCACGTCGGCATCTAATAATTATTGAGGCTACGAAGTGGAACAAATGTTTCCAGTTACTCACCAAAGCAGTTTTGTAATGTTTGGCTTGTTGCTCGCTTTTGCTCTCATACATAGTGGCGGGGCTGCTTTTCGTTCTAAAGCAGAGGCTTTTATTGGAGCAAGGGCTTGGCGCCTGATTTTTGCAGGATTGAGCATCCCTTCAGCGGTTGTTTTAATTGGATATTTTCTTGCTCACCGATATGA
This sequence comes from Prochlorococcus sp. AG-409-P03, assembly GCA_003215295.1. GTDB lineage: Bacteria > Cyanobacteriota > Cyanobacteriia > PCC-6307 > Cyanobiaceae > AG-409-P03. The sequence goes on along the minus strand of QCKN01000021.1, from coordinate 12,461 downwards.
CGGTGTACGTCTTTGGAATGTTCAAGGGACTCCTGGAATTAAGTTGATGGTGTTTGTCTTAACTGCGATAAGTTTTTTATTTTTGTATCCAGCAACTTATAACCTTTTGGAAATACCTGCGGTGCAGGAGCCTAAAGTTCGACTGTACACAACAGGAATAATTCGCATTAGTCGCCATCCCCAAGCTATTGGTCAAATTTTATGGTGCCTAACTCATGGGTTGTGGATAGGGACAAGCTTCATGATGGTTACTTCTGTTGGGCTTATAGGTCACCATCTTTTTGCTGTTTGGCATGGAGACCGCAGGCTTAAGGAGAAGTTTGGAGATGATTTTGAGAAGTTGCAAAGAGAAACATCAGTTTTCCCTTTTTTGGCTGTTTTCGAAGGGCGACAAAAAATTTATTGGAGAGAATTTCTAAGGCCTTCACAGTTGGGGATTCTTGTTGCAATAGCAGTGTTTTGGTGGATTCATCGATATATTTCACTTGGTGGAGAAGCGTTTCTTGCTTCTCGTTTGCAAGAACTATTGAGCTGAAATGCCTACACTCGCAGGAGTCTGAAACTACAGGATGCCCTCGGCTTCTGAAATTGCCTGGTTAATCCCAGTGCTCCCTCTTATTGGGGCCTTAGTGACTGGCCTTGGCTTGATTAGTTTTAATCAAGCAGTTAATGGGTTGCGCAAGCCTGTAGCAATAACGCTCTTAACCTCTTTGGGAGCGTCAGCAGTCTTGAGCTATGCAGTTTTAGTTGACCAATTAGGGGGCGCACCGCCTGTAGAACATCTCTTTGTATGGGCTAGTGCAGGTAACTTTGTTTTACCGATGGGATATGTGGTTGACCCTTTAGGCGCTGTCATGCTCGCTTTGGTTACCACCATTGCTGTGTTGGTAATGATTTACTCCCATGGCTACATGGCTCATGACAAGGGGTATGTACGTTTTTTCACTTACTTGGCACTTTTCAGTAGCTCCATGCTGGGGTTAATAGTTAGTCCGAATCTTTTAGAAATATATGTTTTTTGGGAACTTGTAGGTATGTGTTCATATTTGCTAGTTGGTTTTTGGTACGACAGAGAAGGAGCTGCGCATGCTGCTCAGAAGGCTTTTGTTGTAAATAGAGTCGGTGATTTTGGTCTTCTTTTAGGAATCCTGGGTTTATTTTGGGCTACCCAAAGTTTTGATTTTCAACAAATTGCTGATGGTTTAGCGCAAGCTATTGAGTTAGGAACTGTGCCAACTTGGGCAGCAATCGTTTTATGCCTATTGGTTTTCATGGGGCCAATGGCGAAGTCAGCACAGTTTCCTCTTCATGTATGGCTCCCTGATGCAATGGAGGGTCCGACGCCGATATCTGCATTAATTCATGCTGCAACCATGGTTGCAGCTGGTGTTTTTCTTGTGGCTCGGTTAGAGCCTCTTTACAGTCAATTTCCAAGTGTTGAACTAGTGATTGCAATTGTTGGAGCAATCACTTGTTTTTTGGGTGCATCAATAGCACTTACACAAATGGATTTAAAGAAGGGGTTGGCCTATAGCACTGTTTCCCAACTCGGATACATGATGTTGGCTATGGGTTGTGGGGCTCCTCTTGCAGGCATGTTTCACCTTGTCACCCATGCTTTTTTTAAGGCAATGCTCTTCTTAGGGTCAGGTTCCGTGATTCATGCGATGGAAGAAGTTGTAGGGCATGAACCGGTTTTGGCTCAGGATATGAGGTTAATGGGTGGCTTACGCCAGAAAATGCCAATAACCGCAATAACCTTTTTGATTGGATGTATAGCAATTAGTGGGATTCCTCCTCTTGCAGGCTTCTGGAGTAAAGATGAAATTCTTGGGCAGGCATTTCAAACATTCCCAGTTCTTTGGGGGGTTGGTTTTATTACTGCAGGTATGACTGCCTTCTACATGTTTAGACTTTATTTTCTTACTTTTGAAGGGCAATTTAGAGGACACGATAAAGAGCTTCAGAGTCAATTGCTCCAGGCTGCTGGAGCAGTAGTTGAAGATGATGAGAACCATACTGAAGGTGCTTTGCATGAATCGCCTTGGTCAATGACTTTTCCATTAGCAGTTCTTGCTGTTCCTTCAGTATTTATTGGGTTGTTTGGGATGCCATGGAATAGTGCTTTTGTGACTTTTCTAAACCCAGAAGAGGCAGTGGCAATGACAGCAAACTTTCATTGGGGAGAATTTATACCTTTAGCTTTTGCTTCAGTCTTAATTTCTTCTCTTGGCATTACTGTGGCTTTCTTTGCGTATTACTTAAGACGCCTTGATTTGACAAAACTAATCGCCGCTAGATTCTCTTTGATCAACTCGTTTCTCTCTAATAAATGGTATCTAGATGACATCAATGAAAAGATTTTTGTTAAAGGAAGCCGGAAACTTGCACGTGAGGTTCTTGAAGTCGATGCAAAGGTTGTTGATGGCGTTGTTAATCTCACAGGTTTGTTGACTTTGGGCAGTGGAGAAGGACTGAAGTATTTCGAGACTGGTCGAGCTCAGTTCTACGCTCTAATAGTTTTTGGCGGTGTCATTGCGCTTGTAGCACTTTTTGGGGTTTTAGGCACTCCACCTGGATAACAATGATTGCTCCCTTGTGTGTTTCAACCCCTATCGAGGGGATGTCAGATGGCTCATGATTTCTACACTCCTTCAAGTGGTCTCAGATTCTTGTAGGTGCTGGAGTTTGTCCTTAATTCAACCCTTTCCCCTCTTGCTGGAATGGTGTCTCAACAAGTGAGTACAGACTTCCCCTGGTTAAGTTTGTCGATTTTGTTCCCAATAGCTGGGTCTTTATTGGTTCCTTTTATTCCAGATCAAGGGGACGGTAAACAAGTGCGATGGTTTGCTCTGGTAGTTGCCTTGGTGACTTTCCTTATCACTATTGGAGCTTATTTGAAGGGCTTTAACCCTGCTCAAGAAGGTCTTCAGCTAGCAGAACGAGTCAATTGGTTGCAAGATCTTGGATTGACTTGGGCTGTAGGTGCTGATGGACTTTCAATGCCATTAATTCTGCTTACAAGCTTTATTACTGCATTGGCAGTCTTGGCTGCTTGGCCAGTTTCATATAAGCCCAAGCTTTTTTTCTTTCTTCTTCTTGCCATGGATGGTGGGCAGATAGCTGTCTTTGCTGTTCAAGACATGCTTCTGTTTTTCCTGGCATGGGAACTTGAGTTGTTGCCGGTTTATCTTTTGCTAGCTATTTGGGGAGGGAAAAAGCGTCAGTATGCTGCAACAAAATTCATTTTGTATACCGCTGGTAGCTCTTTATTTATTTTGTTAGCAGCACTGGCAATGGGCTTTTTTGGCGGAGGTGCTCCAAATTTTGAATATACGCATCTTGCCGAACAGAATTTCGGAACTGGCTTCCAGTTGCTTTGTTATGCAGGGCTACTAATTGCCTTTGGCGTCAAGTTACCCATAGTCCCTTTGCATACATGGCTACCCGATGCGCATGGTGAGGCTACAGCTCCTGTTCATATGCTTTTGGCGGGAATCCTCTTAAAGATGGGAGGTTATGCGCTTTTACGTTTTAATGCGCAACTTTTACCTGAAGCTCATGCACAATTTGCTCCCTTGTTAATAGTTTTAGGAGTTGTGAACATTATTTATGCAGCGTTAACATCTTTCGCGCAGAGGAATTTAAAACGAAAAATTGCATATAGCTCAATCAGTCACATGGGCTTTGTATTGATTGGCATAGGTAGTTTTAGTTCATTAGGTACTAGTGGAGCAATGTTGCAAATGGTTAGCCATGGATTAATTGGGGCCAGCTTGTTTTTTCTTGTTGGTGCAACTTACGACAGAACCCATACTCTGCAACTTGATGAGATGGGAGGTGTTGGTCAAAAGATGAGGATTATGTTTGCACTTTGGACAGTTTGCTCTTTGGCATCTTTGGCTTTGCCAGGAATGAGTGGATTTGTCTCGGAGTTAATGGTGTTTGCAGGTTTTGTGACTGATGAAGCATATACCTTGCCTTTTAGAATAGTTATGGCTGGTTTAGCAGCGATAGGAGTAATTCTTACACCTATTTACTTACTTTCTATGCTGAGAGAGATTTTCTTTGGAAAGGAGAATGCTCAACTTGTTTCTAATGCAAAGCTGGTTGATGCCGAGCCTAGAGAGATTTATATTATTAGCTGTCTCTTAATCCCCATTATTGGGATTGGGCTTTATCCACGCTTAATGACAGACAGCTATAGTGCATCTATTGAAGCATTGGTTAAGAGAGATCTGAGGGCGATAGAAAGACTTAATAAACCTGCGGCTCCTATTATTAGAAGTGCAAATATTGTTCCTTCTTTCATTTCTGCTCCTAGGATAGATTGAGTGATCAAAGGAAGGAGACATCAATTTTCTTCTATTGCAAGATACTTTTAGGCAAGTTACTGACTATCAAATATGAATTCTCTTTGCAAAAAATCCGTTGCTTTAGGTTTAGTAATTGTGTCTATTTCTTTGATTTATTTTAGAAATAAGAGACTAATTTCAGTAGGTTTTTAGTTGAAACAGTAAAGTTAGCTGGATGATGACACAGATTCCTTCTTTATCTGAAAGGTTGCTATCCCCTGGCATATCACCCTCACAATCGATACCTTGCTGGAAGACTCACTTTTACATTGCCGCTGGATGGTCTAAAAAAAGGAACTGAATCAGGGGCTCGTCTTGCGATAAGACTTCTGCAAGATGCCGCTGAAAGAGGGGAGATTGACCCATGGGATGTTGATGTTATTCCTGTTGTAGATGGCTTTCTAGACCAGCTTCGGCAACGAATTGAAGTGCCGCAGAGGGTCTCGGCTCATTTGCGAAAGCATGGTGGCAGTTTTGAGAGGGATTTAGCAGAGAGCAGTGAGGCTTTTTTGGCAGCATCGGTATTAGTGGGTCTTAAAGCAGAGGTTCTTGAATCTGAGACATTTCCAGTGGAACCTCTTTTTGAAGATAGTTTTGACGTAGACCTTGCTGATCAAGGCTGGCTTGATTCAAACTTTGACTTTCCAAGTCGACCAGAACGTCATCTTCTTCGCAGGCCTGTCGCTCCACCACCACTGAAGAGACCTGTAAGTCTTGGTGAACTGATCGAACAACTTGAATCGATTGCAGAACATCTTGAGTCTGATGAGCTAAATAATCGAAGGCGACAACGTAATAGACGATATAGCGAGAGGGAAGCAATTGCTCAGGTGACTGCCTTAGCTCATCGGGAGAAACTGCCTGAGACAACAGCTGCGTTAGGGGTTTTCTTGAATTGTTGGGAACAAGCTTTGCATTGGGTTGACTTTGAGGACGTCGTAGTCAATTGGGCGCAGGAAGCATCGGCTGATTTGGATACTGATCGAGTAGGTGTATTTTGGGCGTTACTTTTTCTTTGCTCACAAGGGAAAATTGAACTTGAGCAAGGGGCTTCGCTTTACTCTCCATTGCGCCTTAAGAGGATCTTGGCGCCAGGCACAATTACTCAGTTGCCACTCCGTACTGTCAACGTGCCAGATGCTTCGCCGGCTGCAGCGTAGATCCTTGTCTTGGTTGGGGTCTATGTTGTCTTGATAGCTGAGGCCTACAACGCCCTATGAAGGCGATGATCCTGGCGGCCGGCAAAGGAACACGAGTCCAGCCGATCACCCACGTGATCCCTAAACCCATGATTCCCATCCTTCAGAAGCCCGTCATGGAGTTTCTGTTGGAGTTGCTTAAAGAGCATCATTTCAAAGAAGTCATGGTTAATGTTTCTCACCTGGCCGAAGAAATTGAGAATTATTTTCGTGATGGGCAGCGCTTTGGAGTGGAAATTGCCTATAGCTTTGAAGGTCGCATTGAAGACGGAGAACTCATTGGTGATGCGCTTGGTTCAGCTGGAGGCTTGAAAAAGATTCAAGATTTCCAACAATTTTTTGATGATACTTTTGTTGTTCTATGTGGAGATGCACTTATAGACCTTGACTTGACCGAGGCTGTTAGACGTCACCGGGAAAAAGGTGCTTTGGCGAGCCTTATCACTAAACGAGTTCCAAAAGATCAAGTCAGTAGCTACGGGGTGGTAGTCACAGATGAGGGGGATAGGGTGAAGGCATTTCAGGAAAAACCTTCTATCGATATTGCTTTAAGCGACACTATTAACACAGGTATCTATCTTTTTGAACCCGAAATATTTGACCATATTCCATCTGGGCAACCATTCGATATTGGATCAGATTTATTTCCTAAGTTAGTTGAAATGGGAGCTCCATTTTATGCATTGCCCATGGACTTTGAGTGGGTTGATATTGGTAAGGTTCCTGATTATTGGAAGGCAATAAGGAGTGTCCTATTAGGAGAAGTTAGGCAAGTCGGAATCCCTGGTAAGGAGGTTCAACCTGGAATTTATGCAGGTTTAAACGTTGCTGCTAATTGGGACAAAATTAATGTGAAGGGGCCCATATATGTTGGTGGAATGACAAGAATCGAGGATGGTGCAACAATTATTGGCCCTTCAATGATTGGCCCCAGTTGTTGTATTTGTGAAGGAGCAACAATTGATAATTCAATTATTTTCGACTATTCCCGTATTGGCCCAGGAGTGCAACTAGTTGAGAAACTTGTTTTTGGAAGATATTGTGTAGGGAAAAATGGAAATCATTTTGACCTTCAAGAAGCTGCTCTGGACTGGCTTATTACTGATTCAAGAAGACAAGATTTAGTTGAGCCGTCTCCTCAACAAAAGGCTATGGCTGAATTGCTAGGAACAGACCTTACTGCTGCAGCAAGCTAACTTCTGCTTGATCAAGGATTTCCGGAATGAGCTCTTCCGCCTTGATAGCCATTAAATGTATTCCCTTAGAGATTCCAATGTAACTTTTGACTTGTTCTGCTGCAATTTTTACCCCTTCTGCAGTTGGGTTCTTGGAGTCTTCTAGGCGCTTGATCAGTGTCTCAGGGATGCAAGCCCCAGGCACGACGCGATTAATGAAAAGAGCATTTTTGGCAGACTTCAGAAGGAAAACACCAGCTAAGACGGGAAGCTCTAAAGGTTTTGCTATTTGATTGCAAAACCTTTCTAGTACTTCTGGTTCCATAACCATTTGTGTTTGAAGAAACCTTGCTCCGGCATCCTTTTTTTGTTCCAGGCGTCTTCTGAGACCATTGAAACTATGGCAATTAGGGTCTGCTGCTGCTCCTGGAAAGAGTTGTGGTGCTCCGTCGGGCAATGTTCCTGCAACAGGATCTTGGTTGTGATTGAGAGCTGTTACTTGTCTGATCAAGGAAATTGAGGAATAGTCATTTACAGGTCTTGCATCAGGTTGATCTCCTACTCGAACAGGATCTCCGGTTAGGCAGAGAACATTTTTAATGCCAAGAGCACTTGCACCTAAAAGCTCTCCTTGTAGAGCAATACGATTGCGATCTCTACACGCGAGCTGTAGAACAGGTTCGAGGTTTTCGCTTAATAGCAATTTGCAAAGAGCAAGACTGCTCATTCGCATGACTGCTCTGCTCCCATCAGTCACGTTGAATGCATGCACATGACTTGCAAGCTTTTTAGCTTTGGCAATCGACTGGGTCGGATCTGCCCCTCTGGGGGGCATGATCTCAGCAGTGATAGACACTCCTGCCGATTCAATGGATCGTTGTAGGGCTGACCTCAAATCCCTTTGCTCGTAGATTACTAACTATGGATTATCACCGAACCTTTAGTCTGCCTAATATGAATCTGCAGAGTTGAGATGGAGGACATATTGTCGAGCGAAATCTCTAATACAGCTCATATGACCCTCTCTGCTAGGGAGATGGAGATTATTGAACTTGTTGCAGATGGGCTGACCAACCAGGAAATCGCTGAAAAGCTCACTATTAGTAAAAGAACTGTTGATAACCATGTCAGCAATATGTTTACTAAAACGGGATCTAAGAATCGGGTTGCCTTACTCAACTGGGCCATGGATCACGGCAAGATTTGCCGTGATGGCTTTAATTGTTGCTCACTGCCTGACGAGCCTTCTTCTGAACTCTGACCCTCTCCGCGAGTGGGGTGGGTTCAGGAAGGGGCATTAAGCAGCATTCCACTGAGTGGAGTTCAAATAACTCTGCATATGCCAAGCAAGCCTCACGGTCTATGCCTGTAAAGCGGAGAATCCCATCGGTGTCATAAAGTCCAAACAAAATTTTGCAGTTAGCTCAACTTGAGCTCAAACATAAAGACAATCTAAAGGATCGCCGTTTTTGTGGTTCTATTCGGTTGCCTGTCGATCTTTGATAGGCCAATCCAAAAGGGATTTTTTTGCTAAAGATGCATTGCTCCACTGGTTTTGTCCGGTTATTTCCTCTATGCACCACTCAGGTTGCTCGATCAGAGTTTCAATTGAGGGTAATTCGACTTCTGCAAGTATTAGTGGTTCATTCTCCCCTTTGAAGCAATCAACAACCCACTTTCCTCCGCTGAGATTGATTTCGTATCGGGTTTTAATCAATTTGTGCTTTACAAGGCTCCATATTGATTCAGCATCATCTAGTGATATTGGGTATTCGAATTCGTGTCTTGCAATTCCCTCAGCTGCTGACTTAATTGTTAAAAGGGCACTCTTATTTTCAATAATTCTTATTCGCACAGTCCAGTTTTCAACTCCTGTCGTCAAGTAACCCTGCCGAAAATTTTCTGCTTTCTTGATCAGTTTTCTCCATGCTTCTCCAGATACAAGAAAGCGTCTTTCAATTTCAATGGACATGTTCTTACTTAATAGTTAGTTTTTGGATTGTTTGTAATGCTGCCAGCCCATCTGAGTTTCTGGGTCAGAGTTCTGTAGTAAGAGGGGCTCTCTTCAAGTACGACCATGTGGGCATGATGTTGTGATCTTTGAATTATGCAGCGATCACCTGGTTCTAGAGATGTACCACTAGCACCGTCTTGCCAGAGCTTTACTTTGCGAGTCCTATCCCCTAGGGGTTGGATCACAATCTGCGATGCTGCAGGAACAACTACAGGCCTACTTGAAAGACTCATGGGGCATATTGCGCTGACAATTATGGCTTCTATTCCTGGGTGAAGAATTGGCCCTCCAGTGGCCATTGCATAGGCTGTGGATCCTGTAGGTGTCGAGAGGATAAGCCCATCTCCCTTGTATTGATCGACTGCCTCCCCGTCAATTTCTAGCTGGAGCGCACATGTAGGGGATACTTCATCTTGGTCGGCCCGAAGATAGAAATCATTTAGAGCCCAGTACTGATTTACTTCTTTTTGGTTCTGACTTGAAGAAGACTTGATCAAGGAATTGGATTGATTTAACCGATCTAGACTTGCCTGAAGCATCATCCTTTTGTCGATTGCAAAGCGATCTTCAATAAGTCTTTCCCAGAGATTTCTGCTGTTAAGTATTTTTTGATCATGAGTTAAGAAGCCAAGGTTTCCGCCTACGTTGAAACTAAGTATTGGTACGTTATGGATTGCAAGATGGCGAGCGGCACTTAGTACGGTTCCATCACCACCTAGTACAACTACTAAGTCAGGTAATTGATTGCTTGATTGAAAAAGAGTTGAGTAAATTTTATTTGAAAATTTACTAATAGCAGTTAAAACTTTGGCACCTTTTGATTCTAGTTCTGTAACGCACTTAAATGCCTGTTGTTCCGCAGTTTGGCTATCAGCACGGAAAATTACCCAGACTAAATCTAGATGCATTCTTGGATTAACCTACCAACGCAGAAGATTAAAACTTTCCATGTCAACCGTTACTCGATTTCTATATAAGGAGAGGAGGATTGCTAAACCAACGGCTGCCTCTGCTGCTGCTACTGTAATAACAAATACTGTAAATACTTGACCTCGAATTAATTCACCATCTAAAAAAGAGGAGAAGGCCATTAGATTGATATTCACTGCATTTAACATCAACTCTATGCTCATAAGTACTCGAACAGCATTGCGGCTATTTATTAGTCCCCATACACCTATGCAAAATAGTATTGATGCTAGGAATAGATAAGCTTCTAAGGGAATAGTAATCAGAGGAGTCTCAGGCATGGTTTCTTCTTATGATAGATGTGAAGAGTTGATTAGGTTTGAAATCTAGTCCGGAGATGGTTTGTCTATTAATAGAGGTGTGCTTGATTTTTCTATTAGGCCTTGATTAACAGAGTCTCCAGTTCCTATATCGGTTGTTAGAACATCTCTGCGTGCTAAAACAATTGCACCGATCATTGCCATTAGTAATAGTACTGAAGCAAGCTCAAAAGGTAAAAGGTAGTCAGTAAATAAATGCTCACCAATTCGTTCGGTTGCCTGTTCGCCAATAGAGATTGATTTTGTTATTGACCAAGGAGTAGTTATATCTACACGAATTAATAATGCTAACAGCCCTGCACAAATGCCCCCAGATAGAATCTTTCTAAAACGTAACCCTTTGATTGGTTTAAGTGTTTCTCTTTTGTTGACAAGCATGATTGCAAACAGTATTAAAACATTTACAGCTCCGACATAAACTAGTACTTGTGCTGCTGCAACAAAACTGGCATTTAAAAGTAGGTAGAGGCCAGCTACAGCCATGAAAACACCTCCTAATAAGAAAGCGGAGTAGACAATATTTTCAAGTAAGACAACACCTAAACTCCCTAAGACTACGATTGTTCCAAGAACAACGAAGCAAATAATTTCAGTAGAGTTGGCAATACTCATATTTAGCCCGTTTCTAATTCAGGAATATTATTCATTATTTCGTCTGGCTCTCTGAGTTAGGTTTGTTTTGTATTAGAGGAAGCATTTCATGAGGTAGTTTTCCTGCTCTTGGTTTTGTTGGTGAGACATCATGAGGATCCATAGTCCCTGCAGGCAGATATGCAAGTTCACGCAGTGGTTGTACTGACGGATCCGTCGTAACACTTGTTGGCAAGCGCCCAAGAGCGACATTGTCAAAGTTCAGGCTATGACGATCAAAAGCAGCAAGTTCATACTCCTCTGTCATAGACAAGCAATTTGTTGGACAATATTCGACACAATTTCCACAAAATATACATACTCCGAAGTCAATGGAATAATTTCGCAATTCTTTCTTTTTTGTTTCTTTGTTCATCACCCAATCAACCACAGGGAGGTTGATTGGGCATACCCTGACACAAACCTCGCAGGCTATGCATTTATCAAATTCGTAGTGGATTCTCCCTCGATAACGTTCTGAGGGTATTAACTTTTCGTATGGGTACTGTACGGTGATTGGTCGCCGTCCCATGTGGTCAAAAGTTACGGCAAGACCTTGAGTCAGATACTTGGCAGCATCAACCGCTTCGCGCGTGTAATCAGCAACTTTTTTCAGGAAACTCAACATGCGATTAACTACTGGAAGTAGTAGGAAGTGAGCATTTCTCAAATCTTACAAGTTTTGAGATGCGTTTAAGTAAAACTACCCACTGGTTGGTAGCAGTCTAATCGTTTTACCCTCCAAAAGCGATTGGGAATGCAAGCTTTAACGATGCTGTGACTAGTAAATTAACTAAAGAAATTGGTAAGAGGAATTTCCAGCCAAGGTCAAGTAGCTGGTCTATTCGGACTCTTGGAGTTGTCCATCTCAGCAGAATTGCGAGGAACACTAATAGATATGACTTGAGGACAGTCATTGCAATGCCTAGCGAGCCAGTGATTATTTGAATGAGAGGGCTTTCAGTTGATTGCCCCACCCAATCAGCAAACCATTCAACTGGGATTGGGAAACCCCAACCACCTAGGTAGAGCACGGTTACCAATAGTGCTGAGAGCACTAGGTTGATATAACTCCCTAAATAAAATAGGGCGAATTTCATTCCTGCATATTCGGTTTGATATCCGGCTACTAGTTCTTCTTCTGCTTCAGGTAGGTCAAAAGGAAGCCGTTCGCATTCTGCAAGCGCACATATCCAGAAGATCAGGAACCCTACTGGTTGTCGCCATATATTCCAGCTAAGCAGTCCTAAAGTGTTTTGTTGATTAACAATATCAACTGTGCTTAAAGAATTGCTCATCATGACAACTGCTAAAACTGACAGAGCAAGAGGAATTTCATAACTTATTGATTGTGCTGCAGCCCTCAAACCACCGAGCAAAGAATACTTATTGTTGGATGCATATCCGCTCATTAATAGTCCAATAGGTTGAATGCTGCTTAGTGCTATCCATAAAAAGATTCCTATTCCTACATTGCTTATGAGTAAGTTTTGGCCAAAGGGAACTATTAGCCAAGAAAGTATTACTGGCACTAGAACCAGGACTGGCCCTAGTGTGAATAACGTTGAATCAGCTCTAGCTGGGATCACATCTTCTTTGACGAGTAGCTTCAATCCATCTGCCATTGGTTGGAGTATCCCTAGGGCGCCTGCATATTCAGGCCCAATTCGCTGTTGGGCTGCTGCCGAAATCTTTCGTTCGAGCCAAACAGTAACTAGAACACCTACTACCGCTGCAACAAGAACAAGCAGCATTGGGAAGGGTAGCCAAAGCATATGGGCTACTTGGGGTGTTAGGCC
>QCKN01000020.1 GCA_003215295.1 Prochlorococcus sp. AG-409-P03 | reverse complement strand
GCATACTACTTTCATTCATTATTTTTTCATGAAATCGGTTTAAGGAAGGGATAGAGATTGTGGAGCACTAGACTCAAAAAAGACTCAAAGACACTTTTCCTAGAATTTGTTATTAGATTTAAGAAGCAAAAGTATCTGTGGTCTTAGCCTCAGGTAATGTTTCACCAAGCATGTGTCCTTACGGCTAACAAACACTCTCACTCGTCGAACTGAGACCTTCCGTTCGATCCTCCCAAATCAGGTGAGCATCTATTGTTGTGGGGTAACTGTTTATGACCTTTGCCACCTAGGCCATGCACGCAGCTATATAGCTTGGGACGTTTTGCGCCGTTATTTCATTTGGCAAGGCTACAAAGTCAACTTTGTCCAAAACTTCACTGACATAGACGACAAGATCCTCAAAAAAGCCACTCTTGAGGATTGCAGCATGGAGGAAATCAGCGAGCGTTACATTCAAGCATTTCATGAAGATATGGATGCCCTAGGTATTCTTAAGCCAGATCAGATGCCTCGCGCTACAAAATGCCTAGATAGCATCCTCACTCTTATTAAAGAACTAGAAGCAAAAGGGATGGCTTACTCAATAGACGGAGATGTTTACTTTTCAGTGATGAAGCATTCTGGCTATGGCAAACTTAGTAAGCGTGATCTCAACGAACAACAACTCAATGCTGATGGACGAATATCACAAGAAGAATCTTTTAAAAAGAAGAGTGCTTATGATTTTGCTCTATGGAAGCAAGCAAAGAAAGGGGAACCAAGCTATCAATCACCATGGGGATATGGACGTCCAGGCTGGCATATAGAATGCTCTGCAATGGTAAGAGAAGTCCTAGGTAATACTATCGATATCCACCTAGGAGGAGCAGACCTAATCTTTCCTCATCATGAAAATGAAATAGCGCAATCTGAAGCAGCTACCAATAAAGAACTTGCACGCTATTGGTTACACAATGGAATGGTCAATGTAAATGGCCAAAAAATGAGTAAATCTCTCAGTAATTTCACAACTATTAGAGCACTTCTTGAAGATGGTGTGTCCCCTATGACACTAAGGCTATTTATCTTGCAAGCCCATTACAGAAAGCCTCTAGATTTCACTGGTGATGCTCTAAAGGCAGCTGCAGCTGGATGGAAAAGGCTGAATAAAGCCCTCTGTGTAGGAAATATATTTCAAGATTTTCTGGAATGGCCTGAGGTCTCTTCAAGTAATCAGAATCAGGGTGCCATTAAAAACTCCGAACTCCCTTTTGATAACCGAACGACAGAAATCTGCAAAGAATTCACAACAGCTATGGACGACGACATGAATACTTCTGCAGCTTTAGCCTTCCTCTTTGATTTAGCTCGTCCTCTACATTCCCTTGCAACCAAAATAAATCAAGGAGAACTAGACAAACTTCAGGGAAGAGAGAGCGAAAATCTATATAAGCAATGGAAAACTCTTGTTCACTTTTCTGGGGTATTAGGCTTCTTTGCCGAAACTACTAAATCACCTTCAGATATACCCTTAGAAAATTACATCAAAGAGGCTATTGCGAGACGGAAAGAAGCAAAACGATTACGTGATTATGGCAAGGCAGATAAAATCAGACAAGACCTCAAAGAGCAAGGAATTGATTTAATTGATAAATCCGATGGGGAAACCAGTTGGGTTCGCATATAATTCTTCTCAAGACAAAAACTAAATAATATTATAAATCAACTTTTCCTAAGGCAATTTAACAGTTTCTAGTGTCTAGAAAAGGTCTATCACACTAACTATCAACCCAAAAGCAACTACTGGAGGTGAAACCCATCTAAGCATAAATTTAAGAAACCTTCTAACCCCAACTGGAGTCTCACAACAAGCCAAGTCTTCATCAAACCTTCTTGGAACAACCCATCCAACTAACAATGCTAATAAAAACCCCCTAGAACCAACAGCAGTCCACCAAAAACAGCAACGTATATATCAAGAACTCCTTGTATTTTTACTGCTGGAAGACCTAATAGGAAAACAAGAGTCATAGAGATCCAAACAGCACGCCTCCTCGTCCAGTTGAGCCTGTCCATCAAGCAAGAAACTGGAACCTCAAGTAATGAAACAGCCGAAGTAAGAGCAGCTATGTAAGCGAGAGCAAAGAAAACAACAGCAACTAAACGACCAGTACTTCCTAATGAAGAAAGTCCTGTTGGAAGTGCTATAAAAAGTGTCCCTATTGTTTCTTTGGTGATTACATCTTTCAATCCGAAGCTCATAACAATGGGAAATGTAACCATCCCTGCAAGTAAACCAACAGCTGTATCCATTCCCACAACAGCTACCGCTTCACGAGGTAAGTGATTCCGACGATCCAAGTATGCCGCATAAGCCATTAAGCATCCTATGCCAGTACCAATTGAGAAAAAGGCTTGTTCAAAGGCATTTCTAATAGTAGAAGAATCGAAAAGCTGATCTAGCTCGAAACGAAATAAGAATGTTTTGTACCCTTCAAAAGCACCAGAAAGAGTTGCCGCCCAAAAAGCAAGGCAAATAAGCAATGCAAAAAGCAAAGGCATACACCATCTAGTCAAGCGCTCTATCCCTCCTCGGATTCCCGCTGAAACAACAGTTGCAGTCAAAACAAGACTGAAAAGTTGCCCCGCTAACACACTATTTCCACTACTTACTTTCGTAAAAAGAGCTCGGGCCTGATCCATATCTGCTGGCAAGCCATAAAACAAAGACTGAAAAAGAGTCTCGGCTGTCCAGCCCATCAAAACTGCATAAAAAGCCAGAATTCCGCAGGATGCAACAACGAAAAGCCAACCCATAGCTTGCCAACGAGTCCCTGCTGCATAGCTAGGTGCCAATAAAGGACTCTTCCCAGTGCTGCGGCCTAAAACCATCTCTGCAACCAGTACTGGCAAACAAACAACTAAAACAATCAAAAGGTATAAAAAAACAAAGGCAGCACCTCCTCCCTGTGAAGCTCTATATGCAAAGCCCCATAAATTGCCAAGACCAACGGCACTCCCTGCTGCTGCAAGCACAAAGCCAGTGCCAGAACGCCAATGTTCTCTAACAGCCATTGCTACTCCTTTGTAACTCCAAATTAATTGGAGATATTCCTACTGAGATTAGTCCTTGTGATGGGAGACTGGTATTAGCTGCATGAAGAGTGTGAAGTCCATAAGCGTTCTAGGCTCTACAGGTTCAATAGGTACACAAACACTTCAAATAGCCGAAGAATTTCCTGAGCAATTCAAGGTAGTAGGTCTGACAGCAGGACGAAACCTAGACCTACTTGTCAGACAAATACAAACTCACAATCCAGAAATCGTTGCTCTAGCAGACGCTTCACTCTTACCTGAATTAAAGAGCAGGCTAAATGATAATTCACCTAATGAGAGCCAAACAAAGCTTCCTCAATTAACAGGAGGCATAGAAGGCTTAAACACCGTTGCTGGATGGGACAAGACAGACTTAGTCGTTACAGGGATAGTGGGGTGTGCAGGGCTACTGCCCACCCTTTCAGCCATCCGCGCAGGGAAAGATCTGGCGCTTGCCAATAAAGAAACCCTTATTGCAGCTGGACCAGTCGTATTACCGGAATTAAAAAAAAGTGGGAGTCGCCTACTCCCTGCAGATTCAGAACACTCGGCCATCTTTCAATGTCTCCAAGGAACACCCTGGGCAGACAATGCCAGGCTTTCAACAGGTATCCCTACCCCTGGCCTAAGACGTATCCAACTCACAGCATCAGGTGGAGCATTCCGGGACTGGTCAACCAAAGACCTTGAACAGGCAACCGTCAAAGATGCAACTAGTCATCCTAATTGGAGCATGGGGAAAAAAATTACAGTAGATTCCGCAACCCTAATGAATAAAGGCTTAGAAGTAATCGAAGCACACTATTTATTTGGCCTTGAATATGAGCACATTGAAATAGTTATACATCCGCAAAGTATCATTCACTCAATGATTGAGCTAGCAGACTCATCAGTTCTCGCCCAGTTAGGTTGGCCAGATATGAAATTACCAATTTTATATTGCATGAGTTGGCCAAGACGTCTTCATACACCATGGGAAAGATTAGACCTCACAAAAATAGAAAAACTCACCTTCAAAAGTCCTGATACTGAAAAATATCCATGCATGCAACTTGCATATTCTGCAGGCAGAATAGGAGGAACCATGCCTGCAGTTTTAAATGCTGCCAATGAAGAGGCTGTAGATCAATTTTTAAAAGAAAAGATTCAGTTTATAGAAATCCCAAAAATGATCGAGAGAGCTTGCGAGATTCACAAGCGGGATTTAAACATTAAACCAAATCTAGATGAAATTCTTGAGGTAGATTTTTGGGCGAGGGAAATAATTAGAGAAGTAGTTAAAAAGAATTCATAGAGAGTGAATAATTATCATTTTCTACCGCCTAGCAACAATTACTTGTCTATTCCCTATTTCAAATCAAAATCCAGATTGAGATCTTGATTATTCAAAATAATCTGACTTATATTTATTAGTGACCTCAAAAAGTAACTATATCCTCCTCTAACTTTAGAAACCAACTTTTAACTAATTCATCGCCCCAACAGCCATCCTGCCCATGAAAGCCGTTATGACCTCCTCTTGAAGTCAGAAGAATCTGCAAATGAGACTTCTTATCCAATGAGACTTTTTCGAGCAATGTACTAGCTGACTTTGCAGGTACCCAAGGGTCATCAATGGCCTGCAAAATAAGAGTTGGAGGAAGATCACTAGAGCCATTGAGAAGTTTAGGCAATGGTGATGCTCCTAAGTAATAAGAATCAACATCAGTGTATCCCCACCTGGGAGCTGTAATTACTTCATCAAATTCACGAATAGTTCTAGGGGGAAACCTCACTTTATGGTCAGTTGCTTCAAGACGCTTTCTTTCAAAAGGACTGACAACAAAAGGGTCAGCCAGAGTTTGTCTCACTAGTCTATTCAACAGCCACCGTTGATAAAGCCTATTCCTAGGGAGCTCAATCGACTGACTACAAAGAGCTAAGTCCAAAGGGCTACTTGCACAAATCAATCCATCTAAAACTGGATCTTGAAAGTCATTTTGACCTATATGTTTATGCAAACAAGCATTTAGCAAGATAGTTCCTCCTAGAGAAATGCCAGCTCCAAATAAAGGAATTAATCTATTTCTTCTAATAGCTATTTGCCCAAGCATTTCAGACAAATGCCTAGCTATACGCAATACAGGAAGCAGGTCACTATTACATTCAGCTGCATAAGTACCACCTGCGAGATGGCGACCGGGGTCAGCCCCTCTTAAATTTAATCTTAAAACTGCAAAGCCTGCATCAACAAGTGAACAAGACATGCGCCTCAAACCATGGCGACTACTGGAACCACCAAGTCCATGGAGGATCAGAACCAGAGCACGAATATTTAAAAGGTCTTTTGGGAGATCAAGGAATGCCAATAAGTGACCTGCACCAGCCAAGCCACTTGGCAATGAAGGTACAGGTATTTGGATGAAATGGCCTGCTTCTTTCGACAAATTATCTCTAGCAAAGGTATCTCTAAGGGTCTGTAGGTCTCCATTAATCCAAGGGAATCGAGTCTCAAAGGGAAGCATCCCAAGATGTTCTAAAAACCCTTGATCAACCTTTACCACTAACTCCCAACTCCTTCAATTCAACTAACAAGTCTCCCAAAACTTTTTTGGCATCACCAAATACCATTGAGGTATTTTGTAATTCAAATAAATCATTCTTGATACCTGAGTAACCAGCACTCATGCCTCTTTTAACCACAAATACTGTTCGTGCTTCTTGCACATCCAAAACTGGCATGCCATAAAGTGGAGAAGTTGGGTCATTCTTTGCCTGTGGATTTACAACATCATTAGCTCCTAAGACCAAAACAACATCTGTAGCAGGAAAATCTGGGTTAATAACATCCATCTCCTTGAGTTGATCATAGGGAACATCAGCCTCAGCAAGTAAAACATTCATGTGTCCAGGCATACGACCAGCAACAGGATGAATTGCATAAGAAACTTCAATACCACCAGCTTCGAGAACTCGAGTTACTTCCCTAAGAGTGTGCTGAGCTTGCGCAACCGCAAGACCATAACCAGGAACGACGACGACTCTCTCAGCCGCTTCCATAGTTAAAGCACATTCTTCCACCGTGCAACTTGTGATATTGACATATTCATTACTGGCATTTCCTTCTTGAGAGGTAGCAACACCTAAAGCTCCACCAAACAGGACAGACAACAGAGATCTATTCATTCCTTTGCACATAACCTGAGTCAAAATCAAGCCTGCGGCACCCACCATTGCTCCAGCAACTATGAGTAGTTGACTCTTCATCACAAAGCCAGCTGCTGCTGCTGCAACGCCTGAGTAACTATTAAGCAAAGAAATGACTACAGGCATATCTGCCCCTCCAATGGGCATCGTGACCCCTATTCCAAGAAAAGCGGATGAGATCACCAGCAACCAAAGGCCTGTATTCCCACCTCGATACAGCTCGAAAGCTGCAACCAAAGACATAACTACAAAAACAATATTTATTCCGTGACGTAACTTGCTTTGCATCCAATGAGGGGTCGAGAGCCAACCCTGCAACTTCGCCATTGCAACGATGGAACCACTAAAAGTAATAGCCCCAACAAACACAGAAATAATTATGGAAATACTCTCTATGAATGATTTCTCAAGTGCGTCTGAGCCCTCCAATGGAAACAATGCGACCCCTATTGCGACAAGCAAAGAGGACATACCTCCACATCCATTAAACAAAGCAACCGTCTCTGGCATTGCTGTCATAGGCACCCTCTGAGCTGTAAGTGCTCCCAATAAGCCACCAACTCCGCTGCCAATAATTATCCAAACCCAAGATTCAGGAGATATCCCCCCTCCTCCAAGAGAACTAACCAAAACACCAACAGCAGCTAAAGCCATTGCGACTGAAGCGAGTCGATTTGCCTTTCGCGCAGAGCTAACTTTAGAAAGGCCTTTAATTCCTAAAGCAAGCAGCAAGACAGCAAAAAGTTCAATGAAATACTTAAAGGTTGCAGCAGAGATCATGAACGCTTGCCCCTTGCACGATTGGTCTTACGGCTAAACATTGCAAGCATCCTGTCAGTAACAAGGAAGCCTCCTATCACATTAAACAAAGCGAATCCAAGAGCTAAAGAGCCCATCAACAATAAATAGTTATTACCACCAGCTTTAATTATTAAAGTTAGTGCTGCCAACATTGTGATGCCTGAAATAGCATTAGCTCCACTCATGAGTGGAGTATGCAAAGTAGGTGGAACCTTCCCGATTAATTCCAAGCCAAGAAGACTGCCTAAAAGAAGTACCCATAAGGCCTCACTGAAGCTAAACATTAGTTTTGACCTCCTGAATTAATGAAATCATCATGACTAATAACCCCTTTATTACTAATCAAGCAACCTGCGACTAATTCATCTTCTGTATTTAAGCAAAACTCATCTTTCTTAAAGAATGGCTCTAGTAAAGACAAAAGATTTCTGGCATAGAGCGAACTTGCATGATTTGGAATAGTAGAAGGCAAATCTGATGCCCCTATTAACTTCACACCATTCCTTACAACCGTTTCACCTGTTCTTGTGTCCGCACAATTGCCACCCTGAGCAACCGCTAGATCAACTACTACAGAGCCTGGTCTCATTCGATCTAACATATCTTCACTGATTAAGCGCGGGGCCTTCTTCCCAGGAACCAAAGCTGTGCATATAGCCACATCAGCTTCAGCCAAATGATCAGATAACTGCTGGCGTTGTGCCGCTAAAAATGAGTCTGATGCTTGTTTAGCGTATCCACCTGACTCTCCTGGTTTCTCATCCATTAGAGGAGGAGAAATGAACCTTGCACCCAAAGATTCAACCTGTTCTTTAACGACTGGGCGAATATCACTTACATAAACAACCGCACCTAAACGTCTTGCGGTAGCAACTGCCTGCAGACCTGCAACTCCTGCTCCCAAAATCACAACCTTCGCAGGCTGAACAGTACCAGCCGCCGTCATCAACATCGGGAAATAGCGGTCAAGAGCTGCAGAAGCCAAGAGAACTGACTTATAGCCCGCTACATTCGCCTGAGATGAAAGTGCATCTGCTGACTGAGCTCGGCTAATCCTAGGAAGTAGTTCCAACGCCATTGCAGAAAGCTTTGCACTCTTAAGGCATGCCACAAGATCAGGGTTGTTATAAGGCGCCAATAAACCAATTAACAAAGCACCTTCTTTCAACCTGGATAAAGCTTCTACTGGTGGACTCTGGACACAGAGTAAGACATCTGCTTTGGCCCAATTTTCCAAGTCTCCTTTCGGAACCAAAACTGCACCAACATCGATATAAGAGTCATCTATAAATCCAGCTAATATCCCAGCTCCTTTCTCGACCAAAACCTCACAGCCCAGAGAAAGAAACCTCTTCACAGACTCAGGTGAAGCTGCGACTCTGGTCTCACCAGGAGCTGATTCAACTGGAATTAGCAATCTAGGCAAAACAAAATAAGCTCTTTACAAAGCGAGATTACGGGGTCATCCTCCAGGATCGGGAGCTTTCCTGAAGAAAGTCCTCCCATGCTGATGTTTTAGCTAATAAAAATTAAGAACTCCCAAAAATTACTTCAATGGGCTTAACCGCGATCGAATGTCCTGATGGTATTTGCCATAGCCATCATGGAGGTCATTCTGTCTCAAGAACAACCATGCAGAAAAATCTTCAAGGACATGGTCAAGAGTGGTGTGAACGTCTTGCAGAAAGAATTTATGAGATGTCTGTAGACACCTACTCACAAACAGTGATGCCAAGCCTCCATTCATCGGGATGGCAACGGCAACACCTTGATTGGGAGTTCAAACTCGCCAGCAAGCATTCAGAGCCAGATGAGGCCCTAGTTGAAGGAATTATCAATGCTACTGAAAGCTTTTTACGTAGTAGCGAAGTTCATAGGCTCTTCATTCAAGAGTTAGTACAAGGAACATTTGCTGAAGCAAGTGAGAACTCCCTTCGTTCCACCGCTGTACGCAAACTCATAGAAAATGAACTGATCAAGATGCTTGAGGAAAGGAAGGAAGATCTTCTTGATCGCTTAGCAGCAGAGTTAATGGATGATGCAGATGGTGACTTTGAATTAGCCCATAATGCTGCGAATGAAGGGCTTTCAGAGGTCGAACGACTACTTATCAATCACACTGAGGCTGTTTGAGAATAAAGGGTAATTGCTTCAGATCTTAGTTAATTAATTATACCCATACATATTTCCAGGACTACCTTTACAAGTGTTGGGTGAGCCTTCAAGAGAAAGGTTTTTATAGTCTTGAAGTATTTCTTTCAGAATACTTCAAGACTATAAAAACTTCTTATTACGAGCTTGCAAAAAATGTCAACCAAGCAAAAGATGACTAGAACATTAGAAATATCTGGGTACTTCCATTTCACTACATTCTTTTGATCTTCAAGCAAGCCCTTCTATTCAAGCTATCAAGCCACGTATTTGGCAAAAACAGCTTATAGGGCTCTTACGTCGTCGCTTATGCACCCCTGGTCACAAGGCAGAGGTAAAAGACGTACTAGTTCATGCCGGACCAGGCGCAGGAAAAACACTAGGCGCTCTTCTTGGCTTTCAGAAAATGAAAGATGAAAGGCTTTTAAGCTGCTTAATAGTTTTTTGTCACCGCAATTCCATAGTGAGTCAATGGCAAAAATCTGCAAAAATACTTGGATTGAGACTATCAAATATTGATGCGAGTCCAGATCAAGAGCTATTTTCTTCCAATTCAGACGGATGGGTTTTAACCTATCAAAGTGCTGCAAGAAGACTGCCAACTCTAAAACAAGAACTTAAGAAAATCTCTTCTGCAAAACTGTTAACTATTGCAGACGAGGTTCACCACCTCGGAGTAAACCCCAACGAGCCAGACAGTCCAGCATGGGGGAAGACTTTCCTTGAAGTAACTAAGGACTCTGCACTCAGGCTAGGCCTTACAGGAACTCCTTTTAGAGCCGACAATCTTTCATTCTGCTCAGCTAAAAAAGTACGTATCCAAGCTCATGGTGAGTTCATAGAGCAGATAACTCCCGACCTATGTATTGAACCTAGAGAACTTATTGCTGCTGGAGATGTACGGCCTCTAGAGTTCCATTTTCAAGATGGCTTAATCGAACACTGCCATCAAGGAACTCCGGAAAGCGAAACTTCACCACTATCAAGTGAAGAAAGAGAAAGCTGGCGAGCTAGAAATCTTAGAAGAGCTATAAAGCTTTCAGATAAAAGTAGCATTGCAGTACAACTAATTCTTAGAGCAACAAAAAAGCTAAAAAAGATTCGTTCTCACCATAAAAATGCTGCTGGTCTGGTGATAGCAAGAGACATCCCTCATGCTAATTCCATTGCAAATTTCCTTAAAGAGAATGGAGATAAAGTCGAGTTAGTTCACTCTCAAGACGCGGAAGCAAGTGCTCGACTAGCAGCTTTTCAAAAAGGAAAAGCACTTTGGCTTGTAAGTGTAGATATGTGCTCCGAAGGATTTGATGCTTCAAGGCTTCGAGTGATCGCTTATCTCACAACAGTTGTAACGAGAAGTCGGTTTCTACAAAGCATTACTAGAACTGTCCGAATCTCCTCTGAAAGAAGTTGCACTGAATCAATCCCGAGGGAACCTTCTTATGTTTTCGCGCCTGCTGATCCACTTCTAATGGAATATGCAAGAAATTGGTCCAGTGAAAAACCATATCTAATCAAAAGCAATTCCTCAGTTACGACAATCGGAACAGCTTCTTGCCTAGCAAGCAGGCCAGCATTGCCTATGGAAGCAGTCAACGATAAAGCAGGGGAAGTTATAAAAATGAGAGCAGCAGAATTACCAAATTTCTTGAAGGGATAATTCTTTTTGTATAGAAGAATTCGGTTTTGTAAAACAAAGAACAACGTTTCGCTCCACCAACATGTAGCTTTGGTCGACCGGGGGCCTTTTATGAATCCATTTCTTCAACGACGACTTACCGTCGCCAACTGCTGGGCAACCACCAGAATCGCTCTCCTAGACGGGAATGAGCGCTATGAAGACAGTTATGCCATTACCCAGGAATTCCGTGAATGGATCACTTCCATTGGCGATCATCCTGATCACTTAGAAGACTCAGTTCTAATGGTTCCTCAAACATTTAACTATCCTCATATAGACGAAGCAACAGAGACCGACGAGATGCTTGAAATATAAAGAAAATATTAAATAAGCCCCTCAAGCTGCGCCTCGCCGCCCCTGGCCCGCTGTTCAACTTTGAAGGCAACTTGCAGATAAAACACAATGTGGAAAATATTTTAATTAGCCTTCATAAGTATTTATATCTATGAGATTTTAACTTTGTCTGTTGAAAACCTAGTGATACTTGGCTCTGGCCCAGCAGGATATACCGCAGGGATATACGCCGCACGAGCAAATCTAAAACCAGTTTTGATAACCGGTTTCAAAAGAGGTGGCATTCCTGGCGGTCAACTTATGACCACAACTTTTGTAGAGAATTTTCCAGGGTTCCCAACCGGTGTAAAAGGACCAGAGCTTATGGATCTAATGAAATCCCAAGCTATTAGATGGGGCACAGAACTAGTCGAAGAGGATGCGGAAGAGATTGACCTCAGCAAACGTCCCTTCCAGATCAAAACAACTGAAACAGCTTTAAAAACTCATGCCCTAATAATCGCTACTGGAGCAAAAGCAAACAGACTTAACTTGCCTAACGAAAAACGACTATGGAGCAATGGGATCAGTGCTTGTGCAATTTGCGATGGTGCCACACCCCAATTTCAAAATGAAGAGCTTGCCGTAGTGGGGGGAGGAGATTCTGCATGTGAAGAAGCTATTTACCTAACCAAATTTGGGAGCCATGTCCACCTGCTTGTTCGCTCCAATCAGCTCCGTGCAAGCGCATCTATGACTGATAGAGTCTTTGCAAACCCACTCATTACAATCCACTGGAAAACCTCAGTTATTGATGTCGAGGGAGAGCAATGGCTAGAAAGTATAAGAATTCATAATGCTGATCAACATTCCCAAAGCTCCATTCCAATAAAAGGGCTCTTCTACGCAATAGGACACACTCCAAACACAGAACTCTTCTCAAACCAATTAGAACTCAATCGAAAGGGCTACCTCTTCACAGCGCCAGGCAGGCCTGAAACTTCATTAGAAGGAGTCTTCGGAGCAGGAGACGTAATTGATTCAGAATGGAAACAAGGCATTACAGCTGCAAGCAGTGGTTGCAAAGCAGCATTAGCTGCAGAGCGATGGCTTAGTAAAAACGAACTTTCAACCTTAATAAAAAGAACCGAAGTAGAACCACAACAACCAACCAAAGCAATCAACCATGAAACATCAACAAAAGAGAATTTTGCTCAAGATGCAATATGGCAAAAGGGAAGTTACGCACTGCGTAAGCTCTACCATTCAAGTAATAAACCTCTTGTTGTTATCTACACTTCACCAGGGTGTGGACCATGCCACGTACTGAAGCCACAACTAAAAAGGGTACTTAAAGAATTCAAAGGCAAAGTTCAAGGGGTGGAGATTGACATTGAAAAAGATCAAGAAATTGCCAAACAAGCAAATATAAATGGGACTCCAACTGTTCATCTTTTTAGAGAGAAAGCTCTTTTAAAAGAATGGAAGGGTGTCAAACAGCGCAGTGAGTTCAAAGATGCAATTATCAATACATTAAAAGGAAGCCAGTAAATCAACGTCTCCTGGGGCCGCCAGGTCTATTCCCACCTGATCTACCACCAGGAGAACCTGCGTTCCTCTCCCTATAAGTAATCCGACCCCTAGTCAAGTCGTATGGACTGATCTCTACAAGCACCTTATCGCCTGCTAGCAACTTAATTCTGAACTTTGTAAGCTTGCCTGCAGCTCGACAAAGACACTGATGCCCGGCAGGTTGCTCAAGTGTGACCAAATAGAACCCATTACCCTGCTCTTTCTCAATTACACCTGATGTTTCAATCATGCTATTTAGACATGGATTAATTTATTTGGATTAAGTTTAATGGTTAAAGCTCTTATTGTTATCCTCTAGCTCATAGATGCAAAACTGGTTAGTGTATTTGCATAAATCTCTGCCTTCTCCAGCATAGATCGATTAATTAATTACGAAAGATCAACGAAAACACTCTATCCTCGCATGAAAACAAAGGGAGAGAAAGCTCTTACCCTATTGATTGCTGTATCTCTCGTACTGTTTGCCACTGGCCATAATAGTAATTAGCAATAGACCTGCGTTCCAAATCTAAAAGTCCATCAAAAGCATCAAAACCAATGCTTTGCCAGAGCTCATTTCCACAAGCCTTATTCAATTCATGAGTGGCTTCATCAGCAAGATTATCAAGCCTTCTGTTTAGGTTTTTAATTTGGGCTAGAGACATCAAAAACAATCAATGCATATCAATAGTACAAAACAACTAGAGACATGCCAGGGGGTGTCTTCATATCAGAAAGGAACTCTTCTCTTTTCTTCTTTATCTATATCAACATCTAATTCACGCATTCTCTTCATGATCATTGAGTAGTACTCACGTATATAAGATTCAAGAGTCGAAATCTTAGTTGAATCAATCCCAAATGCCTCGTAGGTATCTTCCATAGGTGCATCTAACAGCGCCCCACTTCCTGTAACCTCAGAGAAGGAAAGTCGATCAGCAACATTGGCCGAAGCCTGGAAAAAAGATACCAAAAACTTCCCAAGATCAATTAAAAAAGGAGACACAGTTAAAACCTTTGCTTTCTTCTCACAAGTTCTTTCGCATAATTTAACGACTTCTTGAGCCAACCAAGCCTTAGGGCCAACCACGGGAAAACTTTTTCGTATTGTTTGAGGACGACTTAATGAAGCAACGGCAAAACGTGCCATGTCTTGAGTATTCATATATGCAATCTTTGATGGACTACCGCTGACCCAAACAGTCTGACTATCAAGAACAGGGATCGCAAATTGACCAATAACCCCCTGCATAAAGGCTACACCCTGAAGGATGGTGTAATCGAAATCAGATTCTGTCAAAAGCTTCTCAGTGCAATATTTGATATCCATAAGTGGAACATTCCTATATTTTTCAGCGGCAAACAATGAGAGAAAAACAACTCTTTTTACTCCCAATCGCTCACATGCCCTATAAAGGTTGAGCTTGCCATCCCAATCTGTTTCATAAACACTTCTCGAATCTTCAGGTCGACTAGTTGCAGAATCAATAACAGCATCTATCCCATCGAGAGAATAATCAAGGCTTTCAGGATCCAGTAGATCCCCTTGAGTAAGCTCACACCCCCACTCTTGTAAGAAGGCAGCTTTCCGGGGCTTCCTAACCATACAGCGAACTTGATGGCCAGCATCAATAGCTGTCTTGGCAATTTGCCGCCCGAGAGTGCCGGTTCCACCAACCACCAGAACCTGCATAGGGAAGTTCATTTCACAC
This sequence comes from Prochlorococcus sp. AG-409-P03, assembly GCA_003215295.1. Classification (GTDB taxonomy): domain Bacteria; phylum Cyanobacteriota; class Cyanobacteriia; order PCC-6307; family Cyanobiaceae; genus AG-409-P03. Next base: position 2,932 of record QCKN01000020.1, on the reverse strand, counting down.
CATGAGCCTAAACCTCAGGCGATAGGAACTGCGAGATCAATCCCCTTGAAGTTTCAACAACACAGCTCCGCCTACTAGGCCGAGAGGTATCAATACCCAAAAAACTGCAGCGATCCCAAAGATCTCAGAAGCCATTTTTAAGCTTGCAAAACACCAGCCTATCTAAAGCTATCCAAATATTTTGATTCACAAAGCCTTAACAGGTCACTCAATAAAGCATCTGTTCGAAAGCGACCTGGCATAACAGAACTTTAAAAAGCCCCAAAACCAGATCTTTTCTTAGCGTTCAAAGTCACAACTAAACAAGCAAGGGATTTTAAAGATAAGTAACTTCCTACATCTGCTTTTGACCAAAAAACGGAAGGCTCCCAATATCTGACTGGGGTCGATCCAACACTTTCTCAGTCCTCACCTAATATGGAGCTTTTGAACATTTGAATACTTTTTTGCTTTTGCTATTAATTCGGAAGATCAAGTATGGTCAAGGTAAATATCAGGTTCCGCTCCCAGACCTAAGTTCAAGGCAACGGAAAGTAGCAGTTGTTTGGCTCTTCTCATGAAACTGCATTAAAGCAATTAGAAGCGACAAATCTCTAGCCACAATTGAATCTGGACAAAAAAATCCTCTGTCAGGATCTAAGTGTGCGTAACCTGCTTGATATTGGTATTTCGCCTCTGTCAATTGCTTTCAACTTGATTAACTACCAACAAAGTTGCGAATGATGTCGCATCAAGACACTGGAGCTCTATGGGGTCAATGGCACAATTGGTCTTGGAATGGTTTTCGTTCTCATTGGAGAGTTTTAGGTAAAGGCAACCAAGTACCAATGCTTTTATTACATGGCTTTGGTGCACATAGCGCACATTGGAGAAACAATGCCTGTTTTTTTGCCAACGCAGGCTTCAAAGTTTATGGGCTAGATCTCATTGGCTTCGGACAATCTGATCAACCAACGTCAAAACAACTCCCTAAACTGAACAATCAATTCTGGGCTGAACAGGTCATTGCATTTCTTGAGGAAATTGTTCAATCATCTAAAAACAAAAAAACTATAATAATTGGCAATTCCCTAGGCAGTTTAACTGCTGTAAATGCTCTTCTATTAAGACAAGATTTAATTTCTGCGGTCATAGCAGCTCCTTTACCTGACCCTGCATTAGTTCAAAATAAAAGAACTTCTACTCCCAACTGCTTAGAATCGATAAGGAGGCTAATAATTAATATAATTTTCCATCTAATCCCTCTAGAAATTATTGTTCCATTAATATCTAGAACCGGTCTAATTAGATTAGGTCTCCAATTTGCTTATCACCACTCAGTCAAATCTGACCAAGAGCTAAACAATCTAATAGCCAAGCCTGCTAGAAGGGAAGGGGCCGCAATGGCACTCCGAGCAATGTGCATTGGGATGGCAACACGTCCAAGATCCTTTACAGCCCCCTTTTTTCTTGAAATGCTTTCAAAGCAGTCTTTCCGTTCTCCAATCCTTTTGCTCTGGGGGAGGGAAGACAAACTAGTTCCCTTACAGATAGGTCAGAGACTATTACAAGAACACCCTTGGCTTGAGTTGGCAGTCTTAGAAAATACGGGGCACTGTCCTCACGACGAATCACCAAAAGAATTCAATCAGTATGTTTTGAAGTGGTTGGATCTTAACTTGGACATTACTAGGCAAGAAGCATGAAGCACACACTTTCTGTGTTAGTTGAAGATGAATCAGGAACCCTCAGCAGAATTGCTGGATTATTTGCTCGACGAGGTTTCAATATCGATAGTCTTGCTGTTGGCCCAGCAGAGAATGAAAAGCAATCTCGAATCACGATGGTTGTTGAAGGGGATGATCAGACTCTGCAACAAATGACCAAGCAGCTAGACAAGTTAGTCAGCGTTTTACAAGTTTTAGATCTCACAACATTGCCAGCTGTTGAACGGGAATTAATGCTCCTAAAGGTCTCTGCACCAGCAGCACAAAGAACTGTAATTTTAGATCTGGTTAAAGTGTTTAGGGCTAAGGTTGTTGACGTCGCAGATAATGCGCTAACCCTAGAAGTAGTAGGCGATCCAGGAAAGTTGGTAGCACTTGAAAAGTTGCTAACACAGTATGGAATCCTCGAAATAGCAAGAACAGGAAAAATTGCTCTTGAAAGAGCCTCAGGTGTAAATACCGAACTATTGAAGGCCTCTTCTAGCGGAGGAAGGTTACCTGCCTAATTGAATAAACAAAGTCCTCCTATCTACTTCAATCGAGTCGCTCTAAGAATTCTGTCCCCCTCCTTAAGTTCTCTTAAAACATCCATCCCTTCTATAACCCGACCAAAAACGGCATAACGGCCATCCAGCTCGGGCAAATTTCTCAAGGCAATGAAAAACTGTGAGCTTGCAGAATTCAAATGCTGAGACCTCGCCATAGCCAGGGCCCCTTTAACATGAAGCAATTGGAGCTCAAGCAACTCTCGTGTATTAGTAATTGCTCGTCCATATCTAGGAAAAGTCTCTGTCTTTAGCTTGATTTCTAATGGAATAAATCTAACTTGGCCAGTTTTTGGATCAATAAAATTTCCCCTACCAAGTTGAGATTTCTCAATAGTTTGATCCTTGGAAACAGGATCGCCACCCTGTATGACAAATGGGAGAGGCGTTCTAATAACTCTATGAAAGAGAGTGTCTTGATAAAAGTTCCTTTTTAATAAATCCAAAAAGCTACCTGCAGTAAGTGGAGAAGAATCACCATCCAACTCCAAAACAAGTCTTCCTCTTGTCGTGATCATTTCCACAATTGCTTTACCTTGCAAGCAAGGCCATTCTGAGGTTGCACAAACTAAAGGTAATTGAGAATTAGTAACTACCTTCTGACATCCCACCAAAAAAGGGTAAACAAGAGAAATCACAAGAAAATACCTATAAAAACTCTTTAAATACCTATTAATTAAT
>QCKN01000019.1 GCA_003215295.1 Prochlorococcus sp. AG-409-P03 | reverse complement strand
TAAGAAGTGTAAAGATGCCTTGCGAAAGATAAAGAGAGGAAAAAATAAGTAAAAATACCTAAGGAATTGGTCAGTTCATGTGGGCTAGTAGCCACGCTGCAGTTCTTAAATAAATCAACACTCCTGCGACATCAGTTGCAGTCGTAATAAAAGGAGCAGACATCAAAGCAGGATCAAGTCCCATCCGATCAAAGAGCAAGGGCAAAGCTGCACCAGCAGTAGCTGCCAATGTAGTGATTGCCATAAGACTGATGCCAACCGCTGCACCAACTAGGGGACCCTCACCTCTCCACCAAGCAAAGGGAACAACAACTACCAACATCAATAATCCCAAGAGGGCCCCTGCTATGGCTTCTCTAAATACTGCTCTTAGGACACCAAGTCCTTGAATGCGTTGAGTGCTTAATCCACGAATAACAACCGTAGAGCTCTGAGCCCCAACGTTACCCCCGGTTCCAATGAGTAAAGGAATAAATGCTGCTAATAGAACAACCTGCTTAAGAACTAGATCATTCATAGCGATGACCTGTGTTGTCAGACCATTTGCCAAAACCAAAACAGCAAGCCAGACAACTCTGCGCCGAGCTACAACAAATAAATTGCTTTGAAAGTAATCGTCTTCATCGCCAGCCTGAACCGCTCCAGCCGCATAAATATCCCGAGTTGCCTCTTGCTCAATAACATCAATCACATCATCAACAGTGACAATCCCTACAAGCCTCTTTTCACGATCAACCACTGGTAGGGCCAAGAAGTCATAGCGTTGAATCGCCCTCGCGACCTCCTCTTGATCCGTATCAGTGCTTACACGTACAACATCTCGAGTCATCACATCTCCAATGCGATCCTCAGGGTCTGCAGTAACTAAATCCCTCAACGAAAGGATCCCAGTGAGATGCCTCTCACGATCAGTCACATAGAGGCTATAAATCGTTTCAGTAAAAGCCGCCTGCCGCCTCACAATCGCTAAAGCCTGAGACGCATTCTGAAATTCCTTTAAATCAATAAATTCAGTTGTCATTAGTCTTCCAGCTGTTTCAGCCTCATAACCAAGCAACTGAGCAGTAACTCGTCTTTCTGCAGGACTTAACTCAGCAAGCAACCGCCGCACAACCTTGGCAGGCAACTCATCAAAGAGACGCACCCTGTCATCTGGAGACATCTCTTCAACTAATTCGAGAACCTCCCCTGAACGCAGCCTGTCAAGAAGGCTTTGTTGAACAGCAGGTTCTAAATACTCATAAACCTCTATTGCTTCATTCTTGCTTAACAGCCGAAAAGCTAATGCCTGCAAGATCAGAGGGAGACTCCCAATAGCCTGGGCAATATCAACTGGCTGAATTGGCTGAAGCAAAGTCTTCACGCCGTCATAGTTACCTGCGGAAAGCATTGCTTCCAAATCAGCAGCAACTACATCAGCCAAAAGTGGACCATTAACCAAGGAGTCTGTCGCATTCGATGCGCCGGTTAGCTCATTCATCGGCGCAATGGCATAGCGAGATCATTTTATGGCTAACCTCATCTATAAGTTGCTTCAAATGAATGAGCGTGAACGTAAATGACGTAGTAGTACGTGCTCAAGATGGGTCTTCTCAAAAGCTAGGCGAATTTGCTGGGAAGGTTCTACTGATAGTCAACGTTGCTAGTCGCTGCGGCTTTACCAAACAATATGCAGGTCTCCAAGAATTACAGAACATCTATAGTTCGCAAGACTTTTTAGTTCTTGGTTTTCCTTGTAATGACTTTGGTGGACAGGAGCCAGGCACGTTGGAAGAAATTAAATCTTTTTGTGCAAGTACTTATAACGCAAGTTTTACTCTTTTTGAAAAAGTTCACGCCAAAGGACAAACTACTGAACCATATACAACCCTTAATGCAGCACCTCCAGCTGGAGACGTCGAATGGAACTTTGAGAAATTCCTAATCGCCAAAAACGGTAATGTAATAGGCCGTTTTAAAAGCGCCGTTGATCCTGAGAGTGTCGAATTAAAAGCCGCAATTGAGGATGCGTTAGCCGCCTAGAGAGGAGTCTGAGTCCGATCAAATATCCAATCCCCGCTGAAAGTAGGCCCAAAGCTAAAGTAGATAAAATCAAGCCAAAAGAATCTAAAAAATAACCATTTAAGATCAAAGTATAACTATGCATTATCCATCCACTGAAAGTAGTTAATGAGCCACAAAAGCCTACACCAAGCAATAAGTGTAATTTTTGTCTCAATGAGCAACCAATTATTAGCCCAAACAAGCCAGCCCCAATAATGTTGGCCAAAAAATCGTTATCCAGTTGCCACCTAATCAAACAACCAGGTATAGCTCCAATAGCAATAATCAGAAACTTATTAAGCACGATTCTTAAAGAACTAGAAAGGCCAAGAAACGACAAGATGATACCCAAGAGAAACAGCTAGAAAGCCACCAAAAATAGAGCAAAATAAAGCTAGCAAAATACCAGCAAAGTCTCCTTTAATAAGCATATTAAGGAGCTGCCCTATAAAACTAGAAAATGTACTAAAGCTGCCTAAAAAACCAACAGAAACAACAAGGAGGGTTGAGGCTTCAATCTTTTCTAATGTACTCAAACTTGATTCCTCACCAAATACAATTCCTAAACAAAAAGCAGCAACGATATTGACAGTTAACGTACCTAGATACCTAGATGTAAAGACTGAATCTATGTAGCTAGAAAGAGACTCCCTGAAGAATGCACCAAGAGATGCACCAAGAGCAATCAATACAACAAGCTTCCCGCTAGAAAGAACTTCATGCATTCAACCATCCACGTCTTATTGAAAAAGGAAGTTCAACGAGTTGACTACAAGTAGTTTCAACTTGCAGCCAGTATTTACCTTCTGAATCCTGCCAAGATCTCAAGACTCTGAGAGGCGTTCCCATCGGAAGCCTCCGAATAGGCGGAGCAAAAGAAGATGGAGCTGCTCGCAATTGAGTGACTTTGTATGCCAACAATGGGCTGTGATTTTCTCTCCGACGAATCTCCGGCTGGTGAGTTCTATATCGATCAGCCCCTCCAGCTGGTAAATCGACAGGTGCCAAGAGCCCGACTCCCAAAAGCCATCCCCATCTCAGGAAAAAAGTTAATCGCTGCATTAGATATCTAAAGCAGCCATATCAAGTTCAATGCTATGGGTTTCAATGAATTCTCTACGTGGAGCAACTTTATCGCCCATCAGAATTGTAAAAATTCGATCCGCCTCCAATGCATCTTCAATCTCTACACGTTTCATCATTCGAGTAGAGGGATCCATTGTGGTCTCCCATAATTGCTTTGGCATCATTTCACCAAGACCCTTAAATCGCTGAATTGTGTAATTGGCCTTCTGGCCAAAACCATCAATTGTCTTTTGAAGCTCAAACTCGTTATAACAATAAGTATGGCTCTTACCTCTCTCTACTTTGTAGAGAGGGGGACAAGCAATATAAATATATCCTCCCTCTACTAACTCTTTTTGATACCTATAAAAGAATGTAAGCAAAAGAGTTCGGATATGTGCTCCATCTACGTCAGCATCAGTCATAATTACTATCCGATGATAACGTAAACTTTGGGACTGAAAATCCTCTCCCTTAATTCCTAAACCAAGGGCAGTAATTAAAGACTGGATCTCTGTATTTTTATAAATTTTCGCATCATCAGTCTTCTCAATATTTAATATCTTTCCTCGCAAAGGAAGAATGGCCTGGAAACGTCTATCTCTGCCTTGCTTCGCTGACCCCCCAGCAGAATCACCCTCCACAATATATATTTCTGACTCAGCAGGGTCTCTCGAGCTACAGTCTGCCAACTTACCAGGCAAAGTTGAACTTTCAAGAACACTTTTCCTACGAACAAGCTCTCTGGCACGTCTTGCTGCTTCTGCTGCATTAAATGCCTGGATAGCTTTCTCTAAGATTAAGTCAATCACACCAGGATTAAATTCAAGATATTGACTTAATGCTTCTCCTACAAGACTATCAACTATCCCCCTAACCTCAGTATTACCAAGCTTTGTTTTAGTCTGGCCTTCAAACTCAGGATCAGGAACCTTAACAGAAAGAACAACTGTTAAACCCTCACGAATATTCTCACCTGCCAAGTTTGCGTCACCTTCTTTTCGTTTACCTCTCTTGCGTGCAAAAGTGTTCAGTGTGCGAGTTAAAACTGTTTTAAGACCTTCAATATGAGTACCCCCATCAACAGTACGAATGTTATTAGCGAAACCTAGGATACTATCGGAATAAGCATCAACACACCATTGCAAAGCAGCCTCTACTTGAACCCCATCCTTCTCAGAATTCACATAAATAACCTCTGGATGTAACGCATCTTTTTCAGTATTCATATATGCAACATATTCCTTAATCCCACCCTCGTAAAAGTACACCTCCTCGTGAATATCTCCTTCAGAATTTCGAGCGGAATCTCTTTCGTCGCGAAAAACAATCCGCACTCCTCCATTCAAATAAGCCAACTCCCTAAGTCTTGAGGACAAAATTGCGTAATCAAAAACAATGCCACCAGTAAATATCTCCTGATCAGGCTTAAAACAAACACTGGTTCCCGTGAGATCCTTCTCTGATGGAGATAATGCGTCAGATCTCAGAGTTCCAATTGGCGCACCTCGTTCGAAGCGCTGGCGATGCACATGCCCTTGACGCCGAACCGTAACTTCTACCCATTCACTAAGAGCATTAACTACAGAGACCCCTACCCCATGTAGACCACCAGAGACTTTGTAGCCACCACTGCCAAATTTCCCCCCTGCGTGAAGAACAGTCAGAACAGTTTCAAGTGCACTCTTACCAGTTCGGGGGTGCACATCAGTAGGAATCCCACGACCATTATCTGTGATCTGAGCAGTTCCATCGTTACCAAGCACTACGACAATTTCATCGCAATGGCCTGCTAAAGCCTCATCAACTGAATTATCAACAACCTCATAAACAAGATGATGCAAACCCCTCGGCCCAGTAGAGCCGATATACATTCCAGGTCTTTTTCTGACTGGCTCCAGCCCTTCGAGTACCTGTATTTGTTCAGCACCATAGGCGGCCTGAACCTTCTGAACCTTGGAGTCTTCGCTCATTCGGAAAAGCAGCAACCAAGAAAGGGTTTTCTTGCAGGCCCCATTGACCAAAAACCTCTACCTGGCATGTTTAATTTACCACTGGCTTTCCAGAAAGGCTCAAAGACATCTCTAAAACACAATTTTCTAAATTGGTCTAGGAGCTTTATCAATGAAACCAGAAAAATCATTGTTCCCCAATAAACCACTTGTCATTGTTCTGCTTGGCCCCACAGCGGGTGGGAAAACAGCACTCGCCGTCAAACTCGCTGAGCGCTTAAAGCTCCACATCCATAACGTGGATTCTCGCCAGCTGTATATAGGGATGGATATAGGAACGGCAAAACCCACAAAAGCACAACAAGACAGAGTTCAGCATTACTTAATTGACTTGCGTCGGCCAAATGAACCAATCACTGTGCAGGAGTTTCAAAAAACGGCAAACTTTTTTTTGGAGCAAAGCCTCCAATCACATCGAGCAGCGTTGGTAGTTGGTGGCAGTGGTTTGTATTTAAAAGCTATTACAAGTGGATTAAAACCTCCTCCCGTGGCTCCACAGCCATTTCTGCGAAAGCAACTAAAAACCATCGGTCAAGACATGTGCTACCGAATGCTTCAAGTCAGTGATCCGATCGCTGCGCAACGTATTAGTTCAAAAGATGCCGTAAGAACCACTAGAGCTCTGGAAGTCCTTTATGCAACAACTCATTCCATTACCCGTCTTGAAACTGTGGAACCCCCTCCCTGGCAAATTCTGGAAATTGGATTGGATCCCAAAAATCTACGAGAGCGCATTGCCTATAGAACGAAAATGATCTATGAAAATGGACTATTAGAAGAAACCAAAGAACTAAGCAATCGATACGGGGACGATCTACCCATGCTTCAAACAATTGGTTACAAGGAAGCTCTAGATGTCCTGAAACGACAATCAAATTTATCAGAAGCAATTATCAAAACGACTCAAAGAACTAACCAATTCGCCAAAAAACAGCGAACTTGGTTTCGCAAGCAACATAACCCTCAATGGCTAAACGATAAGGATCCGTTTAGAGAAGCACTATCTTTGATCAAGTCAGGTCTAGTGTGACTAACGCAGACCTAAACTTTGGTTGTACCCATGATCTGCACGTTTCCGTTAACTCCCTGAATGCCACCACGTCCTCGTTTTGATCGTCGCGCCCCAGTAAGGGAGCTCCCAAACATTAATGATCGCATCAACTATCCGAAACTACGGGTGGTAGACGCAGACGGAACACAGCTAGGAGTAATTAATCGGGAAGAAGCCCTAGAAGTCGCCAAGGACAGGGAACTTGATTTGGTTTTAGTGAGCGAAAAGGCCGATCCTCCTGTTTGCAGGATCATGGACTATGGCAAATTCAAATTCGAACAAGAAAAAAAGGCCAAAGAAGCCAAGAAAAAGTCTCATCAAACCGAAGTAAAAGAAGTGAAGATGCGCTACAAGATTGACCAACACGATTACGACGTCCGTATTGGTCACGCGGTACGTTTTTTAAAAGCTGGTGACAAAGTCAAATGCACAGTTATTTTCCGAGGTCGAGAAATTCAACACACTGCCCTTGCTGAAACTCTGCTGAAAAGGATGGCCAATGACCTTGAAGAGCAGGCCGAAGTCCAACAACCACCAAAAAGGGAGGGGAGGAACATGATCATGTTCTTGACCCCTCGAAAAACCCCACTTATCAAAAAAGACAAAGAGGAAACAGCACCCACTCGAGCAGTGAGAACAATTACAACCCAACCAAGGGCTAAGAGCCAATAAATTGGTCATTCTCTTAAGTCATAGAAAACTAAAAAAACAGGTTTTCTCAATCAAAGTAAAGAAGGCTAAGAATTAATTCATTTATTACTTATCGGTGATATTTAAGGCTGTCACAGTGGTCTGGCTACTGTCACAGCTTGATGGGACACACAAAAGATTGTCACCGGCGCCAAGCCTACTTATGGTGCACTTAATGCAGCAACCTGGCCCAACGGCGTGCGATTCCATATTCAACAGGAAAGTGACATTCCTGCCTCGAGCCAACTCTATAACCAAATTTGTTTTGCTATAGCAGCACGTCACTACCCTCCAGGGCATCGCCTACCCAGCACTCGCCAGCTTGCGATGCAAACCGGTTTACATCGGAACACAATTAGCAAGGTGTACCGTCAGCTTGAAACAGATGGAGTAGTGGAAGCCATCGCTGGATCAGGAATATATGTTCGTGATCAACAAAAACAACGCGAAGTGCGAACTTCTCCGAGTTTCCGAAATAGAGGCGTAAAAGATCTAGACCAAGAAGTTCGCAAATGTGTTGATGGGCTTCTCAACGCAGGCTGCACGCTTCAACAAACTCGAGAACTCTTAACTCGAGAAATTGACTGGAGGCTTAGGTGCGGAGCACGTGTATTAGTCAGTACTCCAAGAGAAGACATCGGAGCCTCAATGCTTATTGCAGAAGAACTTGCTCCTCATCTTGATGTACCAGTTGAAGTTGTTCCCATGGAAGAACTTGAAAATATTCTTGAAAGCTCAAGCAATGGGACTGTCGTAACTAGTAGATACTTTCTCCAACCGTTAGAAGAACTAGCCAAACGTCATGGAGTGAGGGCAGTTGCGGTCGACTTAAGCGACTTCCGCCAAGAACTCGCAATGCTGAAGGAACTTAGACCTGGCAGCTGTGTAGGTCTTGTCAGTATTAGCCCTGGAATCCTCAGAGCTGCAGAGGTGATCCTCCACAGCATGCGTGGAAATGAACTCTTGCTAATGACCGCTACTCCAGACGTCGGGAGTCGATTGCTCGCGCTCTTAAGAGCAGCTAGTCATGTACTTTGTGATAGTCCAAGTCTGCCCATAGTTGAACACAGCCTGAGGCAAAACCGAGCACAACTAATTCGAATGCCCCAAGTTCATTGTTCGGAAAATTATCTCAGTAACTCCACAATCGAACAACTGCGCAAGGAAATAGGCCTGTTGGCTTAACCAAGTCTCATGAGTTAGGGCTGGTATGTTCAAATCCATCAAAGCTGACCTTGACATAGTCCGTGAAAGAGATCCTGCTGCTCGTGGGATGCTTGAAATCTTCCTTTGCTACCCAGGCTTTCAGGCCGTATCACTACACCGAATTAGTCACAGATTATGGACTCTTGGCCTGCCTCTTATTCCAAGACTACTAAGCCAATTAACAAGGTCATTCACGGGGATTGAAATTCATCCTGGCGCACAAATTGGGAAAGGAGTGTTTATTGATCACGGCATGGGAGTAGTGATTGGAGAAACTGCAGAAATCGGGAATCGATGCCTTCTTTATCAAGGAGTCACACTTGGCGGTACTGGCAAAGAAAGTGGGAAAAGACATCCCACCTTGGAAGAAAACGTAGTGGTTGGAGCAGGTGCAAAGGTGCTTGGAGCTATCAAAGTTGGGCCTAATACAAGAATTGGTGCTGGCTCAGTAGTCGTTCGAGATGTAGAAGCCGATAGCACCGTGGTTGGGATTCCTGGTCGCGTCGTTCATCAAAGTGGAGTACGAGTTAACCCCCTCGCTCATTCAGCTTTACCTGATGCTGAAGCAAATGTAATTAGAAACTTAATGGAACGCATTGACCACCTAGAAAGCCAGGTAAGAACCCTCCAAAATTCACTAGAAGCAGTAACTGATGGTCATGACCCTAAGAATATTTATTCAGGCGAAGCACAAAGTCTAAAAGATAAAGAAATAATAGAATTCTTAGGTGAGAAAAACTTAAATTAGGTTGCTTGATTTTTAGTATCGGAATCTTGAATGGGTTGGAACATAAACATGGAATAGATAACATTGCGACGCATATTTGTCATCATCTCAAGAAACATGTCATAGCCTTCATTCTTATATTCAATCAGAGGATCTTTTTGTCCATATCCTCTCAACCCTACAGACTCTCGCAAAGCATCCATAGCTTGCAGATGTTCACGCCATAAAGTATCAATTTGCTGAAGTATAAAAAATCTTTCAGCTTCTCTCATTAAACCTGGCCGTTGCTCCTCAACCTGAGACTCTTTTGTATCATAGGCATTACGCAATTGTTCCTGAAGAAATGCTTTTAATTCTTCCATACTTAATCCAAATATATCCTTAGGTTTAAGGTCTGCTAGTAAATAGACAAATTCTTGAACCTTACTAACTAATTGAGTTAAATCCCACTCTTCTGGTGGGAGATCAGGATTAACATATGCATCAACAATATCATTCATAGTTCTTTCTCCATATCCTATGACCTGTCTTTTTAGACCATCACCATCTAAAACTCTTTTTCGTTCTGAATAAACTGCACGCCTCTGATTATTCATTACCTCATCATATTCAAAAACCTGCTTACGAATATCATAATAATATGTTTCTACTTTTTTCTGTGCACTTTCTAAAGAGCGAGTAAGCATACCAGACTCAATAGGCATATCCTCATCAACTCTAAAGGCATTCATAAGAGCAGCAACTCTTTCACCTCCAAAAATGCGCAAAAGATTATCTCCTAATGAGAGAAAAAATCTAGTACTACCTAAATCACCTTGACGACCAGCACGTCCCCGAAGCTGATTATCAACTCTGCGAGATTCATGTCTTTCAGTACCAATCACATGAAGTCCTCCAGCATCTCGAACACGAGCTTCTTCCTGTACTACAACAACATCATATTCTGCTTTAACCATCGTTATTGCTCTTCTCAAAGAGGCTATCTGTACATCATTAGTAGGAGCTTTTTCTGCAGCAGTGGAAATACGGTCTTCAAGTTCAATCATCGTTAATGCTCTATCTCCCCATGTGCTAATAAGATCTTTCTCTAACTCAACAAGTACTTGTTCAGTTTCCTCAGTAAGAGTACATGGATACAAATTTCCAATTGCCTTGGCTACACCTGAAACATGAGAAATAGACTCCTTAGAAGAATCAGTCTTAGGTGCAAATCCACTTGGAGCATCAGAACTTCTTTGTAAAGGAATAGGAGCTTTGTGATCATCCTCAGGTTTAACAAGCTTAGGCAAAAGAACCTCTCTTAACTTCAAACGAGCCATATAATCACTGTTACCTCCAAGAATAATATCTGTACCTCGACCAGCCATATTTGTTGCAATAGTCACGGCACCAGAACGTCCAGCCTGTGCAACAATTTCAGCTTCTCTTTCAACATTCTCTGGCTTAGCATTTAAAAGATTGTGAGGGATCTCTTGTTCAGCCAATAAAGTGCTCAATAGCTCACTTTTCTCAACGCTGGTTGTACCAACCAACACTGGTCTACCTTGTTTATGAATCACAGCAGTCTCATTAGCAACAGCTCGCCACTTAGCAGCCTCAGTCTTATAAACCTGATCTGACCAATCTTGACGGGCCCGCTGCTGATTTGTTGGGATTACTGAGGTTTCAAGCTTGTAAGTCTTCTCAAATTCAACCTCTTCAGTCTTAGCAGTCCCTGTCATGCCTGCCAGACGCGGATACAGAAGAAAGAAGTTCTGATAAGTAATCGAAGCAAGAGTCTGTGTCTCAGGCTGAATGTCTAACCCTTCCTTTGCCTCAATTGCTTGATGTTGTCCATCACTCCAACGTCGACCTGGCATTACGCGGCCAGTAAATTCATCAACAATCACAGCATCACCATCTCTCACTATATAATTCACATCTCTAATAAATAAATCCTTAGCCTTCAAAGCATTAGTAATGTAATGAGCCCAAGGATCAGCAGGGTCAAATAAATCGCTAACGTTTAAAATCTTTTCAGCTTTCGAAAATCCCTCGTCAGTCAAAGTGCAACTTCTTTGTTTTTCATCCACCTCATAATCTCCTTCTGGGTCAACTCCATCCTTACCCATTTCCGCAGCTCTCTGAAGATTCAAAACGACTTCAGCAGCTTTCTGATACTTCTCCTGTGGCCGTTCAATTTGACCAGAAATAATCAAAGGTGTTCGGGCCTCATCAATAAGAATTGAATCCACCTCATCAATCACACAATAGTTAAAGTCACGTTGAACAACCTCACTACTATCTGTAGCCATATTATCCCTTAAATAATCAAAACCTAATTCAGAATTGGTTGCATATGTAATATCACAGGAATAATTTTTGCGTCGATCGGTAGGGCTCATTTCCTGCTGAATCAGGCCAACTGTCAAGCCTAAAAACCTATGTACTTGTCCCATCCATTCGGCATCACGACGAGCTAAATAATCATTAACAGTGACTACATGAACTCCCCGCCCTGTCAGAGCATTTAAGAAACTTGGCAATGTCGCTACTAATGTCTTGCCTTCTCCTGTTTTCATCTCAGCAATTTGCCCCTCATGTAGCACCATGCCGCCGATTAGCTGAACATCAAAATGCCGCATACCTAAAACCCTTTTACTTGCTTCGCGAACCACCGCAAAAGCTTCAGGCAAAAGCTCATCAAGTAATTGGCGTTGCTTCTCGACACCAGTCAAATTATTTAGTTGAGTTCGAAACTCCGATGTTTTATTTCGGAGCTGATCATCGCTCAAAGGAGCAATCTCCTCCTCCAAAAGGTTTATGTCCGTGACTATCGGCTGGAAACGCTTCAGCTTGCGGGCATTGGGGTCTCCCAGCAAAAGCTTGAGCATGATTGTTACATCTACAAGAACTATGTATCCAGCCTAACTAGAACTCGCTAGAGCTTCTTAAGAAAAATAGGAAAGCCAATTAAGTCTGCTTCAGCCAAATCAATATTCAGAGGGACTAGAAATACACATTTTGAATAATGTCTTCAAACAAATGCATTGCCGCCCTCGCGCTTGTAGAAGAGTCACAGTAAAGGTTCTAGTTCTTCTACACACTCCAAAAGGATGGTTCATGAAACCTAACCAATGGCTGCAATAAGGCTTATCCAGCATGCCAAGGGAGCTCCAGGCTTACGTCTGCTAGGTCTTGGACCAGGACTGATGCCTAGGCGTGGTTTAGGCAAGTTACAGCTGCTACTTGAGAAACATGCTTTCTGGGCAAAGGGACGTAGTAAACAAACATTGCGCAGACTCTTAGCAGGTAGCACCGTCGTGATTACTCTCTGGAGAGGATCACGCATGGTTGGCTTTGGCAGAGCAACTAGCGATGGTATCTGCAGAGCTGTCTTATGGGATGTTGTAGTAGCAGGTGATTTTCAAGGGAAAGGATTAGGTCGTCAAGTTATAGAAGCCCTTGTAACAGCTCCAGATATCCAAAAAGTTGAACGTGTCTATCTAATGACCACAAATGGTGCTGAGTTCTATAAACAGCTTGGATTCATTGCTTGTGAGAGTCAAAGCCTTCTGATCAAAAGCCCTGAAGAAAAACAGGATTAATTCAAAGCGGATGAAGAGATTCGAACTCTCGACCCTCTCCTTGGCAAGGAGATGCTCTACCACTGAGCTACATCCGCAAAATCTCGATGGATTTATCCATTACAAGATGAGAGCAGCATGCCCTACAACAGGTGATCTGGTCAATTGAAATTTTCAACTAGAAAGCATTAATTACTCTATCTCCCTCATCAAGGAGCCCATTTCTAAGGCCTGTAAGGCATAGCTCCACCCAAGATTGCTCTTAATCCCAGCCCTTTCCAAAGCCTGCTGCATGGTGTCCGTTGTTAAGACACCAAAAATCACAGGGATACCTGTATCCCTAGAAACTACAGCGATCCCCTTACTGGCTTCCGAAACAACTACATCAAAGTGAGGGGTGTCACCCCGAATAACTGCTCCAAGAGTGATGAGAACCTGGTAGCGACTAGTTTTAGCTAAAGCCTGTGCAGTAATTGGCAATTCAAAGGAGCCAGGAACCCATATCACATCAAGCTGAGTACTGGTTTGAGAGGTATCGATGCCGTGCCTTTTTAGGCAATCGAGGCAACCACTTAAAAGTTTGGTAGTAACCAAATCGTTAAACCGAGCAACAACAATGCCAATGCGCAGATCCGACGCATTGGTGAATCTTCCTTCAAAAATGGCCATCTGTTAGTGGCAAAACTGCCTATATGCTCTCACTACGCTAATGGTCTATGGACATTGAGGAGAAAAATCCTCAATCATTTACCCACTAGAAATTATGGCTGAAATACAACCTACAGACAGAAATAGCAGCAATATTAAATTGCGCCCAATCAGTGTCTGATTAGTGGAGACTCAACCAAGAGGTCCCATATAGCCTGTAACACCTTCGATCTGATGAGCTACATATTCTGCGATAACACCATTTAGTAAAACGAGATGGAACCAAACGCCTCCAATAATCTCGATTTTTCTTATTTCACCGTTTCGCCTGTTTGAAGGGTCTTTTTGGGTCATGTAAAGCACTGGAACCCCCACGACCAAAAGCAATGATGCGAACAAAAGGGCGTTCGCGGCGATACCAGATAGGAACTGCATGGGGAATTGTGGCGACGGAGCCAATGCTCTCAGCTTGTTCTAATTCTCACATGTGATGGTGGTAAATAACGCAAAGAGCCTGTTGTGTGTCGCGAGGCTTCACATCCAAAAAAATTTGTGCCCTTAATATGCTTCTGTCTTTGGACAAGATCGTTCCATGGCTGCCAACGATGAACCATTGCAGGGCAGTCTATTTGGAGAAAAGAAACCAATTCTAGATGCGTCAAAATCTCATCAACAGCAACCAGAGAAAAAAACCGAAAATCTTTCAGATGAATATCTGACCAACGACGCAAAGCGTCGGCCAAGACAAAGACAAGAAGCTAAAAATTTACGCAGCAGAGCAGATGCAATCCAAGAAACCCATAGCAATGCCACTATCGAGACAGACCTACCTACATGGTCAAATCACGCACTTGTTAATCCAGAGCAAGTAACCCCAGTACTTCGTCACTACGTAGAACTCAAAAGCAAAAATCCAGACAGAATTTTGCTGTACAGACTTGGCGATTTCTTTGAATGTTTTTTTGAAGATGCAATCAAGCTTTCCGAACTGTTAGAACTAACCCTGACTGGAAAAGAAGGCGGAAAAGCAATTGGTCGAGTGCCGATGGCAGGCATTCCTCACCATGCAGCAGAAAGATATTGCTCTGAATTAATCAAAAGAGGCCTAAGTGTGGCTTTGTGCGACCAGCTGGAATCAATCCCAAAGAAGGGTTCGCTAATTAAAAGAGATATCACGAGAGTCCTTACTCCTGGAACGGTAATTGAAGAAGGCATGCTCCAAGCAAAAAAAAACAATTGGTTAGCTGCACTAGTAATTGAACCGCCAACTAATAAAAGTTCATTGAAATGGGCTCTTGCAAGTGCCGACGTAAGTACTGGCGAATTCCTATTAATGGAGCGCATAGGTAGTCAATCTCTTTTCCAAGAACTGAATAAAATGGAAGCTTCTGAAATTATCTGGGGCGAATCTCTAACAGAGTCAACAGGTAGAGAAAACTGGTGTCCCGAAACAATCCATATAACCAAAATAAATAAAGGTTCTTTTAGCCAACCTGAGGCCGAATTAGCACTAAAACGGTATTACAAAGTTGAGACTATCAATGGACTAGGACTTCAAGATTGGTCCCTTGCAATGAGAGCAGCAGGTGGACTTTTGACATACCTGAATGACGTAAATCCTATAAGCCAAGAAACTAAGTTAGCCAATAATTCGATTCCAATTCTGCTGGATGTACCAAAGCTAATTTTTCCACAAGATTACCTAATAGTCGATGCACAAACTCGACGAAATCTAGAAATAACAACCACGCAAAAGGATGGCCAATTTCAGGGTTCTTTACTTTGGGCAATAGATCGAACCCTGACTGCGATGGGGGGTCGATGCTTACGTAGATGGCTAGACAGTCCACTAATGGATATCTCTGAGATTTTTGCTCGCCAAGAAATAATTTCTTTATTAGTAGAAGATAGAGGTTTACGCCAAGCTATCCGCCGTCTACTCAGAACCATGGGAGATCTTGAGCGCTTGGCAGGACGTGCGGGTGCTGGACAAGCAGGAGCCAGAGACTTAGTAGCAATTGCAGAAGGAATAGATAAGTTACCAAGACTTTCTGAAAGACTTCTGCAATATTCCAAGCAAGGTCCAACATGGCTAAAAGCCTTAATTAGTATAGATCCTAATCTAATTAATTTAGCCAATAAGATTCGATATAAGTTAATAGAGAATCCTCCATTAAGTCTTAGTGAAGGTGGCATTATTCAAGATGGAGTTGACCCTCTCCTAGATGGAATGAGGAACCAACTTGACGATCAAAACGACTGGCTCAAAAGTCAAGAAAGGCTTGAACAGAAATTAAGTGGAAATAATAACCTCCGACTTCAATATCACAGAACTTTTGGTTATTTTCTATCAGTAAGTAAAGCCAAGGCCAATCAAGTTCCTGAGCACTGGATTAGAAGACAAACTCTTGCGAATGAAGAAAGATTTATCACTCCAGACTTAAAAGCAAGAGAAGGAAAGATCTTTCAAGCAAAAGCAAGAGCAGCACAACTAGAATACGAAATATTCTGCAAACTACGAGAAGATGTTGGGAAAGAGGCTGGTGATATTCGTAAAGCTGCAAGAGCAGTAGCAGGCCTAGATGCTCTCACAGGATTAGCTGAAGTTGCGGCAACTGAGTCTTATTGTGCTCCACAAATACTTAAAGGGCAATCTGACTCGGAGTCTCGCAAAATTAATATTGAAGGTGGCAGACACCCAGTAGTTGAACAAACGCTAGTTGAGAAAAAATTCATACCGAACGATATAATTCTAGGTGAAAAAACAGACTTAATAGTTCTGACTGGCCCAAATGCTAGTGGGAAAAGTTGTTATCTACGCCAAACCGGAGTAATACAATTGCTAGCACAAACAGGGAGTTGGGTTCCCGCCAAAAAAGCTTCACTAAGTATCGCAGATCGAATCTTCACACGTGTTGGTGCAGTAGATGACCTTGCTTCGGGACAATCAACTTTCATGGTTGAGATGTCAGAAACAGCTTTCATTCTGAATCAAGCAACTAATCGTTCTCTTGTTCTACTCGACGAAATTGGAAGAGGTACAGCAACTTATGATGGTCTCTCAATCGCATGGTCAGTCAGTGAATTTCTAGCCAAAGAAATCCAAAGTAGAACAATTTTTGCTACTCACTATCACGAGCTAAATGCTTTATCGGATACATTTAATAATGTCAAAAACTACCAAGTTTTAGTAGAAGAAACTGGCGAGAATCTATCTTTCCTGCACGTCATAGTCCCAGGTGGATCAAACAAAAGTTATGGCATAGAGGCGGCCCGACTAGCTGGAGTCCCAAATTATGTAGTTCAGCGAGCAAGACAAATTCTTGCAAGTCTTCAAAAACAATCACCCATACCACCAATGAATAGCCCAGCAACAAAAAATAAAGAACTCTATTGATTACTCAAATTTTGTCAGGGTCGACAGCTTAGAAGCCCTCAATAATGCATTAATTGTTGCTGCAGCCAAAGCTGCACCGCCACGACTCCCATCTAAACGGATATGTGGCAAAGAGCTTTTGGACAACTTGCTTTTACTTTCAGCGACACCAATAAATCCCACTGGCATTCCAATAATCAAGCTAGGAGCAGTAGCATTTGAAATGGCTGAATTGACTATTGCTTCCAAAGCAGTAGGCGAACTTCCAATAAGAACAATGGGTGATTGAGAATCAACAAATTGATGAGACAGGTCTTTCCAAGCCCGTCTCATTCCAATTTCAGTTCGAGTGCAGCTACTGTCAGCCTTTATAGGAGCCCACTCGAGTGCATTAAACAGTGGCAACTGCAATGTCCTAGCAAGCATAGGGGCTACAGCAGCTGATGCCATTGCTGTATCTGTAAGAATTGGCGCCCCAGCTTCTATAGCCCTTAGACCAAGCTGACACGATCGAGGGCTAAACCTTAGAAATGATTGCAACTCAAAATCTCCACTGGTATGAATCAGTCTCTCAAGAACCTCTTGCTGAAGAGAATCCAACCCAGTAAAACCAAGTTGAGTCTTTATAAATTCAATACTCTGCACAAAAATTGGATGGTCAAATGTCATCACTTACGAGGTTAAAGAGCACTCAAATGAGGCATTATCAGTGAAAGGCCGATAACCAGACGCATCAATGCCAATACATCTGATTTGGGGTGATGATGTCTCAGCAAGCGAAAGAGCAATAGAAAACTTAATTGAGAAAATAATTGAGCCTGCTTGGACCAGCATCAATTTAAGTCGATTTGATGGCAAAGATATCAATCAGACCAATCAAGCCATCAGCGAATCACGCACCCCTCCTTTTGGTACTGGAGGAAGACTAGTACTACTCAAATCAAGTCCTATTTGCAATGGCTGTTCAATGGATTTAGCCAAGTCATTTTTGGCAACAATAGAACTAATTCCAAAAAATACTCATTTAATCCTCAACAGTTTAAATAAGCCAGACGGTCGTCTTAAAACAACCAAGATCCTTCAGAAACTGATACTTGCCAAAGAAGTAACTGAGGAAAGATATATCTTGCCAGCTATATGGGATGAAGCAGGTCAGAAACAATTGATTCTCAAAATAGTCACAGAGATGGGACTAAAAATACAGTCAGATGGAATCTCAAGACTGATTAGTGCTATTGGAAATGACAGTGCTCGTCTCCGCTCAGAGCTCAATAAACTGCTTCTATTTGCAGAAGCAAAAGTAGGCCATGCAAACCCAAAGATTCATCAGTTGCCAATTATTACATTAGAAGATGTTAATCAACTAATAGGAGGACTCGCAACAAATATCTTTCAAGTTGGAGATTCTTTATTGGCTAACAACTATGGGGAAGCACTTGCACGCCTTGATGCTTTAGTCGACAGAGGAGAACCAGCTCTTCGTGTAGTAGCCACACTGACTGGTCAAATTAGAGGTTGGCTATGGATAGCCCTATTAGAAGAGCAAGGAGAGCATGATGTGACTTTGATTGCAAAAGCAGCAGGGATTGCAAATCCAAAGCGAATTTACGTAATGCGCAAACAGTTAAAAGGCATCCCAGCTCAAAACTTCCTTGCATTACTCAATAGTTTCCTTCAAATTGAGGCAGCTTTAAAGACTGGGGTAGCTCCTAAGGATGCTTTCAGAGACGGATTATTAAACGATAAATGTCTCAAGTGAATGCACCCTGAAATAATCAAGATCTTCCTAGGAAAAGTTGGATGGCCTTATTGGTCCAAAAATTTGGCGGCACCTCAGTAGGAAGCGTTTCACGCATAAAAGAAGTCGCCCAAAGAATTGCAACTAGTAAAGATCAAGGCGATGACCTAGTCATAGTTGTATCTGCAATGGGCAGTACCACAGATGAACTGACAGGGCTGGCAAAGGCTATTAGCCAAAACCCACCCCAAAGAGAAATGGACATGCTTCTAGCTACTGGAGAACAAGTTTCAATTGCCTTACTCTCCATGGCGCTTCATGAGCTTGGCATTCAAGCAAAATCCATGACTGGTTCCCAAGTGGGGATCGTCACTGAGTCCTCGCATGGACGTGCAAGGATCCTAGAAGTGAGGACTGAAAAGCTACAACAACTACTTCATCAAGGGCTAGTAGTTGTTGTAGCTGGTTTTCAAGGAACAACTCGCAGCAGCAGCGGAACCGCAGAAATTACAACTCTTGGAAGGGGTGGCTCAGACACCTCTGCGGTAGCACTGGCAACAGCACTAAATGCTGAAGCATGTGAAATCTACACAGATGTTCCTGGAGTCCTAACAACAGACCCAAGGAAAGTATTAGATGCACAACTAATGCCTTCATTAAGCTGCGACGAGATGCTTGAACTAGCAAGCCTTGGTGCCGCTGTACTCCACCCTCGAGCAGTAGAGATTGCCAGAAACTATGGGGTGCCTTTAATCGTCAGGTCTAGCTGGACCAATGATCCAGGAACAATTCTCACTAGTATTGCTAAACGATCTTTAGGACGTGAAGGACTAGAACTAGGAAAGCCTGTTGATGGCATGGAGCTATTAGAACAACAAGCCGTTCTTGGATTATCCCATCTACCAGATCAACCAGGAGTAGCAGCAGATCTATTTGAAGCTCTGTCGGAAGGTGGAGTGAATGTTGATTTAATCATCCAATCTACCCATGAAGGAAAGAGTAATGACATTACATTTACAGTATCAGAACAACAACTCAGCAAAGCATTTGTGCTGTGTGAAAATATCTTAGAAAATCTAGGTGGGAAGCTCTCCACTCAGGCCAATATGACCAAGCTAAGTATTAGAGGAGCCGGAATCATGGGGCGCCCTGGAATTGCTGCAACTCTATTTGAAACTCTTTCTAGAGCTGGTATTAATTTAAGATTAATTGCGACAAGCGAAGTAAAAGTCAGCTGCGTCATTGATTCCGCCCTTGGGAGCAAAGCGCTTAGATCCGTTAGTGATTCATTTGAACTTAGTGATAGCCAAATACAAGTAAATCCAGAGCTCATTAATATTGGAGAGCCAGAAGTTCGAGGAGTTGCGTTAGATTCTGATCAAGCACAGGTATGTGTTCGAAAGGTTCCTGACAAACCTGGTACAGCTGCGGCACTCTGTTCAGCCTTGGCAGAAGCAGGGATTAGCCTAGATGCAATCGTGCAATCAGAACATCAAAGGCAGGACGGCAGCAGAGACATTAGTTTCACATTAAAGAAAGCTGATCGACAAGAAGCTGGGAATGCACTAGCAACTCTCTTATCCCAGTGGCCAGGAGCGGGACTAGAAGATGGACCCGCAATTAGTCGAATCAGTGCAGTTGGTGCTGGCATGCCAACAACACTAGGAACTGCAGGAAAGATGTTCAGATCCTTAGCTAATGCAAAAATCAATATTGCAATGATTGCAACTAGTGAGATTCGAACCAG
>QCKN01000018.1 GCA_003215295.1 Prochlorococcus sp. AG-409-P03 | reverse complement strand
GTATGATTAATGTTCAAATATCTGCGCGTAGCGTAAAATATCAAGCTGAGCAAATGTAGGAATACACTTGAAGCAATTTTGCGCTAGTTCCCATCTATTTTCTCTCTCTAAAATCGATTGTAATCTTTTTTTTGCTTCAATTAAATAGCGTACATCATTGGCTGCATATATGAGTTGAGACTGGGTGAGTTCTTCCATTCGACCCCAATCACTACTTTGAGATCCCTTGTCAAGCTCTACACCAACTAAATCCATTACAACCTCCTTTAACCCATGCCTAGGACTATAAGTTCGACCAATTTTGCTTGCTATCTTTGTACAGAAAATAGGATTTACGTTGATATTTAGTCCTTGAGAAAGAGCCGCAACGTCAAACCTAGCAAAGTGAAAAACTTTTTCAATTGTAGAATTTTCAAATAATCTTTTTAGGTTTGGAGCTGAATTCTGATCAATGCCAATTTTCAAGCATGCAACATTGTCTAGATCATCGCAGATTTGCACAAGGCATAAACGATCTCGACCATGAATGAGTCCCATAGCCTCAGTGTCAACTGCGATTGTTGATGCTTGGGAAAAATGCTCAAAGCTTTTATGATCTAGATCATTGCTGAAGACAATTAGACTGTTGGGATCAGTTGCAATTTTGGACATAATGAGAAATCTCTACCATGTGTTTTAGCTAATAACTTTGCTTTTATACGTTTTCACAAGTTTATGCTTCAGCTTTGATAACTAATACAACTGATACTTTTAGCTTGCCATGATCCCCTCTTCGATGAATGTGCGCTTCCTTAGGCAGAAATAGCTATAAAAAGATTCTTTTTGGCTAGTGCTCAAAAACTGAAAAGGGTTTAGAACAGAATGGAAGTAACGTTACTTTTCCTCTGAGATGCCATCAGGTTTCCCCTCAGTACTTTTGTTGACTATTTTGCTCGCGATTGGATTGGTGTTTTTTCTTCGCGCAGCAAGTAAGGATCGCACTACAGTTGTAGATGTACATTCTCCATTACCTCCTTTGGTGGTGCTTAATGGAATAACTATTTGGCTTGAAGAAAGAGGCTGGAGACGTGATGGTGGGGATGCCGATAGAAAAGTACTTCGCTTTAACGGTAGTGTTGCTTCTAGTGGAAGCTTGGCAGTTCTTTTATCAGTTATGGGAGGTTTAGGCTCAGGTTGTTTGGGGTTGGTTCTTCGACAGTTATATCCATTTCTTGGATGGTGGCCATTAATGCTTGCATTTTTTGGAGGTCCACTAGCAGGTTTGATATATAGACGACGATCTAGTAGACAAGAATCCGTAGAATTAAGATTGATGAGTGCTTCTGAGAGTTCTGATAGTGTCCTTAGATTAAGGGCCCATCGGGATGAGCTGATTGCGATGGAGAACGAGCTTGCAAAATCTCTTCAGTTAGCTAGTGACGGTTCTTTGCTTGCTTCGCCGATATAACTAATGCGGCCAAGAAACTTACGTGTTGGTGTTGCATCAGTATTTGTATGTGGTGCTATTTTTTTTTCAGGAGCTTTTGGGTTTAGATCAGGCTCAGAAGAGTCTGTATTGGTTGCAGGAGATCTTTTGTTTGGGCCAAGGGTGGGATTAAAAAGTCATTGGAAAGGAAGGTATCAAGTCTCCGAAGGATTGTCGATTTTGGTTATGGCTGGTCACTCTGATTCACAGGGCTTAGCAGGTGCAGGAACTTCAGGAGAAGCAGTGGCTTTGCAGGGTTCTCAGCCAATGGATAAATCTATTAGTGATGAGTTGTTCTGGAATATTAGAGTTCGTGATGCAATTGTGAAACTAGGGAAGGAAGGTGGGCTGAATATCACTGCATATGACTCTGGTGTTCGCAATATTCCAGATGGAAATCATCCACAAACAAATTGGTCCGTAGGTGCTCGTGAGTCACGCAGAGGTGGGTATCCTTTAGAAATACATTTTGATTCATATGGTGAATATGGTTTTGGGTCTGGATTGATTCCAGCTATTTCAAGCAAATTAAATTCTGTGGATGAAAGTCTTGCAAATACTTTTGGAAGATATCCTCTGTTTTTTCGAGGAGGTCTTGGTGGACCAAGAAGGGGAATCAGGATCTTGGAGATAGGTAAGTTAGAGGGTGACTTGGAAAAGGCGTTAAGAGATCCCAATACTAGGGAGAAGACTATTAATTCTATTGCGAAAAAGGTGGTAAAGGCTTTGCTTACTGGGGTTAGGGCCAATAGTAATTAATTGACCGCATTGTGAAGTTTGCACTTCTCTTCTAAGGACAAATCCTCTAGCCAGTTTTGTGGTTTGGTGAATAGATCCGTTAGCAATGCCTCTCTGGAGTCTTTTGGGGCTTTGTAACCATATTGCCAACGCGCTAATGGAGGGAGTGACATCAAAATTGACTCAGTCCGTCCATTTGTTTGCAGGCCAAAGATTGTTCCTCTATCCCAAACTAAGTTGAACTCAACGTACCTTCCACGTCGATAGAGCTGGAAGTTACGTTCCCTTTCTCCATATTCTTGATCTTTGCGGTTTTTAATTATTGGAGTATATGCAGGGAGGAAGGCTTTCCCACAGGCTTCTGCTAAAGCGAATAGTTGATTCCATGTTTTTCTAATGGGTCCAGTAGCTTGCGCAATCTTGGCAGCTTCCCCATTAGGATTTTGCCCTTTATATAGATTTCCTGAGCCGTCTTGATAATCATAAAAGATTCCTCCAATCCCTCTTGTTTCTCCCCTGTGCTTTAAAAAGAAATACTCATCACACCAAGACTTGAAAACTTTATGCAATTCAGGACTTATTGAGTCGCATGCTGCTTTATGCACTTTATGAAAGTGACGTGCATCCTCCAAATAAGGATAAAAAGGAGTTAGATCAGCTCCGCCCCCAAACCACCAAACTGGACCAGCTTCGAAGTAACGGTAATTGAGATGTACGGTTGGAAGATAAGGGTTGCGTGGGTGGAGCACCATTGAGGTTCCTGTTGCAAACCAAGGGTGGCCTTTTGCTTCTGGTCTTTGATTGACTATTGATGGAGGTAACTCATCACCATGAACTTCTGAGAAGTTGACTCCACCTTGTTCAAAAATCTGACCTTCTTGCATCACTCTTGAACGACCTCCGCCTCCTTCTGGTCTTTCCCATGTTTCTTCCAAGAAATGACCTTGCCCATCCAGGGCCTCCAAACCAGAGCAAATTTCATCTTGAAGTCCCATTACAAGTTCTTTGACTTTCTCTCTGGAATTACTTGGTGGTAATTCAAGGCTATTTGGAGTGTTTTCCATGGGGTTTTGACTTCATAGTGCATTTTCAGCACTATTTTTTAGATTATGTAGTAGAGAACTCAGCATTGCACCGTTTTGATGTGCAAGCAGTTTCACAATATTGTGAGAAGGTCATTTCTCTTCTTCCTTGAGGTTAAGTCACTGCACAATCTTTGCGTAGGATTACATAACTATGATTAGAAGGTATGACCACTGCCCAGCAGGCGCGGGCAGCGCTAGATCGGATTAAAGATTCGGAAGGTCGATCAGTGATCGAGTTGGGATGGATCGACCAGGTCAGAGTTATTCCGCCGAAAGCCATTTTTCGTCTAAATTTGCCTGGTTTTGCTCAGGGTCAAAGAGATCGACTTGTGAATGATGCTCGCAACTTGCTTAAGGAGCTGCAGGGTATTACTGAAGTTCAAATTGAAGTGGGAACCCCTTCTGCTCAACCTCCTGCAGGGCATGGACAAGTTGCCTCTCTTCAGGCAATTCCTGGGGTAAAAAAGGTTATTGCAATTAGCAGTGGGAAAGGTGGAGTGGGAAAAAGTACTGTTGCTGTGAATTTGGCATGTGCTCTTTCCTTGAGGGGATTTAAGGTTGGTTTGCTTGATGCCGATATTTATGGACCAAATATTCCAATAATGCTCGGTGTTGCTGACTGCACGCCTGAAGTTACTGGTAGTGGAGCTGAGCAAAGAATTACGCCTATAGATGTTTATGGAATCTCAATGGTGTCGATGGGACTTTTGATTGATGACCATCAACCAGTGATTTGGCGAGGGCCAATGCTTAATGGGATTATCAGGCAATTTTTATATCAGGCCAATTGGGGAGAGAAAGATTATTTAGTAGTAGATCTCCCTCCTGGTACTGGTGATGCGCAGCTTTCTCTTGCTCAAGCTGTACCAATGGCAGGAGTGATTATTGTCACGACACCCCAGAAGGTTTCTCTACAAGATGCTCGGAGGGGCCTAGCAATGTTCAAGCAAATGAACGTACCGATTTTGGGAGTAGTAGAAAACATGAGTGCTTTTGTGCTCCCAGATGATTCACAACGTAGTTATGCTCTATTTGGTTCTGGAGGAGGTGCACAGCTTGCTCAGGAGACTATGGTTCCATTGCTGGTAAAGGTACCTTTAGAAATGCCTTCAGAAGAAAAAGCCAGTGAAGGTAAGCCTATAGTCTGTAGTCAACCAAACTCTATGACTGCAAGAGTTTTCGGAAACTTAGCTGATTATATTGTCGATCCGAATGCAGTCACGGATAAGGATGCCTGATCAACGCCGTGAAAGAAATTTTTTGCGGCGATCTGGTCGTATTAGAAGATCTTCCAGTGAATTTGACGCTGTGCTTTGGTGCGTGCCAGTTTTCTTGGTTTTGCTTGCAGGTATTTTGATAGCTAGTACTCAACGACAGGCAAATTACGCTGATTGGTATCACCATTGGATTACTGCAGGATTTGGTATTTGCATCGCATTAGCGTTAGCTCAAATATCTCTTGAACGTATTCGTCCTTTTTTAGTTCCTATATACTCATTATCTATTTTGAGTTTGATTGCAGTCCGTCTAGTTGGAACGTCTGCACTCGGTGCTCAAAGATGGTTAAGCATTGCTGGAGTGAATATTCAACCTTCAGAGCTCGCAAAGATAACAGCTATTATTGTATTAGCGGCTGTACTTGATAGACATCAGATAACAAGTCCAATTCATCTGTTGAAGCCGTTGGTGGTTATTTTGCTTCCTTGGATTCTGGTATTTGTGCAGCCAGATTTAGGGAC
Source organism: Prochlorococcus sp. AG-409-P03 (assembly GCA_003215295.1). Lineage (GTDB taxonomy): Bacteria > Cyanobacteriota > Cyanobacteriia > PCC-6307 > Cyanobiaceae > AG-409-P03. The sequence continues at coordinate 15,632 of QCKN01000018.1, read as the reverse complement.
TTCGTTGGTATTTGGTGCAGTCCTTTTGACAATGCTGTATTGGTCAGGAATGCCTGTTGAGTGGGTTTTGTTAGCACTTTCTGCAATTTTTACAGCTATTTTTTCTGGCCTTTTCCCTTGGGTGCTTATCATTTGGATTCCACTGATGGGGTTTTTAGCTTATAGATCTTTCCCAAAGAGATGGGCTTGGTCAATTTTAGTAATGGGGTTTCAAGCGCTTGTTGCTTGGCTTACACCTTGGATTTGGATTCAGGGATTAAAGGATTATCAAAGAGACCGACTGGTTCTTTTTCTCGATCCTGCAAAGGATCCTCTGGGTGGGGGTTATCACCTGCTTCAAAGCAAAGTAGGGATTGGATCTGGAGGTCTGTTTGGAACAGGTTTACTACAAGGTCAATTGACTAAATTGAGATTTATCCCTGAGCAACATACGGATTTTATTTTTAGTGCTTTGGGGGAGGAAACTGGTTTTCTTGGCTCAATGCTTGTGATTATCGCCTTCTTACTCTTAATTTATCGACTATTAAATGTAGCGAGAGAAGCAAGAACTAATTTTGAGTCTCTTGTTGTTATTGGCGTGGCAACTATGTTGATGTTCCAGGTTGTTGTCAACATATTTATGACTATTGGATTAGGGCCAGTAACAGGTATCCCTCTGCCATTCATGACATATGGGCGCACTGCATTGTTGGTTAACTTTATTGCAATAGGCCTTTGTGTTTCAGTCGCGAGACGAGGGCATGCCTTTAGTAGGAACTGGTGAGTACTTCAATCACGCTTAATCACATTCACGAAAGAATGGCTGAAGGAGTTCCTTTGGGGCAACTGGATGAGCCATCAGTTAGAAGACTGTGGTGGGGTGCGTTGGAAGTTTTGCAGCAGGAAATTCTCTTGCCTATGGACTTGAGTCATGGCTTATGGCTTGCTTCACCCTTGCCTGCGTTGTATGAACCTAGATTGCTCGACAGGCTTCAAGGATGGGTTTGGGCTCCTGAGGAATTATCAACTTTGCATAGACCTCATAGGGGTTTGTTGCCACCAAATTGTGTCTCGGCTATTCAACCCAATGAGTCGTCAGAGGTAGGAAGCTATAAGCGGTTACCTCTTAGGAAGGAAGATGGATATGACCCTCTTTTGATAATTATTACACCACACATTCAGATAGCCCTTGCTCTGCAAGGCGAAATAGGTCAGAGGAATCTCATTATGCGAAGTGATCTTGAGACATTTAAGGATTTACTAGGTTTATTGGATCTCAGACTCAATGCTGAAGAACCCACACATGCGAGGCAACTGCGTCAGGCGTTGGCAAATTTAGGAGCATTAAGCACTCACGAGACAATTCAAGAGGCATTTTGGCCTCTTCTCTCTGCCAGGCTAGCTTCTAGTGCACCAAGTTTGACCGTACAAACTCTTCCAGATGAACAGCATCCAACCAAAACGTCAAAAGAACCTTCGGCAGAGATAACTCTTTTACAAGCTCTTACTCATGAGGTTCGAACTCCCCTTGCAACTATTAGAACACTTATTCGCTCACTCTTGAGACGCAACGACTTATCCCAACTAGTTATCAATCGTTTAAAGCAAATTGATTCTGAGTGTACGGAGCAAATAGATAGGTTTGGTTTGATTTTTAATGCAGCAGAACTACAACGGCAGCAGCCAGAGGTGTCCAGACTCGCTAGTACCGACTTGGGACAGATGCTTGAACTGTTATATCCAACATGGAATGAACAGCTGGAACGTCGTGGTTTGAATTTGAATTTGAATATCACACCAGACTTGCCTCATGTTTTGAGTGACCCAGAAAGACTCGAGCTAATGTTGCGTGGATTGATAGATCGGAATTCACGTGGTCTGAAGCCTGGCAGCACCTTGCTTCTTGCTTTGAGTCCTGCTGGTCACCGTCTCAAACTTCAGATCCTCACTAATACAAAAGAGTCTGCAGAATCAGAGCAGCGTGGGGCTGCTCAGAATTCTGACTTAGGACCAGTGCTGAGTTGGAATCCAAGTACTGGCAGTTTGCAACTTAGTCAGGCTGCTACTCAGCGTTTGCTAGCGAGTCTTGGTGGGCGACTTACTCATCGAAGAGACAGTGGATTAACGGTTTTTTTCCCTATTGCTGAGGTTCAATAATTCCCTTTTCTTTCTTCTTCAATGTTGACGGGTGTGAAGGTTGACCCCATGGAGTGCCATATGGCACAAAAGTTAGTGCTAGTTTCAAGGTATAACGGCTCGCCGATTTTCCACTAAAGCCATGACAGAACAGGCGTTGAAAGGAAATTTTCCTCAAAGCATCGGCAGTACCGGTGGCTTGCTTAACTCAGCAGAAACTGAGGAGAAGTACGCAATTACCTGGTCAAGCAGCAAAGCTCAAGCCTTTGAGCTGCCTACAGGTGGCGCTGCTCTGATGAATGAGGGTGAGAACCTTATGTACTTTGCTCGTAAGGAGCAATGTCTTGCACTGGGCACGCAGTTGCGGACTTTTAAACCAAGGATTGAGGACTACAAGATTTATCGCATTTTCCCAGGAGGCGATACAGAGTTTCTTCACCCTAAAGATGGAGTATTCCCTGAGAAAGTAAATGAGGGCCGTCCAATGGCGAATCACAACCCTCGCAGAATTGGTGAAAATCCAAATCCTGCAAGTCTAAAATTCAGTGGTAGGAATACCTTCGATTCCTAAGTAGCTGTTTACTAGCTTGCTGCAAACATTAATTGCACCACTCGAGCTGCGATGATTTACTCATGCACAGCTCGAGCCGTGAATCATTTTTAGAAGCTGCTGCCAGGGGTGCCAATTTCATCCCTTTGTTTCACAGTTGGCCAGCTGATTTGGAGACGCCTCTGTCTACTTGGCTAAAAGTTGGCAGAGGCCAATCTCCTGGTGTTTTGCTGGAGTCTGTAGAAGGTGGTGAGAATCTGGGCCGATGGAGTGTTGTGGCTTCTGACCCTCTATGGACTGCTACTGCTTGCGGAGATCACTTGATACGCAAGTGGAGAGATGGGAGATCTGATGAATTTTTGGGTAATCCTTTTGAAGGGTTAAGAGCCTGGCTGAGTTCATATTCATCTTTACCTTTGCCAGATTTCCCTTCATTAGGCCAACTCTATGGAATGTGGGGCTACGAACTGATCCAATGGGTCGAGCCTACTGTTCCTGTTCATTCGCAAGATCAAAAAGATCGACCTGATGGGATTTGGATGTTTATGGATAGCATTTTGCTATTTGATCAAGTCAAACGACAGATCACAGCAGTTGTTTATGCCGACCTTACGAATGATCAGTCTGAGGAAACAGCATTTAACTTTGCGAAGCAGCGTATTGATGGGCTTGAAAAACTTTTGGAAGCGCCTTTACCCTCTATTAAGCCTTTGAGATGGCATCAAAATATTGATTCTCTCTCACCTCGAACTAGGAGTAATTTTAAGAAGACAGACTTTAAGAAAGCTGTAGAAACAGCTAAGACATATATAGCGGCAGGCGATATTTTTCAACTTGTTTTAAGTCAACGCTTTGAGACAAGAGTTGACCAAGAGCCATTTGAGTTGTACCGAAGCTTAAGAATGGTTAATCCATCTCCGTATATGGCTTTTTTTGATTTTGGAGATTGGCAGCTGATTGGTTCAAGTCCTGAGGTGATGGTTAAGGCTGAGTTAGTACAAGATGGTATACGTGCGAGTTTGAGACCAATTGCAGGAACTCGGAGGAGGGGACGTAATTATGATGAAGATTTAATGTTAGAGAAGGAATTATTAGCTGACCCTAAAGAACGTGCAGAGCATGTAATGCTTGTTGACTTAGGTCGTAACGACTTAGGTCGAGTTTGTACCCCAGGTACTGTTGAGGTCAAGGAACTAATGGTGATTGAGAAGTATTCACATGTTATGCACATAGTGAGTGAGGTAGAGGGTTTGCTTTCCCCGGGCATGGATGTATGGGATTTGTTGATGGCTGCTTTCCCTGCGGGCACTGTGAGCGGTGCTCCAAAGATTCGCGCAATGCAGATTATTAATGAGTTGGAGAGTGATAGAAGAGGTCCCTATTCAGGGGTTTATGGTTCTATGGATTTAAGCGGTGCATTAAATACAGCAATTACGATCCGCACGATGCTAGTTTCGCCACATCCAAAAGGTGGGTTGTCTGTTCAGATTCAAGCAGGAGCAGGAGTAGTTGCAGACTCTTCTCCCGCTGCGGAGTATCAAGAGACATGCAATAAAGCGAGTGGCATGCTCACAGCCCTTGCATGCTTGGAACCGTCAGATTAATGAGCAAAAGGTTAATGCTAAAAGGATTTGAGGTCGAACTCTTTACCGGTAAAGCTACCGGTGAACATGTGGGTGTCGCAGCAGATGTTGTGAAGGATCTTCCTGAGTTTGTTACTGAACCAGATCGTCGGAACATCGAATATATAACTCAACCACTAATTCGATATGAGTCTTTGAGAGAGGCTCTATTGGTTCCAAGGAGAAAGTTACGTGAGTGGTTAGTGCCTAAACAACTGACACTTTTGCCTGGCAGCACTCTCAGCCTTGGGGATAGCAAGAAGTTTGAAAGGTCTGATCCGTTGAACCCCTATCACGACCTAATAGAAGAAACATATGGAACCAAAGTAGTGACTACTAGTATTCATATCAACTTAGGTGTTCAGAATGTAAGTAGGCTTTTTGCTGCGCTTCGTTTAGTGCGTTGTGAAGCTTCCTTGTTTCTCGCCTTGAGTGCAAGCTCGCCTTTCCTGGATGGCTCGCCAACTGGTGCTCATTCACAGAGGTGGTTGCAGTTCCCTCGTACGCCTCTAAACGTCCCATTTTTCTTAAATCATTCGCACTACATCAGTTGGGTGGAGGAACAGTTAGCGAGTGGAGCTATGTCTAATGAACGACATCTTTGGACTTCTGTTCGCCCCAATGGTCCGAGTCGTCCTTATGAACTCAATCGTCTTGAGCTTCGAATTTGTGACTTAATAAGTGATTGCGATTTGCTATTGGCAGTTACAGCTTTGTTGGAATTGCGAGTCCTTAGCCTGTTTGATAATCCACAAGAGTTAGACCCTCTTGAGGCCAGTCGATTGGATCTTGCACAGCTTTCAATTTTGAGTGACATGAATGATGAAGCAGCAGCTAGGAGAAGTCTGGATGCCACTCTTCAGCATTGGAAAGATGGGGAGGACATCGTTTGTAGAGATTGGATTACGCAGGTGATGAGAGAAGTGAGACCTTTGGCTTTAGATCTTGGTATTGCTCATTTACTATCTCCGATTGACTCTGCGCTTGAGGAGGGAAATCAAGCTATGAAATGGATGATGGCTTATTCAGACTCTGGTTCAGTTTCAAGGGTTCTTCAGGACAGTATTGATGAGATGGAAGCCGAAGAAAAATTTAATTCTCATCCTGAGGCCATTCTGGGATGACTATGTCAGAGTCTCAGCCCTCAAAACATATGCCCTCGAAGCAATCGACTGCGTCTTTCCCAGGTAGCGATAGTTTTGATTTAGCTGCCGGAGATATACATGCAGGTCGTCTCTTGCAACAACGTTTGGAATTAGTTGAGGATCTTTGGCATACGGTTTTGCGAAGTGAATGTCCACCTGAGCAAACTGATCGACTCCTTCGTCTTAAACAGTTAAGTGATCCGAATACGATCGAGACACATGATGAAAACAGTACAGGTAGTGCTATTGCTCTATTGATTCGCGAGATGGATCTTGCTGAAGCAATCTCTGCTGCACGCGCATTCTCCCTATATTTTCAACTCGTTAATATTCTTGAGCAACGTATTGAGGAAGATAGTTATTTAGAAAGTATGAATTGTGCTCAAACACAAAATTATGCAGATGACTCTTTAGATCCTTTTGCTCCACCACTGGCAAGTCAAACAGCGCCAGCCACCTTCCGCGAGTTATTTGAACGACTACGCCGTTTAAATGTTCCTCCTGCTCAATTGGAGACTTTGTTGCAGGAAATGGATATTCGCTTGGTTTTTACAGCTCATCCTACTGAAATTGTTAGGCATACAGTTAGACACAAGCAGCGTAGGGTTGCCAGTTTGTTACAGCAACTTCAATCTGAAACCTCGACCTTTTCTGCTCCAGAGCAGGCCAGCATCAGATTGCAATTAGAAGAGGAGATAAGACTTTGGTGGCGCACTGATGAATTGCATCAGTTCAAACCAACAGTGCTTGATGAAGTTGATTATGCTTTGCATTACTTTCAACAGGTGTTGTTTGATGCAATGCCTCAATTACGTAGGCGTATAACGTCCGCGCTTGCAGCGAGTTACCCGGACGTCCAGATTCCTCAAGAGGCCTTCTGCACCTTTGGATCTTGGGTTGGATCTGATCGAGATGGAAATCCTTCTGTTACTCCAGCTATTACATGGCGAACTGCCTGTTATCAACGTCAACTAATGCTCGAACGATATATCACTGCTGTTCAGGATTTACGTGATCAATTGAGTATCTCAATGCAGTGGAGTCAGGTGAGTGCTCCTCTTTTAGAGTCCTTGGAAATGGATAGATTGCGCTTTCCGAAGGTTTATGAAGAAAGAGCAGCTCGATATCGTTTAGAGCCATATAGGTTGAAACTGAGCTACACCTTAGAAAGGCTACGACTTACACAGAGACGTAATCAGCAACTAGCCGATGCTGGGTGGGAGACTTCGCCTGACGCAATTCCACCAAACATAAGCGATAGCAACCCTTATGAAGCACTTCATTATGGATCTGTTGCTGAGTTCCGTGGGGATTTGGAACTTCTTCGAAATAGCTTAGTGAGTACAAATTTAAGTTGTGAACCATTAGATACCCTATTGACTCAGGTTCATATATTTGGTTTCTCATTGGCGAGTTTAGATATTAGGCAAGAAAGTACTAGGCATAGTGATGCTCTTGATGAGTTAACTCGTTATCTGAAACTTCCTAAAGCTTATGGTGATATGGAAGAAGCTGAGAAGGTTATTTGGTTACAGGAAGAATTACAGACTCGTCGCCCATTGATTCCCGCTGCTGTGGCTTGGTCTAAGAGTACTTCAGAAACAGCAGCTGTCTTTCGAATGCTTCACCGATTACAAGAGGAATTCGGTAGTCGTATTTGCCGCACTTATGTAATCTCTATGAGTCATACGGTCTCTGACCTCTTAGAGGTGCTTTTGCTTGCTAAAGAGGCAGGGCTTGTTGACCCTGCAGCGGGGACAGCAAATCTTCTTGTAGTGCCATTGTTTGAGACAGTGGAAGACTTGCAGCGAGCTCCGGAAGTAATGGGTGCGCTGTTCCAGTCAAATAGCTATCGCAATCTTTTACCTCGTACTGGTGAGAATGGTCAACCCTTACAGGAGTTGATGCTTGGCTATTCAGATAGTAATAAAGATTCTGGCTTTCTTTCTAGTAATTGGGAAATACATCAAGCACAGATTGCCTTGCAGGACTTAGCAAGCAGTCAAGGTATAGCACTCCGTTTATTTCATGGTCGGGGTGGATCTGTTGGTAGAGGAGGAGGACCCGCGTACCAGGCTATTCTTGCTCAACCAAGCGGGACGCTGCAAGGGCGCATCAAGATCACAGAGCAAGGTGAAGTTCTAGCTTCCAAGTACAGTTTACCTGAGCTTGCACTTTATAACTTAGAGACGGTAACCACTGCTGTTCTTCAAAATAGTTTGGTAACCAACCAACTTGATGCGACTCCTAGCTGGAATCAGCTCATGGGTAGGCTGGCCGCTCGTTCAAGGGAACATTATCGGGCTCTTGTTCACGACAATCCAGACTTGGTGGCTTTTTTTCAGGAGGTAACACCAATAGAGGAGATAAGTAAATTACAAATTTCGAGTAGGCCAGCTCGACGGAAGACTGGTGCAAAGGATCTTTCTAGTCTTCGTGCTATTCCATGGGTGTTTGGCTGGACACAAAGTCGCTTTCTCTTGCCTAGTTGGTTTGGTGTTGGTACCGCTTTGTCTGCAGAAGTCGAGGCTGATTCAGATCAGTTGGATTTGTTAAGACGTCTCCATCAACGTTGGCCATTTTTCAGAATGTTGATTTCCAAGGTGGAGATGACTCTTTCAAAAGTAGATTTAGAGTTGGCCCATCACTACATGACTAACCTTGGCTGTTCAGATAATCGAGAAGCATTTAATCGAATCTTTGAAACTATATCCGTGGAATACAGCCTGACGCGAAGGCTTATTCTTGATATAACTGGTCATTCAAGGCTTTTGAGTGCAGACCCTGCACTGCAACTATCAGTAGATCTGCGTAATCGAACGATAGTTCCATTGGGCTTTTTACAAGTTGCTTTGTTGCGTAGATTGCGTGATCAGAACCGACAACCTCCTATGAGTGAAGCTCTTGGTACTGACGGTGATGGTGGTCGTACTTATAGCCGGAGTGAATTGCTCAGGGGTGCTCTTCTTACCATTAATGGTATTGCTGCTGGGATGCGCAATACAGGTTGAAAATTGCTGCCTTTTCGCCAACGTCCCTATACCCCGTTTCTCCCTAAGGGTTACGTCTTAGAGAGTCAATTGCCCCCATCTCCAGTTGCATTAAATCGATTACTTGCTAAGTGCAAGGAGCAAACGCATTCACCTAGGCGACTGGAGTTGGCTTTTGAGTGTAGTCATTGCAATTTAAGCATCTTCCAAGAACAGACTGGGATCCTAGTGGGTTTCGTTCGCGCTACAAGTGATCGAGGCCTGAATGCCAATTTGTGGGATCTAGTTGCTGAACCTTGTGACGATCAAGGACAGTTGCTAGCTTTTTTGGTTGATCGTGTAATGGGAATTCTTAGACGGGACTTACCTGGTTGCAGTGTTTCTGTGGCAGCCCCTTTAGTCTCCTTAGAAGCCTTGAAGGCTCAGGGCTTCTTGATTGACCCTAGTGGTATTAGGGCAATGTCTTTTCGACTTAGATACTAAGAGGCTTGCTTTTGATGACGTAACGAGCATGGAGGGACTCGAACCCCCGACTCTCAGAACCGGAATCTGATGCTCTATCCAACTGAGCTACATGCCCAACCACAGTCTTTTGCAGCTGCTTGAGACGAATGCACTATTAGCCTCAATAGAGCTAGTTTAGCCAAACGTTGCTTAACGAAAGATTCGGCTTCATCAGCTCCAATTGAATGGTTTTCGGAACTACAGGCGGCTGCAATTGGAGTTGACGGAGAACCGTCTGCTCGTTATTGGGCCTAATGGCATTGGTAAGTCAAACCTATTGGAGGCAGTTGAGTTATTAGGGAGTTTGCGTTCTCATCGCTCAAATAGCGATAAGGATCTGGTTCACTGGGATGAGAGTAGAGCTTTTTTGAGTGCGATAGCGAATGATGCGGAGAAGCTTGAATTGGAATTGAGAAGGCGGGGTGGCAGAAAGGCTTGGAGAAACCAAAAACCATTGATTCGCCAGTTGGATCTTATTGGCCCTTTGCGGTGTGTTGGCTTTAGCTCTCTCGATTTAAATTTAGTACGTGGAGAGCCAGCATTGCGTCGCAATTGGCTAGATCGGGTGGTGTTGCAATTGGAACCAATTTATTCAGATTTAATCAGTAGGTTCACTAAGCTGCTGCGCCAAAGAAGTCAAATTTGGCGACACTGGCGGCATTCTCCTGGTCAGGATCGCGACGCCCTTTTGGATGCTTTCGATGTTCAGATGGCATTAGTTAGTACGCGTATTCATCGACGTCGTATTCGGGCTTTAAGACATTTGGAACCACTGGCGGCTGAATGGCAACTGAGACTCAGCAAGGGTAAAGAAAACTTGCAAATCTCCTATATCCCAGGAAGCAATTTGGAGGGAGAAGAGGCCGAAGAACCTTGGAGATTATCTATCGGAGATCAATTGGTAGCCCAGAGACAGGAGGAGGAAAGATTGGGAATATGTAGGGTTGGTCCCCACCGAGATGAGGTGGATTTGTTGCTTAATGATTTGCCTGCTCGTCGTTTTGGATCTGCGGGCCAGCAGAGGACTGTAGTGCTAGCGCTAAAGCTTGCTGAACTCGAATTAATTGGGGAGCTTTATGGTGAGCCACCTATTTTGCTTTTGGATGATGTGCTTGCGGAGCTTGATCCAATAAGACAATTACTTTTACTAGAAGCGGTTGGTGAAAAGCACCAATGCTTGGTGAGTGCAACTCATATTGAAAAGTTTGAAGGGGATTGGCAGCGGAATTCACAAGTAATAGAAGCTGAATTGATGAAAGCGATTTGAAGCTGGTCAGCTATGGTAAGCAGCCTTTTTGATTTTGAAATGGAGCAGATTTTGCCGTACTTGCATCCCCATCCTGGATGGGGGAATTGTTCTCTTCAAGACGTTCCTCTTGTTGAGAAGTCAAATACGACTTATATGCTAGGTAGACACTGTATTCTGGAGCTTTACAATTGTGATTCGTTAAAGTTGAATGACGAGGCACATATTCGGACGAGTATTACTACAGCAGCGAGACTCGCTGGTGCCACGCTTTTAAAGCTAGTAACACATCATTTTGAGCCTCATGGTGTAACTGGCTTGGCTCTTTTGGCAGAATCACATATTTCTATTCATACATGGCCAGAGCATCTCTATGCGGCAGTAGATGTCTTTACTTGTGGTGATCACACCATGCCAGAAAGAGCTTGTGAGATCTTACGGAGAGAACTTTTGGCAGAGAATTATTCTTTGAAAAGTTTTCAACGTGAACCCCCCGCTTCCATGATGGTTTCACCTTCTCTATGATTGTTTACTCTTGTTTGAAAGAACTTAGAGCTGCAATCTTTTTTCTTTATGAGAATCATCACCTCTATTTAATTTCCCACTGACTAACCCTTCTAGATCGATACTTACTGTTGAAAAGCCAATAGATAAGAAGTAGTGCCTGATTTTTTCTTGGCTTACCTTAGTTATTAGATCTGGAATTTGTTCGTTCGGAATCTCAATGCTTGCTGAAAGACCTTGATGGATCCTGACCCTAACGTGTGAAAAGCCATTGTCCTGGAGCCATTTTTCTGCTTTGGCGACTTTCTTTAGATTCCTATCCGTGATTCTTTGCCCATAAGGAAATCTTGAAGCAAGGCAAGGTTGAGATGGTTTATCCCACCAGGGAAGCCCGAGTGCTTTTGAGAGTTGTCGGACACTGGCTTTATCAATTTTCAGCTCAGCTAAGGGTGAGCGGACTCCTGCTTGGCGGGCTGCTTCGATGCCTGGTCGATAGTCACTAAGATCATCATGGTTTACTCCATCAACGATGAAGCAGTCTTCTGCAGCTTTGGCTATTTGCTCTAGATGATGATGTAATTCTTGCTTGCAGGCAAAACAGCGATTCTTTGGATTGGTGTTGTAAGCAGGATCTAGTAGCTCGTTGGTGCTGCATTCTTTATGACGGATTCCAATCCACGCAGCTTGTTGTTGTGCTTCAACTCGCAGATGTGGTGCAAGGGCAGCAGAAACACCTGTAATTGCTTGGGCTTCGGAGCCTAGTTGCTCATGGGCGACCGCAGCGACAAGTGTGCTATCGACACCACCTGAATATGCAACACAAACTCTTTTGAGATCCTTTAAATTTTTGCGTAATAAGTCCAGTTGCATTTGTCTTGGCTTTGGTAAGGCCTCTTGCTGACGCAACACTTCTCCTCCATTCTTTCGACTAAAGCCTATCTTCGTTGGCTTATCTAGTTAAGCTCCAATCGTTAAGGATTCCTTGCATGGCTCCATCGACTGAAGAGGCTAATGGGTCAAGAGGACGACGTAGTGGAAAAGGTATTGGAATTGTTACTGCTTCAGACAGTCAGGAACGAAGTGACGGTCAATTGCATGTTTATGACGGGGAGGGCAAGGGTAAAAGCCAGGCTGCATTGGGAGTTGTTTTGAGGACGATTGGATTGGGAATTTGTGAACAACGACAAACGCGAGTGTTGTTGTTGCGTTTCCTCAAAGGCCCAGGACGTTCTTATGATGAAGATGCTGCAATTGAAGCTTTGCAGCAGGGCTTCCCACATTTGATAGATCATGTGCGAACTGGGAGGGCAGATTTTTTCACTGCTGGCGAAGCAACAAGATTTGATTGCAAGGAAGCGCAGAGGGGTTGGGATATCGCAAAGGGAGCTATAGCTAGTGCTCTTTATTCAGTTGTCGTTCTTGATGAGCTCAACCCAGTATTGGATTTAGGTCTGTTATCTGTTGAGGAGGTTGTCAGTTCTTTGAGGCAGAGACCCGATGGAATGGAGATAATTGTGACTGGTAGAGCTGCACCATCAGCATTAATTCAGGCAGCTGATTTGCATTCTGAGATGCGTGCGCATCGTAGGCCAGGCATTGATTCCAACCATCGGACTCATATAGGTGGAATTGAGATATATACAGGTGAAGGAAAAGGTAAATCAACAAGTGCGTTAGGCAAAGCTTTGCAAGCTATTGGGCGAGGAATTAGTCAAGATAAAAGCCATAGGGTACTTATTCTTCAGTGGTTAAAGGGTGGGAGCGGTTATACGGAGGATGCTGCAATAGCGGCCCTTCGCGAAAGTTACCCACATCTGGTAGATCATTTACGCTCAGGACGTGATGCAATCGTTTGGCGAGGACAGCAACAACCTATCGATTATGTAGAAGCAGAGAGGGCTTGGGAAATTGCACGAGCTGCTATTGCGAGCGGTTTGTATAAGACAGTCATCCTTGATGAACTTAATCCAAGCGTAGATTTAGAGTTATTGCCTGTAGAACCAATTCTTCAGACTTTGCTGCGGAAGCCTTCAGAGACAGAGGTTATCATTACTGGTCGTTGTAAGAACCCTCCTGCTTATTTTGATCTTGCAAGTGTGCACTCTGAAATGGTGTGCCACAAACATTATGCAGAACAAGGAGTTGATCTCAAAAGGGGAGTAGACTATTAAAGAAGGAAAGTCCTCTTTGCCTGATTATTTCGCTGAAGATTTATATTACAAGTTCCAAGCATCTATACCCCCAGTTAGATTGACACCATCAATGCCATATTTTCTTAAAGAAACTAATGCTTTCAGAGACCTTTTACCACTTTTGCAATATACAAACAGGCGTTTCCCAGATATCATACTTTTGAGTTGATCAATGGTTTCTCCTCGTTCAATGCTTGCAAGGGGAATAGATTTTGACCCAAGGATTGAATGAAGGATGTGCTCCTGCTTGGTTCTAACATCTAGGAGTAGAATGTCTTCTACTCCTGCTTCTATTAAAGCTCTTAACTCTTTGGAAGAAATACTAGCAATCTTTAAAGAATCCTCACAAAAATTGGAACAATTTTTGTGAATTTTATATTCAAAATTGTTATCTAAACTTGTAATTTTTTTTTGATTACTGTTTTGCTTTAAGCTTAACTCACGAAAGCTCATTTTTAGAGCATTAAAGACAAGAAGTCTGCCATCAAGGCTTTCTCCAGCTCCAGTTATTATTTTTATTATCTCGGTTGCCTGAATTACTCCGATGATTCCAGGGAGAACTCCAATGACTCCTCCAGTCGCACATGATGGAACTAATTCTTCTGGGGGTGCCTGAGGGATTAAATCTCGATAATTAGGACTATTTTGATTTAGATTGAATACACTGACTTGTCCTTCAAATTTAGCGATAGAACCATATATATTTGGTTTTCCAAGTATTACACAAGCATCATTGATTAAATAACGACTGGGGAAGTTGTCTGTACAGTCACAAACTATGTCGAATGGTTCCAGAATCTCTAAGGCATTATCTTTAGTCAGCCATTGACTGTAGCTAGTGACTATGCAATTTGGATTGATTTCCAGAATGCGTTTTTGTGCAGAATCTGTTTTTGCCTTCCCGACCATGCTTGAACTATGAATTACTTGTCGCTGAAGATTGGAATCTTCCACTAGATCACTATCTACTAGTCCAAGTCTGCCAACCCCTGCTGCGGCGAGATATAGCAAGACAGGTGACCCTAGTCCTCCAAGGCCTATACAAATGACAGAGCTTCCTTTTAGCTTTTGTTGGCCTTCTATGCCTATCTCGGGAAGCGCGAGGTGACTTGCATAGCGAACAAGGTCATCTTGATTTAATTTTGCCCCACGATTTTCGTGGTCTTTCATTGCTAGAAGCAAGTAATTAACTGATCTATATTTTTACTCCTGCGGCGATTGAACTAGCTCTAATGGTTTACAAATTTGACCTTTTTCCATCCACCAAGCTTGCGCTTGATTGGATTTGTCGACAATAACCATTAACCCTGGACTTGATATTGATGAGAGATCTACGGCTGAAGGGATCGACTTTCCATGTGGATGTGAATGTGCACTGCCTAATAGTGTCATATTCCTTTCCCGAGCCCATTGCTGCGCAAGAATTTGTTCTCGAGGGTCGATAGCAAATCGTGTTTCTTTTGTTAAGGGTTTTTGCGGATCAATAGAACCATTTGATGAATCGAAAAATGTGAATTTGTCAGAATCCCAGATGTTGCAGCATGGCCAAATCAGTTGAACTCTCCAGTGAGTCTCTTTTGAATAACTACTTGGCTGTGCTTCACTACCGAGTAATAAAGCACAGCCCTCCTCAGGCGCTACAGCTTGAACAGTGCGGCATAGAACCAGGAAGGAATTGTGTTCGAATTTAATGAGGCTTGGAATTTTCATGTGTAATTTTCACAGGTTCGGAATTCTCTATATCTGGGTTCGGACTTATCTCCAATGCTGCCCTGGCATTAAAAAGATTAATTCGATACGCTCAGTCTAAATTGCATTCAGTGTTGTGTTCATGAGCGACTCAAGTCCTGAGGCAAATAAAGCCTCCAATACCGGTACGAATTCCATGGGCAACTCTGGAACTCAGAAGAATGAGGACAATTTCTCTGATAGATACAGTGAGGTTATGGCCAAGGTCAATGACACTCTCAATCATGTTGATTGGAGTCAGATGGGAAAATATGGTAAGGCTATTGGCATTATTGCAATTGTGATTGTTGCTCAGGTGATCATTAAAGGAGTTATTGATACTATTAATTTATTGCCAGTTTTACCAGGGCTTCTGGAATTGCTAGGAGTTGTTGTTTTAGGTCAGTGGAGTTGGCAGAACCTAACTACTAGTGATAAGCGCAATGCTGTTTTCGAAAGAGTCCAGAATCTTCGTAAGGAATATCTAGGTTAAACTAGACTTGAGTTCATTAAATACAGATTTGCACTGATTCTTATAGTATCCTCCGAATAGATTTGCATGATTAAGTAAGTGATAAAAGTTGTATATATCAATTCTTGCTTTAAATGACCTTGATAAGGGCCATATATCGTTATAACCTTTATAGAAGTCATCAGAAAATCCTCCAAATAGTTTTGTCATTGCTATATCCACTTCTCTATCAGCCCACCAGGTTGCAGGGTCGAAAATCACACCTCTACCATCATTGAGAGTTGCCGCATTCCCACTCCAAAGATCGCCATGAACGATTGATGGGGCTGGATTATGATCATTCAGCATTTTACTTATTGAGCAAATTGGCTCCTCGATTGATTTAATATTTAGACCCCATGAAGTTGCAATTTCTAGTTGTGGTTTCAAGCGAAGCCTTACAAAACATTCTCCCCAGTTTTTTTCCCAACCATTAGGTTGTGGTCCTAGTCCAATGAATCCATTTCTATCCCAGCCAAATTTGTTTGGACTTTGTTTTGAGGATGAATAATGTATTTTTGCTAA
>QCKN01000017.1 GCA_003215295.1 Prochlorococcus sp. AG-409-P03 | reverse complement strand
ATGGGAGTAATTGCTCTAGGAGGTGTTTCCATGGGTATTATCACTGTTGGTCTGGTTGGGATGGGATTATTCAATGCATGTGTAGTTGGCATGGGACTGGTTGTAATAGGGATCAAAGTTATGGGAAACTTTTAAACCAGTAAGGGTTTAGGGAAACCTCTTCATATAACTCAAATAGAAACCTAGTATTTCTTTAAACGAGCCTAAAAGTTGTACTTGCAATCTTATTGCAGATGCAAAGTCAATCAACTAACAAAACTCCCTGCCACCCATCGAGATAAATGAACTCCAATTCCTCTATCGAGAATGCCCTGAGCTGGGAAGAGTTAGAAAGATTGGCACCTGATGAAGGCGACCGTATTCAAGGAGCCAACAACCCCTACTCACTAATTAGGTTATTTGGACAAACTGAACAGAAGACAAAAGTCACTCTGTATAGAGACCATCACGCTTGGTGCCCTTACTGCCAAAAGGTATGGCTATGGCTCGAATGGAAACAAATTCCCTACAAAGTAAGAAAAGTAACCATGCGCTGCTATGGAGATAAAGAAGGTTGGTACTTAGACAAAGTCCCAACAGGATTACTGCCCGCGCTAGAAATTGACAAGGAAATCATCTTAGAAAGTGATCGGATACTTCTAAGGCTAGAGAACACATTTGGGAGTCTGGGGAGATCACTTGAGCACCAAGAATCTCTAGAATTACGATTTTTAGAGAGAAGACTCTTTCAATCTTGGTGTAAATGGCTTTGCTATCCTTACCTCATCAAAAGACAAGAACAAGAACGAAAAGCTTATTTCCAAAAGGTAGCTCTTGAATTAGAAAAGAAACTAAAATCTACAACCGAACCTTGGCTTGACCCTGTATATAACTCAGCCGAATATTCATCTCCAGGGAGCACAGATATCATTTTTATTCCTTACTTAGAGAGAATGAATGCATCTCTGGCTTATTACAAAGGCTTTAACCTACGTGAAGAATACCCTCAAATAGCGTCATGGTTCACCGCACTAGAAAAAATAGATGTCTATAGAGGAACTCAGGGAGATTTTCATACACATGCTCACGATTTACCACCTCAAATGGGAGGTTGCTGGGCAGATAGAAATCCACAGCAAAAAAGATTTTCTGAAGCTATAGATAGCGGTGTAGGAATGGGAGATATTGAAACAAGCTACACATATCCAGAAGGAAAGATTGAAGAGAAACCAGAGTTATTGGCTCTGACAAGAGTTCTGAAGCATAGAAAAAAGCTTTTGGAGCTTAATCCATTGGGCTCATTGAAATTTGACCAACCTCTCCGAGCTGCTCTTACCTTAATGGCAACAGGAATGCAGTGTCTTCCTCAAGAAGGAACAGCTAAAGGGTTGCGCTATCTTCGCGACAGAATCTCAGTCCCTAGAGATATGCCATTGCTATCTGCCAGAAGTCTCCGCCAATCGCTTGAGGAGACCGCCAAGTTAGCCGGTTCAGAGCAATCCCCTCCCATCTCGACTAAAGATCGTTTTGATCAGAACCCAGCTCCCTTCTTAAAAAAGACGTTGTAAATCAAGCTACATATTTTCTCCAAAGCCAATGAAACTAACGTTTCCTTCTTGAATCAATCTGCAAAAGATCTCTGACCCTTTGCACCTGACTTGCCATCTGTGGATCACTGGATAATTTCTTCTCTATTTGCTCAATCGCGTACATAACTGTGGTGTGATCTTTGCCTCCAAAAGCTTCTCCAATACGAGGCAAACTTAAATCTGTACCATGACGCATCAAGTACATACCTACTTGACGAGCTTGGCTGACTGGACGACGACGACTATTGCTGCACATCTCATCAGAAGTGACTTCAAAAACTTCAGACACCTTTTCAATAACCTGCTTCGGTGTCACCTCAACGCTTTGCCCAGTCGGGTCAAGCATCGGTGCAACTGACTCCACTGTCATTGGTAGACCAGTAATCGAGGCAAATGCAACAGCTCTGGTTAAAGCCCCTTCAAGTTCTCTGATATTAGAAGTGAATCTTCCAGCTATGAAGTGTATTAATTCTCTTGGAAGACGCATTCTTTCTTGCTCTGCTTTCTTTTGTAAAATAGCCATCCTAGTCTCTAAATCAGGTGCTTGTATATCAGCAATAAGTCCCATGGAAAATCGAGAAATCAATCGTTCCTGAAGTCGCGGTATCTGACTTGGTGGTCTATCACTCGCTATAACAATCTGTCTCCCTGCCTCATGCAATGCATTGAAAGTGTGAAAGAACTCTTCCTGCGTATATTCTTTACCTTCTATGAACTGAATATCGTCAACCAAGATTAAATCTGCAGCTCTATAACGATCTCTAAATGCCTGCATTCCATCTTTTCTAATAGCAAGTATCAAGTCATTAGTAAATGTTTCTGTTGATACATAGGCTACTTTTGCACCAGGATCTATCTCTAATCGGTAGTGACCAATGGCCTGCATAAGATGCGTCTTCCCTAGCCCAACACCTCCACAAATGAAAAGAGGATTAAACTCACGGCCAGGGGCTTCTGCAACAGCCAAGGCAGCAGCATGTGCCATACGGCTATTTGGCCCAACAACAAATCGATTAAATACATATCTGAGATTTAAGCCTGGCAGAATTCTTTTAGGGCCACTTAAGCCAAAGCCGTTAACAGACAAAGGCTCTTGGGCTGAAACACTTGAGGCAGTAATCCCTAAAGTAGAAGCTGCTCTTGCGTTCTGAGTTTCTTCTTCTGTTTTAACCGTTACCCGAACAGGCTTTCCATAAATCTGCTCTGCAACTGACTCAATTGTATTGGAATAATTTTTACGTAACCAATCACTAGAAAAGTTGTTTGGGGCCAGCAAAGTCATTTCGCCATCTTCAAAATCACAGCATCGAGCAGGTCTGATCCAAGTCTCGAAGGTTGGCTTACTAAGATTCTCCTGAAGGGATTGCTGCACCTTTTTCCACAGCTCATCACCCTTTGGCACTTGCATTTCCTATGAGGGAGTTGAATCTAAGCACATCTTGCGAATAGGTCTTGCTCGTTTTTTACTAGATGTTCTAGCTAGATCTAATCTCGGTCTCTAATGAAGCTTCTCATCTCCTGTTATGGAGTGAGTTTTGTCTTGTCTAAAATTGTGCTAACAAAGTCAGCGAGCCGAAAACAGCTGCAACGAAGAGTTACTCAATCAGCAAACCCAGAAATAGGGTTAATTGCCAAATACCCCGAACAACCCTCTGAATCCAAGTGATAAAGCCCACCATAGTCTTAATGGCTCGTTGGCCAGCAGCTGGAAGGTGCAAAGCAAGGCTGGCGTACAAACTCGGGATCAACCGTGCTTCTTCAATCCAAAAGCAACTAACCAATCACTCAATCGCTGTCGCCAAAGAACTAGAAGAACACGGCTTAGTAGAAGTAAGACTCGCTGTTACTGGTCTTGGATGGAAAGGGGCAAGAAGATGGGGTAAAAGACAAGGCATCAAAACTATCGATACTCAAGGCCAAGGAACCCTTGGAGCTCGAATGAGGCGTCAAGTTTTGAGAGTTCAAAAACAGTCAAAATCTAAACATTCTATTGGGAAACCTACAATCCTTATTGGCACTGACCTACCAACCCTTTGCAAAACCGACCTCGTAAATGCAATAGAAGCATTAACAAGTTGCGAACTTGTTCTTGGGCCATCTAAAGATGGGGGTTATTGGTTAATTGGGCTTTCAGGAACACTCATTAACCCTGTAGCAACATGGCCTTTTTGTGGAATTCCTTGGGGCACAGATAAGGTCATGGAAAAAACAATCCACCAAGCCAATGCTGTCGAAACTCAACTCCAACTACTTCATGAGCAAAACGATCTTGACCAAGAAGAGGATCTTTCACCATGGCTAGGTTAAATAAATTAGAAGCCCTAAGCGTTGTAATACCCACTCTTAACGAGGCCTCCAACCTACCTCTATTGCTAGCAGATCTGCATCGTTGGCCTTCTAAGATTGACATCTCTGTAATTGATAGTGGAAGCTCTGACTTGACACCTCAGTTGGCACAAATTGGCGGAGCAAGACTTATAAAAGCTTCGAAGCAAAATAGAGGGAATCAACTTCATACTGGATCATGTCATGCATTAAATGATTGGTTGCTATTTCTCCATGCTGACTCGCGTATACCAGCTGAATGGCCCGTTATTATAAAAGAAGTAATCAACGATCAAAAGGCAAAGAATTATGCCTGGTTTTTCAACTTCAAAATCGATTCTAAAGATTTAAAGTTTAGAGTAATGGAGTGGGCTGTTAATATTCGCAGCAAGTTTTTACAAAGACCATATGGAGACCAAGGGCTCCTAATACATCAATCTCTATATAAAAAGGTAGGTGGATATAATCCACTTTATCTAATGGAAGACCTAGATCTTGTTCAAAGAATCTCTAAACAAACTCAACTTAGAAGTTTAGGAATTTCCTTACATACAAATGGTAGAGCTTGGGAAAATATTGGCATATTATCTAAAGCCCTAAAAAATGCCATCCTAAGGTATAAATGGCAAACAGGAGAATCATCTAAAAAACTTCTTGAGGAATACTCCTTAAAAAATAGATAAAAACTTGATCACTTAGGTTTGAATCTAGTGATTCAATTTGCATACCAAAAAGCACATTTATGGCCTCTGGGCTCAAGGATCCAACCTTGAGCCTTGTAAAAAGAAACCACTCCAGGGTCAGCAAATAAAGTAACTCTTCGAACTCCTATTTCACGTAACGACTGGAGGATATAAGCCATTAATTTTTTCCCCAAGCCAGATCCTTGATAAATCGGATGGACGGCGACATCCCAAACAGTTGCCTCAAGAATCCCATCACCTGTACATCTTGCAAAGCCTATTAAGCGTGGAAACCTGGAATCATGCCTCCAAAGTCCTACCTTCAACAAGCTGTGATCCAAAGCCCTTCTTACTCTCCTAACTGGCCTTCGACTCCACCCCACAGACGCAAGCAGTTGTTCAAGCTCTACTAAATCAAAAGGTCTTGTCTGACTAAATACAAGCGTCATATCCCCATCAGAGTAGGGGCATTCACATGCTTTAGAGCCGTACGCCTTCTCTAGCTCTTGAGCAGTCAGAGAAGAGGAGCCAATCAAACTTTGTCACCCCACTTCCTAGATACTGCCTTAGCATCAACCATACTGGGGGATATGCAGGTCAAAGCTTCGCCAAACCTTGCTCTTGCAAATCAGCTAGTTGAGAATACAAGCCGCCAAGATTTCTTAATTGTTGATGGGTTCCTTCTTCTATTAATTTGCCTCTTCGTAACACCAAAATCCTATCTGCGGCCTCAACAGTTGCAAGACGGTGTGCAATTACAAGAGCCGTTCTTTTCTCAAGCAATCTGGACAAATCTCTCTGCAAAGTGGCCTCAGTAGAAGGATCCATAAAAGCTGTAGCTTCGTCCATTACTAAAACTTTTGGGTCGCGAATTGCGACTCTGGCAACAGCTAGCAACTGCCTCTCCCCTGAAGAAAGGTTTCCACCACGCTCTCTTAAAGGAGTTTGCAGACCTTGAGGGAGCCTATCTATAAGAGAATCCAAGCCAAGTTCTCGACAAAGATCTATTAGTTGATCATCCTCTATAGATTGATCTAAGCGAAGATTATCTGCCACGTTTCCGCTAAAAAGAAAAGTATCCTGAAGTACTACTCCTAGCTGCTGACGGATTTGACTTATAGATATTTCTCTTATGTCTTGTCCATCTATCAAAATCCTTCCGTTCTGGGGTTCATATAATCTACAAAGCAATCTAATGATTGTTGTCTTACCAGAGCCCGTTGGCCCAACAAGGGCTACATGCTCTCCTGGAGATATAGTGAAAGATAGGTTTTCAATAATCGCCTCATCAGGCCTATAAAAAAAACTAACATTTTCAAATCTCACTTCACCAGCAAGATCCTTAATTAAATCATTTGCTGGCAATAAATTATATTGAGTATCTTGATTATCAATAATCTCTATTTTCTCTTCTAGAAGCTCACCAATCCTTTCAACCGCTGTTAAACCTCCTTGAATTTGAGTAAAACGTTCAGCAAGTTGTCTTAAGGGGTCAAACAAGCGTTGTGAGTAAAGTATAAAAGTTGTAAGTGTTCCCAAGCCCATTGCTCCAGCAGTAACCATCCATCCTCCCAAGGCAAGAACAAGTGCAATTGCCGCCAGAGATACCCATTCAATAAAAGCAGAGATACTGCTGTCATATAAGATTGTGCCATTTACTGCTTTTCTATAAGCCATTCCAGTTCGATTAAATTTGCTTCCATTAATTACCTCTCTACGAAACATTTGTACGACCTCAAGTCCTTGTAGATTCTCCTGGAAATCTGCATTCAGTTGAGACAACTCCTCTCTCACTCGATAGTTAGCTCGCCTATATGCCCTCTGCATCCAAAGAATCAAAATAGTTACCGGAACTTGGGTAACTAGAAGTAATAACCCTAACCTCCATTCAATAAAAAGCATTGTCACTGCAATAACCAAGAGACTTACTACATCAGCAAGAACTCCTACCGCACCACTACCAAACACTTCAGACAATGCATCAACATCACTTGTAAGACGTGTCAATAACTTGCCAACTGGCATTTTATCGTGAAAACGCAAAGACAATGCCATTGCATGAGAAAAAAGGTCTTCACGAATACGAGCAGTCAGCCTTTGTCCTACAGCTTGAATGTTATAAGTTTGAAAGCCCTGCAAAGCTAGACGAAGCAGAACGGAGATAAGCAAGATAAAGATTAAAACTCTTACAGCTGATCGAATTGACATGTCCGCCAAGACTGGCAAAGTCGGCTCTCCTCTAAGAACACTTATTGCCTGACCAACCAAGAGAGGTTGAATAGCACCTGCCAATGCAACCGGAATAAGAATCAAAATAATAATTATTAACCGTTTTCTATCCCTTCGTAGATAACGTCCTAAATGACGCACCCTCTGGAAGTCATTTAAAGGCATTAGGCAGAAAGACTAGTGTTTTCGTTTGTGGTTCTGATCCCCTCAACAATATCCTGAAGGGGCCCACTATCTAGCCGCAAAGCGAGTGGGTTCCCAACCAGTCTTGCGGTTGAATGAAAAAGTTCTTCAATTGCCACCAAACCATTTTCTTGAAGGGTGCGACCAGTCGCAACTAAGTCCACAATGGCCTCGGCCATTCCTGTAAGAGGGCCTAGCTCTACTGAACCTGTTAGGTGCACAAGTTCTACAGGAAGATCAAGGTCATCAAAAAAGGTTCTTGCACAATGGGTGAACTTACTTGCCACTCGACAATGAGGCGGCAAATCGGAAGCGCATCTATAACTACTAGAAGCTTTGACTGCTACTGCCATATGACATCCCCCAAAACTAAGATCCACTAAATGAGCTACAGGCATCTGCTGTTCTCGCAGTACGTCATAACCAACAATTCCCAATTCCGCCTGACCAAAGGCAACATAGACAGGGACGTCCCCATTTCGCACTAAAAGGGCCCTTGCCCTTCCGCAACTAGAAGGGATCATTAATTGACGATTATTTGGGTCTAGTACAGAAGAAAAGTCCAGACCCGCCTTTTTAAAGCGCATCACAGATTCCTCAAGTAAAGCCCCCTTTGCCAAAGCAACAGTAATCATGAACTTATTCGTAAGTCTTGACTTTAAAGACCGTTAATTAATCCCTGTAACCCATGTCAAAAGAAAACAACAATTATTCAATCCATGGCATTCCAGTACTTCAAGACAATATCGTCTGGATATGGGCAAAAGAGAAGCAGGCCGTTGTCGTCGATCCAGCAGTTGTTGAACCAGTTGAAAGATGGCTAAAGGCCAAGGGAATATCCCTAGTTGGGATTCTGCAAACACATCATCATTTAGATCATATTGGAGGTACTGAAGGGCTAACCAATATTTGGCCCTCCACGGCAGTAGTTGCATCAAAAGCAGACAAAGATCGAATCCCTTTCCAGACCGTTTCAATAGAACATGGAGATGAATTTGAATTAATGGGGATACCTATCAAGGTAATAGAAGTAAAAGGGCATACTAAAGCTCATGTTGCTTATTATTTAGGAAATGATGATAGATCAAATAGGCATCCTGCACTTTTCTGCGGTGATACTTTATTTGGAGCCGGCTGCGGAAGATTATTCGAAGGAACAGTTTTAGATATGTTCAAGTCACTTAAACGTCTAAATGCCTTGCCAGGTAATACAAAAATATATTGTGCTCATGAATACACAGAGGCAAACCTAAAGTGGGCACACTCATTAGCACCCGGCAATAAACTAATCAGCAAAAGGCTTACAAAAGTAATGAAGCTGAGAGCTTCCAATTTAATCACACTACCAAGTACTCTGGATGAAGAAAGAAGTACGAATCTATTCCTTCGTGCAAGAACAGTAGAAGAATTTGCCTCACTAAGGAAAAACAAAGACTCCTGGCAAGGTTAATTAATTCACTATAGCTCTGAGAATATTTCTAAACGCTTTACCAAATTCAGCCAGGTTCAAATAACTAATTTAACCTCATTGAATCTCAAAGAATATTGAAGTCACGAAGACATAAAATCAATACAAGCGTACAAATCAACTCTGCGTTTAACTCAAATGTCTTCATCTACAAAACAATCAATCACCACCATTTCCGCACCTAATCCAGTAGGCCCATACAGTCAAGCGATTCGTGCAGGCGAATGGCTTTACTGTTCAGGCCAAATTGCCATAGACCCCTCAAGCAATGAAATGGTGGGAGACGGAGACGTCGAACAGGAAACCCATCAAGTCCTAAAAAATCTTCTGGCAGTATTGGATGCGGCAGGAGCAACAACTCCAAACATCATAAAAACAACCATTTATCTGACTGATCTAAATGATTTTGCAAAGGTGAATCGAATATATGCAGGCCTTTTTGAAGAAGTCACCCCTCCAGCAAGAGCCTGTATCCAAGCCGCTGCTCTTCCTAAAGGGGCCAAGGTTGAGATCGAATGCATTGCCTGGCTTGAAAATTGATCAAAAATCCATCCATTGCTCTTAAGCAACCCCTCAACACTAATCCAATTGAATGGATCAAAGAGCATTTTTTCGAAGCCTAGATAGCCTGCAAAGCATTCTGGAGCACATAAATGCCACCTCTAAGGCACAACTTGCAGCAACATATTTATATCGGAGCAAGTTAGTGAGTTACTAAAAATCAACCCTAAAGATCAATGCCCTTTGCGAAACGGGCCCATGATTGTCTAAATTAAGACTTGCCTTGCGACAGATCATGGCCGTAGCCAAGCTGACCATCGGAGAGTTAGAGGCCGGCTATCCTCTCTACTGCAAGGCTCTTAGACGCCTTCTGCAGGAAGGTAAAACCGCGAAGGAAATTGAAAGGACCGTCTGCTGGGGGCACCTGGAAACATTAAACAGATGTCTTCCTGGGAGATATAAAGCTCCTTCATACCTAATGGTTCTAATAAAGCGCGATCTTGAACAACCAAAAGAAGACTAAGTGTTACGTCAAAGCAAAGTCTCTGAAGAATATTTATTGACTTGATTCAATCAAGCCATCTCCTTCGATCTCACCTTTAAAAACTCTACTATTCTTAATGTCCTGAGCTTCTAAAGTCATAAGCTCTTTACGGTCTAGAGGTTCCCCCATTCGAGAAAAGAGTCGGTTCGCGTGCCTTAATCGAGCCCTATCAATTGCATTTCGAATTGACCTAGCATTAGCAAAAAACGGCAGCTCTCGTCGCCGATTAATATAATCTTTAAAGACATGCTTAGCCTCTTCACTAAAGGAATAGTCTTGTTTAAGTAAAAGAAGGTTGGCTATTTTCATTAATTCACTAGTAGTGTAATTAGGAAAATCAATGTGATGTGCTATTCGTGAATAAAGACCAGGATTCGATTTAAAGAAGCTTTCCATGAGATCTTTATACCCAGCAAAAACTACAACAAAATTTTCCCTATATTGCTCCATATCTTGCAAGAGAATTTCTATTGCTTCCGTTCCATAATCTCTTTCATTTCCAGGTTTATAAAGGTAATAAGCCTCATCAATAAAAAGGACTCCTCCCTGAGCTCTCTTTACTATCTCCTTAGTCTTGGGAGCTGTTTGTCCAACATATTGACCAACAAGGTCATCCCTTGTCACTGTTACAACATGACCTTTACGCAAATAACCTAACTTATACAAGACTTCTGAAATCCTTCCTGCTACGGTTGTCTTGCCAGTACCAGGCGGCCCGGTAAATGACATATGCAAGGACAGTTTGCTGCTAGTTAATTCCATTTTCTGTCTTGCCTTAGCAACTAAAAGCAATGCAGCAATCTCTTTTATTCTGGTTTTTACAGGGCGTAATCCGACCAAATCTTCATCTAGGCTATTAAGCACATCTGCGACACCTGTCTCTAAATAACTATCAGAAAGATCAATCAAGGAGTCCATCAATTTCTTGAGCAAACTTTTTGTCGTCCTCGGTTAAATCTGCATTCTGATCATCACTATCAGGCCTCAAAGTAATATTCACATAGGTTTTCCCAAAACTTATATCTGGGAATCTATCGACTTCCTCACTGTACTGTCCTAACAGATCCAAAAAGTCCCTGGTTTTTTCATAGCTTTCAAACTCAAAGCGCTTTTCCAAACGAATTGGACGTTTTCTCTTTTCCCAATTGCCCATTACAGAAATCTCATTCCCTAGTGAACTTAAAGCAATAGCAATTAAAAATCAGCATTAAATGTCCAAAATAGGCTCAATTAGCAGTACTAACTAGTAACGCCTAGCGGCTCCAGTCGGTTTCAAGACTGGTTCGACTTCAATATGAGGACGAGCAATTATATGAGCAGCCACTAGACCATCTCCTACACGTTCACATGCATCTGCACCTGCTCTAACAGAAGCATTAACCGCTCCTGTCTCTCCTCTAACCATCACAGTTACATAACCACCTCCAACATATTCTCTAACTATCAAGTTAACTTCTGCAGCCTTTGTCATTGCATCAGCCGCCTCAATTGCAGGAACCATCCCTCTGGTTTCAATCATACCCAGAGCGATGCCTTGACTAAATTGAGAAGAGGAACTATTCAGCTGTTCACCACTCAAAGAACCACCTTTCCCACCTTGCTCTTGATTTCCACCTGTACTTGTTTTAATAGTTTTGGATCGAGTGTCTGACGAACGTACAGTAGTAGTTTTTTTGTTACTACTAGCCTGAGTGGACGCTTTAGTCTCACCTTTAGCTGTAGACGTAACAAGTGAAACATCTACTGTTTGATTGGAAGCATTGCTTGAAGGCTGTGAGTTTGAATTAACCATGGCATTTAATCGAAAAGAAAAATGAAATCAACGGGAGAATCATGCCTTATCCATCTGGAGACCAATGATCAATAATTCCCTCAATCGTTAAATCAGTTTGGGTTGACGGGTCGGGGCAGGCAAAACGCGCGGCCGTACCTGTCGCAGTAAATACCCAATTACCCTCTCTAGATCCAACTGGATCTACAGCAACAAGCTGTTTGCCTTTGTTATTACGAAGGATCCTGAGATTCATATGATTCAAGCCTGCAACTCTTTGAGTACAAACAAGCCTGCCCATAACTTGCATAATCTCCATTAACCAATACCTTGACTAGAGGGAGTCTGAGAATCTGGATCCCAGTAATCAATAATGCCTACTATTGTGAGATCGCTAGGATACGACTTACTGCCAGCAGCTTCACGAGCAGCAGAGCTCCCTACACAAATGACCCAGTCATCTGGCTTGCAGCCAACTGCATCAACAGCAACCTTTTGAGAACTTCCATCTAAAACAACTTGAAGATGTTTATGCTCAAGGCCTGGTATTCGATTGGTGGAAACTAATGGCTTAAGAACCTTACAAATCAACATGTTAGTGAGCCTCCTGAAGTGAAGGATCGAGGGAAGAGCCTATTGCTTCCGCAGGAGCTTTTTGATCTCGATCACGAATAGTAAGAAAAGTATGCAACAAGCCATCCGCTACCAACTCTCGATAACGCATAGCAATTGCCGCATCGACTCTGCGGCAATCAGCAATTGCTCTTTCCTTTGCTCCTGGAACTCTTCCTGAATAATCAAACCTAATTACAACAGGTATGGGCAAGTCCCTGGAAACATTTAAACCCTTAAATATCTTTACACCTACATCCAAATCAGGCGCTCCTTCTTCAACAGTATCTAAGTGAGAAAAATAAGTAAGGTTTCGGAGATGAACCTCTTTAAAGCCAATACCAACACCTATAAATCTCTCTGCATGCCCAGCATCTGAATAAAGCCCAGCGTGGAATTGACGTACATAGTCTATCTGAGAAATATTATTTGCTACCAAGTGAGTGATAAAAGCAACCATTCCTGTCTCTGGTTTAGAAGGAGCACATTCTTGAACTCGTTGAGAGATCTTTTTTAATGCCTCTTCTTTTTCCATGAACTGTGTTTCTTCATAGATTTCCAAAGCTGAAACCCAACTATCAAGAGACATAGAGCTATCAGCTCCAGGCACATGTACGCGTATTGCATCTGTATCTGTATCTATACCAATCAAAAGCAGGTCTACCGAAGCACCACAACAAAAACTATTTTCTATCGCTTCGCGAAAATCATACAAGCGCTGAAGACCTGCTGAGGCCGCAACGGAGTCATCACTGCCATGTGCTGCACAACCTTGATGAGAAGGATCAACTGAACTGAAATGGTAGGTTACGATTTTGAGATAACTTGTCGGTGAATGAGCATTGTTACCTCCCCCTTGTCTATATCGATGATGCTCAGTCTTCACCCATCGATTGACTGTTTGCTCCACATCAAATAGGGCACCTGCGTGGGATCTGCGACGAACAGCACTAAAAGGAATTCGCAAAACATAGGCTATTGAGTGAGCTAATCGACCATCAGCACAAGGTGTTACATCTAACAAGTGAAAGCCGCAATCTTGCAGCAGAGATTCAAAATCCCTTGCTTCTATGCTCTGTTCACCACCTTTGAGAGGATCACAGGCAAAGAAGTTATCACTAGATTTTTTATAAGCTTGAAAAACAGACCAAGAGAACAGGCCTCTCATATCCAGAGGCCTAACCCAAGCTTTTTCTAAAACATGAGTAGGGAGTGCGAAGCCCAACTCGGCCATGGTCAATTGTTGAGCATGATCAACGAAGTTCTGCTCATGCTGTAGCTCTGAAACTCTTTTTAAGACAGGAACAATTTGATCGAAGCTTTCTTTGACCTCACTCTCATAGGAATAGAGGTATTTATTAGACGTAACATCTGTCAGAGGATGAAAAGAGGACATCGAAGGAAGTGAGTCCGATCTTTTGGCCTCTAATTGAGACGCCTGAGAAGATAACTGCCTCTTACTCGGAGCAGTAGGACCAAGTGTGCGAAGTGCAGTTTTGGCCAAATTGCGATAGGCCATTAATCACTCAACCTCTTGCTCCACCAGAGAAGGTGACAAGTTGACCATCTCTGGAATTGCCACTAGATCCAGTTATAAGAAAATCTGGCTTTGCTAGATCCTCATTCCTCTTCACTTCAGAAGAAGGCATAGCAGTCATAGGGCCTGGACGTGTTGGATTACGTCTTCTAGCAGATGCACCTTCTGTTCCTGTAACTCTTTCACCTCGATCCCAATCATCTCCTGTGATATTTAAACCTGATGATTGTCCTTCTCCTGTGATGCGAGAGACAGGGCGCGAACTGCTCTTATCAGCACCTAATGACTCATCTGCAGATATCGAGCTAAATTGCCGTGGCTTTTGATCAAAGCGAAACTGCTCTGTTCCTGTTACTTTTTCAGGGGCCATGTCGAAAGGGCCTGTAATTTTAGAACCGTTCTCATAGCTTGTACCTGTCACACCTGATTGCTGTTCTCTGTCCTGTTTAGCAGCCATAGCAGGCGACTGAACACTAAACCTGGATCCAAAGGTACTGTCTGCCTCCTTAAAGGCAGTTAAAGAATGCCGCCCTCCACATGCTGCTACAAGGTGATCCCCTCCGACATAAGGTGTACCAGTTAAGGACTCACATGCACCTTTGTCTGCTCCAGTCATAACCCCACCCAATCCAGGTTGTTGACCTGTCATTCGAGCGCCAGGAGTACCTATTCTTTTTGGTGTACGCCCTTGAATCTCCTCAACAGCAAGAGTGCTACACCTCTGATTGACTTGCTCTACTCCAGCATAAGGTGTACCAGTTATTGCCTTGCAGGTTCCAGGTTCATCTCCAGTAACAAGATCTGAACGGCCTGTCTGAGTTCCGCTAACAACTTGAGTTTTATTTGTAAGACTTACTCCAACCTTTGCGGCCTCTGGGGAAGGAGCATCGCCACAAAATGCTTGGTATTGCTGAGACCCAACATATTCATCACCAGTCACACGCTTACATGTACCGGGTTCATTCCCTGTGACAGACTGAGATCTAGCGACATTTGTACCTGTAACTGACGATCCCCGAAGAGTACTAAAAGAGTCAACCTTTTCAGCAGGCCTACCTTCTGGTAGAGGGTCGGAACCTAAATACTGATCTCCAGTTAGGCCTTTATTAGATCCAGCCTCATTTCCTGTGACATTAGAAGAACGTCCAACCATCACACCACTAACCCTCCTGCCGTCAAGAGTCATGCTCTGACCAACCTTCCTAGGGGCTGGTTGAACACCTCCACAATATGAGTTTGATTGATTTGCTGAGACGTACTCGGTACCTGTGAGGTTCTTACATGTACCTGGCTCATCCCCTGTAACTTTCTCTGAACGGCCTACTTCATTACCTGTCACTCTATTTCCATGACTTGTATTAGTAACAGCAACTTTTGAAGGATGACTAGGCTCTGGAGTCGAACCGCAAAAAGTCTGAAAAGTTTCTGAACCTAGGTATTGAGTACCAGTAATAGATCTGCATGTACTGGCCTCATTCCCTGTGGTTTTTTGAGATCTATTGGCTTGAGTTCCTGTAACCAACTGTCCAGAGATAGTTTCACTAAGACCTACCTTCCAGTGAGCATCTGCGCTTGCGGCCTGCTTTGAACCATTTTTATTAGGGCCACATGGGCGAGCTACGCCTGAACGCTGTTTTCCAGTCGATCCACTTTTACTACGGAGTTCACGTACCCTTTGTGCAAGCTCTCGACTAGTTAGATCAGGATCTCCTTGACGAGCAACTGCAGCAGCTGAAGTGGGTTGTTTTCCTGCAGATTTACCATGTTTAGATTGTGCTTCACGACGAGCCAATACAAGCGCCCGACTAGTATTTTGGATAGCACGACGTTTGGTTGTACGCCTTTCAGCTCCCTTAGCATTAGTCAACTTTGCAGATCTTTGAGGAGTGGTTACAAAGGGTGTTGATGTTGACGAGCTAGAAGCTTCGACATTTGTCGATTCAAAAGAAATATTTTTGGTAGTTGTACTCTCACCAGTAGACAATTTCTTCTCGACATCTATACGTGTTCGATCTTTGCTTGTATCTGCGGATTTACCTCGCCGAGATAGTGCCTCACGTCGAGCAAGAACCAACTCACGGCTTGGATGACTTACTGGCTTTATTTTTTTTGAAACTGATGAAGGACTTGATGAAGAGTTAGGAAAAGCCTTTTGTGTTGATGTTTTTGAATCGGTATTCGCAGACTTAACAAAAGAAACAGTTGTTCGAGTCGCTCGGGCATCAGAAGATGTGCGAATCCTATTAGCACTTTCTCCTCTGATGGAAGTAGATTTCTTCCCTGACTCACTGAGAGCCTTTCGGCGCTCAAGTGCTAATTCTCTACTGGATTGCTTTGCCATGTCCGCACAAAATAAACGTCTTAATAAGAGAGAAAACTACTCCTCTCAAAGGAGAAGAAATAGCCTCGAAATTAAAATTCGAGGCTATGCGCTAAAAGGGAAGTATTAGCGACCTTCAAACACGACGAACGCAGTACCCTGACTTTGGGTATAGGCGTCGTAACCAACCATGCGAACATGGTGGTCGGGATAGGCACGATGGCAAGCTTCAAGCTCACTTACAACCACATTCAAGTCCTTCTCGCCAAAGAAAGGTAACTTCCAATAAGACCAATAGGTCTGCATGGATCCACTTGGATGAACATGCTCAATGACAGGGCTCCAACCCTGGGCAATGATGTAAGCAATTTGATCGTAAATTTCGTCCTGGGTCATCGGCGGTAAAAAGCCGAAGGTTTCCAGGGTGGCGACTGTTTGGTAGTCACCAACTGTGCTCTGGAAAGGCATGGTGAACCTGGGATTGTGAATAGGGATGAGGGGTCGGCTGAATACCAACCACTGAAATTAAATAAGGGATAAAGGAGAAGGGTAGAAGCCTCCTCCTTGGTCGCTATTGTTGAACGTCGAGCTTGTCGACTGTGTCGAATTCGAACTTGATCTCCTTCCAGGTCTCAAGCGCGATAGCTAATTCTGGGCTGTGCTTAGCCGCTTCCATTAGGATGTCGCGACTTTCCTTCTCTATCTCGCGGCCTGCGTTGCGAGCCTTAACACAAGCTTCAAGAGCTACACGGTTAGCCGCAGCACCGGCAGCTGATCCCCATGGATGACCATGAGTACCGCCACCAAACTGGAGACAAGAGTCGTCACCAAAAATTGCAAGCAAAGCTGGCATATGCCAAACATGTATACCACCAGAAGCAACGGCGAATACACCAGGCATAGAACCCCAGTCCTGATCAAAGAAGTTACCGCGGGTACGATCTTCAGGTACAAAGGACTCACGAAGGTTGTCAATGTAACCAAGAGTGGTTTGACGATCCCCTTCTAGCTTTCCAACAACAGTTCCTGTGTGAAGCTGGTCGCCACCAGAAAGGCGCAAACACTTGGCTAGTACACGGAAGTGGATACCATGCTTTGGATGCCTGTCAATAACCGCATGCATTGCACGGTGTATATGAAGCAACATACCATTCTTACGGCACCAGTTAGCTAAGCCTGTATTAGCAGTAAAGCCACCGGTGATGTAATCATGCATGATGATAGGCATGTCAAGCTCTTTAGCGAACTCAGCACGCTCATACATCTCTTCTGGAGTTGTTGCAGTGCAATTGAGATAGTGACCTTTTACCTCACCAGTTTCCTGCTGGGCAAGCTTTACAGCTTCTGCAACAAACTCAAAGCGCTCACGCCAACGCTGGAAAGGCTGTGAGTTGATGTTCTCATCGTCCTTTGTAAGGTCGAGACCACCACGAAGGCATTCATAAACTACCCGGCCGTAGTTTTTACCTGAAAGGCCAAGCTTTGGCTTAATGGTGCAACCCAACAATGGTCGACCATACTTATTCAACCGATCTCTCTCAACGACGATACCGTTAGGAGGGCCTCCGCAGGTCTTAATAAAAGCCATTGGGAAGCGGATATCCTCTAGGCGCAAATGCCGGAGAGCTTTGAAACCAAAAACGTTACCTACTAAAGAAGTAAGAACGTTAGTGATAGAACCTTCTTCAAAAAGATCCAAAGGATAAGCAATGAACGCATAGAAGGATTCCTTGTCTCCAGGGACATCCTCAATGCGGTAACAACGTCCTTTATAGAACTCAAGGTCAGTTAATAACTCAGACCAAACTGTGGACCAAGTACCTGTAGAAGATTCAGCAGCCACTGCCGCTGCCACCTCTTCTCTGGGAACACCTTCCTGACCAGTGCATTTAAAGCAGGCCAGAAGATCAGTGTCTAGGGGGACATAATCGGGAGTCCAGTAGGTGTCTCTGTACTCCTTTACCCCAGCGTCATACTTCTTACTCATTAGATAACTCCTTTAAGTCGATGTAAGGATTTGAAAAACACAGTCCTTCTCATAGGACTTGCCTCAAGACTCAGTCCTTTTGACCAAGGAAATTGCCGTTACCTAAAGCAGGCTCAACTTCGCGATGAGGGCGAGCAATGATGTGTGCAGCTACAAGCCCGTCACCAACGCGCTCACATGCATCAGCACCAGCACGAACAGCTGCGTTAACAGCACCTGTCTCACCACGAACCAAAACGGTTACATAACCGCCACCGACAAACTCGCGACCGATCAAGCGCACTTCGGCAGCCTTGGTCATTGCGTCAGCAGCTTCAATTGCAGGAACAAGACCGCGAGTCTCGATCATGCCTAGAGCGATGCCCATTGTTTCGTTAGCCATTGCCTAACTGGATAAGGGGTGGAATGTTCGCAATGGACAATGGCTCTAATGACAACCTTCCGTCAAGCTAAAAAACACGAAAGAGCAATTACAGTCTTTTAGGACTCTCATAAGCAGGGCTTATCACCGCTGGCATAACTAATGAAAACAGCTGTTCTTTTTTGCGTTAGCACCTCGGGACATTTCACATTCTTACGGAGTTTTTCTCTTATTTTCTAGATCTGAGACAGGTCCCATGGCTTTGCCAAGGGGTGGAATGTTCAGCCCATCCTGTCTCAAAAACTTCAAGGAGAAACTTAGGGTTACCTATTCACCCTCCAAAATAGGTACCTAAATAGCAACAAGTGACTCATTTTGGAAAAGCCACTAATCACAATTGCTAGTGGCAACAAAAAAAAAGTTGCCGAAATAGAGGCAATGCTTGGCCCACTACCTATTGACGTTCAACGACAGCCAAGTGACTTGTTCGTAGAAGAAACAGGTTCTACATACCTTGAAAATGCACTTTTAAAAGCAAGGGCAGCCGCAAAACTTACAAAGAGCTGGACAATTGCAGATGACTCAGGTCTTGAGGTAGATGTGCTTAATGGCAAACCAGGCATCTATTCAGCTAGATATGCCGAAAGCAATGAGCAAAAACTACACCAAATTCTTAACGAGATTGGGGATACTCCATATCGCAGCGCCAGGTTTCACAGTGCAATGGTCTTATGCTCACCAAATGGGAATAGCATTAAAGACACTGAGGGTATCTGTTGGGGAGAACTACTAAAAGCACCTGCTTACCCTGGTGGCGAATTCGAATCAATTTTCTGGGTAAAAGAAGCCCAATGCACTTATGGAGAGTTAAGCCAAGAGCAATTATCAAAGCTAGGTAGTCGGGGAAAAGCCGCACGAAAACTTGCTCCATATCTCCTTGAGGAGTTAAGAATAAATTAACCAGTAATTATCTATTAATAAGATCAATCGCTCTCATTGCTGCTGCTGCTGATTCTTCCACATCTCCCTCTCTACCAGCAAGGGTAAGTCTGCCAAAAGCCCCTACTCCCTTTACATCTACCACCGTTATATTTGAAGCCTTTTCTGCTTCATTAGCTGCATAAAGAACATACCCAGCCGGCTCAGTCTCAAGAATAAACATGCTCATTCCAGACTGAATCATGGAACCTCGTCGGTTCTGACGATTAATTAAAACGGCATGGTCTGGCGTAATCGCTCTGATGACCTCAGTCCAACTGACATCACATCTGTTACGCCTATCAATAGAACTACCGATAGCATCCAAAACAACATCACCGGAATGCAAAACCGTGCTTTGATCGCGGTGATAAAGAGCCATAGAACCAAAAGCTCTCTCAACAACCATTTGACCAAGTCGCACGTTGCTCGCTTTAAGCGCTATGTCAGTAACTCGATGGACTGCCATTCCTGGAGACACTTCCATCCATAAGCAAGCATCACCCGGAATAGGTAAAAACCCCTGACTCACAGTTCCCATATATGCAGCCAACTGAGGCTGCAGTGAATCTATGAAAACATAACTCCTTAGTTCAATTTGCTGTACATGACTAGCCTGCCTCGCAACGCGAGCTGTCTCTGAATCAGTAGTAATTACGCAGCTTGCTCCGGAAGACTGAGGAAGAACCTCAGTCCCCGTAACAAGCGAACTTCCTCCTAGTCGCCGATCACGGTTCTCGATTTTGCCGAATCCGTTCATGGCGCGGATAATACTGGACGAATTGACAATTTAAAAATAAAAAAGCACTTGCAAGGTTTTGAAGAGCCGATAACTTCAAATGAATTGGTTGGTTCTGTGAATGACTACTTCAGATCAAAATAGCCCCAACACAAACACACTCCACTCTGAATTAAAAGCAGAGCAGGCCTTAGGTTTGATAGGTGTGGGACTAATGCAAAAGATGTCACGAGATGGCAGCCTGGATTGGGATTGGTCAACAGAAGGTCACAAAGAAAAAACTGATCTTGTTGCGCTTCGTCAACGACTTGAACTCACTGCCCTTGCAATTGAAACAGGTGCTCCATTAAGCACCTCTGAAGTCACTCATTTACTTGGCGCACGCCCAGGAGCAGAAAAAGCACAAAGAGGAGGACTGGTCGCGAAACGAATAAGCAGAAATGTTTGGAAAATAAGCAAGGCCGAAAAAGATGGTTCTTATTGGCGCAACTAGTACAAACTTAAATCAGGATTCCATCACAAGTCTCTCAAACCCTTATATTCAATAAATGTTGTGCTTTGAAAGAGATTCACCCACTCTCTCAAATGACATTTTTAATCTTATTCGTAAGCGGGAAACCATAAGAGAGCCCCTGATACAACAAGCTTTCTAATAGAGATCAATCAATTCGTATCAACGATCAACTCATCGAGTTTCTCTTGAAAACGAATAAACGAAGAGCGAGCTCAGTCCCAGGTAAGAATCTTGAATTGCTACATAAATGAAACAAAAGAAGAGCAATCCCAAAGAGTTTCCGTTGCTAATGGCTAATTACAAATAATCGATGCAATTTGAATAAAGATATGAGGCTTGATCATGGGCGGCGCCACGCTGCTTAAAGAGACCGGACCACGAGAGGTTTTCTGTGGTCTTACATCAATTGTTTGGTTGCACAGGCGAATGCCTGATGCTTTCTTTCTCGTTGTCGGTTCACGAACTTGTGCTCACCTTATCCAAAGTGCTGCAGGTGTAATGATCTTTGCCGAACCACGCTTTGGTACGGCCATCCTTGAAGAAAGAGATCTTGCAGGTCTTGCCGATGCCCATGATGAGCTAGATAGAGTAGTAAAAGATCTTCTGGCAAGAAGGCCTGAGATTCGAACTCTTTTTCTTGTAGGTTCTTGTCCGAGCGAAGTCATCAAAATTGACCTGGCAAGAGTCGCTGAAAAATTAAATAAAGCATTAAATGGATCTGTAAGAGTCTTGAACTACTCAGGCAGTGGCATTGAAACTACATTCACTCAGGGTGAAGACGGCGCTCTAAAAGCCCTTGTCCCACTCATGCCAGAGAGCAATCAAGATCAACTCCTTTTAGTAGGAACTCTTGCCAACGCAGTCGAAGACCGACTAATCGCTCTCTTTAATCGTCTTGGAATAGAAAAGGTATCGAGCTTCCCCCCAAGGCAGTCCACTGATCTGCCTTCAATTGGATCTGGTACTCGCGTTCTTCTAACTCAACCTTATCTAACCGATACAGCAAGAGTCCTTAAAGATAGAGGTGCCGAAGTGCTTACCGCTCCCTTCCCCCTAGGAATAGAGGGTAGTCGACTTTGGATGGAAGCCGCTGCAAAGGCATTCAACATCAATCAATCATTGATTGAATCAATCCTTGAGCCACTGGCATTACGTTCCAAGCAAGCTTTAGAGCCCTACAAAAATCAACTATCAGGAAAAAAGCTTTTCTTGCTCCCAGAGTCTCAATTAGAAATTTCCTTAGCTCGATTTCTCCACAATGAATGTGGCATGGAACTAATTGAAGTAGGTACTCCCTACCTCAATAGAGAAATGTTAAAGCCAGAGCTAGATCTTCTCCCTGAAAACACAATCGTTGTGGAAGGTCAACATGTAGAGAAGCAGCTCGACAGAGTAAGGCAACAACAACCTGATCTA
>QCKN01000016.1 GCA_003215295.1 Prochlorococcus sp. AG-409-P03 | reverse complement strand
AGTTTTAGGAAGACAGTCAGAGCTTGGATCTAAGTCAAGCAGTCTTAAGCAGGCTGTCCGCGAACTAGCCCAGTATTCATTCAGTCCATCAACAATGACACCATCAAAATCCAGAACCAACAGAGGGCACGAAGTCACTTTGGGGATTAAAAAACTGGGCCGCTAGGATTCGAACCTAGGAATGGCGGGACCAAAACCCGCTGCCTTACCACTTGGCGACGGCCCATCGATCCAGATCGATACCTGCTCAAAGATTACCTACCTGGCAATCAAATAATTGCATATAGAGGATCCATTCTGGTTTATTCATCATGACTGGCAAGTTTTTAGGGTGGGTAAATCCTTAAGCGCTGTTGGTTTTCATGACCAAATACATCACTGTGCAAACGGTAGCGCTTCACAAGATCTGCTTGCATGTCGAGCACTCTTTGGCTTCGGGGTCGCAGCTCTATGGGGCGACCGAGTGGCATGACAACTTTTTCTAAGGCTAGCCTGCATTCTTCCAAAGCTGTTAGGTCATCATCTGGATCATTTATTAGATCAGCATGTTTTTTTGTTTCGGTTGAATTTGTTTGCCCCTTCACTATGAGTCGTTCTATTGCTCGCTCTATTTGGTGCAGGCTGTCCGATTTGATCACGTGAATTGGTATATGTGCTCGTTGTGCTTCTTTCCTGAGACTTGGGTTTTGACTTAGGCCATTGCGAATTGTGAGTACAACATCAGCTTCGTGAATATCTTTCGCAGATTTAGCAGGCCAATTACGACATCTAATTGCTTCATCAATTCTTTGGTTTGATATCCCAAAACAAAAAATTCGCAGGGTGGTATTGGACAGATAAGACTCCTTTGAGAATGTCTCTTTCTTGTCTTGATTGAGATTTCGCGGGATTTTGTTTGAAAAATTTTCTTGTGAAGTGAAAATTTTATGTTTGGAAGTCTTATTTGCCTGCGATTTGAGGCTTTTACTTTCTACTAATTGGATTTGCCCATCTTTACCTAAGGTTCTTTCTTGCGCATGAGGGTTTTGCCCACGCAGCAGTAGATCTACAGTTTCGGCAACATTCTTATGAATTGACCAACAATTTTGGTTATTAATTTCAACAGCAATGGGAAACGTTGGATCTGAGGCTCTCTCCAATACTGTCTTCTGAGTTCGTCTGCGTCTAGCCTCTTCATCCCCAAGTGTGACGGATTGAATGCCTCCGACTAAATCACTTAGTGTTGGATTTTTAATAAGGTTTGAAATAGAGTTTCCGTGGGCTGTAGCGACTAGTTGTACGCCTCTTTCAGCAATGGTTCTTGCGGCATGAGTCTCTAGTTCTGTGCCTATTTCATCTATCACAATGACTTCTGGCATGTGGTTTTCTACTGCCTCAATCATTACTTGATGTTGTTGCTCTGGCAAAGACACTTGCATTCGCCTTGCTCTTCCTATGGAAGGGTGAGGGATGTCTCCATCACCCGCAATTTCGTTGCTGGTATCAATTACCACAACCCTTAAGTGAAGATCATCGGCCATAACCCTGGCAATTTCTCTGAGGGCTGTTGTTTTCCCAACACCAGGTCGTCCCATCAGCAAGAGCGATTGCCCACTGTCTATAAGGTCTCGCACCATTGCAACTGTTCCATAGACCGACCGACCAACACGACATGTCAGACCAACTACATCTCCTTGTCTATTGCGAATTGCACTTATGCGATGCAGTGTTTTTTCAATGCCCGCTCGGTTATCTATCCCAAACTTACCTATTTGATCAACAATAGTTTGCAAATCGTTTCTAGATAAATATTTTTCCCCCAAGACCTTTACCTGGTTAGGATAACGAGCTTCAGGTAATCTTCCTAGGTCAAGTACAACTTCAAGCAGTTCTTTTCGACTTTCTGCAGAACTAAGAGATTGTTGGACATTTTGGGGTAGAACCTCAATTAATTTGTCTATATCATCAGTGACTTTTTTGGTTTTCATTTTATTTTAGATCTCCTATCCTTAGAAAAAGCATGTGAGTTGTCTTCATCAAGATTGTTTTGCAGAGGATTATTTGATAACCAAGGATTGATTAATTGTCTTGCTTTTTTAATGGCTAACTTCCAACCTTCAGGCCATTCTCTGAGACTTAAATTCTGAGCTTGTGCTTCAACTAACAAAGGTTGAATTAACTTTCTCGCCATGCCTCCAAAGGCAATGCCTTCAGGCCTTTGTCCATTCTTTAGATGAGTAATGGTATGCAAATTTGTTCCTCCTGCAACTTGCAGGGGGCCAGGAGGAGCGATGGGACGAAT
Organism: Prochlorococcus sp. AG-409-P03; assembly: GCA_003215295.1. Lineage (GTDB taxonomy): Bacteria > Cyanobacteriota > Cyanobacteriia > PCC-6307 > Cyanobiaceae > AG-409-P03. The sequence goes on along the minus strand of QCKN01000016.1, from coordinate 20,563 downwards.
CTTTTGCCATAGCGTGATGGCAACTTTGGAGGACCCAATTCCGATGTCTCCACTCATGGGTCGTCCATCAAGTTGCCAAAGAGGCTTTTGTCCATGTTTCCTTAGACACGAATGGCGTTGCCAAAGCTCTTGTGCTAGTTGTGCAGCATTAGTTGCCTGTCCTTCCAGGCCACAACTAACAGCAATTCGGTGGAAATTTACATCTGCCTTGATTAATTCTTTGACAGTTGCCTCAAAATCGTCTCCTCTTCCAGGGGAGGTATGGATTTCAACGGCATCAGGACGGATCTCTGAGAGTAAATAGGCATAATCATGAAGTTTTAAATGATTATCTTTTTCTTGGATAAGTCCATGTGGACAGATAGGTAGACATCGACCACAGCCATAACATTTACGAGATAGAACTCCACTTTGGTCTCGAATTGCTTCTGCAGGGCAGGCCTTTTCACAGGGTCGAGAGCAGGTGATTGGGCAAAGGTTGGGGTCAAACCACGCTTTCCTGAAATGAATATCTTTTCCATCACTAATACTCACCATTAGCCATGGCTTAACCCCAAAATGTGCTTCTACCCAATCGAGACCTTTTCTCGCTGCATTTACTACAGCAATGTCTGCTGCAACATCAACGCAGTGAACACCAGCGGCCGCAAAAACTGCACATAGGTCTGAAATTGCTGGGAGATCTTCATTACTGGCTCCGCAGATTAATTTGACCCAGGTTCCATTTGATAGAGCTAATTCGCTGCTGACAGACATTTTTATAGGACAGTCAGTTGCCAAAATTTAGTCGGATAAAAACTCAAGCATTGGTTTCCAAGTCAGACTTCGAGCCCCACCCATTTCTACTATTAATTTTAAAAGAGGTTCACGATGACAGATATCTGTCAGAGATAGCAGTTCTGAATGGGATAACACTTGTCCTTCTAATACCCATAGAGCAACAGGTTGGTTTTCGTTTATTAACTCGTTGAGTTGTGGGATCACCTGCTGTACCTCTCCAACAGCACCATTTCTGCCCACACTTTGGTGACCAAGATGAGGTGGTCGAATTCCATGAAGTTTCATAAGGAACACTTCTGGATCTCCAAGCCCCCTTGCGGAAATGATTTGAGTTCTGTAACCCGCTCCTTTGAGTCGGCGCAATAGTCGAGTCTCTGCTCCTCCTTCAAGAGGAGTATGAATAGCCATACAGCCACATGCCTCAAGTTCTTGACGAAAACTTTGACCTGAGAGCAAAAGCGGCATGGTTTTGATTGATCTAGGAGAAGTCTGGCAGTTAAATGCGTTTCTTGGGATATGTATCCGTGGTGGTGTAGTGTTTTAGACCGCATAGCTTTCTATGCCCGTCCGCTAGCCGGGCCTCTAGAAAGTTAGGCAGATTCAGCGCAAACGCTGAATCTTTCGGCCATAGCAGTACATGATTGTTGTCTTGTCTGCAAGGGAAACTGACTGTTCTTCAAAGATCAGCTAAGTCCCAGCCATGTGATTTGCTCGCTAGCCAAATTCGAGCACCTGAATGTTCATCTGTCACCTTTTGAGTGACCTTTGCCCTTTACAGGTTTCCATGAATCGCAGAATCACTGCTTTCTTTTGAAGGCTTTACAAGCTGGCGTTTTTCCCTCTCATGTCTATAGGAATTCTCGGGAAGAAATTGGGTATGTCCCAATTTTTTGATGATCAAGGAAGAGCTATTCCGGTCACTTTGATCGAAGCAGGTCCCTGTCGGATCACCCAACTAAAGACCACTGAAACTGATGGCTATGCCGCAGTGCAGATTGGTTTTGGCTTGACTCGTGAAAAGCTAATTAATAAGCCCTCTCAGGGACATTTGAAAAAGTCTGGGGAAGAACTGCTTCGTCATCTCCATGAGTACAGAGTTGATGACTTGGGCGGTTTGGAATTGGGTGCGCCTATCACTGTAGGCAGTTTTGCAGTTGGGCAAAAGGTTGATGTGAGTGGTGACAGCATGGGGCGAGGTTTTGCTGGCTATCAAAAGCGTCATGGTTTTAGTAGGGGCCCAATGAGCCATGGCTCCAAAAATCACCGAGAACCTGGTTCCACGGGAGCTGGAACTACGCCTGGAAGAATCTATCCAGGTAAGCGAATGGCTGGACGTTATGGAGGCAAGAAGATCACGACGAGAGGCCTTACAATTATCAAAGTAGATAGTGATAGCAATCTTCTTGTGGTTAAAGGTTCTGTTCCTGGGAAGCCAGGTGGTTTATTGAATATCCGGCCTGCTAATCGTGTTGGTTCAGCGTCTTCAAAAGGAGGTAAGTAATGGCTACCTGTGTTGTTAGAGATTGGCAAGGTAAAGAAGCTGGTGAGACTAGCCTTGATTTGAGAGTTGCCAAGGAATCAAGCGCTCTTGATTTGATGCATCGCTCAGTTCTTCGGCAGCAAGCTCATGCTCGTCAAGGTACAGCGAGTACTCTTACTAGAGCAGAGGTACGTGGAGGAGGCAGAAAACCTTATAAGCAAAAGGGAACTGGGCGAGCCAGGCAGGGCTCAATTCGAACCCCGTTACGACCTGGGGGGGGAATAATTTTTGGCCCTAAACCTCGAACTTATAGCCTCTCTATGAATCGTAAGGAGCGTCGCTTGGCTTTGAGGACTGCCTTGATGTCTCGTATTGCAGACTTCACTGTTGTTAAGGATTTTGGCGTATCGCTCGAGACTCCAAAAACAAGTGAAATCACTGGACTGCTAGGTCGCCTTGGCATAGGTTCTGATGCCAAGGTCTTGATTATTCTTTCCAAGCCAAATGAGATTATTCGGCGCTCTATTCGTAACCTTGCAAAGGTGAAGCTTATTGCTGCTGATCAATTGAATGTCTTTGATTTACTCCACGCCAATGCGTTGGTTTTAGGAGACGATGCTTTGGCAACAATTCAGGAGGTATACGGAGATGACTGAGCGTTTCGATAGCCGTTTGGCTGACGTAATTCGTCGACCACTCATTACAGAAAAGGCTACTCAAGCCCTTGAACTCAACCAGTACACATTTGAAGTCGATCACCGTGCAGCTAAGCCTGATATCAAGGCTGCAGTTGAGAAGATGTTTGATGTTCGTGTAATAGGTGTAAGTACTATGAACCCTCCTCGTCGTACCCGTCGTGTGGGACGATTTGCAGGGAAGAGAGCCCAGGTAAAAAAAGCCATTGTTCGATTGGCTGAGGGCAACAAAATCCAACTTTTCCCTGAATCCTGAGGCCTTTAATAGTTATGGCAATCCGTTCTTTCCGTCCTTATACACCAGGCACTCGCACAAGGGTAGTCACCGACTTCAGTGAAGTTACTGCTAGACGACCGGAGCGCTCGCTTGTTGTTGCGAAGCACCGTCGAAAAGGTCGGAATAATCGAGGTGTGATTACTTGTAGACATAGGGGCGGTGGTCACAAACGCCTTTATAGAGTTGTTGACTTCCGTAGGAACAAGCACGGTATCCCTGCAAAAGTTGCTGCCATTCACTACGACCCACATCGCAATGCTCGACTTGCTTTGTTGTTCTACGCCGATGGTGAAAAGAGATATATTCTTGCTCCTTCAGGAGTAAAGATTGGACAGCAGGTCATTTCTGGGCCTGATGCGCCTATAGAAATTGGTAATGCGATGCCTCTTTCTTCTATTCCTCTTGGCTCCAATGTTCATTGTGTGGAATTGTATGTGGGCCGTGGGGGCCAAATGGTTCGGACGGCAGGAGCTAGTGCTCAGGTTATGGCTAAAGAAGGTGACTATGTTGCTCTTAAATTGCCTTCGACAGAAGTTCGTTTAGTTAGAAGAGAGTGTTATGCGACTCTTGGCGAAGTTGGAAATTCAGAGATTCGCAATACCAGTTTAGGTAAGGCGGGAAGAAGGCGTTGGTTGGGGCGTCGTCCACAGGTGAGAGGAAGCGTTATGAACCCTTGTGACCATCCTCATGGTGGGGGGGAGGGGCGAGCTCCAATCGGTCGTGCTGGTCCTGTTACTCCTTGGGGAAAACCCGCTTTAGGATTAAAAACCCGTAAGCGTAACAAGCCCAGTAATCGCTTCGTTCTTCGAAAGCGTCGTCGTATCTCCAAGAGAAGTCGTGGAGGTCGAGATTCCTAATGTCACACTTTTCTCTGTACTTTATTTAATACTTCGTATGGGACGTTCACTCAAAAAAGGGCCTTTTATTGCTGACAGTCTTCTTCGTAAGGTTGAAAAGCAAAACAGTGATGATGACAAGTCAGTCATCAAAACCTGGTCGCGTGCTTCAACTATTTTGCCAATGATGATTGGTCATACCATTGCCGTTCACAACGGGAGAAGTCATGTGCCTGTTTTTATTACTGAACAGATGGTTGGTCACAAGTTAGGCGAATTTGCGCCTACGAGAACTTTTAAAGGCCACATTCGCGACAAGAAAGGAGGTCGTTAAAAGTGACTATCTCAACTGCTTCATCTTCCATAGCTCAGGCCCATGGTCGATATATCCGCGGATCTGTATCTAAGGTGCGTCGAGTTCTTGATCAAATTCGAGGACGGACTTATCGAGATGCGTTGATTATTCTTGAGTTTATGCCTTATCGATCTACTGGACCTATTACTAAAGTTCTGCGTTCTGCTGTGGCTAACGCTGAACACAATATGGGCTTAGATCCAGCCTCACTTGTTGTCACTAAAGCCATCGCAGACATGGGCCCCTCCATGAAGCGATATCGGCCCCGTGCTCAAGGTCGTGCTTATGCGATCAAGAAGCAGACTTGCCACATCAGTATTGCTGTGGCGGCCCCTACTGAATCCTGACCCCCGACTCCACCGACTGATGGGACACAAAATCCATCCAACTGGCTTACGCCTGGGGATTACCCAGGAACACCGCTCACGTTGGTATGCACCAACCAAGACTTATCCATCTCTTCTCAAGGAGGACGATAGCATTCGTCGCTTTATCAAGAAGAAGTATGGCGCAGCTGGTATCAGCGATGTGTTGATAGCTCGTAAAGCTGATCAGCTTGAAGTAGAGCTAAAAACTGCTCGCCCTGGAGTTATTGTTGGACGTCAGGGAAGTGGCATTGAAGAGTTGAGAGCTGGAATCCAGAAGACAATCGGTGATAGAAGTAGGCAGGTTCGAATAAATGTTGTTGAAGTTGAACGTGTTGATGCAGATGCATTTTTGCTTGCTGAATATATTGCTCAACAACTGGAAAAAAGGGTTGCTTTTCGTCGAACAATTCGAATGGCTGTTCAGCGTGCACAAAGAGCAGGAGTACTAGGGCTGAAAATTCAAGTTGGTGGAAGATTGAATGGAGCTGAGATTGCGCGAACTGAATGGACTCGAGAAGGTCGTGTCCCTCTTCATACCCTTCGTGCTGAAATTGACTATGCAACTAAGATCGCCACTACTACTTATGGAGTTTTGGGCATTAAGGTTTGGGTCTTTAAAGGTGAAGTTCTTGCCAAGGAAGACCAGCCAATCCCTGTTGGTGCAAGTCCAAAACGTCGGGGTAATCGTCGACCCCAACAATTTGAAGATCGTTCCAATGAGAGTTGAGCAGGAGCTAGAACTATGTTGAGTCCAAAGCGAGTTAAATTCCGCAAGCAACAAAGGGGCCGTATGCGCGGCATAGCTACCAGAGGTAACAAGATCGCCTTTGGACAGTTTGCCCTACAAGCTCAAGAGTGTGGTTGGATTACCTCTCGACAGATTGAGGCCAGCCGGCGAGCAATGACGCGTTATGTCAAGCGTGGAGGCCAAATTTGGATCAGGATTTTTCCAGATAAGCCTGTAACGATGAGACCAGCCGAAACAAGAATGGGATCAGGAAAAGGCAATCCTGAATTCTGGGTTGCGGTTGTCAAGCCTGGTCGAATTCTTTTTGAAATGGGTGGTGCTGAGATTACCGAAAGCATTGCTAGGGAAGCTATGCGTTTGGCTCAGTACAAGCTTCCAGTGAAAACAAAGTTCTTGGCTTTGGAAAACCTGGAGGACTCTAATGATCCACAAGCTGCTTCCTTGGAGGAGTCTTAATTATGGCCCGACGTAATACTGCAGATGTGCGCAAACTCACTGATGCTGATATTCAAGAGCAGATTGATGGAGTGAGGCGTGAGCTTTTTGATCTTCGCTTTGAGCAAGCGACAAGACAATTGAGCAACACGCATCGCTTCAAAGAAGCTCGGGTCAAACTGGCCCAACTTCTCACTGTTCAGAAGGAGCGAAGTAGCTCCACTACTTCTCCCTGATTTTTTGCATTAGAAACCCATGGCATTAAAGGAACGAGTTGGCACTGTTGTAAGTGACAAGATGGACAAAACAGTTGTCGTAGCTGTTGAGAACCGATTCCCTCATCCGATCTATCAAAAAATCGTAAGTCGGACTACACGCTATAAGGCTCACGATGGTGATAACCACTGTCGTGTTGGTGACAGAGTGCGCATTACAGAGACTCGTCCGCTTAGTGCTACTAAGCGCTGGGCTGTTTCGGAGGTTCTCAATAGCAGTCTTAAATCTGAGGAGGTTTCAAAATGATTCAGCAAGAGACGTTCCTTACTGTTGCTGACAACAGCGGTGCCAAACGTATTCAATGCATCCGAGTTTTAGGCTCTAATCGCAGATATGCCCATGTCGGGGACGTGATCGTTGCCGCTGTGAAGGATGCGATGCCAAATATGGGTGTGAAGAAGTCGGATGTGGTAAAGGCTGTAGTTGTGCGCACGAAGGCGACGATGAGACGGGAAACTGGTAATTCGATTCGCTTTGACGATAACGCTGCAGTTTTAATTAATGACGATAAAAATCCCAGAGGAACAAGGGTATTTGGACCTGTTGCACGGGAACTCCGTGAGAGGAACTTCACGAAAATTGTTTCCTTAGCCCCGGAGGTTATTTGAATGACAAAACTATCCAACAAGTCCAAACTTTCAAAGCCCATCAAGATGCGAATTCGTAAGGGAGATACGGTTCAGGTTATTAATGGGAAAGATAAAGGCAAAACAGGCGAGGTTCTGAAAACTCTTCCAATAGATAATCGCGTTGTTGTACAAGGTGTCAATCTTCGTACTCGGCACGTTAAACCCACCCAAGAAGGTGAATCAGGAACGATTGTTACTGAAGAAGCTTCTGTCCATGCATCTAACGTGATGATTTATTCCACAGCCAAAAAAGTTGCAAGTCGGGTTGAACTTTTTATTGACAAGGATGGCGCAAAGAAACGCCGCCTCAAGAAAACGGGGGAATTGATTGATTAATCCTTCGTTTTTTTCTCTTTTACCCTTGGCTCTTAGCCCACTCTAAAAACTACCTACTTTTTCCATCATCCCTTCCTTCTGACAAAGACCAGAAGCACTCTCCTATCAGCTATGTCACTTAAACAGCGCTATCGAGAGACAATTCAGCCTAAATTGCTGAAGGATTTAAGTCTCTCCAATATTCATCAAGTTCCTAAGGTGGTGAAAGTCACTGTAAATAGAGGACTTGGTGAAGCTGCTTCCAACGCCAAGTCTTTGGAAGCTTCTATTTCTGAGTTGGCGACTATTACAGGTCAGAAGGTATTAGTGACAAGAGCCAAGAAGGCCATTGCAGGTTTTAAAATTCGTCAAGGTATGCCAATTGGATGTGCAGTAACTCTGCGTGGTGAGCGGATGTATGCATTTTTGGAACGCCTCATCAATCTTGCCTTGCCAAGGATTAGGGATTTTCGAGGTGTCAGTCCGAAGAGTTTTGATGGTAGAGGTAATTACACTCTTGGTGTGAGAGAACAAATCATCTTCCCAGAGATTTCTTTTGACAAAATTGATGCAATTAGGGGTATGGACATCACCATTGTGACTAGTGCCCGAACGGATGAAGAGGGACGAGCCCTCCTCCGCGAGATGGGAATGCCCTTCCGTAGCAATTAAGCCCTCTTAGCAATAACTATGGCTAACCACGACCCAATCTCAGACATGCTCACCCGCATTCGTAATGCGAGTGAGAAACGTCATCAAACCACAAAAATACCTGCCTCACGCATGTCCCGTAGCATCGCAAAGGTGTTACAGCAAGAGGGCTTCATTGCTGAAATCAGTGAAGAAGGTGAAGGTATTCGCACTCAATTAATTCTTGAATTGAAGTACAGCGGGAAACACCGGCATCCAACTATTCGTTCCATGCAAAGAGTAAGTAAGCCAGGACTTAGAATTTACAAGAATACAAGGGGTCTTCCTAAGGTTCTTGGAGGTCTTGGAGTAGCAATTATCTCTACTTCTAAGGGTGTCATGAGTGATCGTGATGCACGGAAACAGGGAGTTGGAGGAGAAGTCCTCTGCTATGTGTATTGAACTAGGAGCCTGAATTATGTCTCGCATTGGTAAACAACCTATTCCCGTTCCTGAAAAAGTGAATGTGACGTTGAATGGCCTCTCTCTTACAGTTAAAGGCCCTAAGGGAGAACTTAGTCGTACTCTTCCAGATGGAGTAAGTATTAGCCAGGTCGATAACACTATCGTGATTTCACCTTCAACTGATAAGAGGAAGTCTCGAGAGCGTCATGGGTTGTGTCGTTCTTTGGTGGCCAATATGGTGCAAGGTGTTAGTCAGGGTTATTCCAGAAAGCTAGAAATTGTTGGGGTAGGATCTCGTGCTCAGGTAAAAGGTAAAACTCTTGTTGTGAGCGCTGGTTATAGTCACCCAGTAGAAGTTGTTCCTCCTGCTGGGATAACTTTTGCAGTTGAGAACAACACGAATGTCACTGTTTCTGGAGCAGATAAAGAACTAGTTGGCAATGAAGCTGCCAAAATTCGGGCTATTAGACCACCTGAACCTTATAAAGGCAAGGGAATTAAGTATGAGGGTGAACGGATACTTAGAAAGGCCGGAAAGTCCGGCAAGAAATAGATGCTCATTCCATTTTGATTTGCTTTGTAAACCATGTCCATTCTCTCTAGAAAACAACAGACCCAGAAGCGTCATAAGCGACTGCGTCGATATCTCAATGGCACGCCTCAGAGGCCTCGCCTATCAGTTTTTCGTTCTAATAACCATATTTATGCTCAGATTATTGATGACGAGGCCCAAAGCACACTTTGTGCAGCCTCAACATTGGATAAGGATCTTCGAGAAACTCTTAAGGCAGTTGGAGGCAATTGTGATGCGTCTATTGCTGTTGGCCAGCTTGTTGCCAAGCGAGCACTGGACAAAGGTATTAAACAGGTTGTTTTCGATCGAGGTGGCAACCTTTATCACGGTAGGGTCAAGGCCCTTGCCACTGCAGCCCGTGAAGCGGGCCTTCAATTTTGATTTCCTGCTTTCACAATGACTGAATCTAAAATCGACACCAATACAAAAGATGCCCCCTCAGCATCTGATGTCCCTGCAGCAGCAGAAGGTCAACAGCAACAGCAACAGCAACAACAACGTCGCGGAGGTCGTGGGGAACGTAGAGGCCGTCGTGGTGATCGCAGGGGGCAAGAGAGAGAATCTGAATGGCAAGAGAGGGTGGTTCAGATACGACGGGTTTCGAAGACGGTTAAGGGTGGTAAAAAAATGAGTTTTAGAGCAATTGTCGTTGTTGGTAATGAGCGGGGCCAAGTAGGTGTTGGTGTTGGTAAAGCAGGCGATGTGATAGGTGCTGTTAGAAAGGGTGTAGCTGATGGGAAGAAGCACCTTGTTAAGGTTCCCTTAACACGTCATAGTTCTATTCCTACTCTGTCTAATGGTAGAGATGGTGCAGCCAGTGTTCTTATTAGGCCTGCAGCACCGGGAACTGGCGTGATTGCCGGTGGGTCAATACGGACAGTTCTGGAGCTTGCGGGAATTAAGAATGTCCTCGCTAAGCGTTTAGGGAGTAAAACACCATTAAATAATGCAAGGGCTGCAATGGTTGCACTTGCTAGCCTCCGTACTCACAAGCAAACCGCTAAGGAACGTGGTATTGCTCTTGAGCAGATTTATTCTTGAGACACATGACACATCGACTCGATTCTTTGAAAGCCAACCCTGGTTCACGTCGCCGGAAATTGCGGAAAGGCCGTGGGATAGCGGCTGGCCAAGGAGCAAGTTGTGGTTTTGGAATGCGTGGTCAGAAGTCTCGTTCTGGCAGACCTACGAGACCTGGCTTTGAGGGAGGACAAATGCCTTTGTATAGGCGTGTTCCAAAACTCAAGCACTTTCCTCTGATTAATCAGAAATCTTTCACTGTGATTAATGTCTCGGCTTTAAATGACTTGCAGGAAGGTAGTGAGGTTAATTTGGACACACTAGTCAAGCAAGGCATCGTGACTAGCCCTAAGTATCCTCTAAAGATTCTTGGCAATGGGAATTTGAAGGTGAAATTAACTGTTCAGGCTTCTGCCTTTACAGCTTCGGCTAAAAGCAAGATTGAGAAAGTAGGCGGGACTTGCGAAATCTTGGATTGAGAGAACTACTTTTAAGTTATTTTCGTTTAGGATTCATTTTTTTCACATAATAGTTAGTTTGCTAAATGCACTACCAAAACCTTTTAAATTTCATACATGCTTGTAAGTAGGGGCCGTAATCCAAGCGCAGCTGAAGTAATCACTCAGTTGGTTACCAATCAAGAGTTGCGAGGAAGAGTCCTTACAACACTTGGATTGTTATTACTAGTTCGGCTTGGTATCTACATTCCGATGCCAGGTATAGATCGTGAGGCTTTTCAGAGCTTTTTGCAGCAAGGTGGTCAGTTAATAGGATTTTTAGACATCTTTACTGGTGGTGGAATTTCTACTTTAGGAATATTTGCTCTCGGAATTCTTCCTTTTATTAATGCTTCGATTATTTTGCAGTTATTGACAGCTGCTGTTCCTCAACTAGAAGACCTCCAGAAGAATGAAGGTGAGGCGGGGAGAAGAAAAATTGCACAGATTACTCGATATGTGGCCTTGGGATGGGGGACGCTTCAAAGTATTGTTTTTGCACTCATTCTTAGGCAATATGCCATAGAAGAATTGAGCGAAATCGCATTTGTTGCTCAAACGGCACTTGCATTAGTGACTGGCTCAATGGTAGTGATGTGGCTTAGTGAGATTATTACTGAGAAGGGCATTGGACAGGGCGCATCCTTAGTCATTTTCCTGAATATTGTCGCAACACTACCAAAGGCACTCAGTTCGACAATTGAGAAGGCACAGACAGGTGATAGAAATGATGTTGTTGGAATAATAGTGCTTTTGTCTGTCTTTTTAATAACCATTATTGGAATCATTTTCGTTCAAGAGGGCGCAAGACGTTTGCCGATTGTCAGTGCAAAGAGACAAATAGGAGGCTCAAATTTGTTGCCTAATCGTCAGAGTTATCTTCCATTGAAGCTCAACGCAGGTGGTGTGATGCCAATTATCTTTGCAAGTGCTTTGATCTTTCTTCCAATTACAATTGCAAACGTTTCAAAAAACCCTTTTTTGATTAGGGCTGCGAGTGCTCTTAATCCTGGCGCTTCGAATCCCTGGCCATATGCAATCACCTTTTTTGCCTTAATTCTGGGTTTTGCCTATTTTTATGCTTCTTTAACTATTAATCCAATTGACATATCCGCAAATCTTAAGCGCGGTGGCGTAGCTATTCCAGGAGTTAGACCAGGTAGCGCTACAGCAAGTTATTTGTCTGGCGTTCAGAATCGCTTAACTTTGCTTGGAGGTTTGTTTCTTGGCTCAGTTGCAATAGTTCCTGCTGCTGTTGAGAGGGCTACGAACGTTCAGACTTTTCAGGGACTTGGAGCTACTTCTTTGTTGATTCTTGTTGGTGTGGCAATAGATACAGCTAAACAAGTTCAGACATATGTTATTTCTCAGAGGTATGAGGGTCTCGTTAGGCAATAATTGAGATCAGCTTTTACTTAGTCGTTAAATTTTTTCGCTTAATGAAGAACCGGTTGCTATTTTTAGGCCCTCCTGGAGCTGGCAAAGGAACACAAGCTTCTTTGCTTTGTAAAACTAAGGGTCTTCTTCATTTGTCGACAGGAGATCTATTGCGAGCAGAAGTTTCTGCAGGTACACCTCTTGGAAAAGAAGCTGCAGCGATAATGAATAGTGGGGAGCTTGTCAGCGATGAAATCGTTTTGTCAATAGTTGAGAAAAGGTTGTCTGATAGGTCTCCAGGTTGGCTTTTAGATGGCTTCCCAAGAACTGTTTTTCAAGCACAAGCACTTGAACCTTTGCTTCAAAAGTTAAAGCAGCCTATTGAGGTGGTTGTTTTGATAGATCTAAAAGATGAGGTGTTAATACAAAGGCTTCTTGCTAGAGGTAGAGCTGATGACAATGAAGAGGTGATTCGTCATCGTTTGAGGGTTTATAGAGAGAAGACAGAGCCGCTTGTTCAGCACTATGACGAAAAAGGCTTGATCAAAACGGTCATGGGTGATGGAGAGATTGATGATGTAGCTTCTCGCATTGAGAAAGTAATCAGCTGATTGGTGTAGTAGTCTCTATGTTTGGAAAATTGGAAAGCCACACCCTATGAAGGTGCGTGCATCAGTCAAAAAAATGTGTGAGAAGTGCCGGGTGATTCGCCGCCACGGTCGGGTGATGGTCATTTGTACCACCCCCAAGCACAAACAACGCCAGGGTTAATTTCCTGGATTCTTTAGAGAAGATTGATCATCGGTTGTTCAAAACCTAAGAGCTGTTTTCTCTTTAGTTATTGCCGCCTTAGGTGGCTCCTGTCCCTCATCGATTAATTGCTCAGTGGCAAGGATTGCAGGCGTCGACATACCTCGCGAAAAGCGAGTTGAAGTTGCCCTCACCTATATCTATGGAATTGGCCTTACTCGTGCCAAGACCATCCTTGGGAAAGCCGGAGTGAATCCGGATATCCGTGTAAAGGACTTAGAAGATGGTGATGTGCAGAAGCTTAGGACTGCGACGGAGTCCTTCACCATAGAAGGAGATTTGCGTCGTCAAGAAGGTATGGCGCTTAAGCGCCTCCAAGACATTGGATGTGTGCGAGGACGCCGGCACCGTATGAGCCTTCCTGTTCGTGGGCAACGTACGCGGACAAATGCTCGTACACGTCGCGGTGCTCGCAAAACTGTGGCAGGTAAGAAGAAATAAGCCACAAAACCACTGCTTTCAGGCAGAACCCTATCCCTAACTTTCATTTATTAGGCCCCCGAATATGGCCACACCAGCTAAGAAAACAGGCTCGAAGAAGGCAAAGCGCAACGTCCCCAATGGCGTTGTTCATATTCAAAGCACCTTCAATAACACCATTGTTTCAATTACGGACACTTCTGGTGAGGTCATTTCATGGTCTTCAGCAGGAGCGAGTGGATTTAAAGGAGCCAGGAAGGGAACCCCTTTTGCTGCACAAACAGCCGCAGAAGCTGCTGCCCGTCGAGCCCTTGAGCAAGGCATGCGACAGATAGAAGTTTTGGTGCGAGGTCCAGGCTCAGGTCGTGAAACGGCCATCAGGGCCTTGCAAGTTGCAGGATTAGAAATCACCTTAATTAGAGATGTAACTCCTCTCCCTCACAATGGTTGCCGAAGGCCTAAACGCCGACGGGTCTGACCATTACGCTCTCCGCCCACATTCTTTTCCCCATTTCTTAATTTCAGACCGTGTTGCAATACCAGATTGACAGAATTGATCATCAAGTCTCAGATGATCATGCACAAACAGGAATTTTCCTTATAGGTCCTTTAGAACGTGGCCAGGCAACAACTTTGGGTAATTCCCTTCGCAGGGTTCTAATGGGCGGGCTTGAGGGCAGTGCAGTAACAGCAGTTCGCATTGCTGGAATTAATCATGAATATGCAACTATCCCAGGGGTTAGAGAGGATGTATTGGATATCCTTTTGAACTGCAAGCAGCTATCTGTTAACAGTAGAAGTGAGGAATTAGAAATTGGTCGTTTAGTCGCTACTGGCCCAGCAGAAGTGAAAGCCAAGGATTTGCAGTTCTCTTCTCAGGTACAAGTAGTTGATGGAGAACGTCCTATAGCAACAGTGCATGAAGGCCACAGTCTTGAGTTGGAAGTTCATGTAGAGCGGGGAATTGGATATAGGCCTGTGGATAGGAGAAATGAAGAGACCAGTGCAATTGACTTGCTTCAGATTGATGCGGTGTTTATGCCTATAAGAAGAGTTAATTTCACTATTGATGAGACTGCTGTTGCTGAAGGTGGATCTACTAGAGAGAGGTTGAGAATGGAAATTGTCACCGATGGCTCTACGACGCCAGATGACGCAATGGCTGAAGCTGCCAATCAGTTGATTGAACTATTTCAGCCTCTTGCAACTGTCACCATGGTTGAAGAGGTTACCCCTGAAGCCGAACCATCAGCAGAGGCTCAGATTCCATTGGAAGAACTCAACCTATCTGTTCGGGCTTATAACTGTTTGAAGCGGGCTCAGGTTAATTCTGTATCGGATCTCATGGGATTCAGTTATGAAGACCTTCTTGAGATTAAGAACTTTGGCTCGAAGTCTGCAGACGAAGTCATTGAAGCTCTTGAGAGAATTGGAATCTCAATTCCTCAGAGTCGCACTTCCTGATTCCTTTATTTAATTTGTAACGCTGTACACACCATGCGCCATCAACGTAGAGTCCCTCAATTAGGCCGTCCAGCTGATCAAAGGAAGGCAATGCTTCGTGGCTTAACTACGCAGTTAATTCGTGAAGGGAGAGTTACCACCACTAAAGCGAGGGCAAAGGCATTACGGGATGAGGCTGAAAGAATGATTACTTTGGCCAAAGAGGGCAGTCTTTCCTCTCGACGCAGGGCGATTGGGTACATATATGACAAGCAATTAGTACACGCTTTATTTGATAAGGCCCAGGATCGTTACGGTGACCGTCAAGGTGGCTATACACGAATCGTACGAACTGTCTCACGTAGGGGAGATAATGCACAAATGGCCATTATTGAACTTGTATAAGCCATTGAAATGACTCTGAAGTGCTGGGCACATCAGAACTATGTCATCAGAGTCCTTCGCTAAAAAGCTAGGTTCATCACAAGTTAGAAGAATTGCTTTAAGCCTTCAATATGACGGGAGTTTTTATTCTGGTTGGCAACATCAGAGAAATCTTTCGAGTGTTCAAGGAACTCTTGAAGAAGCTATTTGTAAGTTCTCTTTAACTAGACCAATTAAGGCTGTAGCAGCTGGCCGTACAGATGCAGGAGTTCATGCAGCAGGCCAGGTGGTGCATTTTGATTCTTTAGATCCAATGCCAGTTGCTAGCTGGGCAGCCGTTTTGAATCGCTGCTTGCCAGACTCTATAAGGGTCATAGAGGCAGCAAAAGCTTCTTCGGCATGGCATGCTTGTTATTCAGCAATTTATAGGCGGTATCGTTACACGATTTATAACGGATGTAGGCCTAACCTTTTCTTAGCTCCGTGGAGTTGGCATAGATATCATTGCCGCTTAGATGAACAAAAAATGCAAGATGCATTGCGAGGGCTTTTAGGATTGCATGATTTCAGTGCATTTCAACGTGCAGGAAGTAATAGAGCGAATGCGTTCACAACAATCCAGGATGTTTCCTTAGAGCGACATGGAGATTTACTAGTTCTTGAGATACAAGCCACTGGCTTTTTGTATGGAATGATTCGTTTGTTAATGGGACAGCTAGTTGCTGTTGGTGAACACAGGCTGACTTTGGAAGACTTTGAAAGACGATGGAAGGAACTACGGCGTGATGAAGTTAGGGAGGCAGCTCCTGCTAGGGGGCTTTGCTTTCTTCGAGTTGGTTATAGAGATCTCATATTTTCTGAAGCTATCTCGTATGACTTCATGCCTAGATATTTCCTTTCAAGCGGAAATTCTCCAGTTCCCCCTCTTGACTACTTTCCTTGAATTGCTGGTTTTCCCAGGAATAGGGATAATTGATGTCAAAATCGTTGAAAGTTGAATCGGATATTAGAACGGTTTGAACATGTGAAAGTGTAGAGTTGCTCTTTGAGCCTATTGGTCTGTTTACTTGGGCCTAATAGAGCTCTATACCCAGTCTCTGCACTTGTGTTAGGGACATTGATTAACCGGCATGCCGGCGAGATGAACAAGACCTCAATTCCTTCCATTCAAACGATCAACCGTCAGTGGTATTTGGTCGACGCTGAAAATCAGACCCTTGGCAGACTTGCCACTGAAGTGGCTTCCATTTTACGTGGTAAAAATAAGCCTGCCTTTACTCCTCATCTGGATACTGGAGACTTTGTTGTTGTTGTGAACGCTGACAAGGTTCGTGTCAGTGGTAATAAGGCTCAGCAAAAACTGTATCGACGCCATTCAGGCCGACCTGGAGGCATGAAAGTAGAAAGCTTTGATGCTTTGCAAGGGCGCTTGCCCGAAAGGATAGTTGAAAAGGCTGTTAAAGGAATGCTTCCTCATAATGCTCTTGGAAGGCAGTTGTTTCGCAAACTCAAGGTTTATAGGGGTTCTGAGCATCCTCATTCAGCGCAGAATCCTCAAATTTTCAAACTTGACCCATCTGCATCCGTTAAATGAACAGTTCACCAAATAACCGTGTTGTGTATAGAGGTACTGGCCGACGAAAGACTTCAGTGGCCAGGGTTCGTTTAGTACCTGGGAAGGGAGTTATTACAATCAATGGCAGGCCAGGTGATCATTACCTTAATTTCAATCCTGCATACCTTGCAGCGGTCAAGGCACCTCTTCAGACTCTTGGCTTAAATGATTCTTATGACATTTTAGTCAACGTGCATGGCGGTGGTCTTACAGGTCAAGCAGATGCAATTAAACAAGGTGCTGCAAGGGCTCTTTGTGAGTTGTCTTCAGATAATCGCAAGCCACTTAAAACAGAGGGTCACTTGAGTAGAGATCCTCGTGCTAAAGAACGTCGCAAGTATGGTTTGAAGAAAGCGCGTAAAGCACCTCAGTTCTCCAAACGTTAATTTTTCAAGATTCATTCTTTTCAATTCTCAGATTTTTTCAATGCCAAAGCCAGACATTCATCCCACCTGGTATCCAGATGCCAAGGTCATTTGTAATGGTGAGGTTGTTATGACCACAGGTGCTACTCAGCCTGAGATCCATGTGGATGTTTGGAGTGGTAACCATCCATTTTTTACTGGAACCCAGAAGATTCTTGATACAGAGGGTCGTGTTGATCGCTTCATGCGGAAGTATGGAATGGGCACCACCTCTGATACGAATGAAGGTTCGACTACTAAGAAAAAGCAATCTTCGGAAAACGCAGATAACACTAGTAACGAATCTTGAAACCCTTTGATGTGATTGAGGTTTGGGTAATTTGATTTTTATAACCAGTTGATGGGTATGGACTCTTCAACCCTTAAGACCCGATTAGAGACAGCAACAACAAGTTTTAATAACCTTGAACTGCAGTTGGCTGATCCTGATGTGGCCTCTGATCCCAAGCGTTTAGAAAATATTGCAAGAGAAAGATCCCGATTAGAACCATTGGTTTTGGATTATCAGGCTCTTCAACTTGTAGAGCATGAGTGGGATGAGGCGAAAGTTCTCCTAAGAGAAAGCCGGGAAGATAAGGAGATGGAGTTTCTTGCTCAGGAGGAATTACAGGCTTTAGAAGCTAGGCGATCAGAGCTGCTTAATCGGTTGACGTTGGCGCTTTTACCTAAAGATCATCGTGACGAAAGAAGTGTAATGCTTGAGATACGTGCTGGTGCAGGAGGCGACGAAGCTTGTTTGTGGGCAGGTGATTTGGCCAGAATGTACGAACGGTATGGGCAGCGTGT
The DNA here is from genome assembly GCA_003215295.1 of Prochlorococcus sp. AG-409-P03. Taxonomy (GTDB): domain Bacteria; phylum Cyanobacteriota; class Cyanobacteriia; order PCC-6307; family Cyanobiaceae; genus AG-409-P03. Next base: position 2,923 of record QCKN01000016.1, on the reverse strand, counting down.
TGGTTGGTCTGTGAAACCTATCAGTTCAACTGAAGCTGATTTAGGAGGTTTTCGTGAATTGATCATTTCAGTTAAAGGGGATGCTGTTTTTAGTCAACTCAAATTTGAAGCAGGTGTTCATCGGGTGCAGCGTGTGCCTGCGACTGAATCTCAAGGCAGAGTTCATACTTCAACTGCCACAGTTGCAGTAATGCCAGAAGCTGATCCAGTCGAAGTTCAGATTGAACCAGGTGATTTAGAGATCAGTACCGCCCGTTCTGGTGGTGCTGGTGGTCAGAATGTCAATAAGGTTGAAACGGCGGTTGACTTGCTCCATAAACCTACTGGGATCAGGGTGTTTTGTACTCAAGAGCGCTCTCAACTTCAGAATCGTGAGAGGGCTATGGAAATATTGAGAGCTAAGTTGCTTGAAATGGAAATCGCCGAGGCAAATGCGAAGGAAAGATCTGCAAGGTTGGCTCAAGTAGGTACTGGAGATAGGAGTGAGAAGATTCGTACCTATAACTACAAAGATAATCGAACTACGGATCATCGATTAGGTTCTAACTTCCCTTTGGAGACTGTTCTTGCAGGAGAATTGGAGAACCTTATAGGAGCTTGTATTGCTGAGGAACAGCGACGTCAGTTAGTTGAATTGAGTAATCAGGAAGATTAAGTTTTTAGGCTTGACTTAACTCCAACCAATAATATATTTTTCCCATTCTTTGTATCTGCCAGTGTTGATTTGACGCCTAGTCTCGAAACTTAAGCTACCTGCTGGCTTATGGGGCTTTCTTTTTAATTTCATATTTGCTTCTTGAGGTGTCCGATTGCCTTTTGTGACATTGCACGAAAGGCAGGCTGTCGTAACATTTTCCCAACTATCAGTGCCACCTCTGCTGCGAGGGATTATATGATCAATTGATAGTTTGTCTCCATGGTAACCGCAGTATTGGCAGCTGTTTTGATCTCTTTGTAAGACATTTTTTTTGGTAAGTGGTAGCTCTCGAAACGGAACTCGGACGAAATACCTCAGTCGAATAACAGTGGGGAGTTTTGTGTCATGCCTTAATAGATGAGTTGAATCTTCTTCCAAGCTTTCTGCTTTCCCTTTCAACATCAATACCGTGGCCCGTCGCCAGGTAGTGATATTTAGAGGTTCATACGAGGCATTTAGAACGAGAACCTGGACCATGCAAGTCCCCTTATTACGCGGCATGCTAACTGCATTAGAAAGCTTACGCAGCAACCTTGCTTTAACAAGTGGCTATGCAAAATTTGGTCGCCATGAATGGTGATCCAGTCACTAATCAGAACTCACGAAGACTGGCAAAAGCTGATCCTCGTCAGCGAGCTTGGCTGGAAGTTAGTCCAATGGCTGTTGAGGCGAATGCGCGCGCGCTGAGGAGCGTCATCGGGGAGCAGTGTTTGTTAATGGCTGTTGTTAAGGCTGATGGCTATGGCCACGGTGCAGTAACTGTTGCGAAGGCAGCGCTGCGAGGTGGTGCTGACAACCTAGGTGTGGCAACGTTGCATGAAGGCATAGAGCTTCGCAAAGCAGGCATGGATTGCCCGATATTGATTCTTGGCAATCTGATTGATGAGAAAGAGCTTGAGGCTTGTTTTTGTTGGGAAATAATGCCTACTTTAAGTACGATGAGAGAGATCTTAATTTGCAAGAGGATAGTTAGTAATTACCGAAGAAATTTCAGTGTTCAAATTAAGCTTAATACTGGCATGACCAGGCTGGGATGTGAGGTAAAGGAAGCTCTTAACCTTATCAAGTTTGTAGATAGTGTTCCGTACTTAGATTTGCAAGGTGTTTATAGCCATTTAGCCTGGGCTGACGGTGATAAGAAAAGAAAATCTTTCGACCAATCCTTGTTGCTTACTAAAAAACAACAACAAAGCTTTAACTCTTTTCTGAGATCTCTGTCATCAAGAAGAAAGAACCTATGTTGTCATTTAGCTAACTCTGCAGGAACGTTGCGAACCTCAGAACTTCATTATGACATGGTTCGTATTGGGTTGGCTCTTTATGGATATAGTCCAATTGAAGATAGTAATTTTGAAGTAGCGCTTCAGCCTGCCTTATCTGTCAAGGCAAGAGTAACTCTTGTGCGAGATGTTGAAGCTGGCATTGGAGTGAGCTATGGGCACAACTTTGTTACTAAGAGAAAAAGTCGTTTAGCTGTAGTTGGGATTGGTTACGCTGATGGACTAAGCAGGGCTCTTTCAGGTCGGATTTCTGCTCTTTTTAAAGGTTCTTTCTTACCTCAGGTTGGATCAATCACTATGGATCAGTTGGTGCTTGATGTCACTGACCAATCTGATATTCAAGTCGGCAGCGTGGTTACTTTATTGGGGGAGGACAGGGGAAAACGCATATCTCCTCAAGACTGGAGTGATTTACTGGGATCAATTCCGTGGGAGATCTTGTGTGGTTTTAAAAATCGTCTTCCTCGTCTTCTAGTGTGATGATTTTTGAAATGTCTTGAAGATTAAATTTTGACAAAGCTCTTGATATCCTATTCAAGCTGCTGGAGAGGTGGCTGAGTGGTTGAAAGCGGCTCCCTGCTAAGGAGTTACAGGAGGCAACTTCTGTCGAGGGTTCGAATCCCTCCCTCTCCGTTGATTTAAATGTATAAACATCATGGAAATTCATAAGACTCTTTGTAGATTTAGTTGTGGTCTTCTCCGTAGTTTTGAGAATTGAAAGTCTTGATGGAAAAGGTTTTCAGCATCTAATTGATATCTAATAGGATCAATTTTTTATGATCTATTGTTTAGAGAAAGTGTCTCCAGGCGATTGATTGAAGTTAATTGCCGCAGTTGATTTCAACGAACCTCCCTAGGTGATTTCTGTTACGACAAGGGTGCTTGAATACATACATATTTCTTTGATCATCTAGTGGCAGACACGCAAGCAGAAGCTGACCGCAAA
>QCKN01000015.1 GCA_003215295.1 Prochlorococcus sp. AG-409-P03 | reverse complement strand
TCTCTAAGTATGATTCTTTTGGGGAACGAGAGTATGAAATACTTTATAGACATTGTATTGAAATGGAAATTGACTTTATATCTACTCCATTTGATCTAGAGGCTGTAAAAATGCTAAATGAAAAAGTTCCATTTTATAAAATTTCTTCATCTGACATTACAAATTTGCCTCTATTAACCTGTATTAGTAATACAAACAAACCTGTTTTGCTTTCAACTGGAGCATCTACACTAGCCGAAATAGATGCTGCTGTTTCATGTCTTGAAAGCAATGGTACAGATCAAATAGGTTTGCTCCATTGCATTCTTAACTATCCAACTAAAGATAGTGATGCACATCTCAAAATGATAAAGAGTTTAAGAAGAATATACCCAGATAAAGTTATAGGCTATTCAGATCATACAATGCCTGATAAAGACATGGCAGTATTAACAACTTCCTTCTTACTTGGAGCTTTGATAATAGAAAAACATTTTACTAATGATAAAAGCCTTCCAGGAAATGATCATTATCACGCTATGGATATGGATGATTTGACAGTACTTAGGAAGAAATTGGACTTTTTAAGGGTAATCATTGGAAATTCAGATAGTAAAAAACCCATTAGATCCGAAATATTATCTAGACAGAATGCCAGAAGAAGTTTAGTTCTGTCTAGAAATTTAGCTAAGGGAGATAAAATAACTATGAATGACCTTATTTGTAAACGTCCTGGGACAGGCATAGCACCAACAGCTATAGATAGTATTATTGGCTCTCGAGTCTCAAAGGATCTAAAGGAAGATCATATACTGTCTTGGAAAGATATAGAAGATAAAACCACCTAATATTATTAGGTTAAATATTAATAGATTTACCTGATGAGATTTCTGAAATACGACCTTGATCAATCTTATAAATGCGGTCACATCCCTTAAGAGTCCCTAGCCTGTGAGCTATCATAATTACAGTAAGCTGATTACTTAATTGATCAATTGAATACATTAATGCTTCTTCTGTTAAGTTATCTAATGAACTGGTAGCTTCATCAAATATCAGGACAGTAGCCTTTCTGTAAAGAGCGCGAGCTATTCCTATTCTTTGACGTTGTCCTCCACTTAGCCTGATACCTCGCTCTCCGATAAATGTATGGTAACCTTGGGGCAAAGTCTTTACAAATTCCAAGAGTTGAGAATTGGCTAAAACGGTTTTTAGGAGTTCATAATCTATATTGAATTTGGGAATACCAAATGCTATGTTTTCTGCTATTGTTGCATCTGATAAATATATACTTTGAGGGACATGTGCTATTGTATTTTTCCAAGCCCATAAGTATAAAGTTGAATCAGGGTGGTTGATGTCCATAGAATCAACACTGATAGTTCCTGAAGTTGGAGTAATTAATCCCATTAGAAGATCAATAATTGTACTTTTTCCACTTCCTGTTTTGCCAACAAAGCCGATGCGTTCTCCCTTAAATATAGTTAGGTCAAGATTATTAATTACATTTGGGGAGTCAAGTTGATAGCGGAAATCGACGTTTGCAAATCTAATATGATTATTAAACCTGATTGGACTTATCTCGTTAATATCTGGGACTCTTGGATCCTCTGTTGACAGAATATCTATCAGAGCTCTTACTGATGGGATGCCTTTTGTAATATTAGCCCAGGAAGAGTATAATTGCTGTGCTGCGGGCATAAGCCTTTGAGTTCCTAAGGCTAGAGCACCTAATAAAGGAATTGCAGAAATGAGCCCTCCCCTATTTAAAACAATCCAGCACGATATTAGGGAGATTATAAATAGGGCGATTCCTTCTATCGCTAGCCTCGGAAATTGAGCTAGAAAACGATTTCTGGCTTGATAAATCCTGAACGGGGAATCATTAGTAGAGTAAGTAGATAAGTAATAAGGTTGAGTATTGTACATAATTACGTCTCTAATTGAACCAAAGCTTTCTCTCAAAATCTGAAGTTGATCAATTTTAAGCTCACGAACTTTTCTCCCATTACGCAATAAACGATTTTTAGATAAAAGTACTATTAGAGTATAGAATGAACCAAATAGAAATGCTGAGCCAATAGCTACTTGAGCATCTATCAGGAGTAAAGTAATGACTATTCCTGACAAGGCTATTGTGGAATGTACTAACAATAGAATATGGAGCAGTATTGAGACTATGGAATTTACCTCTTCTTGTATTAATGTAATTAGTTTGCTACTGTTACTAGAAATGTGAACTTGATATGGTTGATTAAGGCATTTTCTATATGTTTCGGAACTTAGTTCAGTACCAATTGAAGCTATTACTAATCCGCTAAACCAAATATTGGCCATTCTAATTGCAGACGAGGTCAGTGCTAAGAAACCAAACAATAGGGTTGTGGGTAAGATTAATTGATCAGCAGTTGTATATCCTAGGTGTGAAGCAGTTATACGCACTGCTGGCAATTCCCAAAAGCTCTCTGGGTTGGTCAAGACAGATAAAAATGGCCAAACAGCTCCTAATGAGATGGTTTCTGCAAATCCAGTGAAAAGGCTTAAAAAAAGTACAAGTATGACATTAATTCTTTTCTTGAAGTCGAGTAAGCTCCAAAGGGTAGAAACTATTCGTTGAATGGCTTCGGAGCTATTCAAGGTTACCAGAGGATCAATCATTATTACATTAGCAAATTAATAAGTTGATTTAAAGTAAAGGTGCGTATTTGATCATGTAGCTACTAATGAGATTAGAGAAGTCCCTTTCGAAAGAAACTTATTCGTGAATACAAGAAAGAAGTATAACTAAAGTTAGATCAAGAGCTAAATCATGTAGATTGTCAAAGGAGATTTTAATATAGGTAATTAAAGATTTTCTAATCATTAGAGAAAGATACCATGTGTTAAGATGATTCAGATGAATTTTAAAGAGTGGGGTTAAGTATCAGACTTCTAGAAATCAATGATGTTTCTGAACAATATGTCGAATGGTTTTCAAACAAGAAAGTAGTACGCTATTCAGACAATCAGTATCGTTCATTTACATTGAGTGGTCAGAAAGAGTATGTATTAAATTGCATCAATAGTGATGAGAAACAACTTTATGGTATTTTCTATGATTTGAAACACATTGGAAATATAGAGCTTAGCAATATAAATTATCTACATAAGAGGGCTGAAATCAGCTACATAATAGGTCAAACAGAGTACTGGGGTAAAGGAGCTGCAAGCGATGCTTTATCTCAGATAATAAGTCTTGCTAGGGAACAATATGGCTTAAAGAAGCTCTATGCTGGTTTGGCCGATGGCAATTATGCTAGTCAGAGAGTTCTTGAAAAAAATAAATTCGTCTTAGAAGGAAGAAGACTAAATCATCTCTTTTATCATGGAGCTTGGCTAGATCAGTTGGATTATGGCTTAGAATTATGAGCCAAGATTTTCATAGATGTACTTTGAGATAGAATGGTGTGATGCAGTATATTTTAATCTTAGAATATTCAATTGAATAGAAGCTATCACGCTATAGTTTAATCTTTAGATTAAGTTTCAACAAGAATGATGAATATAGGGTTTTTGAGAATTGAAATAATAGCTTTAAGAAATTCTTTTTAATTATTAGAGTAGACAACTTAATTAATCGTCTATTTGCATGAAAAAGGGCATTTGTCTCATTTTTGCTAATTATGAGTTCATATAAAGATGCTGACAAGTAAGAATTAAGACTAATTGCACTTGTATTACTACCAGAAGTAATTCTTTGTAATGAAATTCCTTCGGGCTGGTAATCTTTTACTAATGTATTTTTGATTGCATAGGCTACATTTCCCTTGAAATAATCTGCTAGAAAATAACTGATCATAGACGAAGGACAATGTTTATCCTCACTATAAATCGGGTACCTAAAATGATTGATGATAGGCTCAGATGGAAATACATCCAACAAATCACCGGTTATCCAATTACAAAGTCTGGCTGAAGAATACTTAGCTAGATAAATATCCTTAGAATAAAGAAGTGCGTTCTCAATAAGTCGATCAGAACGGTTTATATTCTTTAGATCCTTATACAAGGTTAGGAAAGAGTAGGCATATACTTCTCCAGACTTTTCTAAATCTTGGAGTTCTAGTATAGTCTCGAAAATATTATCGATAGCCTCGGGGACAAGATAATCATCAGAATCTATCTTAAAGAAATAATTGCTATTAATTAGTGATATACCTAAGTTTAATGCATGAACCATTCCTCTATTAGGTGTGTATCTATAGATAATTTTAATTGGTGAACTAGCTATCAAGTTATCAATAACTTCTTTGGTATTATCTGTAGAGCCATCATCAATTACTATCCATTCAGATATATAGTTAGCCTGTTGACAAAATGATTGGAGAATTCTTGGCAAAAACTTTGCTCTATTGTAAGTTGGTGTTATAATACTAAAGTCTATTATTTTATCAAGTAACATTAGTGGGATTCATGAATAATTAGATCATATCTAATTTTTATCGATTTGCATAAAATTATTTATATAGAGTTATCTATTCGAATGTTTGAAAACCTGTAATTAGTATATTTGAAGTTAGAGATTTAAAATTAATATTTTTTTCGGATGTTTTGAATAAAAAATGAACGTATGGAAAGTACAAGTAAAAAGGATTGTTGATCTAGCTGAAATAAGAAATTAAGTTCAGACAGAATGTATTGTCACTGGAAAGAGGGAAGCTAAGAGTATCTGCAATGCTTTTCGAAGAAAATGCATGGGCAATAATGCTCTGGTCAAGTCATATCAAGAACTAGCAAGAAAATTCCGATTGCGAATTAGAGTGTGGAAGTCTAAAGTTTAAAGCTACAACTTCACGCCTGTGACATCGTTCATACTTGGAATTTCGTGTTTTTATCACGATAGTGCTGCTGCTCTACTGCGCGATGGAGAGATAATTGTAGCAGTGCAGGAAGAACGATTTTCGAGAAAAAAGCATGACCCTGGTTTCCCCGCAAAGGCGATTAGATACTGTCTGGAGTCTCAAAATATTGATTTGCGAGATATTGATGCAATTATTTATTATGAAAAGCCTCTACTAACATTTGAACGACTTCTTGAAACATATCTTGCTGTTGCGCCAAGAGGAGGAAGGTCTTTTATTGCTGCAATGCAAGTTTGGTTAAAGGAAAAACTTTTTTTAAAATCAGAAATAAAAAAGAACTTTGTAGCTTTACAAAGAGAACTTGCTGATGATATTGACCCACAGGTTCCAGAGTTACTATTCTCAGAGCATCATTTGTCTCATGCTTCTGCAGCGTTCTACCCTAGTCCTTTTGAAGATTCAGTTATACTGTGCATGGATGGAGTGGGAGAATGGGCTACAACCTCTGCTTGGATTGGCCAAAATAACGTCATTAAGCCTTTGTGGGAAATAAGTTTCCCTCACTCTCTTGGTCTTCTCTACTCAGCTTTCACCTATTATTGTGGTTTTAAAGTAAATTCAGGGGAGTATAAATTAATGGGTCTAGCCCCTTATGGGGAGCCAAAGTTTGTGGATATTATAAAAGACTCGTTAATTGAAATAAAAGAAGATGGAACATTTAGGTTAGATATGAGTTTCTTTAAATATCACCGTGGATTTAGAATGACTAGTAGTAAATTCCATAAACTGTTTGAATCTGAGCCACGAGAGAATGATGAAGAAATCACTCAATTTCACATGGATTTGGCAGCGTCAATCCAAGTGATAACTGAAGAGGTTCTTATAAGACTGGCTCAAACTCTACGAGTAGAAACAGGGCTCAAGAATATATGCCTTTCAGGAGGTGTAGCGTTAAATTGTGTTGCAAATGGAAAGTTAGTTAAAGCCAAGATATTTGATAATGTATGGATTCAACCAGCCAGTGGAGACGCTGGCTCTGCTCTTGGGGCAGCACTTATAGCCTGGTATCAAAAATTCAAGATGCCTAGAGTAGTAAAAAAGGGTGATTCAATGAAAGGGACTTATCTTGGTTGTAAGTTTTCAAATAAGGAAATTGTTAAATACTTGGAAAAGATTAAGGCACCTTATAAAACCATAGAAGATTCAAAGCTTTTCAACGAAATTTCTAATGCTATAGATGAAGGTAAAGTAATTGGTTGGTTTAATGGTCCTATGGAGTTTGGACCTAGAGCATTAGGAGCAAGATCAATCATTGGAGATCCTAGGAATGTGAAGATGCAAAGCTTGATGAATCTCAAAATCAAATATCGAGAAAGTTTTCGGCCTTTTGCTCCATCAGTTTTAGAAGAAGATGTTGCGGATCAATTTGAATTAAATTGTAAAAGTCCTTATATGTTAATAGTGGCACCTGTAAAAAAAGAACTCCGAAAAGAAATAAGTCCAGGAGAAGAAAAGCTATTTGGAATTGAAAAGTTGAAAGTTACCAGATCAACATTTCCAGCGATTACACATGTTGACTATTCTGCAAGGATCCAAACGGTTAGTGAAAGAGTTAATCCACGTTTCTATAATTTAATAGCTTCTTTTAAAAGGAAAACTGGTTGTCCAATGGTAGTGAACACATCATTCAATGTAAGAGGTGAACCAATTGTCTGCACACCTCAAGATGCATACCGATGCTTTATGAGAACGGAAATGGACATTCTAGTTCTTGAAAATCAAGTTCTATTTAAGGGTAACCAAACTAAGATAGAAAAAGATGAAACCTGGAAGCAAACATTTGAACTAGATTAATTATGAATCAAAACATGACAGACAAAAAACTACGTCAATTTGGATTCTTAATAGGTTTTGGGTTCCCAATTCTTATAGGTTGGCTTCTTCCTAATCTCAGTGGGCATCAATTTAAGGCTTGGACATTGTTTGTAGGCATTCCGGCTTTGATTCTTGGTATTGCAAATCCCAAAAGTCTTTTGAATGCCTATAAATGGTGGATGAAATTAGGAATAGTTCTTGGTTGGATTAATAGCCGAATAATTCTTGGACTGGTATTTATTTTTGTTCTACAGCCTATTGCATTAATTATGCGATGTGTGGGCTATAATCCGTTAAACAAAAAACAAGTTTGCAATAGAAGTTATAGAGAAGATAAGAAGGATTCTACTATTGATTTAACAAGAATTTTTTAAAAAAATGCAAGTAATCTCAACTGAAATCAAAGGGGGTATTAAGATTATAGATAATGCTGATAATTATAGCTTTATTATATTTAAACCGAGTTTTCTGGTTAGATGGATATTTTATGAGTTTTTACCGTTATGAAAATAAAATTACTTGGCTTTCAATTAATAATAGGTATTGCATTATTTGACTTGTCAGCAGCTCTATTATTTCGTCAGAAAGTACGCATGCTATATGGTAATTACTTAAATGCTCGTGCTGGAATTGGAAGGGGTTACCCAAGATATCATCACTACGCAGTAAAAAAGAGAGGGTTTGATATAAGGCCAAATTCAGCAAAAACTCTTGTCACACAAAAGCCTTCGGAGCACAAAGGATATTTAGTTTGGGGTAATAATATAGGATGTTTTGATAATGAATTAAAACCTAATCAAAAATATGATATTTACCTTGCAGGAGATAGCTACACATGGGGGTATACATCTTTTGAGAGAAAGTTTGGAACCTTACTAGAAGGTATGAGAAAAGTTAAGATTGCAAAGTGCGGTGTAACTCATACGGGTCAGGCTCATCAATTTGATAAGTTTAAAGACATTGTGAATAATATTGGTTATTATCCAAAAATAGTTATAGTTTCTATTTATAAGAACGATGTCTATAATGACTATATTTACCCTTCAACAACAATAATAAAAGGCTATCAAGTAGATTACAAAAAATTAGTAAATGGAAAAATATTGAAGATACCGTTCAATGAACTGGAAAATAGATTTAAAAGTTGGTCCTATTCACAAACAAATAATAGGAAGTTTCTAAGGGATTTACTTAGTTTGAAGCATTGGTCAGCTACTTATGTGATTATCGATCATGGAATTAGACGAATTAATGAGTTATATCTAAGAAATAGGCTGGAATCAAAGCCTCTTAAAAAGTCGCCCTTTAGCAAAGAAGCATACAATATAAAGAATCCATACTCCAGACATCATATGCAACTGATAGCTAAGTGGCTTAAGGATGCCAGGATAAATCAGTACCAGCTTATTTTTGTAACTATACCCGACAAAAAATCGACATCATCAACCTATGCTGGCTTTCATCAATATTTAAATATTATAGATGGAACCGCTTGGGACTTTGCTGATTTTGTCTTCTCAAAGTTTTCTCTTGATGAAAAAAGTAGGCTATTTTGGGTTAACGACCCGCATTTTAATGAGAGAGGAAACCAGATTTATGCTGACTATCTACATCAGAATCTGAATAGATTGAAGATAGAGTCTTGAAATATGTAGGATCTCATTAAAATTCCATGTTAGCCAGAATTAATTATTGTTTTATTAGATTATGTCCAATCAATCCTAAATAGAGTAAGTCAAATACAACATATCAATAGCAGTAGATAAAGCAAGGACTTAACTAAGAAAGTAAATCAATTACTTGTTAAGTAGGTAACTAAAACATAAATCTATGGCTCTGAGAACAAAAAAGAGCTATCAAAGCACTTAGGTCATGCAACCAATTCAGCAAAGATGACAAAAACTGCCGAGAGCTTACCTATTAGACATCCTAGATAAGCTAGGTTATATAGGATGTCTAGGATATTTAAATGTCGTTTGAAGGGGCTCTCAAGCCTAGGTACCTGCCACGACTCGATGGACTGAGAGCAGTTGCTGTAATTGCATGCATTGTTGGTCATTTTAATAAAGAGATTCTCCCCAGTGGATATCTAGGAGTAGATATATTTTTTGTCATCTCTGGTTATGTCATTACTTCTTCAATTACACACAGAAGTGATCATGGTTTCTGGCAATTTCTAAGCGGTTTTTATATAAGAAGAATCAAACGCCTGATACCTGCTCTCCTAGTATTCGTAATTATAACGAGTGTTCTAATTTGCTTTTTTAATACTGATCCTAGAGTTCACTTGAGAACTGGTATAACTTCACTTTTTGGATTGTCAAACTTTTACCTAATTAAGCAGTCAACGGAATACTTTGCTCAATCTAGCGAGCTAAATCCCTTCTTACATACATGGTCTCTGGCTGTAGAAGCACAATTTTATTTTGTATTTCCATTAATAGTATGGGCAACTGGCTTAGGAGCCAAGACTGAGGAGAGACTAAAGAGATTATTTTCAGTAAATCTAATTCTAGGAACTTTATCAGTAGTATATTATCTATATCTTAATTCAACAAATGAATTTGCTGGGTATTACCTCATGCCTAGTCGATATTGGGAAATAGCTGCTGGTTCTCTAGTATATACAACTCATCTGACTAAATTTGAAATTTACCAATGTATACCAAAGATTGGTTCATATTGCATTTTTATAGTAATGATTGGAATTCTCTTTATGCCTGTTTCTTTTTATCCAATATCGAATTTTCTAATGATATTCTGTTCAATGATATTGATAAGTATATTAAGCAGAAGGGCAAATGTATTAAATTTCTTGTCTAGTAAATACTTTGTTTTTATTGGAACTATATCGTACTCGCTGTATCTATGGCACTGGTCAGTGCTTTCGATAAGTCGGTTGACAATTGGAATTCATTGGTGGTCGATACCAATTCAAGTTCTTATGATTCTTGTCCTAGCAATTTGTTCATATAAGTTGGTTGAACAACCGTTTCGATCTAAGATTTGGGCTAGGTCAAATTCAAAAACTGCTTTAAAAGCTCTGGTTGCTATTTGGTTATCAGCAATCGGATTAGTAACAATAGATATTCCTCTACAGGGAAAGTTATTTTTAGGAAGTCGTGCTGGTGATTCTTTAGATGTAAATTCAGAATTTATTCCTAGTACACCGAAGAAATGTTCTGAGAATATACCCAATCGTGATTGTATGATAGAACCTATAAATAGTAGTACTAAAAAGATATTCTTATTTGGAGATAGTCATGCTGCGAGTCTTATACCATTAATAGGTTCTATTCATCATGAAAGCGGCTTAGGTGTCTATATCTCTAATGTAGGAACTTACCCTTATATACTTGAAAGTGACAATCGAGGATTAACGTTAAGTCAATCATTGAAATTACTTGAAAAAAGGGAGAGAATGTTTCGTTTAATATTAAAGAAGTTAAAGTCAGGGGACATGATATTTCTAGCTTCAAGATGGGATCATTGGCTATTTGAAGACTTCTTTGAAAGAGAATATGCACAAAGGCAAAGAAAACACTATTCCGATGAAGGAGAATATATAAGTTCCGAAGAAACTCTTGGTTTATTTATATCTAAATTAAGTGATATAGTAAGTATGGCTCATAGAAGAGGAATTAATGTAATAGTATTATCACCAATTCCTGCTTTCCGAGGAGCCATAGTACCGAGATCTACATATTCCTGTGTTAAAGAATGGTTCCGACCGTATATACCTAGTGAATGTAAGATAGAGGATTTTAATGAGGAAAAAACCTTTATACTAAATCGAGTACAACCAATTAGAAAAGCACTGAGGTCTCTCTCATCCGAACACGTGAATTTATTTATCTATGATGTTTTCGACTATCTGTGTAAGAGTGATATATGTACTACTTATAAAAACTCAGTAAGGATGTATAAAGATGATGACCATTTGTCTAACCAAGGTGCCCTCTCATTGAAAGAGAATTTTCTTAATTTCCTGTCAATTAGAAAATTGCTATAAGCTATAACGAATATATAATTAAAGGCATCACATTCGATGGGAAAGTACGGTTGTCTATAAGTAGAGACAGGCTTACAAGAAGCTCAAAAGGAATATTTTTATCTAGGATATGAAATTCTAAAACTAGATCCAAAAACAATGCTAGGGGCTTGGATACTGGGCTCAATTTACTCTGAATACAAACAACTTAAAAGCAACCTAACTGCTGAGCTATGCAAATTCAAAGAGTCACTTACTGAAGTATGTAATAAATTAGAAACTTAATTGAATAATTTCATTTTCGTAATCAATATACAGCCAATCGAATGGGTACGTTAAGGCTATGTTGTCTTGACGTCTTTCGTTTCTCTCAACTTTTAGTGATATAGAAACGATCTATGAATACTTACAAAAGCATAAGAACGTAATTTTAGATCTATGATGGAAGAACTCTATAAGTGCGGAAATTTAATTGCTTATTAAATTTGAACTGTCCAAGACAAATATATCTGTCCTTTGGATCTGACAAGTACCTCTAGTCTGTTACTGCCAGTAGAGTCCTTAATCTTGTAATAGGCCTTATAGTCGTGGGATGGTGTAAGTGGTGTCACATACCCCTCGATCGACAGTGTTACCAAAAGAGATTTGTTAAATTAAAGAATACTGCTTTTGTAATACTTTATACTGGAATTGAGAATGGAAATGGCTATTTATTCCTGTGAGTATTTGAATTCCTTTTTTTATTGCGTATCTTCTAGGCTATAAATTAATTCTTCTAATATGATTTAGTTAAATTATGATCACAAGAAATTAGATTTTATGCTAATATGTTGGGCAATGGTGAATACGCATGCTTCGGGGGATTCTATGCCATGACAGAAGTTAAATTTAAACCTAGGATAGACCTTGAAAATCGAACAAAACTAGAAACAGTTATACCGTTATCTACCCCATTTGTTATTTTTGTTGATCCATCAGATGCCTGTAATTTTAAATGTAAGTTTTGCCCTACTGGAGATCCAAAGTTAATGAAAGAGGTAGGAAGACCTCTTCGACAGATGGAATGGGATTTATACACTAAAATTGTCGATGATATATGTCAATTTGATAAGCCAATTAGAGTTCTGAGACTTTACAAAGATGGCGAACCTTTGTTGAATAAGAGATTTCCAGATATGATTAAATACGCAAAAGAATCAGGCTGTTGTGATCGTGTAGATACTACTACTAATGCTTCTTTGTTAACACAAGACAAAGCCTTAGCAATAGCTGAGGCAGGGTTAGACAGAATGAACATTTCAATAGAAGGAGTGAATTCTGAACAATATAAGGAGTTCTCAGATTATCGTATTAATTTCGATTCGTTAGTAGAGAAAGTAAGATTCTTTTATGAAAATCGAAATGGTTGTGAGATGATAGTAAAGATCAATGGCGACACTTTAACAAAAGATGATAAGCAAAAATTTATCGATACCTTCGGGCCAATTGCTGATGGGATCTTTATCGAGCACATCATGTCTTGCTGGCCAGAATTTGAGTTAAGAGATGTGGAAGCAAATTCAGATGTTGGGATATATGGTCAACCAATTAAGGAAATTAAAGTTTGTCCTTATCCATTTTACTCTTTTTCTATTAACCCTGAAGGATCTGTAAGCCTATGCTTTTTAGATTGGTCTCGTAAATTATTAATAGGGGATGTAAAGAGTCAATCAGTAAAGGAAGTTTGGGATAGCAAGGAACTTCAACAGTATCGTGAGATGTTTTTAAAAGGAGATAGAAAAAATCACCCAGTATGTGCTAATTGTGGACAAATGACTCATGGTCTGCCGGACAATATTGACCCTTATGCCGACCAGATTCTGGAGAAGATAAAAGGCTAGATAGATCTAATGAAAGAACCGGCCTGTGGGTTAAGGGATAATCAATTAGTTGATCTACCTACAAAAGTTCTATTGTATGGTGCTGGATCGTTGGGAAGACTTGCCTTACATTTTTGTGAGTTAACTGGAATCGAAGTAGTAGCTTTTATTGATTCTAATGCAGAGGTATTGAGCAAAATAGTCTCCAATCATTACGATAAGAGTTACTCTATATACAAACCTGAAGTAGTAGAAATAAATGAAGACTTCAGAAAAATACCGATTTATGTAGCAATAGCAACACTTCCTTATGATCCTATTAAAAGTTTTCTACAGACGCTTGGTTGGAAATATATAGAGCCTTTTTATAAATTAACGGAGAAGGTAAACAAATCTCACCCGCTCAACAATGGATGGCAAGTTAACAGCCTATCAAATGAAGAGCAAAATACGATCGAATCAATCAAACAAAACCTTGAAGATCAAACTTCGATTAATCATTATGAGGCATTTATAGCTTGGCATAATGGTTATAAAGAAATTTCAGAGGTAAATCCTACCATATCCCATAAAAGTAGATATGTTATAGATCCACTGAAAATATATCTAAGAAGAAATCCTCATTGCATGGTTGATATTGGGGCTCATACTGGAGGATCAGTTGAGAGATTATTAGAGGCTGGTATTAAGTTCAAAGAATATCATCTATTCGAGCCTGATCATACGAATCTTTTCCACTTGCGTAGATTTGTTGAAAGCTCGAACATCAACCATGAAGATATCTATCTTTACTCTTATATTTTAGGTCAAAGCTCTAAGAATGTCTTATTTCATAAGGGCTTAGGTTATTCTTCGCAAGTTTCTATAAGTGGTTCAAGTAGAAGATATCAATATGCTCTGGACACATTGATGTTGAAGCCTACATTTATAAAGATTCATACTGAGGGGACTGAACTGAATATAATTAAAGGTAGTTGTAAGACCATTGCATCATCAAGGCCAGCTCTTGCCTTGTCTGTTTATCATAATAGTGACGGAATATACAAAACAATCCAGTATTTAATTAATACTATGTCATCATATAAAATATACTTTAGACTTCACGATTTTCAAGGTACCGGAGCCTTTGTATATTGTATTCCTGAGTAGAAAAGAGTAATTCTCATTTTCTTAATTGTAATAAAAAAACCAAATTAGCTTGAAATTATAAGATTATATTCACAAACTGTCTAGGCTCTGCTATGATTGACTGAATTTTAGTATTTCAGAGGTTTCTCAAATGCCTCGTAAATCTACAAAAATAAAATATGGCTAAATACGAAACAAGGTCTCCAAAGAATGAAAGGACTGACCTTATTAGTCAATCCCCCCTTTCAAATCCACTTACACTGTTAATAGAGCCAGCTAGTATTTGCTCGCTTAAATGTGTTTTCTGTCCTACAGGTGATTACAATGCATCTAAGGCTACAGGAAAGTATCAAGGATTTATAGATCTTGGACTCTATGAAAAATTAATATCTGATTGTGTGGAAGCCAACTGGAATCTGAAGACTCTACATCTGCAGAAGGATGGCGAAGCTATGTTACATCCTGAATTTCTTAGGTTGTGTCGGATAGCAAAGGACTCTGGAGTCTTTGAAAAAGTAGAAACCACCTCGAATGCTACTCTTCTTAGACGGTTTGACCCCTACGCACTAGCAACTTGTGGTCTTGATAGAATAAAGGTATCTATTTATGGAATCAGTAATGAAGATTATCAAAAGAATTGTAGAACAAAAATTGATTTTGAACGTTTAGTAGAATCAATTAAAGAGCTTTTCTTGGCCTGTCAAAAGAACAACGGACCTAAAATCTATATAAAAACAATGTATGAGAATCTAGGCTCGCAAGAACGCGTGAAAGAATTCTTAGATATCTTTGACGACTGTTGTGACTCTATAAATGTAGAGAACTGCGTAGAAAACTGGCCTAATTATTCCTTGGAGCCTAAAGGAGTGCAAGTTTCACAGTCCCACATTTTGTCCGAAGAAGCAAAATCTAAGAGCCAGAAACTAATATGTCCTCAACCTTTTTATAATTTGACAGTCTGTGCAGACGGTACAGCATTAGCCTGTTGTGCTGACTGGGAGGTAAAGAATAGAATAGGAGAAGCAGTCAATCAATCTTTGCCAGAGCTATGGAACTCTGATCAGATGAATGAATTTAGATTTATGATGTTGAAAGGAGAAAGATTTAAACACCCTGTCTGTGGTCAATGCAACTACCCTACTCAGGTTTGTGTCGATAACATGGATCCTGGTAGAGATGAACTCTTAGAGAAGTATGGTCTTGTAGCATCATTATAATTATCTTTTGTCAATGGATTATAACCCACAAGGACCAACTGAATTCAATCAGTTCCGTGCGAATCTTTTATCCAAACAATCAGTAAACACAAGGTTGTTTGAAGAGTCCCTAAATTATCATCATTCCTTAGGAGAATCAGGTTATTTTTATCAGCATGATTATTGTGGTCTGCCTATTCTTCAAACTCCAGCTGATATATTACAACTGCACTCTATTATATGGCAATATAAACCATCTCTAATAATAGAAACAGGAATTGCTAGAGGAGGATCTATGATGTTCTATGCCTCTCAACTCTACTTGCTGAGATCATTAGGCCTGTTAGCTGATGATCCATTAATTATTGGTATCGATATTCTAATTCATGATTACAATAAAAAGGCAATAGAGGAATCTGAATTTTCAAAATATATTAAATTAATTGAAGGCTCATCTGTAAATTTAAAATTATTTGACCAGCTTTCCGAGCTAACATCTACCCATGAAAAGAAGATAATAGTTTTAGACAGTAATCATACATATGAGCACGTATCGAACGAGTTGAAGTTGTATTCTCAATTATGCCAAAATGGAGATTACCTATTAGTCTTTGATACAATAGTAGAAATCCTAGATGAAAGATTTCCAGGTGGATATAAAGATAGGCCATGGGGTCAAGGTAATAACCCATTGATCGCAGTTAATGATTTTCTGAAGACAAGAAAGGATTTCGTTAGACAAGATGAAATTGATAATAAATTAATTACAGGAGGTGCAATTGGCGGCTGGCTTAAAAAAATATAATCTATTATAAATGAATCAGAAGAAAGTCTTACATTTAGCGCCACATTTAGGTGGGGGAGTAGGTTCAGTAGTCATCGATTTTCTCAAGTCTGCGAATTTAGTTGATAAAAGCTCTAAGTTTGTTCACGATCTGGGATGTCTGGATGCCAATCATACTAAGACTGTGAGCAATCTAAACAAATGTAATATACCTTTTGAAGAGTCGCTTTATTCAAATATTCCCAAGCTTCAGGCTCTAGTCGCAAAATCCGACATAGTGCTATTACACTTTTGGAATCATCCTCTTCTAACTAAATTATTAGTCTCTAATGTAATACCTCCATGCAGACTAATATCTTGGTGTCACAATTCGGGAATGTTTGAACCTTCGACCATTCCGAACTCATTAGTTTCTGTTTCATCAAAAACTATCTTTACATCTTCAGTATCACTACAGGTACCAAATCTCATCAATGAAATGAAATTAAGGCCTAAGAAGTTTAAGGTTATTCATTCACGCAGAGACCTCTTACCATTTCAGAAATTAGACTCTAATTATATATCTAATAAACCATTAACTAAACTTTTATATATTGGCACCGTATCATATGACAAGTTACACGAAGAAATACTACCTATATCTTTAAAACTTGAGGATCTTGGTTTTGAGCTTATATATATAGGAGGGCCCGATCACGAGGTTTTTTCCAGTGCCTTACCAAAGAAGTCATCATCCATAAGATTTCTAGGCCCAAGATCTAACATTAAACAATATTTAAAAGAAGCTGATATATTTATCTACCCATTATCACCAAGCCATTATGGAACTGGCGAACAAGCTTTACTAGAGGCAATGGCATCAAGTTTACCTATTGTAGCCTTTGATAATCCTCCAGAAAAACAAATAATCAATCATAAAGTTAATGGGATTCTGGCTAATTCAAAGGATGAATTTATCAAATATGTAGTAGATATCTCTGCGAATCAAAGGCTAGCAAATTCACTTGGCATAAATGCGAGAAACAAAATTAATGAGCACTTTTCTTTTCCTCAATTGATATTTGACTTTCATCGTATTATTACGGATGAATTAACTCTTTCAAGTTATCATCCAAAAGTTAGCCTTCAAAAGAATAATTCAGATAAGATATTTGAGGCTTTTGTTATGTTTAGTTTTCAATACCCTAATCAATTTCTAGAAACCTCTTTTCCTTATCTAAGTGTGTCGAAAGTGTTAGACTATATTGTCCTAGATATCCAAAACGGGAATTCCAAGAGGTGGTTATCACCAACGAAAGGATCTCCATTCCATTATTACCAATATTTCAGGAGTTCACCTGCACTAAATTATATCATCAATGAACTTCAAGCTTTTGGAGGAACTGCTAAGTCATGGTAGAAATTATGGATCAACTTAAATATAAGTATCAACTTGCATAAATTATCTATTACACTATTATTAATTTAATAATAGTTCTAAAATGACACAGCAAGTCTCTGTATTAATACCAACCTATAATCGCTCTGAGTATCTTAAAATAGCAGCTCTTTCAGTTATAAAACAGTCTTATAAATATGTAGAATTGGTGATTTTTGACAATTGTTCAAGCGACGATACACAGAATTTCTCAGAAAAACTAGCGGAAGAGAATAATAACGTTACATATATAAGACATAGAGAAAATTTAGGGTCAGACAGGAACTATGAAATTGCTTTTGAGTATGTTAACACTCCATATTTTTTGATTCTAGCGGATGATGATTTTTTACTTCCAGATTTTTTAGAAAAAGCAATCAGAATATTAGAGGAAGAGACTAAATATAAATTCGTGATCTTCGATTGCCTTTATCTAGATGAGAATTATAAGCTATGTTCAACGATGAAAACGACAGGAAAGAAGTATTCATTCGTTAATCCTCCTAAAATATTTCCAAAAGGTGTGCCATTTAACTGGGGTGGAATTGTGTTTCGGAAAGAACTTGCTCCTTTATATCGTCAGAGAAAAGCTAATTATGAAAAAGGAGTAGACGTTCGTTTTTTGTCTGTTGTAATGGCTAGATTTGCATATATATATTATTCAGATGTAGGAAGCTGTATTGTTAATAGTGCTGTATCATCTAGTGCTCAAAGAGGTGAAGTGAGTGAAGGTCTTAAATACCATGTTATTCAAATGCAACGCCTTGTCGAGATTATTTATGATGATTTAGTTGATAATCGAGAAAGGCAATGGGCCTATATTCAACTTAGAAAAGATTATAGAACTAATCTCTTTCTGCGCTGGTGTTTTTATATGCTGATCCTTATTCAACGAGCTTGGGAGAAGCCTAAACGAGAAGATTTTGCCAGTCAAGTTTACCGTGAACTTGATTCTCTGCGACTCGAAGGATTCAATAATATGGCAAATACATATCAATTTATTTTTCATAATAAACAGTTAAAATTATTCTATATTAAGATAATCCTTCCAGTTTTAAAAATTCGTCGTTCTAAAAGGATTAGAACGATCAATAGATTAGCTAGAGATTACTATTCTGGTCAAATGGAGGAAGTTAAAAAGATTATCGATTACTCTATTAATCTATAATTATATTAATTTAGAAGAAAAATAGATTCACTTATAGATTCATAAAGAATACTTTATTTTCTCAAAGAGGAATTTATTAATATAGTGGGAATAGATATTTTAAAGATCTTCGGATATTTGTTTGATGCTAGCGCTTATTTTGATAATGACTCTTAAGTAGTGTATATATTGTGATGTGCTCTAACTGTTTTTGGAAGGTTTGGCTAGAAATCTAGGGGATTTTTTCAACCTTTGGTAAGCCTATATATATTAAAATTAATTGTGTTATAACTTTTTCTCTTTACTAAGAAGCCTCATGGTTTTTTGAAAAAGTGCATACTTGATTTATTACACTCAAAATTAGTGCGTCTCCATCTGGATCACTCCATTTAGAATTTTTGTTTTCAAACTCATTGAATTTGTTAGTACCTACAGCAACATCTCTAAAGGAGCTTTGTGAGCAGTTGATATCCATCGTGTAAAGGATATCCTGGGTAATTTCAGAATTACTTTTAGGAACAAATTTACTAAGGACCCTGATAGAGCCATCTTGGTTATGCTGTAAACTTTTATTATCCCAAAATTGTTCGCCGTACTCACTTTTTGGAACTCCTACCCAATAATGGGACAAAGCATCTACGGATAGTGGATAAAGAATTGTAATAATTGCCAAAGAATGTGCACATAAATTTATAAGGAAAGTGAATTTCATGCGTTGGTTTAATGAGCGTTTGTTGATAATTTAAGTTATGACTGTAAATCTTCTAAGGATTCAACTTGATTTAGTTGTTCTTCTACTCAATTAGCTTTTCCCAGCTTATGAGAATTGCAATTTGCTCAGCGGTGATTTCACAAGGTTTAGAAATCATTATCTGAGACAAACTGCTGTGACTTGATCTCATTCTTTGATGTATGGTTTACTGAAATCAAAAAAACCTCTAAAAAGGGAGGAAGCTCTCTTCTGCTCCATGTCATTAATCCCTCGGTGGCAATATATGACTGATGAAGCGAAAGCAATGACGAAGCGCATTTCTCTTGCTGTTCTTGTGCTTATTCTCTCTGTCTGGATTGTTAGGACACTCATTCCTTGGATGGTTATCATTTGTTTTGGCTATTTTGCATTCAAGGCTTTTGCTAGACGTAAATAAAATAAGCAGAGAAAGTGGCTAGTTTTGTTTACGTCTAGCTGTGTCTTCACTCATTATAGAAGAAGTCTAATAGCTTCCCATAGGAACTTATGGGTGTTATTATATTGAATATAAAGATTAAAATCATCTGGTTAATCACAACTCACCTGATGAATTTTAGAACTATTCTACGTTTAAACTTCTTGTAAGGGTAAACGAGATTAGTTGAATACCTCCTCTAGAGCCTTGAAGGGTTTTATTAATTATGCCCCATATTTCTCTTTAGCAAATGAAGAAATAGAAGGAAGAAAGTTAGTTATTCTTGATTTTTCATTAAGTAAAGTAATTCTAGGTCCTGCATTGAGTCTGCGACCTTTCTTCTCAAAAACGTCAATGCAGCACTATCCATTGTAGACTCCGCGATCAAAACTTGTGATTGTTGGATGGCATATTCTAAGTTCTTAATTTTAAGCTCTCTAATCTCCTTATCTTTCTTGCATTGCTCAATTGTGTAGTCATCAATCATTTTATGGTTAGACCTTAGAAGAAATAGTTGTAATCACAATATTTATTATTAAAAAATAACTGACGCTATAAGCGGAGATAATGAAAATAATAGATGCTTCATATACTTTATACCTAAAGCATTCGATAGAAATTTTCTAATAGATCAACTATACAGCCTTTCAATACGAAAGAAAATTTTCATATCAATTTATTAATGCAATTCAAGTAAAGAAGCTGGAAGATTCGACTGTCAGGGATATTTTAAGAATAAAATTGAAATAGAAGGAATGATCATTTAACTGTCATAGTCCCCATGGACATCTGATTTTTAACTCCATGCAATATGCAAAAAGCCTTAGGTAATATGCTCGCTCAGTTCGAAGGTGATTACAAAAGAAACTACATTTTACTAGTGGATCTAGTACGGCTAGGCAGATGGTAGGATTCATTAAGATAGTTAAATTATTAAAAAGTTGCCTCTTCGTTTTTCTAATAGCAAATTGATTGCTCTAGCAGAATCTCTACAAACAGATTATTCAAGCAATTTGCCATACCCACATATAGTGATAGATAATTTTTTATCTGGAGGTGATGCGAATAATTTAAGTTCAGTTTACCCTGAGCCATCCAGTCCAATCTGGCTATCTCCATATAGAAGCGAGCATCAATATGGAAAAATTGGGACTGGAAGTTCTGCAAAATTCAAGTTACTGGATGATTACCTCTATTTTTCCTTATTAGAGTTCAACAGTAGTAATTTCTTAAATTTTCTTGAGTGCATTACAAAAATAAAAGGATTATTGCCTGACCCTTATTTTAGAGGAGGAGGCCTACAACAAATATTAGAAGGGGGCATACTTGATATACATACTGACTTTAATGAATATAGAAAACTAAAGATCTACAGAAGATTAAATGTTCTCCTATATCTAACTAAGGAATGGGAGCCTGGAAATGGGGGAGAGCTAGAATTATGGGATTCTTCTCCTCCTGAAGGGAAATGTACAAAGAAAATTGCCCCTCTATTTAACCGGATGGTTATATTTGAAACGAATAAGAATACTTTCCATGGACACCCTTCTGAATGGATTTCGAAAAAAGCAACAAGAAGATCTATTGCTCTTTATTATTACACTAGTTACAA
Source organism: Prochlorococcus sp. AG-409-P03 (assembly GCA_003215295.1). GTDB lineage: Bacteria > Cyanobacteriota > Cyanobacteriia > PCC-6307 > Cyanobiaceae > AG-409-P03. Next base: position 5,445 of record QCKN01000015.1, on the reverse strand, counting down.
GAAAGAAGGTTATGTATATAATAAAAATACTGAATTTCAACATATAGCAAAAAAAGATTTACCTCCTATCAAACTTTCATGGAAAGGGAAGCTTAAAAAGACTGCCAAGGTAATATTAAATACTTTAATGTTTAAATGAGTTTTTTTACGATATACTTCTGTAGAATTTTTTTTATTGTTCGATTAGATGGTCGATCCCCGACTTTGTGATAAAACCAAGTAAAGAATGAAAATAGTAGATTTTTCTTTTATAGTAAGATAATGCAAAGATTGGTTAGTGATGAAATGTGAGGTTTGCGGGAGCAAAGACATAAAAAGGGTCTTAGACCTAGGCAGTCAACCTTTATGTGATGATTTGATCAAAATTGGCTCTCAAGAAGAAAGCAAGAGATACCCAATCAAAATATCTCTATGTAATTCATGCAAAACAGCAATTCAAGAATATTCTGTACCTAAAAGAACACTATTCCCACATTCATACCATTATAGGGCAAAAGTAACACCTAGTGTGCTTACAGGGATGGAAGAGTTGGTTGATTCTTTAGGTGCGAAGTTTGAAGTCAATATTAAAGATAAAAAAGTTTTAGATGTTGGCTGCAATGACGGATCATTACTAAATATATTTAAGGAAAGAGGAGCAAAAACTTTTGGCATAGATCCAACAGATGCAATCCTTGAAGCTGAAGGTAAGCATTGTTATATAAAAGATTTTTTCAGTCCTAAGACTGCACAGTTAATTAAATCAAGATTTGGATCGCCAGATATAGTTACATTTACTAATTGTTTTGCCCATATTGAAAATCTACCTGAGCTAATAGCATCGTTATCTTCTCTAATGAATTCAAATACAATAGTAGTTATTGAAAATCACTACTTAGTTTCAGTCTTGGAGAGAAATCAATTTGATACTTTTTATCATGAACATCCAAGAACTTATAGCATGAGGTCATTTGAAGTAATTGCCAAATTGCTACATGCTCAACTGATTGGAGTAGAAAGAACAAGTCGATATGGAGGAAATATAAGAGCTTATATCAAAAGGAATGCAAGTCAATCAGTCAAAATAAAAGAAGACTATGACTTTAATGCTTCTTTTCAAAAAATGAATAGATTTATTCCAGAATGGATTTCAAGTAAGAAAGAAGAAATTAAAAAGATTGTAGCTAAATCAGGATCTATGACTGGAATCGCTTTTCCAGGAAGAGCCTCAATTCTAGTTAACCTATTAGAATTAACTACAGAAGAACTAGAAGCTACATTTGAAATCAAAGGATCAATCAAAACTGGCTACTATATACCTGGTACTAGAATTCCAATTTTGCCAGAATCAGAATTATTTAAGCGTGATATCTTGCCCGATCAAGTATTAAATCTTGCCTGGCATATAATAAAAGATGTAGAAGTCAATCTGTCAAGCAACTCATATAAGCCTAAGATAATCAATATACTCTAACCTCAGCAAGTTAAATTAATAATAGCATGAAGGTAAATTAAAAATATAATAACTTACACTCTATAGTGGTTGATATAAGTATGAGGTTCTGGAATGAGACATAAAGGAAATATATTGCTGAAAGATGTCAATATCATATAAAGCATATAAAACTTGTGATGACAATGGAGATATTCTTTGATGTATATTATCCCATCTGATTCCTGATTTCAGGTCAATATTTTTATCAAGATCGTAAACTTCCACATTGCCATTTAAATCTTCTAACTTAATCTCTCTTTTACGTTTTACAGATGCATGCCGTCTATATTCAATTTGTACATTAGTCACTTTCCCATAACTATAAACGGTACCTGTGACTCCTTTTATACCCTTATGTAATTTAACTACTGGAGCATTTTCAGAAGATACTATAGCGAGTGCGATTGGGAAGAAATGACCTATTGCTGTTTCAGACACAGCACTATCATAAAAATAGCCCTTTGGGTGCTCTTCTGGATCATGCCAATGAAGCGATACTTTTTTTAATGCATTTTCTTTAGACTGCTTAATAACTTTCAAAACAACTTCAGTAAATAAAAAAGGACATGAGACTATTATTTTCTTGGAAGAATAAGAAAATTTTTTAATTAAAGCATCAAAATCTGAGAATTGCATTACCGATGAGAAACATGGCTTTTCTATTATCATTGATTCAACATGATGAATATAGTAGCTTGCATCCATATAATGTGAATCAGGATGGGTAGCGATTACACCTAAATCATAACTTTTTTGAATTACGTCTAATTTCTGATCAGTTACCTGAATGCAATTAAATTGCTGATATTTTCTGTCTAGCTCCTTGGAATTACTTTTAGTAAATATAGTAATTCCAAGTGACGAAATTACTGTATTGAGTGACAGGATATTGTCAACATATACTTGAGCCCAACGACCACCACCAACAATAAGTATCTTCATTTAAATAAAAGAAGTAGCTTTTTTAGCCTTAGGAGAGAGTGCATAAATGAGCTGAAAAATATTCTCCAATGCTACAAGCATATATCTTCATTAACCCAGAAGAGGATAAAGAAACAAAAAGGTTATGCATTCGGTCGAAGAAAAGGCATTGGATTGAACTGCTTGCGTAGGATATATGGTTGAGCCTGACAAACCGTAGATTCCTAAATGCCCTCTTGGTTAGGGGTATCAATATAAAAGAAGAACGGAGTTTGTATCACTTTCGATTAGATCTCGAAGCAAGGAGAGCTAATATTAACTTTCTCCAAGACTCAAAGGATGAAATACGGACAAGTCATAAATATCAGTTCTTAAAAACCTAAAGGAAGTATTTTATGGAAACCATGGAAATATATCCCGGAAAAATTAATAACTCTAAAATTGATTTTTACATAAAATAAGTCGAAAAGTATTAAATTAACTAAACCTGAACTAAGTACTATTGATTAATGATATTAATCTTCTTTCTAATCAAACCAGTAATTATTGCAAGTCCAAACATACCCAACATTGCAATTACAAGATATACTGAATCAGCCAATCCAGCTCCTATAGCAACGGCTACAGCATCAAAAATCACAAGGCAAACAAGTAAAGCAGGTGTAAATAGACGCCACCTTGTGCCTCCTAGGCCTATACCGTAACTAAGGAAATCAAAAAGTCCAGTCATTAGTACACCAGTCATTAGGAAAAAATTTCCTTCTAGTTGATTTTGATTAAAACTTTCAATTCTCTTCATTGCTTTTATTCCAACCAAACGTCTGACAGGTTCGCGCCCGAAGTTTCTCGCTATAAAAAATGCAAGTTGGCAAGAGATAAAGTCAGCCAAGAAAATTGTTATGTAAGCTGTTTTGAAATCCGCTAGTACGCTTCCAGCAAGAACTGAATATATAGAATTTGGTATAGCTGGGAAAATAGTACTCATACTTCTAAGAATAAATATTCCTAAAGGTGCCCATATCCCCATATCCTGAACAATCTTTTTAATCGGTTCATTCCATTCGACTACAATAAAGTAATAAAAGAGAACCGCTGCTAATACGACAAGTGCAAACAGTAGGAACTTAGGAAACTTCTTCATCTTGAAATAACTCGGTTAATTTTGATCTTTATATACAGAAGGGTTGAAAGCAGGATTAATAGAACATTTAATTTAATGTGGATTAGGGAGCAACTTTAGAGAAGCTTAACCCTACACGCAAAAGCTGTATCAAACCTCTTAACATATCCAAGATATCCTGCCAACATATATCCAACAACTTTTTGAGTTCCCGTCCCTAGAAATCCCCCCACACTCCTGAGAAAATCCCTCCGCACGCCTGAAACAACCTGAATAGGTTTATAGATTAATTCCGCCAAAAAACCCGAACACAAATAATCGTGATTTCGTAGTGCATCAAACTATTTTATTTTCCTTCAATCTCTTCCTCTGCAAAAATGCCGTTTGCATATGTTTTAGGCAACGAAAGATCATCCGCTAATCCATGTAACATTTTTAGTTCATCATCATGAACAACACCATCTGCCTTTGATATAGCGATTGCTCCCCTGAGAACTGTTTCCTTCCCTTCATCATTCAAATAAGGACTAACTGCAGCAGCAAGTTCTTTAATAGAACGATTGTTTTTATTTAACTCTTCAATAGATTCCATAATTTCTGCTCTTTCTAACTTTATAGTGGTGATTTTTTCGAAAATATTCGAAATTTCTTCAACTTCACCATCATCCACTTTGCCATCGGCAAGAGCAATAAATACCATTATATTTAGCGTTGCATAAAAATAGAATGATCTAATTTTTTCTTGCTCTTTTTCTGGATCATATTCTAGAACTTTTGGATCAAAAGTTGAATTACAAGTTGTGCACTCTACATATTCTCCTAGGTCTTCTGTTGGAAATGTTCTTATAAAATATACAGTAAAATATTGCTTTGCTTTCTTGTATTCATATTGTCTATATTCCTCACATTCAGGGCAATAGAATTGCCCTTCGCCTTCGGTATGAGTCTTTGCCCTACTTCCCCAAATAAACATAATTAATAGAGGAATTTCTCCATAAGTCTAGACAATCTAGACAATCTAGACTGCAAAAAAGATTCAATCCAAATAAAAAAATAAATATTCACCATTTGCTAGAAACCTTTGGGAATCTCAATTCTTAAAACGACTAGAAAAGGTGTTTTTCAAACCCGAACACATCTTCAGAAACATCCCGAACACAACCCGAACACCTGATCTCAGAACTTGCACTATCCTGAATGCTTCGGGATAAGTCTTTTCTCTAAAACCTCTGTGATAAAGCTATTTTGGGTCATTACGACTACTCAGGATTATTCCTGATCAGTTGATAAAACGGAGAGGGTGGGATTCGACTTCGCTCTAAAGGGGAAGTAGTGGTAGGGCATTGGACACTATTTCGAAATCGTGGTGTGTTTCCTGCAACTTTTCCTGCAACATTTTTAAGATGTTATTTCAACTCCGCCTTTCAAGTAAATATCAGCATTGATTGCTTACTAACTTAGCAGCATCTTCATCACCAAGGGAAGAGGCCTTTCTCCAAGCAGAACAAGCACCTTTCGTATCTCCTATTTTCTGCTTTGCTCGCCCCATAAAATAAAAAGCATAACTATTTTTAGGGTCAATTTCTATTGCTTTCATGTAGTCAGAAATTGCTCCGTAAGGATCACCAGAATCTAGTTTTGAATCGCCTCGGAATTGATAATAGTATTTACTATTAGGATTTATTTGAATTGCTTTGTTATAATCAGATATTGAACCTTTATAATCTTTAATCTGAAATTTACAGATTCCCCGCCTTCCGTAAAGATATGAATCTTTAGGATCAATTTGTATTGCTTTATTAAAGTCAGAAATACATCCATAAGAATCCCAATCTTTTAATTTCGCATCACCACTTTCTCTATAAAAGCGTGCACTCTCTGCTCTTGCTTTCTCAGGGGTAGCAAGCATTACCGCAACACTCATCGAAAA
>QCKN01000014.1 GCA_003215295.1 Prochlorococcus sp. AG-409-P03 | reverse complement strand
CGCTGTATTTCTTTTTAAAAGTCTTTTCATCTTGAATTGCATCAAACTCATAAAAGCGAAGACCATCATGCTCGGGAAGATTCATAGCCCGTTGCGCAATTCTCTTAAGTATCTGACCACCTGAAAGATCTCCAATATATCTAGTGTAATGGTGACCAACTAAAAGCTCTGGTGATTCTTGAGCGACTTGGCGAATACGATTAACATAGCCCTTTGCAGAGGCTGTCGGGTTCAAAATATTCAGCCAATCACTTCCAAAATAAAACTCCAGATCTTGCTCAAGTGTCTCTCTTCTATTTAGTTCTGGATAGTAAAGATGACTGACAACAGGATGCCTCTCCTGCGAAAGACGCTCAATTTCTTCTTCCATTGCCCTATAAACAAAATAAAGGTCTGCTACCAATCTTCGATAGGTAGCCTTATTTACAACACCTTTCAAAAAACAACTCACAAAGCCTGTATTTTCGGCCATAGTATGAGCCTTTTTGGTTCCTTCTCTAAGTTGACTAGCAAGAGCTACTGACATTTGAGGAAAATTAAAAAAGAAATTTCAACCATGCTTGGGCTAGCTTTCAAGCTGCATCAATTCCAGTTCAGTAAGATTATGAAGCATCGAGTAATGGTGAAGAGGGAGGAAAGAGTGCAAACAAATCTCTACAAATTGAATGCAATTGATCAATTTGCCCAGGTGCTGGCAAATGTTGACCAGTAGGCTGCCAGTCTCCAAGAGTTGCCAAGCGCCAACGCTCACCATCAAAGGTCATTCCTCGGATAAGTACTCCTAGTAGATGAGGGAGGGTGGTAGTGTCCCCAGTTTGATTCATTATCAATTGCAATAACAAACTGCGGCACTGCAATTTAGGACTCCAACCTGGAAAGTGAAATGCTAAATCCATTGTTTCCTCCTGACACCATCTACGGGTTTCGGGGTCATCCCTCCAAGGAGAGAGGTTCACGAAGGCAGATGGGAATTGCTGCCGAACAAGCGTTATTGAGGAAGCTAGAGCATGGGCAAATGCCACACTATTCACTTGTTCGGCAGCATTCACTTAAAGCACCTAGAAAAGACATATTTCTAAGAAGATGCCACGCAATTCAAAATGTCGCATCTTTAGGACTCTCTTGGGAAATCAGTTGAAATCATTCCCAACGCATTTTGAGAGAAGAAACCACTAGCAAGCGTTACGGTCTTAATGATCTATTAATACAATTCACCTGGTCGTAGCAAAAAACAAGCGCCTGCAGAGTTACAGAAGCCTTAGACATGAGAAAGTCATTTACTGATAAACACAACTAGATATTGCTGCTTCAAGGAGTCCTTTAAGACATAGGCTCAAGAGACAATCCAATAATTGCCCAACGAACTGTAATGACTCAGTTTGAAAAGCTCATCCCACCAAAAGCAGGACATCCAATCCGCTTTGTTAACGGGAAACCTCAAGTCCCCAATGACCCCGTGATTCCTTTTATACGGGGAGATGGGACAGGAGTTGATATCTGGCCTGCAACTCAATCTGTAATTGATAAGTCCATCGAAACTGCCTACGGAAGTGAGCGCCAAATCAACTGGTTCAAAATCTATGCTGGAGATGAAGCATGCGATCTTTACGGAACCTATCAATATCTTCCAGAAGACACACTTCAAGCAATAAGAACTTATGGGGTAGCTATCAAAGGCCCACTGACGACTCCAGTAGGAGGAGGAATCCGATCGCTAAATGTAGCTCTAAGGCAGATTTTTGACCTTTATTCTTGTGTTCGTCCATGTAAATACTATTCAGGCACTCCGAGTCCTCATAAACATCCCGAAGACTTAGATGTCATTGTTTATCGAGAAAACACTGAAGATATATATATGGGTATCGAATGGGAGTTCAATGATCATATTGGAATCGAGCTAATTGACCATTTAAACTCAAAGGTGATACCTGCGAACAAAAAGCTTGGTTCAAGACAAATCCCTTTAAATTCTGGGATAGGAATCAAACCAGTCAGTAAAAAAGGAAGTCAACGACATATTCGCAAGGCAATTGAACATGCCATGAAATTAACTGGTAAGAAAAAACATGTAACCCTTGTCCATAAAGGAAATATCATGAAATTTACCGAGGGCGCTTTTAGGGATTGGGGTTATGAACTAGCCAAAAATGAATTTCGGAGTGTATGCATTACTGAAAGAGAGAGTTGGATTCTTAATAATCTCACAGATAACCCTTCGATAAGTATCGAAAATAATGCAAAATTAATTGATCCTGGTTATGAAGCATTGACAGTTGAAAAGAAACATGCAATTTGTGACGAAGTTAGATCAGTAATAGCAGACATTGGTGACAGTCATGGAAATGGTCAATGGAAGGAAATGGTAATGGTTGATGACAGAATTGCAGATAGCATCTTTCAACAAATTCAAACTCGCCCACAGGATTATTCAATACTTGCAACCTTAAATCTCAACGGCGACTACATCTCTGATGCTGCTGCTGCAATTGTTGGCGGGCTAGGTATGGCTCCAGGGGCCAATATTGGAGATCAAGCAGCAATATTTGAGGCAACTCATGGCACTGCTCCTAAGCATGCTGGTCTTGATCGCATAAACCCAGGATCTGTGATTTTAAGTGGAGTGATGATGCTTGAATTCCTTGGATGGCAAGAGGCTGCAGACCTCATCACCAATGGCATAACCCAATCCATTGCTGATCAAAAAGTTACCTATGATTTAGCAAGGCTTATGGAGCCAAAAGTAGAGCCATTATCTTGCAGCGGCTTCGCAAACTCAATCATTGAAAGCTTCAAAATTAGCTAGATCTAATAATTTGAAAGTTTAAACTTGCAGACCTATAGCTAATCAAACATCCTCCATTAATTTCCATGCATTGAAAAGTGTTTTAGCGTCACCCAAATTCCCCGGGAATGTGACTATAGGTAAATTGGCTATTTTCGAATGTCTCATTGTGGAGGTAATTGATAAGCCAGGCAAAATCTGTCCTTTTAATCCAACTAAAGACACTTCCAAGCCCTTTTGAAGAATTATATGTGTAGTAATTCCCCCTTTCGTAATTAAATAACCTAATTTTTTACTCACTTTACCAACAATCCTTGCCATGATCTCAGCCAAAATCAAACCAAACCTCAGACGTTCAGTATCAGAAGAAAACTTCAACTCACTACGACTAGTATAAAGCACTGGTGTCTTAGCGTGATTAAGAACATTCTCTAACTCCTGCAACAATTCTCTTTCTAAAGTAGAAATTAAATGATTAGCAGAGGGCGATTCAATTAAGTTTGCAATCTTTTTGACAGGTACTTCAATCCCAGAACAGTCACTATTAGAGAATAGAAAGCCTAATTGACTATCAGCCAGTTCAACATGAGATCCAACTGTTATTAACCCTGGTTTTAAGATTCCTGAAGAATCTTTCAGGCGTAACTTACACAAATCAGAAGGAGATTGTGGATTGACAGGGAGGTTAGCAAGTCCACTTATAAAGCTCGCTGCAGATCTAAAGAGGAGGCGTTTTCTACTAGCCAGCCTTCTAATCGCAGTCGCAAAAATCATTATATGGTCTGGCAAAGAAGCATCTACTACAACATGTCGATTATCATGTAATTGTAAAATCCAATCTATTAATTTCTTCATGCCCTTCTCTCCACTCAATGCATCTTCCAACATGTGAATGTCCAATAAGAAAACTTCACTAGCTGGTATCCTTCCTAGACTCTTATGCTCCAACCAAGAGGGCAAGTGACTGGTGTTATAACCAAATATTCTGTCATTAGCAAAAGGAGTTTGATGTACAGGAACACCATCTAGAAAGTGAATTCCTTGTACTGTTGTGCGTGCACCCTCCAAGAAAGCAGGGATATGAAAGGTTGCATCAAAGGGACCTAATTTCTCAGCAAGAATATCAGTTTCCAAAATTGCATGGCCACGTAAAGTTGAATCCCCTCTACTAATGAGTAGAAAATTTCGAAAGTCAATCTTTTCTGTCTGACAAACTTCGATTAATGCATTAGAAATATCACATATTCTTTGCTTAGCCAAATCTCTTGACATCGCACGTGTATTTGCCAATAAAAATAATAAAGGCGAGGGGTGATTTAATCCACCCACTAAAGTTTTTCTGTCCCATCTCAATAGCAAAGGACAGCCGTAAACAGTTTGTGAGCCAGTCGGATCATCGTCAATTACTATAATCTTCATAAATTCAACTAAATCGCAATTATGTATTCAGAAAGACTTCCAAGAGCTGGGAATCGAAACAAATGAAGGGTTCAATTTCTTCACAGAATCACAACCTAATAACTTCATGGTTCTAATAATATCTGTTTTCAAGATCTCTATTGTTCTAGCCACACCTGGCCCTCCAGCTGCCGCAAGTCCATAAGCATATGCTCTACCAATTAAGACTCCACTTGCTCCTAAACATAAAGCCTTAACAACATCACCACCTCTTCGAATTCCACCATCTAATAAAACATCTACTTGACCATTTACTGCATCAACAATCTCCGGTAGAACTCGAATTGTTGGCGCCACACTGTCTAATTGCCTAGCTCCATGATTAGAAACTACAATTGCATCTACCCCTAATTGGATAGCTTTCCTTGCGTCATCACCAATGTGAACACCTTTAACAATGATATTGCCTCCCCAAGCTTCACGTATCCATTGAAGATCATCCCAGGTTACAACTGATTCTTCCAATGCTGGTCCAATTTCTGTATAGCCCATAGGCCCATTTTCTAGCTCAACATTTGGAAAACTCATCAAGCCACCATCAGCAAGCCACTGAGTCAGCCAGCAGGGCTTAACTAACATTTGAGGGATATAGGGAAGCATGCTAAAAAGATTTCTAGATAACAATTCCTTAGTTCCATTCCTCACATCACGCTCTCGCAATCCCGAAATAGGCGTATCTATAGTCACTACAATTGCTGAAAATCCAGCAGCCTTAGCTCTTGCAATTGTTTTCAACGCAACATCTCTGCCACCAAGCAAGTAAAGCTGGTACCAAGCAGGAAAATTAGTTGCCTGCTTAACTTCCTCCAACCTGCAACCAGAAAGCGTAGAAAGTGTATAGCCTGTTCCAGCCAAGCCAGCCTGATTAGCAGCAACAATCTCTCCTTGAGGGTAGAACATTCTGCTGCTCCCTACTGGAGCCAGCAAAAAGGGAAGCTTAAATTGTTGGTCAATAATCGATATATTTAAATCACAAGATGGTGTTGCGACTGCACACCGAGGTCGAAAAAGTATTTCATTATATGCTGCACAATTTTGAGAGAGCGTCTGCTCCCTATCAGCCCCGCTATCAATATAGTCAAATACCATTTGAGGTAGTCGACGTTGGGCTAAATCACGTAAATCACTGATGTTTACGACATTTGGAGCCGCGACATTCCACCCCATTTCGATTCAGAAAAGAAACACCTCTTAACCAGATCCTAATACATCTTCTTCAAAGAGCTCAACAAACAATAATTAATTATCTTTCTCTTGCTATTGCAAAGTTAGACTATCATTAGGGTCTGGGCTTTTATTTATAAAACTTCTTCTTAGAACTGAAGCCAATGCCACAATTAAAGCTATTGGTTGGGTCTAAATGTCGATAAAAGTTTGCAAGGCCCTCGCTTGCCTTATAGAGGTGGCCAACATTATGCTCGGCGGGGTATTTAGCACCTACATGATCTAATATTTCTAAAATTTTTTCTTTTAAGGCATTGACATCTACTCCCTTCTTTACGACAAAGTCCCAGTGAAAAACCATACACAAAAAGTGGCCCATTTTAAAAGAAACCGCCATCTGCGATAAGATCTCAGCTGGTAGTATTTGATCCCAAGATTCACAGTTTCTAGGCAAAGCTACATCAAGAGGAAGAAGACCTCCTGCCTGATTAGAATTAACTACTTGAAATCTAGTTGGAGCAGAACCAGCAACATATCTATGAAGAAGAGCATCCCTACCTTCTGATTCAGTACATTTTATATATTCATAGTCATGCACACCATTCGTCTGCTCATCTAACAAAGTCTGAATTTCTTCAATAGTTGAGTTGCTGGCAAGTATGAGCATATAATGCTCATACTTATCACGATATTCTCTTATTCTAACAGGAAGATGATTTGGCAATATCTGTGCTATGAGTTGCAATAATCTATCTGATATATTATCAGGGAAAATGCCTATTGAAGAAGCAAAAGCATCAATTCGTCTTTTAAAAGTAAGCAACATAGGCAACAACCTGGTCCCGAAGTATTTAATAAAAAGAAAAGTATCTTTGCAGAATTCAGACGCTCCATCAAAATAACTCCTATGCATATATTCACCCATGTCTGGCAAACTCTCAGAAGTTAAAAGAATCTTTTTTCTTAATTGCGTCAGATTCTTAGATTCATTTGTACCGATGAAGAAAACCTGCTCCCTACTAGGTAAAGGAAAAGTATCGAGCCTTACAGCAAAAACAGCAACCTTTCCAGCACAGCCACTAGCTTCAAAAAGACGTCTCTCATCTGCATTAAACCTAGAAGGGGTTGCAGAATTAATATCTCTGACCCGCTCTTGATAATTGATGTCAGAAGCCAAACTAGATAGATTAGGTAAGTTTTTCACTCGAAAGTTCGTCTCTTGCAAGTTAGTCAGGATTTCTTCAGGAGAAGAGCCAAGTTCAATTTCAAGATGATTTACAAGCTCCAATTTTCCCTGGTCGTTAATCCTCGCAAATAGTGCTAACTCCGTATACGCTGGTCCTCTATTAACTAAATTGCCGCCTGAATTATTACACACTCCGCCAACCACTGATGCACCAATACAAGAAGAGCCAATCACAGAGTGAGGGCCTCTATCAACTTTGGCTAATTTATCTTCTAATTGATGCAAGCTGCTTCCAGCAAATGCAAGCACCTGAATACCATCATTCAGCAGAACTACTTGATCAAGGTGCAGGGTGTTAATAACAACCACATCTCTATCATAATCATCTCCATCAGGCGTCGAGCCACCTGTAAGCCCCGTATTTGCCGCTTGCACAATAATGACTTTATCAAAAGCAATACATACCTCTAGAACCCTCCAAAACTCTAAAAGTGTTTGAGGAAATACAACAGCAAAGGCGTGTCCCTCACCAACACGAATTCCCTTTGTATAAAATCTCTTCTGTCTTTCTTCCGTAAATACACACTCTCTGCGTGTAGCAGAGGTCAATGCCTTCTCAAACTCAAACAAGCGATCATTGCGCATTTGAAAAAACCACTTTTGAAAGTTAAGTAATTAGTACTAAATTATGCCTCGAGACCACGTCAAAGGAACTCATCTTGTCTATATATTAAATACAATTGGATAGAAGATATAACTATGTTTCCCCAAGCAGGTCATTTCAAGTCTTTGAGCAGCCAAGATTGCTATTAGTAGGAGTCTGCAAAGACTTTATTGCTATTTTCAATCTAATTAACAGCAATACTGCATTTTAGACTTTTCACAGTCCATGGTTCGATTATCAACCTTCTATCTCCATTTATTAACGCGTACCTTGGGCTAGTCCAAGGCTCTAAGCAAACCATAGATCTAGGTGGATCACTCCATATAACTACCAAATCCATAGGCTCTTCTGTTATAAGCTGAATATTTCTTCCATTTAGACAGTCAATCAGTTTGACTGGGTGCGAAGGCCTCGCTAAAAAATCAATCCCTTCAGAAACTTTTTCAAGTTGAGTATACGTTTCGGCAGTCTGGTTGTTTAGATGATTCATACATTTCTCAGGTAGGCCTTCTATAGAAATATGCTGGAGATCTGTTACTTGGAAATATGGATGCAAACCAAAACTAAAAGGCATAGGCTCATCAGTTTTATTTTCAATAGAAACTGAGAAATCAAGTCTACCTTTGTTAAGGGTCACATATATTTTGATCAAAAAATAGTAGGGGTAACTCGCGTATGTAGTCTCATTAGTTGACACACTCATTAAGAAGCCATTCTGATCCTCTAAATCACATATCTGCCATGAGATATTTCTTGCAAAGCCATGCTGATTAATGAGGAAGTCACCTTTAGCAAGTGTTAAACATCCCCCTGGTAAATCTCCACAAATAGGAAATAAAATAGGAATTCCACCACGAACACTTTTATTGCTTTGCTGAAAGCGCTCCGAATCAAAATAGAGTATCTCGCTATCATTACAACGCCACTCAGTAATTAACCCCCCTCGCTCAGGCACTATTCGCAGACGGTCACCTGAAGGAATATCAAGGTACTCCCAATGTTCATAAGGAAGTTGTTGAAAAGTAAGAGGCATTGGATATGCAAATCAACCAGCTTTCAACCAATCCAACAAAGCCTGATTAACTTTTTCAGGAACCTCATCATGTGGACAATGTCCTGCCGCTAAAACAACTTCCTTAGTCTTGGAAGGTGCATATCGTAGAAACTTTGCTCTCTTGCCAGCTGCATTTCTCAACCAAGGGTCACTATCACCCCAAAGCAACAAAAGAGGTGCTTGCAACTCTTGAAATAAAGAATCAATTGGTTGACCTTGAGGGCCCCGAGTATCAAAAACACTACGAAAGACCTGAAAAGCCCCTGCATCCAAAGAAGGGCGCCGAATCGACTCAACTAAATCATCATCAACATTGGTGTGGTCGATATACACCTGCTTAAGGGTTCGACGAATCACAGATGGACGACGCAAATTCTCAAAAATCAGTCTCTGAACAAGTGGATCTTTAAGTAAACCAGCGCCCAGACTCTGACGTAATCTCGATAGGAAAGTTCTTGGGGCAGGCTTCTCATCACTGAAATAACCAGCAGCATTTAACAAAACAACTCCTGCCGCATCCGCCCCTAAAGCTGAAGCTGCGGCCAAGGCGGCATAACCGCCCAAAGAGTTGCCAACAATCACTGTTGGGCGACCTATCCTTTCCTTGACATAGGCCATAACCTGGTCTTTCCACAAGAGACCGCCATAATTCAAACCTTCTGGTTTTGCACTTCTACCAAAACCAAGAAGGTCTATTGCATGAACCTCATGTGTTGAAGAAAGTACAGGAATATTGTGACGCCAGTGGTGAGTTGACGCTCCAAAACCATGCACAAGCAACAAAGCTGGTTGATCTTTAGAGACTCCCGTCTCTTGCTCTCTATACCCTGGACTACTGCTCATGCAGAAAACCTCATGTCCTAAGTAGCTCCAAAGGCCATTAGGTTCAGCAACTTGAGCAGACATGAGTAGCAGAAAAAACTAACAGAGTGATAAAGATGCTAAACACCTATCTATTCGCTTGTAGCTCGGTGTTTAATAGCAGATATAACGGGTCTAGACCGTTCCTTAATCAAGGGCAAAACACAGAACTGGAACTAACTAAACAAGACCCACTGGGTTCGCGGCAACATCATCTGGAATCGAATTACCTCCGCCAGGGGTTTGGTCTTTAAGAACAATGCGCAGGAGGAGTGGAGCAAGAAAAGTTGTTCCTATAACCATCAAAAGAACAGCTGCCTCCAAAGAAGGAGTAAGTAAACCTGCACTTGTTCCAAGACCAAGAAAGATCAACCCAACCTCGCCCCGGGGCATCATGCCCAAACCAACAACCAACCGATTCGTGGGCTTGTCAATTAAGAAAGACCATCCTGCAGCAATCTTCCCGAGAATTGCCACAACCAGCATGAAAGCCGCCACAATCAAAGCTGATCTACTTGCTGGATCAAGAGGGTTAATTACTGAAAGATCCATCCCTGCTCCAACAAGCACAAAGAAAATTGTTGCAAAAAGGGAAACAAGTGGAAGGACAGACTGCTGAATAGCATGGTTATTTTTTGAGCTACTTAAAATCAAACCAGCAGCAAAAGCACCTAACGCTGCCTCTAATCCAATCGCTGTAGCAATAAAGCAACTGAAGACAAGAATTACAAATGAAGCAACAACAACTGCTCCTGGTGCTTTCAATCTCTCTAACAACCAGTCAAAAGCTGGTGCCGCCGTTCTACTTAAAGCTATAGCACCTATTACAAATACTGTTGCTGCAAAAACGAGCTTAACTATGGGAGCAATCTGTAAAGAGCCACCAGTTGCAAGTGCTACAACCACAGCAAGAATAACTATCCCTAAAATGTCATCAAGAACGGCTGCCCCAATAACTATTTGACCCTCACGTGTTTTCAAGTACCCAAGTTCTCCAAAAACACTTGCTGTTATGCCAATGCTGGTAGCCGTCATAGAAGCCCCAGCAAAAATTGCAGGGATTAAATCAACCTGAAACAACAGCATTAAGCCAAATGTGCCAAAAGCAAATGGAAGAATTACTCCAGCCATTGCAACAGTGAATGCCTGAGCACCCACTGCTACAAGTTCTTCTAGTTCACTCTCAAGACCAGTAAGAAAAAGCAATGCATATAGCCCAAGCGTTGCAACAGCTTGCAACGAAGGGAAAGTTTCGAAGTAAAGGTCAGGTACTGCCTCCGGAGGTACAGAAGCCACAGTACTAATCAAATTAATAAACCCTTCATTCAATTGAGCACCGGTACTAGGAGGCATCAAAAGATGTAGCCCCGATGCTCCTATCAGGACACCAGCTAATAGTTCACCAACAATGGTAGGCAAATTCAATCTGACCAGTACTTCAGCTAAAGTCCTTGCAGCGACAAAGATTAAAAGAAAATTAATAACCCCTATAAGTGTTTCAGCAACTTCAACTTCATGAGTACTAAGCACTGAGAAAACCGATGATAAAACCATAGAGCCCTATTTTTTAAAGCGTACTGAATTAGCAGATTAAGACGGCAAAGGACCAAGAAGAGAGCTGTCCCTTCTAAATCAAAGTTCGCAACAAGTGTGGATCTGCATGCAAGAAGGCTCTGAACTGATTATCAGAGCTAGCGTCCTTCGAGATAGACCAAAGCAAACAGCAGGCTTTATGGCTGAACTGCATTTAAAAAGCAGGGAGTTATGAGGATTGCTTCACAAATTCAGTCCTTATGAGTAGCTTCCAGCCCTTAGATCTGCGTCTACCCACTCCTGGATGTTACGCAGACCCAGAAAGAGCAGGAATCGATGCGGATGCCGTTTTCGATGGAATGACGGAGCACCTCTTTTTCACGCTGGGCAAGCTAGCCACAACAGCAAGTCTGCATGACTTATATATGGCCCTCAGCTATGCGGTGAGAGATAGGCTGATGACTCGCTACTTGGCCAGTCAAGAAGCAATACGAGCAAGACCTCAAAAAACTGTCGCTTACCTATCAGCTGAGTTTCTTATTGGTCCTCAGCTGAATAATAACCTTCTCAACCTTGGTATTCAAAAGGAAGCTGAAGTAGCCTTAAAAAGATTTGGGATTGAATCATTAAGTCATATTCTTGAAGTAGAAGAAGAGCCTGGGCTTGGCAACGGTGGTCTTGGGCGGCTAGCCGCCTGTTACATGGAATCACTTGCCAGCTTGCAGGTACCTGCCATTGGGTATGGAATCCGCTATGAGTTTGGAATTTTTAATCAACTAATCCGGGATGGATGGCAAGTAGAAGTTACAGACAAATGGCTCAAAGGTGGATGGCCTTGGGAACTCCCACAACCTGACGAAGCTTGTTTCGTTGGTTTTGGTGGAAGGACAGAAAACTATACCGATGAAAAAGGTAACTATCGATCAAGGTGGCTGCCCAATGAACATGCAATAGGAATCCCTCACGATGTGCCTGTTCTTGGTTACAGAGTAAATACTTGCAACCGGTTGCGGCTTTGGAGAGCTGATGCCACTGAAAGTTTTGATTTTTATGCGTTCAATATTGGTGACTATTACGGAGCAGTGGAAGAAAAAGTTGGCTCCGAAACCCTTTCAAAGGTTCTGTACCCCAATGATGGAACTGATGAGGGACGCCGACTACGGTTAAAACAACAACATTTTTTTGTGAGTTGCTCTCTGCAAGACATGCTGAGAAGTCTTGAAAAAAGAGGGATTCCTCTAGAAGACTTTCCCAAACATTGGACAGTACAACTTAATGACACTCATCCTGCAATTGCAGTTGCAGAATTAATGCGTCTACTAATTGACCATTATCACTGTGAGTGGGACAAGGCCTGGGAAGTTACTACTACTTCAGTTGCTTATACAAATCACACTTTGCTTCCTGAAGCACTTGAAAAATGGGATCTTGCCTTATTTAGCAGTTTGCTACCTCGTCATTTAGAACTCATTTACGAAATCAACCGTAGGTTCCTTCAACAAGTTCGAGTGCGCTACCCAGGAAATGACTCCATCTTAAGGAAATTATCGATCATTGATGAAGAAGGAGGCAAAGCAATCAGGATGGCTCACCTGGCAACGATTGGCGCTCACCATATCAATGGAGTAGCTGCTCTCCACTCAGATCTCATCAAACGACAATTACTTCCTGAGTTCACTGATTTATGGCCTGAAAAATTCACAAATGTCACTAATGGAGTAACTCCTCGTAGATGGGTCGCACTAGCCAATCCAGAACTGTCGACCCTTCTAGAAAAGCATGTGGGAACTGACTGGATAACAAATATGGAATCACTTAAAAGTCTCGAAAATAAAGAATTCGACAATGGATTTCTTGAACAAGTTGGTGCAACCAAATTATCCGGGAAGAGAAAACTAGCTGGTTACATACATCGACAAAATGGCTTGTTGGTTGACCCATCCAGCATGTTTGATGTTCAAGTAAAAAGAATTCATCAATACAAGCGGCAAGATCTAAATGCTCTTCAAGTAATTACTCAATATCTAAGAATTAAAAATGGTAAAGCACAAGGAATGGCCCCTAGAACGGTGATCTTTGGAGGGAAAGCAGCCCCTGGTTACTTTATGGCAAAACTAATAATTAGATTTATCAATGGGATTGCTGAAATGATCAATTCAGACCCTGATATGGATGGTCGTTTAAGAGTAGTTTTCCTGGCGGATTACAACGTAAAGCTAGGAGAGCAAGTTTATCCAGCTACTGACCTTTCTGAGCAGATTTCCACAGCTGGCAAAGAAGCTTCAGGAACAGGAAACATGAAATTTGCCATGAATGGGGCTCTCACAATTGGTACCCTTGATGGGGCAAATATTGAGATACGCGATCGAGTTGGAGAGGAGAATTTTTTCCTATTCGGAAAAACAGAGCAAGAAATCATGGAACTCCGCAATACAGGGTATGATCCAAAAACTTTTATACAGTCCTTACCTGAATTAGAAGAAGCCCTACGCCTAATAGAACTTGGACATTTTAGCAATGGTGATGTAGATCTATTCCGCCCACTCCTTAACAGTTTTACATGTAATGATCCGTTTTTCGTAATGGCAGACTTTGCTGATTATCTTCGCGCCCAAGACAATGTCAGCCGTGCCTGGCAAGATCGACAAAGCTGGAATCGTATGTCTTTGCTTAATACTGCAAGATCAGGGTTCTTTTCTTCGGATCGATCAATTCGTGAATATTGCAAATCCATCTGGCAAGTAGATCCACTTCCAGTAGAAATCACTTGTGATGTCCATTAAGAACAATGGCTGAAGTTGAGAAACACATAAAATTTAAAATAACCTGTAGCTGAATCACAAGCCAAACTAGTTCAAATCAATCATAAAGAATGAATAGAAATAACTAACTTCTATCAGGTAAATCAGGAGTTTGATGAAGCAACCTATTCAGACGAAGTCGATCAGCATTGAGCGGATCAGGAGCTAACTCCCCTGCTAGTTCACGAAACTTTTGCTCAATGGACTCAGGGACTCTCACATCAAATATTCTTTCCATCAATGCTTCTATTGAATACAAGTGAGCATTGATATTCTCCAAGTCAGCAATTACCTGCTGCACTTCATCTATAGGTTCTGCTACGTCACCTGAGGCGGAACCTTGTTGAGAAGACTCTTTATCTCTTAGAGAGTATTGCTTCTGCAAATCTTCCAAAACCCTACCTGAAAGAGTTCGAAAAGACTGAAGTGCAGCCCAATTCAGCTCTTGCTGCTTCCGCAAAGTAGGGCATTCTCGAATCAAGCGATCATGCTCGTTATAGAACCTTAGACAGTCAGGACATTGACAAGGCTCTTCAGGCACCGTGGAACCCTCTAGCTATGCCTATCATTGCATCTTGCTAGGCCGCCAAGGGCGGATCCTCAGAAAACCCATCATCAGACTCTTCCTTGTCACCACTATCTGGAAATGGAATCTCAATGGTCGTAACAACCTGAATCACATCTCTCAGTCTCATTGAATCAGCAAACCACCCCATAGCCTGCTCTGTGTCACCTCGTCGCTCGGCATCAGTAGCTTGATCTTCATGGGCCTCAGCCAAAAGAGCTAACCAAAACTTACACCTAGCTTGAACTATTGATAAATCAAGATCAGTAGGTTGTGAGTTTGCAATCTGCTCACTTTCCTGCTGAACCAATAGTCGTAGTCGAAGATCGTGAAGCTGGGTCATGGAGACTGGTTCACTACTTTAACGCTAGCGAGAGAGTGCCTAGTTTGGCTACCCCACTACATATAGCAGTACCAACTGAAAAGAAGTATCAACTTACGGGGCTGGCGGGACTCGAACCCACGACCTACGGTTTAGGAAACCGTCGCTCTATCCGGCTGAGCTACAGCCCCAGTGGAATGAATTATGCCGACAAGGCATTATGGACGTTGAAAGCAGGAGAGGTGATCGCAATCGATACTTTTCGCTTAATTGCATTAAGTTATCGATTGAGGAAAGTCCGGGCTCCCCGATGGTCAGGCTTGCTGGGTAATTCCCAGTGCGGGTGACCGTGAGGATAGTGCCACAGAAACACACCGCCGATGGCAAAAGGGTCTTCCCCAAGCACAGGCAAGGGTGCAAAGGTGCGGTAAGAGCGCACCAGCAGCATCGAGAGGTGCTGGCTAGGTAAACCCCAGCCAGGAGCAAGGCGAAAGAATCAAGGCTGGCCATCTGCCTGATTCAAATTCACTGAGCCGCTAGAGGCTGACGGTAACGTCAGTCCCAGATAGATGATCACCCACTATCTTTTTGGGATAGTGAACAGAACCCGGCTTACGACCTGCTTTCACCCTATTAACATCTCCCTGATACATGAACCAACTCTACGAACTCATCTTTCCGACGAAGTTTTGATGAAATCAAAGTCTCGATTTATTTCCAAAGAAAGACTCGAGCAAATAACAGTTTTTCTGAAACACTTGAAAATTGATTTCAAGACAACTCAGTTGAATAATAAAGAGATCGAATTAGGCCTCAACCTGATCAACGAAGCTCTTACTCATACATCTGCAGAAAGAGAAATCAACCATGAAAAGCTTGAATTTCTTGGTGATGCTGTCTTAAGACTGGCTGCCTCTGAATTCATAGAGCGGAAATATCCAAGCATGAAAGTTGGAGATCGATCGGCACTGCGCTCTCAACTAGTAAGTGATGAATGGCTCAGCAAAGTTGGGGAAAAAGAAAAAATTTACAACTTTTTCTTAATAGGCACGAAAGCAACCGGAGACCCATCGGCCAAGGCAACTCTGAATGCAGAAGCAACTGAAGCAATCATTGGAGCGATCTATGCATGGCGTAAGGATCTAGAGCCTATCCATCGCTGGCTTTCCCCATATTGGGAAGAAACTAGCAAGACTGTGATGGCCGATCCACATATGCAAAATGCAAAATCAGCCTTGCAAGAGTGGAGTCAACAAAAGGGATTTCAACTACCGCACTATGACTGCAAAGAAACCTGCCAAAGCCACGGAAATCCAAGAAGGTTCTTTTGCAGAGTACAAATTGAACAAGACATCGTCGGAGAGGGATGGGGCAGCTCCAGAAAGGCCGCCGAAAAAGAAGCTGCCCGTGTAGCTCTTAATGAGCTGGCACCATCCAAAAATTCTTAATCTAACTTTGATAAAAACCTTTCATTTCAATAGGTGTATACAAGCTAATAAGGACATTCTGCTGAAAAAGCCCACTGAATTCAGCCTTTCAAAGAGCCTTAAGGTCTTTAATAGGAACTGTGATTAATTTGTCCCAGTTCCCACCTTCAAAAAGTACAGCCGCTTTGTTCCCACTAATTCTCTGAACAAATCCTTGATAGCCTTTATAAATCGAGGTTTCATCAACAACAATGACTGTTGAGCCAGGCAGGATTGGAAATGGATGGCTACTCATTGATAAAGGCAGATAAGCATTCTGCATAGCGTCATTCTAAATTATTAATTCGTTCAAAAGCATGATTCAAGACATCAATTGGTTAATAGTAGGAAAGCTTGTATCTCCTCATGGTCTTCATGGTGAAGTAAAGGTTAACCCACTTAGCGAATTCCCAGAACGCTTTACGAAACCAGGGAAAAGATGGCTTCAACAAAGCAATAAAACTCCTAAGGAAGTTGACTTAATCAGTGGAAGACAGGTTCCTGGGAAGTCTATTTATATCATCCGTCTTCAAACTATCAACAATAGAAATAGAGCAGAAGCACTCATAGGTCAGAACCTATTAGTGCATGAGAGTCATCGCCCAAAACTCAACGCCAATGAGTTTCACTTTCTTGATCTTGTCGGTCTATCAGCAAAATTAAGTCGTGAAGGATCCCCTATTGGAGAAGTGACTGACTTATTAAAGGCCGGCAACGATTTGCTAGAAATCAAACTGATCTGCGGGGAAAAAGTTCTTGTCCCCTTTGTAAAAGCCATTGTTCCCGAAATAAACCTTCAAGAAGGATGGCTCCTCCTTACTCCACCACCTGGCTTACTGGAGCTATAAGTAGTCGACAAGAAGAAATCTCCTGAGACATTATTAATAGCATCAGCTAAATACCGGTGATCCAACGAACCTTGCTCCCAGTCATTCTCTGCGGTGGAAGCGGTACCAGGCTTTGGCCACTATCAAGAGCAAGCTACCCAAAGCAATATTGGTCTTTATATGGCAATGAAGAAAAAACATTGCTCCAGCAAACTCAAATGAGGCTTAGAGGTCTGAAAGAGTTGGAACCTCCTTTATTGATTTGCCACGAAGACCACAGATTTATCGTGGCCGAACAAATGAGGCAAATTGATGTAGAGCCAAGCGCAATACTGCTAGAACCCATTGGAAGGAATACAGCTCCTGCAATTGCCGTTGCAGCTCTTCAAGCAACAGAAACAGGAAAAGATCCATTGCTGCTTGTATTAGCAGCAGATCATGTCATTCGAGATCAAAAAGAATTTCTCCGCGTGATAGAAGCAGGACGGGAATATGCAGAAGAAGGAAGGCTCGTTACCTTCGGCATAGTGCCCCACGCAGCTGAAACCGGCTACGGGTATATCGAATCATCTGGTGCACTTGATAACAAAAAGTTAGAAGGTCTGCCAATAGCCAGATTTATAGAAAAGCCAGATAAACATTCCGCAGAACAATTCCTAATAAGTGGTCGTTTCACCTGGAATAGTGGAATGTTTCTTTTCAAAGCAAGTGCAATCCTGAGCGAACTTGAAAGACTTGCTCCAGAAATTGTCAGTTGCTGTCGGTCAGCTCTGGAGCAGGAAATGCCAGATCTCGAATTCTTAAGACTAGAAAGAGAAGCCTTTGCAAAGTGTCCAAATTCAGCCATAGATGTAGCAGTCATGGAAAAAACGAGCCTAGGAACAGTATTACCTCTAAAAGCAGGGTGGAGTGATATAGGAAGTTGGAGCTCGCTTTGGGAAACAACCGATCAAGATAATGATGGAAATGTTTTAAATGGTCGTGTTATTGCTCTTGAAAGTAAAGACTGTTACTTACGTAGTGAACATAGGTTAGTAGTAGGAATTGGAGTCGAAAATCTTGTAGTAGTTGAAACAGATGATGCAGTATTAATAGCTGATCGCAGCAAAACTCAGAAAGTTAAGTCCATAGTTCAGCAACTAGAATCCGACGGCAGCCCTGAAGGAAAAGCACATCGAAAGATCTATAGGCCTTGGGGTAACTACACTTCAGTAGACAAGGGAAACCGTTGGCAAGTCAAAAGAATTGAAGTAAAGCCTGGTGCAAGCCTGTCGCTTCAAATGCACCATCACCGTGCCGAACATTGGGTAGTCGTGAAAGGAACTGCTTTAGTTGAACGCGATGGCGATGAACAATTGATTGGAGAAAATCAAAGCACTTTTATTCCTTTGGGCTGCAAGCACCGACTCACAAATCCAGGAAGAATGCCTGTTGAATTAATTGAAGTTCAAAGTGGAACTTACTTAGGAGAAGATGATATTGTTCGACTCGAAGATCGATATGGACGAATGAATAAGATCTTGAAAAAGGAACCTACTCAACAGTAACACTCTTAGCCAAGTTACGGGGCTGGTCGATATCAAGTCCTCTTTGAAAAGCAATATGATAACTGAGCAACTGCATTGGGATAACTGACAACAAAGGACTAGTCCATTCACTTACTTCAGGGAGCGGCATCAAAACGTCAAACACCTCTGCTTCTGGACCTTCTGGAGCAACACCAATCAATTTGGCATCACGTGCTTTTGCTTCTTGGGCATTACTTAATACCTTCTCA
This sequence comes from Prochlorococcus sp. AG-409-P03, assembly GCA_003215295.1. Lineage (GTDB taxonomy): Bacteria > Cyanobacteriota > Cyanobacteriia > PCC-6307 > Cyanobiaceae > AG-409-P03. Next base: position 8,649 of record QCKN01000014.1, on the reverse strand, counting down.
AAAACGCGTCCAGGCATAGCAATTGCAATGACGGGTACACGTCTTTCCAGTAATGCAATTGGCCCATGTTTCATTTCGCCAGCTGGATAACCTTCAGCATGGATATAACTAATTTCCTTCAATTTCAAAGCACCTTCCAAAGCAATTGGATAGTTAATTCCTCGCCCTAAGAAAATCACATCCTGAGTATCAGAAAATCGAGTGGCTAAATTTTCTGACAACTGATCATGTTTCTGAATAAGTCTTCGTAACTGATTTGGAATATCTCGCAACTCATTAGTGAGTGTAGTTATCTCTAGAATTGAGCGACTCTTGCGAAGAGAAGCAAACTTCAAAGCAAGGGCATAAAATGCCAATAACTGGCCTAAAAATGTTTTGGTGGCAGCTACTCCTATTTCAATGCCTGAACCTATATCCAAAATATGATCCACCTGACGACCTAGCGAACTTTCTGGCCTATTCGTTACTCCCAGTTGTCGGGAAGCAAATGCAGGGTCACCATGAGCTCGTCTTCTTTCAGCTTCCATTGCAAGTGCCGCAAGGGTGTCAGCCGTTTCTCCTGATTGTGTAACTCCTATTGTGAGTGTATTTGCGGCAAGCGGAGGAGCTGCATAACGAAATTCACTGGCATAAAACACTGCTGTTGGAATCCCAGAAAATTGCTCTAATAAATACGCTCCAACCATGGCGGCATGACGACTAGTGCCACAGGCAAGAATCTCTATACGTTCAATACCTTCATAAAATGAGTCCTCAAAAGGAAGGGCAACAGGAGCTTCTACCGGTAAACCAAGTGGAAGATGACGAGAAACCCACAATTGAGCCGTCTCTGGCTGCTCGTGAATTTCTTTAAGCATGAAATGGCGAAAATGTCTCTTATTAACAACGTGGTTGCTGCCTGTTAGTAAGGAAGGGTTTCTTTGCTGCCTGACGCCATCTTTATTGTATAACTCAATTCCAAGTGGAGTGAGTAAGGCAATTTCTCCATCTTCCATGGGCAAAATCGTTCTTGTAAAACCAGCCAAAGCAGGTGTATCACTAGCGCATAAAAACTCACCTTCTCCTAAGCCAATAAGCAGTGGAGCCTGCCATCTAGTAACAACAAGTGCATCTGGTGTCTCTGCCCAAATAACTGCAAGTGCATAAGCCCCTTTTAGCTTCAGGGCAACTTTTCTAACAGCATCCAAAAGCATGGATCCACTGGGAAGATCGCCATTGGACTGAAGAACTTTTAACTCCTCACCAATTAAATGCGGAATTACCTCTGTATCGGTTTCTGAAGCAAATGGAATGCCTTTTAACTCCAACTGCTCACGCAAAAACCGATGGTTCTCAATAATTCCATTTTGAACAACTGCAACTGAACCACATTCATCCCTATGAGGATGAGCATTGTGGATTTCGGGTTTTCCATGAGTAGCCCAACGAGTATGTCCGATCCCTAGTTGGCCTAGAGAGCCTTCCCTGTCAACCAACTCACAAAGGTTGGCAAGTTTTCCCTTGGCTCGCTGACAAGTCAACAAGCCACCTGGCCCATCCTCAAAAGCATCTACAGTCGCAACCCCAGCAGAGTCGTAACCGCGATATTCAAGTTGCCTAAGCCCCTCCAAAAGGAGAGGTGCAGCTTCCCTAGAGCCAATAACTGCAACGATTCCGCACATAAACAAGCCCGGCTAGCGCCAGGCTGAGCTTATTGGTTTATTCGTGAAACTTAACCGACTGGGCTCAAAGGTTAGTAAGCCAGGCCCATACTTCGGGTTGTTTCATCTCCCAAATAAACCCTAATGCTTAAGAAATCTGTTGGGCAAGCCGTTTCACAACGTTTACAACCAACACAATCCTCAGTTCGAGGGGATGACGCAATTTGTCCAGCTTTGCACCCATCCCATGGAACCATCTCCAGTACATCGAGAGGGCAAGCCCTCACGCACTGGGTGCAGCCGATACATGTGTCGTAGATCTTGACAGCGTGGGACATAAGCCCGATCCGGAAGAAAACTCCTGTATAAAATTTAACCCTCTTAGGGCAAAGTTAAACAGATTCGTGACAGGGCCGTCACTGTTGTTAACTAGCCACCATCACCAACTAAGATGCACCGTCAGGTTTTCAGTGCTATGTCCCAGGAAGCGATCCTTGAAAAAGTTCGTTCTATCGTTTCAGAACAACTCAGTGTTGATGCCGGTGAAGTAAAGCCGGAATCAAATTTTCAAAATGACCTCGGAGCAGACTCGCTCGACACAGTTGAGTTAGTCATGGCTCTTGAGGAGGCCTTTGATATTGAGATCCCTGATGAGGCTGCCGAGGGCATTACCACCGTTGGTGAGGCCGTCAAGTACATAGAAGACAAGCAATCCTGAGGGTCGAATGCTGGAGAGTCTTCATCGCGTTGTGGTCACTGGCCTCGGCGCGATCACACCTATCGGCAATACCGTCGAAGAGTACTGGGAAGGACTCACTTCTGGTCGCAATGGAGTTGCGGCCATATCTCTTTTTGATGCTTCAGCCCATGCCTGTCGCTTTGCTGCAGAGGTCACAAACTTTGATCCAACCGGATTCTTAGAACCGAAAGAGTCCAAAAGATGGGATCGATTCTCAAAGTTCGGAGTCATTGCAAGCAAGCAAGCATTGGCCGATTCTGGTCTCCAAATCGAACAAGCCAATGCTTCTCGAGTGGGAGTAATTATTGGCTCAGGAGTCGGTGGACTGCTGACAATGGAAACTCAGGCACATGTACTGGCTGATAAAGGTCCCAGTCGAGTAAGTCCTTTTACGGTTCCCATGATGATTCCCAACATGGCAACAGGTCTTGCTGCTATTGCGCTTGGTGCCAAGGGCCCCAGTTCAGCTGTAGCTACTGCATGTGCTGCGGGATCCAACGCTATCGGCGACGCATTCCGTTTACTTCAACTTGGCAAGGCCGATGTAATGGTCTGCGGCGGTGCCGAAGCAAGTATCACCCCATTAGGTGTTGCAGGTTTTTCAAGTGCCAAAGCCCTTTCTTTCCGGAACGATGATCCTCAAACGGCAAGCAGGCCTTTTGATGCAGAACGTGATGGCTTCGTAATTGGAGAGGGTTCTGGCGTACTGGTTCTAGAAACACTCGATCATGCAAATGCCCGGGGTGCAACCATTCATGCTGAGGTTGTGGGGTATGGCACGACTTGCGATGCTCATCACATCACATCCCCTTCTCCAGGTGGTGTAGGAGGTGCAGAGGCAATTCGTCTCGCCCTTGCAGATGGCAAACTGGATGCTGAAAGTGTTGACTACATCAATGCCCATGGGACAAGTACTCCAGCGAATGACAGCAATGAAACAGCTGCTATCAAATCTGTACTAAAACAAAGAGCGCACGAAATACCCGTAAGCTCCACCAAGTCAATGACGGGGCATTTGCTCGGAGGATCAGGAGGAATAGAAGCAGTTGCATGCATCCTTGCTCTAAAGCATGGAATAATTCCACCTACAATTAACTACTGCAACCCTGACCCTGCTTGTGATCTCGATTACGTACCCAACATTGCTAGAGAGCACAAAGTCAAACTAGTTCTATCTAATTCATTTGGGTTCGGAGGCCACAATGTCTGCCTAGCCTTCCGGCAGATGATTTAAATCGCTCTGCCAATCAATCCTTCAGAATCACCAACTACCGAACTATCACAATGGTCGCCGCACCCGTTTCAATCGATACGCTTTGCATCAACAGTATTCGGATGCTTGCAGTCGATGCAGTTAACAAATCTAATAGTGGCCACCCTGGCTTGCCAATGGGTTGTGCCCCTATGGGATATGCCCTCTGGGACAAATTTCTTCGTCATAACCCCAAAAACCCCAAATGGTTCAACCGTGATCGATTTGTTCTATCAGCAGGTCATGGTTGCATGTTGCTATATGCCCTTTTACACCTCACTGGTTATGACTCAGTAACCATTGAAGACATTAAAGAGTTTCGACAGTGGGGAGCACGCACTCCGGGGCATCCTGAAACCTTCGAGACACCAGGTGTAGAAGTTACAGCTGGACCATTAGGCGCTGGAATTTCTAATGCCGTTGGTCTTGCAATTGCAGAATCACACTTAGCCGCAAAATTCAATAAACCTGATACAACAATTGTTGACCACTTCACCTACGTGATAATGGGTGATGGATGCAACCAAGAAGGAGTAGCGTCAGAAGCTTGCTCACTCGCAGGACACCTCAAGTTAGGAAAACTAATAGCTCTATATGACGACAATCAGATAACAATTGATGGACGGACAGATGTTTCCTTTACTGAAGATGTTCTAAAGAGATATGAGTCGTATGGCTGGCATATTCAACATGTGGCTGAAGGAAATACAGATGTCAATGCTATTGCAAAAGCAATCGAAAAAGCCAAAGCAGTCACTGACAAGCCATCAATAATCAAAGTCACTACTACAATTGGCTATGGCTCACCTAACAAAAGTGATACGGCAGGTGTACATGGAGCCCCTCTAGGCGAAGAAGAGGCCTCCCTTACCAGAAAGGAACTTGACTGGAGCTATGGGCCGTTTGAAGTCCCAGAAGAGGCCTATAACCAATACCGTCAAGCAATTGATCGCGGTGCAAAGCTCGAGAAGGAATGGAATCAAGTACTGGCGGAATATCGCACTAAATACTCTAAGGAGTCTGCAGAATTTGAACGAATGCTGCGAGGTGAACTTCCTGACGGTTGGGAAAAGGATTTACCTACCTACAACCCTGATGACAAGGGTTTAGCCACTCGCAAACACTCACAAATCTGCCTGGGGGCACTAGGGCCAAACTTGCCTGAACTCATTGGCGGCTCTGCTGATCTAACTCATTCCAATTACACCGATATCAAAGGAGAATCAGGCTCATTCCAAAGCAATTCCCGAGACAAAAGATACCTGCACTTCGGTGTTAGAGAGCACGCGATGGCGGCAATACTGAATGGCATTGCTTACCACAACAGTGGATTAATTCCATACGGTGGAACCTTTCTAGTATTTGCTGACTACATGCGTGGTTCAATGAGGCTTTCTGCCTTAAGTGAACTTGGTGTTATCTATGTACTCACCCATGACTCAATAGGCGTCGGAGAAGATGGACCAACACATCAACCCATAGAAACAATTCCCTCATTACGTGCGATGCCAAATATGCTGGTCTTTCGACCAGGCGATGGGAACGAAACAAGCGGTGCCTACAAGCTAGCTATTGCAAACCGCAACAGACCTAGCTCACTATGTCTAAGTCGACAAGCAATGGCAAACCAAGCCAACTCATCAATCGACAAAGTTGCTTTAGGAGGATATATCCTTGAAGATTCGGAAGGAGCTCCCGATTTAATCCTTATTGGAACTGGGAGCGAATTAGATCTTTGTGTTCAAGCTCAAAAACAACTACAACAAGAAGGACACAAAGTACGAGTTGTATCAATGCCTTGCGTCGAATTATTCGAAGAACAAACTGACTCTTACAAAAATGAGGTTCTACCCCCCACAATACGAAAAAGAATTGTCGTAGAGGCAGCCGAAACATTTGGTTGGCATAAATACATTGGACTTGACGGTGACAGCGTAACTATGCATCGATTCGGCGCATCCGCTCCAGGCGGAACCTGTATGGAGAAATTCGGATTCACTGTTGAAAACGTTGTAGCTAAATCCAGAGGAGTTCTAGGAATAGATTGACGTCTTAACCAAAAACAAGACCAGTTAAAACCTACCTCATAAGTTAATCCTCTGACCAAAGCTTGAATTAGAGGATTAACTTTGAACGGTAGTCTCTAACTATAAAAAAATAACCTCTCAAAACAATTCCAAAAAAGAGCAATGGGGTCATACAAAACTTATCGGAATCTCGTAACTGGAGGAGCAGGATTTCTAGGATCCCATCTTGTGGATCGACTAATGGAAAAGGGAGAAGAAGTTATATGTCTAGATAACTACATAACAGGTTGCAAGGAAAATATTAATCAGTGGATAGGGAACTCCCGCTTTGAACTCATCCGCCATGATGTCACAGTTCCCATTCAGTTAGAGGTTGACAGGATTTGGCATCTTGCCTGCCCTGCCTCCCCAATTCATTATCAGTACAACCCTATAAAAACAGCCAAAACAAGCTTTCTAGGTACCTACAACATGCTTGGAATGGCTCGTCGAGTGGGGGCGAGACTTCTTCTGGCAAGTACAAGCGAAGTCTATGGAGATCCTGAGGTGCATCCACAACCTGAAACTTATAAAGGCTCAGTAAATCCAATAGGTATTCGAAGCTGCTATGACGAAGGGAAGCGAATAGCTGAAACACTTTGCTTTGATTACTTAAGAATGCATAGCACAGAGATTCGAGTAATCAGAATATTCAATACATATGGGCCCAAAATGCTTCCTAATGATGGAAGAGTTGTCAGTAACTTCATCGTTCAAGCACTACGTGGTGAACCACTGACTATCTATGGTGATGGAAGTCAGACAAGATCTTTTTGTTATGTAGATGATCTAATTGAAGGCATGGTTCGATTGATGAATGGAAACCATAATGGACCTATCAATATTGGAGATCCTAAAGAGTTCACAATCCTTGAACTGGCTGAAATGATTAAAGAGAGGATTAATCCAAAACTGGAATTAATAAGAAAACCATTACCATCAGATGATCCAATGCAGAGAAAACCAATGATTAAGCTTGCACAAGAAGAGTTAAATTGGGAGCCTAAGGTTAGACTAGAGGAAGGACTAGATCCAACAATAGAATGGTTCAGAAAGATTATAAGTAGAAATAGTTAATTACCAACGATAAAGAATCAAATTCTAAGATAATCTAGACCAATGATTATTTATTTTAGATCTATTAATTCTCCTTATTAAGCTTTATAGAACGAACCTGTGAAGCTCCTTTTGAGTTAAGAGCTCGCTCCAGTTCCTGAAGATCCTCATCTGTAATTTTAGTTTGCATAGGGCAGTGCTTAGGTCCACACATAGAGCAAAACTCTGCCTTCTTGTAGATTTCAGCTGGCAAAGTTTCGTCATGAAACTCACGAGCTCGCTCAGGATCAAGTGCTAGCTCAAATTGCTTATTCCAATCAAAAGCATATCTTGCTCGACTTAATTCATCATCACGATCACGCACTCCAGGACGATGTCTTGCAATGTCTGCAGCATGTGCAGCAATCTTATAAGCAATAAGTCCTTCACGCACATCATCAGGGTTAGGAAGACCTAGATGCTCCTTAGGAGTTACATAACACAGCATTGCTGTGCCATACCAACCTGCCATAGCTGCTCCAATCGCACTGGTGATGTGGTCATATCCAGGAGCTATGTCAGTAACCAAAGGGCCTAAAACATAAAAAGGGGCTTCAGCACAATCTTCCATCTGCTTGCGCACATTAAATTCAATTTGATCCATTGGCACATGTCCTGGGCCTTCAACCATGACCTGAACATCATGTTTCCAGGCTTGCTGAGTTAACTGGCCAAGTGTCTTCAACTCAGCTAACTGAGCCTCATCAGAGGCATCATGTAAACAACCAGGCCTTAATGAATCTCCTAATGAAAAAGTACAATCATACTTTTTAAAGATTTCACAAATATCTTCAAAACGGCTAAACAATGGGTTCTGTTTATAGTGATAAAGCATCCATTGAGCCAAAATTCCACCACCGCGACTCACTATTCCCGTAATTCTTCCTTTCACCTTTGGCAGGTGCTCAATCAAAAGACCTGCATGAATAGTCTGATAATCAACTCCTTGCTGACATTGTTTCTCAATGATATGAAGAAAATCATCTTCAGATAGTCTCTCTATTGAACCATGCACACTTTCCAACGCCTGATATACAGGAACTGTTCCAATTGGAACAGGAGATGCATTAATAATGGCAGATCTAACCTCATCAAGATTGACACCACCTGTAGATAAATCCATTACTGTGTCTGCACCATATTTAACTGCTAATTCTAATTTTTTGAGCTCCTCATTTACATCACTAGCATTCGGTGAAGCCCCAATATTTGCATTTACTTTGCACTTAGAGGCAATACCTATTGCCATTGGTTCCAAATTTAAATGATTAATATTTGCAGGGATAATCATGCGACCACGAGCCACCTCCTCCCTTACTAAAGATTCTGGAAGATTCTCACGCTTTGCTACAAATGCCATTTCTTCAGTGACCACTTCCTGGCGAGCAAAATGCAATTGAGAAACATTGCTCTTTCCCTTACGAGAAGCTACCCATGAAGTACGCATAATCAAAAAAGTAATGAGAGGATGCCAGGGATAGCAATTAACACAGATCACGCTTGCTCACTTCCCTTCGCCGGCGTAACACGGATCAGGTTCGGAGGGTGTGATCTCAGCCAACAAGCAAAAGCCCACTTGGCACCCCTAGTGGTAAGTGAAAGCTAGCTGCATTTCCTTAATTCAGCTCTGAAATAAAACAGACTGGCGGAGTTATTTAGTAGTTGTTCATATCCAATCTTGACTAATGGCGCCGAACCTCAACAAAGTTGCGAGTTTCTAAACGTCTCTAGAAAATTAACAAAGCCAATACAACGGTAATTAACACACTCAGTTATTTTTGCGAATTGCCTTCAAAAGCCTTTTTCTGCGAAAACGTCTGCCTAATCCACCACTAATGATCAATCCCCCGCCAACAA
>QCKN01000013.1 GCA_003215295.1 Prochlorococcus sp. AG-409-P03 | reverse complement strand
TTGTTTTCCTCTCTAAATCTGTGTAGTCACATTCAGGCCCCTTGCCTCCGGCCAGCTGGCATCTTTGAGTCAAAGCCACCATTGCCTGAACTTTTCTCCCCATTGTGAGTTCTTGCTCTGGTGTGAGAAGTTGGTGTTTCCCGATTTCTCCGAGAAAGGCGCTTAAAGAACTCACCATTTGTAATTCCCTGATTTATTAAATCTAAGTCGAAAGTATTTACTTTCCAAGTGCGTAATGAAGAGTACTGAATTTATTTTTTATCCCTTATTGAATCTTTTCTTCCAAATTGATAGGTTTTTGGCATTTGAACACAAATTTTCATTGTCAAATCTCTATTGTGCTTTGCTCTAGGCTCTATTCGTAGAATCATTATTACGTCGCATGTCCTTAGGAACAGCTCTGGCAGGAGATATTGGCACACGAGCAATAGTTGCTTATCTCCATTACCTTAGCTTTATGCTTTGTTTTGCAGCATTAGCTCTTGAGAGAATTTTTTTAAAGCAAAGTCCCAGCAGATCAGATCTGATTTCATTGGCAATCGCTGACATAGTGTATGGTCTGGCTGCGCTGGTATTGCTTATAACAGGGATTTTAAGAGTTCTTTATTTTGGTCAAGGTGCTGATTTTTATACTCATAACCCACTCTTTTGGATTAAGGTTGGTGTTTTTCTAGGTGTTGGTGCATTATCTCTCTATCCAACTTTTACATATATTATTTGGGCCATAACCTTAAGGAAAGGTGAGACTCCTGATATCAAGAATGGGATAATCCCCCGTTTAAAATCAATAGTTAATATTGAGTTGCTTGGCTTCACTCTTATCCCTCTACTTGCAGTTCTTATGGCTCGTGGAGTGACAATTAGCCTGTGAGGTCATGATTTAAATTACTACCTAACAAAACCATTCTAGTGATTAACTCTTAATTATGATCTCCTTGGCATATTTCTTCTTCTTGCTAAGACTTCTTGTACATCCTTCCATGAAACATCATGACTAGAGAGTGCTACCTGTAAATGAAATATTAGGTCAGCAGCTTCATTCTTAATAGAGTTTGAATCATTGTCTTTGCAAGCCATAATAAATTCAGCACTCTCTTCTCCAACTTTTTTTAAGATGCTATTATCACCACCATTGAATAGCTTGTTTGTATAACTTTCTGGTTCTGGCGATAATCGTCTTTGATCAATTACTTTGAATAGCTCGCCACAAGCGTCTACAGTCGGCATTTGCTTCGACTCCCACTGGTTTGAAACCATATCTAGTTTTTCGAAGAAACAACTTCTTGCTCCCGTATGACATGCAATTTGTCCTGTTTGCTCGATAATGAGGAGGATTACGTCTGCATCACAGTCGTAACGTATTTCTTTGACTAATTGAGTGTGTCCGCTCGTGGCCCCCTTATGCCAAAGCTCATTTCTAGAGCGACTCCAATAATGTACTTCTCCTGTTTTCATTGTTTGTTCAAGTGAATCAGCATTCATCCAGGCCATCATCAAGATGGCTCCATCAAGCCAATCTTGAGCGATGGCTGGTATGAGACCGTTTTTGTCAAAGCGCAGCTTCTTGATGAAGTTTGAGTTCAACTGGTTCATGTTGTTTCTCAAAAAAATCCAAAGTTAGGGGACGCCCCTTTCTTAGTTTCCTAAATGGGGTTTTATATGTCCATCCCTTTGTTTAATTACACCTGCAGTAAAACGTTTGAAGATTATCCTTGTTGTCATCGCCAGTGGAAACACCCAGGTCATTGTCGCTTCATTCATGGTTATAGCCGGAGCTTTACTTGTTGGTTTGCAGCCGAAGAGTTAGATGAATTTGGCTTTGTTGTTGACTTTTCTGGACTTAGACCTTTAGAAGAAAGGCTTCGTGAGCAATTTGATCATACTTTTCTAGTTAATTTTGATGATCCTCTTTTACCTCAGTGGGAAGAGCTTAATAAAAAGGGCGCTATAGATTTAAGAATTATGCAGAACGTTGGGATGGAGAGCAGTTCTAAATTGGTGTGGGAATGGGCAAATACTCTTCTTTTTGAAAGGGATGAAGGGCGGTCTTGTTGTTGGCGGGTAGAAGCACGGGAAAATTTTTCAAATGCAGCCCGCTTTGAAGAAACGCCTCATTGGTTTTCTTTAGAATCTTGAGAATTTCCAAGTAATGGATATTTCTACAATGAGACTCTGTCCTCACTGCTTTTTAGGGAGAGTTTAGGGGTGGGCTTTATTTGAGTGCTTCAAAAAGCATCTCTACCTAATAGGATGAGATAAAACAAAATCAACTGCTTTGCATAGGAAGGCGTCCATGTTTAGAGTATTGCTATCCACAGTTTTCTTTTCAATAGCTTTTTTAGGTTTAAGCAGTCCCGCTTTAGCTCATCATCCATGGGACACTGACCCTGAAACTCTTAGTCTTTTTCAGGGTCTCCTGAGTGGTTTGGCTCACCCAGTTATGGGATTGGATCATTTTTTCTTCTTAGTTTCAATAGGCCTTGTTGGCCTTTTATCTATGAAGAGATGGTTACCTTTATTGATTGCTTCTGGCTTTATAGGGACTTTACTTACATTAATCTCACCTGATTTAATTCCTGGCGCAGAGGTCGTTATGGGCCTAAGTCTCGTGGCTTCAGCTTTTGTTTCTTTAGGGGTATTGCATCCTTACTTGATGATGCCTTTGATTGCTTCACATGGCTATGTTTTGGGGCAGGCAATGATAGGTGCAGAACCCACTCCTTTAGCTGGCTATTTTTTAGGAGTATTAGCCAGTCAGTCACTTTTGATAATATTTGGTGTTATCACTTGCCGTCAGTTTTGGGATAATAGACGAGTGCTTTCAGGAATCCTTATGGGGATAGGCTTATCAATTACTTTTAATACATTGGTTGGTTTTATTTGACTATTTATTAAAAGCCAATCTACCAGACTCAATATCAACTTTTATAGTTTCTCCAGCTTTATATATACCTTTTAAGATCTTTTTAGCAACTGGATTCTCTATTTCCTTTTGTATCTTTCTTTTTATTGGTCTAGCCCCATAAGAGGGATTGAAACCTGCATTGACAATCCAATTTAAGACATCTGTACTTAATTCTAGATTTAGTTTTTTTTCTCGGAGTCTTTCAACGAGTACTTCTATCTGCAGACTAACTATTTGCTTTAATTGCTCTTTGGTTAAGCTCTTGAAGATTATTGTTTCATCTAGACGATTTAGGAATTCAGGCTTAAAAGTTTTCGATAGCTCATCCTTGATTATACTTTCAATTTCTTCTTTGCTCTTACCACTTTCAGAGAAATCGATTATAGCTCGACTACCAATATTGCTAGTCATGATGATTACTGTATTGGTAAAGTTTATGGTGTGTCCCTGACCATCAGTGACACGTCCTTCATCAAGAATCTGAAGCAGTATATTGAATACATCAGGGTTTGCCTTTTCTATTTCATCAAATAATATTACTGAATAAGGGTGTCTTCTAACCTCTTCAGTTAACTGTCCACCTGCTTCATACCCTACATAGCCAGGGGGCGCTCCAATTAATCTGCTTACAGAGTGCTTCTCCATATACTCGGACATATCTATTCTTAGGATTGCATCTTCTGTATCAAATAATTGACTAGCCAGTGCTTTTGAAAGTTCAGTTTTTCCTACTCCTGTAGGCCCAAGGAAAAGGAGTGTTGCTATTGGTTTCCTTGGATCACTTAGCCCTGCTCTTGACCTTTGGATAGCACTTGCTGTTGCATAAACAGCCGGATCTTGACCTATTACTCTCTTATGAAGTTCATCCTCAAGCATAAGTAGTTTATCCATCTCCGATTGCATAAGCTTTGTAACTGGAATTGATGTCCATTTGGCAATCACTTCAGCAATATCTTCTTCGGTTACTTCCTCTCTGAGTAGAGACTTCTCTCCTGACCCATACCCGCTGGAAAACTCAATCTCCTTATCAGTAAGGTTTTTTTGTAATGAGCTAAGTGAGCCATACTCAAGTTCTGCAGCTTTATTTAGGTCATAATCTCTTTTTGCTTTGTCAATGTTTAATTGGACTTTTTCAATCTCTTCTTTTATTGATGAAAGCTCATTTATCGCATCTTTCTCCTCTTGCCATTGCTTATTTAGATGTGACTGATTGATCAATTGACTAGTTAGTTCTTCCTCAATGAGAGATAGCCTTTCTTTGCTGGATTCATCAGACTCTCTTGCCAGTGAGAGTTTTTCCATCTGTAGCTGAAGGATTTTTCTATCAATTTCGTCTATTTCCTCAGGCTTGGATGTGATTTCCATCTTCAGCTTTGAAGCTGACTCATCTACTAAATCTATTGCTTTGTCAGGTAGGTAGCGATCTGTAATGTACCTATTGCTAAGAATCGCAGCTGCAACAAGAGAGTTATCTGAAATGCGTACCCCATGATGAACTTCATACCTTTCTTTAAGTCCTCGAAGAATTGAAATAGTGTCTTCTACCGTGGGTTGGTTGATCAGAACTTGTTGAAATCTTCTTTCTAGAGCTGGATCTTTTTCTATGTGTTGCCGATGTTCATCGAGCGTTGTGGCGCCAATACACCTTAGTTCCCCTCTTGCGAGCATCGGTTTGAGAAGGTTGCTTGCATCCATTGCTCCTCCAGATGCCCCTGCTCCTACAACAGTATGAATTTCGTCGATAAACAGAATTATTTGCCCTTCAGACAATATGACTTCTTTTAAAACTGCCTTTAGTCTCTCTTCGAATTCACCACGATACTTCGCTCCTGCGATGAGTGATCCCATGTCAAGAGCAATTAACTGCCTTTTGTGAAGCGCAGTAGGAACATCACCATTAACTATTCTTTGTGCCAGGCCTTCAACTATCGCGGTTTTCCCTACGCCTGGTTCTCCGATTAATACGGGATTGTTCTTTGTTCGTCTACTGAGAATCTGAATGGTTCTCCTGATTTCATCATCTCTGCCGATTACTGGATCAAGTTTCCCTTCTTTCGCTGCTTTTGTTAGGTCTCGACCAAATCTATTCAACGATTCATATTGTTCATCTGAGTTTTGTTCAGTCACTTTCTTTTTCCCTCGTATTTCCTTGATTGTCGACATTAGTTTAGATGAAGTTAACTCTTGAGAATTAAATATTTCTTTGCAGCATCGCTTATCGCTGATTAGTGCTAGTAAGAGATGTTCTGTGGATATATAGATGTCTTTGAAATAATATTTTTGGTTTTCTGCTTCTCGAAGGACAGATGTTAAGTGTTTGCCTACGTAAATCGACTCACATTTTTCTCGCATTACTGGCTGATTCTGGATATAGGCTTCTATGGACTCTCTTGTTCTTTCAATTGAACAACCTACCCTTTCTAAAATTCTGATTGCAAGTTCATTCTTGCTAATTAAACTAGAAAGTAGATGCTCAGTTTCTACATTCTGATGTCTGAGTTGATAGGCAAGGTTTTGCGCCGATAGGATCGACCTCCAGGCCTTTTCAGTGAATTCCTCTCCTTTCGGGTTCATTCAAATGAGGTTTTCTCTAGTCAAGATTCTATGTTTTTATATCGGATAGCCTTATGAGGCAAGCCGCCCAGATTTGTACGGTTCTCCTTTGAATTGTTTACTGCCAAGCCAATAGTTATCGATCAAGATGAGCTTTTAAACCTAAATTTATTAGGCAGGATATATATTTATTTCTAAAAGAGAGTTGTTGTATTGTTTATTGTTGTTAGAGAAGATGAGTATTATTTCTTTATTGGGTTGATTTTGCTGGCTTGAAACCACGCATTAACGCTTTCTGCTGATGAATCCTCCTCTAAATCTTTGATTGTCACTTTGAAACCATATTTATTTGCAAGTTTAATTATGAGCGTTTCGTCTCCAAGTGCTTTATTTATCTCTTCCCTTAGAGATAAGCTATGTTCAACTGCGTGGATGAAGTCTTGGAACTCTTCTCGTGACATTTCTCCTTAAAATATGCATTGTATTAGGGTTCGCACTAAAGCATAGAGGTAATAAATATCTAGATCTCTAGATTTTATCCCTTGTTAATATAAAAAGAAACAGCAGGGATAGATTTATATCCCTGCTGTTTCTTTTTAATTCTTCCTAGTTTCTTAGGCCGTTAAGGCCTTTTTTAAGGACTGGGACTTTACTCAGTTCACTACAACTGTGCCAACCATTCCAGCGCCTCTATGAGGCTCACAGTAGAAGTCATAAGTTCCTGCTGATGAGAAGGTTTTTTCCCAAGATTCACCTGGAGCAAATGCTAGGTCAGGGTGACTTAGATCATCATGCCCATCAAAGACAGCGTTATGAGGAGCAAGCTTGTTGTTTACAAACTTCACAGTGTCCCCCGCGCTGATAGATATGTTGCTTGGTTCAAATGCAAGCATTCCTGCATCAGTTCCTAGCTTAACCTCAACAGTTTTGGCCTGGACTGAAGTTGTACCTAAGGCAAAAACCAAGAGCAGAGCAGTGCATGCAGCACCGATAGATCGCAGTATTGAAATCATTGGTTTAAATTTTCGTTGATTCTTGAATTCTAACTTGCTTTCTGCCTAACGCCCCTACTAGGTAGTCCTGAAAGAGCAAAAATTTCTTCAATAGTCTTTGCATGGCTAAGCCCTCCAAACCTTTCTGGCGGGCTGATTGGATCATGTTCGAAATGTCTTTGTTTAATACTGAATCGATCCCAATCGCTGACTTCAATCGGGAGCACTTTTAAAAGCAGTGCAACTAACCATCCATACAAAGGGAATCTTGGTGTTTTCTGCATTCCTCTCCAATAGAGGAGTTTCTGTACTACGGAATCAATTGATATAGAAGGTTGAGCTAGTACTAATCTTCTAATCTTGCCTTGCCTAGGTTCTTGATTTTGTTTGTGGGATGTGGTCGCAAGCGTTCCACAAACATATGCAATATCAGCTGCATGAATAAAGTGGAATCTTGAATATGCTTTGATCCAACGAGCAAGCCACAGCCATTGGGTGGCCTCTGTGAGACCGGCAGTTAGATAACTAGATGGGAAGAGGCTTTTACCATCTACACGTCCTCCAAAGACAAGAGTTGGGAAGACGGCAATGATTTTTTCTGCAAGAGGATGTGTCTCAAGCTCTTGAAGACATGTTGCCTTGGTCTGTATATATTCTGTTCCATATCTAAACGCCTCAGGCAGAGGTTGTAGCTCTCTGTCTAGGATGCTGGCAGTTGAAAAGTAAATGAT
Source organism: Prochlorococcus sp. AG-409-P03 (assembly GCA_003215295.1). GTDB lineage: Bacteria > Cyanobacteriota > Cyanobacteriia > PCC-6307 > Cyanobiaceae > AG-409-P03. The sequence goes on along the minus strand of QCKN01000013.1, from coordinate 22,238 downwards.
CTGTTCAATCAGGTTGGAATTTAGTAGCCTTAATAGATTCTTAGTTGCTTTGATATTTACTTCGAAGGCCCTTTTAGGGTCGCCCCAAGCTGTCGCAGTATGAATTACACGAGTGACCTTAGATAGTTCATCAGCAAATATCTCCACTTCCCGAAGGTCTCCTACAAGTAATTGAACCCGGGGATTGTTTCTATCAATGGCCGTGAGCTTTTTGGGATTTCTTAGATAGAGAACTAGCTCAGCATTCGAGTTTTTAAGAAGCCAGTGGGTAATGTATTGTCCAACACATCCACTGGCTCCAGTTATTAGTATCCTTTGATGATTCAAGAGTAATTTCTTATAAGTTCGTTGACACTTTTTCCAACCTCAAAGAATGTTCTTGCATTTTCTTCAGGAGTACCTGGAAGAATTCCATGACCAAGATTGAGAATATGTCGACGGCCTTTGGCCTTGCGAACTGTATCCACAATCCTTGATTTAATAGCTTCTGTGCTTCCAAAGAGGAGTCCAGGATCAACGTTACCTTGTACTCCTATGTTGTTCGGCAGCCGAGCACAACCATCTGCCATGTCAACTGTCCAGTCAAGTGAAACGATATCCACGCCGCTATTTCCCATGCGCTCTAGAACACCTGCACTTCCAGATATATAAAGAATCATAGGGGTGTCTGGATGTGTTTCTTTAACTAACTTGATAACTTTTTGTTGGTAAGGTGCAGCAAAATTATCATAATCAATTGGACTTAATTGTCCTGCCCAAGAGTCAAACATCTGAACAACTTGTGCCCCAGAGTCTATTTGATAGCGCAAGTATATTGCGATGGATTCTGCAAAATGATCTAATAACTGATGTAGCAAGGCTGGCTGCTGGAAGGCCATTGCTTTGATAATTGCGTAGTTTTTGCTGCTTTTGCCCTCTACTACATAAGCTGCAAGAGTCCAGGGAGCCCCTACAAAGCCAAGCACTGCTGCCTTGTTCCCTACACTTTCACGTAGCCTGCCTAGGACTTCGCCCACAAAGGGCATTGTTTCCTTTGGCTCAAGCGTCTTTAGCTGCTTTATTTGGTCTGTACTTCTGATGGGCTCTTGAATTAGTGGACCTTTGCTTTCGACGATGTCAAAATTTATTCCCATGCCTGGCAGAGGAGTGAGAATATCTGAAAAGAGAATCACCCCATCAGGTTCAAATTCTTGGAATGGTTGCATTGAGATCTCGTATGAAAGATCTGGGTTCTCAGAGCGCTCTCTGAAACCAGGGTGTCGATCCCTAAGATCCCTGTAAACCTTCATGTATCTGCCCGCCTGGCGCATCATCCATACAGGCGGACGGTCCACTGACTCGCCTCGTGCAGCACGGAGCAATAAGGGAAGGGAATCGCTCATCTAGTGGTCAAGATCAAGAAGAAACTTAGCTGAGGCCAGCCCTCAATTAACTCACTACTTCAAAAGAAGTATTAGCTTCTTCACACCACTAGGAATCAGCTTGTGAGAATAAAAAGCAAGCATCGTGCAATTGCCATTATTCGCAAATGATTGTCAGCAAAGCTTTTGTGGGGGATTTTATGTGTTCTAGATGTTGAACTTGCTAGATGCAAGATGACTTTTTAAAGATTAAAAAAAAATCATAAAGATTTGATACTCTTTCGACTTATATCTGATTGCTCTCATGAGAGAAGACTAGAAGACTTAAAGGAGGTAGGCAAAGCTCAAGAGAGTGTTCATATCCATGGATGCCCCACGATTGTGTTGTTTTGCCTCCCATATTTCCAAGATTTGAACCTCCATAACGCTCCGCATCGGTGTTCAATATCTCCTTGTAAAACCCATGTTTTGGTACTCCCACTTTATAGTTTGAGTGAGTTTCAGGGGTGAAATTCGCGATTATTACTAGCCACTCTTCAGTTTCTGATGCTCTTCGCATAAAACTGATTACTGAATGTTGCGTATCTGTGCAATCAATCCATTGGAAACCATATTCATTAAAGTCATCTTTCCATAAGGAAGGTTTTGATTTATAAAGACTATTTAGATCCCGGATTAGGTTCTGGATACCCTTATGGGGCTCAAAATTTAACAGATCCCATTGAAGATCACCCCAGACATTCCATTCTTGACGTTGGCCAAACTCCATTCCCATGAAAATTGTCTTTTTGCCTGGATGTGTCCACATATAGGCAAGTAAAGCTCTCGTATTTGAATATTTTTGCCAATCATCACCTGGCATTTTATGTAACAGATGACTTTTGCCATGTACTACTTCATCATGGCTCAATGCAAGCATAAAATTTTCGGTATAGTTATACCAAATTGAAAACGTAATGTTGTTTTGGTTGAACTGTCTAAACCAAGGATCTAATTCAAAATAATCAAGCATATCGTGCATCCATCCCATATTCCATTTTAGATTGAAACCGAGTCCACCCATGTCGGTTGGTTTGGTTACCATTGGCCATGTTGTTGATTCTTCAGCTATCGAAAGTGCACCAGGAAAGTGTTGAAATAGAACGTGATTAGCCTGCTGCAAGAATGTGACAGCTTCTATGTTTTCATTGCCTCCATTTTCATTGGGAATCCACTCACCATCAGGACGAAGGTAGTCTCGATAGAGCATTGAAGCAACAGCGTCTACTCGTATTCCATCTATATGAAATTGTTCAAACCAGAAAACTAGATTTGCGACTAGGAAATTACGTACTTCATTTCTACTGTAATTAAAAATAAGTGTCCCCCATTCTTTATGTTCACCGATCTTTGGGTCGGAATGTTCGTACAAGTGACTTCCATCAAAGAAGGCAAGTCCATGTCCATCCTTTGGGAAGTGGCCTGGTACCCAATCAAGAATTACACCTATGCCTTCAGCATGACAACTATCAACAAACTCCCGAAATTCATTAGGTGTGCCATATCTACTGGTGGGTGCATACCATCCAGTTACCTGATATCCCCAAGACCCATCAAATGGGTGTTCCGAGATAGGCATCAATTCAATATGAGTAAAGCCCTTGTCTTTTACATAAGGTATAAGTTTATCCTTTAGCTCTAAATATGTAAGAAATCTTGCACCTGGTTTCATTTCTGCTGCTGGTACGCCATCTCTGACCTTCCCATTTTTCTCTATAGGCGGATTGTCTAAGGATCCATGCATCCAGCTTCCTAAATGCATTTCATATACAGAAATTGGCTGACTTAGTGCATTTTTGCTATCACGGTTAGTCATCCATTTTTTATCTTTCCAGTTATAACTATTTTCTTTAGTAATTAAGGAACTGGTTGCTGGGCGAACTTCATGTTGGAAGCCATATGGATCTGCTTTTTGGTAGCAATGCCCTTTTTGGGTTCTGATTTCATATTTATATAAATCACCTTCTTCTATGCCTGGAATAAATAACTCCCAATTACCTCCCTGTCGTTTTTGCATGGGGTGATGTCGACCATCCCATGAGTTCCACTCACCTATAACAGAAACAGTTCTGGCATTTGGAGCCCAAAGACAGAACATCACACCTTTTACGTCATCAATTTCGAGTAGATGTGCGCCCATCTTTTGCCAAATGTGGTGATGGTTACCTTCAGCAAAAAGATGACGGTCTACTTCCCCCATCCATTCATCTCTGAATGCCCAAGGGTCGTTTTGTTCATGCTCTATTGCACCACGAAGGATTTTGGCTCGATATTTCTTGCCAGGATCCTTGTTGACAACTACTTCAAAAAGCCAAGGGTGATTTGGAGTTGACATGTCAACTTCGCTACCACCTATCTGAAGTTTGACCTGTTCAGCCTCAGGCATCCATATTCTTACTATCCAGTTTCGTTCATGTGGATGAGGCCCGAGGATCTCAAAGGGATTGTCATGCTTGCATTCCGCAAGTTTTGCTCCTGCTTCAGCCATCCATTCAAATACAACACTGGAGGTCATTTATGAAAGGTGAGCTAATTGGCGAGCTTACGCTGATTCGAGCCCCTCATGTAAGTCCTTTTTCGAGATAAGTGGTAAGAATTGAAGTTTCGATTCAGAAAAGTCCATTGAAATTGTTGTTGTTTGGCAATGTGGGCTAGGGGCTTGACATGGTTGATTGGATTGACCTGGATTGATTCCTATTGCAGGCCATGAGGATCCTGCTATTGACAGACGTAAGACTTCGCCTTTGTTTAGCTGTGCAAGAACTGCTTGAAAAATCACTCTTCTTTTAATTGGCTCCGAGGAGTCTTTCCCAATCATGCGTAAGAAGCCTGTAGAGATTTGTTCGACTTCAGATAGATCTTTTTTTACGATTGAAATTGCTGCACATAAGTCAAAGCCTCTTTGATCGGATTGAGCTATCAATTCAAGGAGTGGTATCCCTACTAGCTTAAAAGTTTCTTTAAAGGGCTCGCTTTGAAAAGTGGCAACATCTGGTCTTTTGTCAATTGAACCCCTGTCCCCTTTGCCAGGAATTGGACTTAAATGACCCCCTATAGATGGAACTGGACGCCATGGGTCATGAACTATTTCTAATGATCCGTCACCTTCTCCAAATGAGAGGAGTTGCCCGTCAGTTGTGCTCAAACACGCAGATCCTTTGCTGCATAGCGCCCAACTCCTAATTCTTTGATTTGAGGGGTTATAAGATTCCCACTCAGAGCTAGTTAAATTCCACAAGAGTGGCTGCTTTAAATGTTTGTTTGGTTCTTTATTGGGTTTAAGGTGGGTATTAAAGAAATTCAGAAGGATTTCTTGTGATTCTTCCCACCACTCAAGGTGAGTAGCTGGGCCGATATGAAGTTCAGGTTTTCCTCCTGCTGCAACTGATTGATGATATAAATCGATGACTCCTTTTAAATGAGGATCCCACCAACCTCCTATTAGAAGCATGGGTTTGCGCAACCAACTCTCCTGAGGTTTATGAATTTCCCAAAATTTTTGGTTTTCATTGGTATGCCGTAACCATTTCAACACCATTCCTTCAGGATCATGTTTTTGTAGTAATAAAGGCCCTTCAATTAAATAACTTCCGTTATCAAGACTATTTCGAAGTTTTTTCCATACATCCCAATCCTCCTTACGGCGAGCTTGAAGTGCTGCCAACTGAATTCCCCATGCCATTCCTATATGCCACCAGAAGGCTCCTCCGTCGCAACACCAGTGCTCACGCTCGTTTAGACCCGTCATAGCAGGTGCCAGGCAATCTGGAGGGGTTGTTCCCGGCTCAGCAAGTAGTTGAGTTAGACCTTGATATGAAAACCCATACGTCCCTATGCGTCCATTGCATTCTTTTAAAGACCTAACCCATTTGTGGGTTTGACTTGTGTCTGAGGCTTCTTGCTTGAATCCTTTAAAGGTTCCTCCCGAGCCACCTTGGCCACGGACATCTTGAACAACAACTAAATATCCATGACTTGCCCACCAAGTTGGATGCAGGTATGTAATTGTTCCCCCCAGCTCCCTTCCATATGGTTGTCTCATGATCAGGGCTGGCCATGCCTTCCCTTCCTTTGGCATCCATATTCTTGACTGGAGCTTGATCCCATCAATAAGGGTAAGAGTCTCATCTCGCCAAGTTGTTGATCCCATATTTTTCGATTAACTACCTCACATCAGGGCAGTGAAGACCAATTACATATATCGATAGAATTTCAGCATCAACCATATTGAGATTTTTTTGACGAGATGTTTTCTCAAGTGCTTGTTGAGAAGTGGCAGAGATGCCACTTGAGTTCAGTCGTCTAAAGTTATTGCATAGAGACTTTGCTTCTTGCGGGTTCCTTTTAACACTTTCAAGAAGGTTGGATTGTGCATGTACCTGAGGAATATGAAGCATTGATGCTGCAATAAGTGCAGCTAAATAGTTTTTCCTTTTTTTTTCAGAAGCACTGCTTTTTTTGATAGCTGCGAACATGATTAGTGAGGAGGATTTGGTGATTCAGGTTCTTATTTGATGCTTTTTGGCTCTTTGAATCCAGTAATGAGCTGTCCTTAAGTTCACTTTAGGGTTTTCGAAGGAGTTCAGCTGTCTTTCTAGTCTGCCGGTCTTAAGAGTTAACTCCTGAGGGGTGGAGTCAGCTAAGGCTTTAACTGTGCTTATTCCTGAATGTAAAAGCAACGAAGCTTCGTGTTGAGTGAGATTGAGCTCGCACACGAAGTTGGCGATGCCTTGAAGGCGTCTGAGATTACTTTGGGTGGCTCGAGTGTTTTTTGCTAAGTCACAAAGCTCCTCATCTCTAAGGCCTTGAACTGCTTCCCAGGTATTAACTCCTCTTTCTCGAAGTTCCTTGGCCTCTTCCCTGAAATTTCCAGGGAGGCTATTAAGTATTTCTTTAGCCTTCATTTGTTTTTTTAACTTCTACGGTTTTCCCTTGGTCAATGTCCCTTATTACTTCTCCAACGATTATGGGTTGACTAACGTTGCCTCCAAGATTTTCTAGTTTTCGAATACGTACATGGACTAGAGCTCCATTTCGACCTCCTCCTTTTAGATTCCCAGCAATTTGTTCCAAGCTAGGTTTAATAGCATCATTAGGAAAATCTTGTTGAGCTTGAGCTACGACAAGGTCATAGCCATTGTCGTAGACAATTGGAACATATTTCGCTCCATCTACCACAACTGGCGGCGCATAACTGGCGGTAAAAGCCCAAAGACTTGCTGATAGTAAAAAACTAAACACTGTTGCCCCAACGAGGCGAAACCTAATGCCCCATTTGATTAAGAAAGAGATTAGGGTCAAGAGGAAGAGGGCTAGACCTAACCAAGCGAACCAAGAGATTGCTTGCTCTAAAAGTTTTGAAAGTTCCATAGGCTGGTAAACATCTCATTATCTCCTTATAGTTCGTCAACTCCCTCGAAGCTTGTTTCTGTGCCATGGGAGTTAGGTTCAGATCCTTAAAAGCACTTAGATACGGCCTCGTTACGATTGTGGTTGTGGCTGGGGGTACCTTCACTTGGGTGATTGCAGATCGCGCAGTCTCTAAGGTTTACCAGAAGGTTCGTCCTTATTTAGAGCAAACACTCTCTAAACCTTTAGGCCACCCTTTATTAATTGGAGGGTATCGGGGATTAAGGCCTTGGGGGATAGCTATAGGTTCCACTCAAATTAAACCTGGACTTAGAGATGAATCCAGGGTGACTATTGCAGGGATGACGATAAAGCTTGCTCCAATTGCCTCTTTACTTAATTTTCGACCCGTAGCAGTAATTACTCCCCAAGACTTAAAGGTTAATCTTCGACCAAATGAAAATGGGCAATATTGGGTCTTAGGTCCTACTAAGGGCAATGCTCCCAATCTTGGTTTGAGACTTCGATTACTAGAACCTGCAAAGGTTTTGATATCTAACTCACAACTTCAATTTACAGTTGCTGGTAATACAGCTTTTCAGTTAGCTAATAAGCGTGTTTCAGGATCGATTCGGCTAGGTCTTCCCAATCAAGGGAGCTTGATGTTAAAGGGAAATGGACATTGGGATCGTCCAGATGTAAATATTAGGGCGCGTTTAAACCAAATTGAGCTTGCATCTCTTAATGGCATTCTTCCTGAGCAAGAAGATGTAGAAACTAAGGGAAAATTTGGAGGTGATTTTCAGCTGGCCATAGGAAATGGTCGTTTGGATTGTAAAGGTGGTATGAATTTGACTGATTTTAGCATTAAAGGTGGGGCTCTGAAGAATACACTTTCCTCTCAAGATGTTGTTCTTAGGTGTAATAAAGACCTTATCAAGTTGCGACCGAGCGAATGGTCATATGGACCCTGGTTGGCTTCACTTGGAGCACAATTACCAATTGATGTAAGAAAGACTCTTACACTTGACCTCGTTACTTCATTGAAACTTAGGGATGTAAATACTTCAGGGTTAAAGGTAAATGCATCTTTGCCTATTTCTTTTGAGCGCGAACGATTCACACTTGGAAGTCTGTCTGCAGATCTAAATCTAGAAGGGTTTCCTTTGGCCCCAATCGGATCCCTTGTTGGTACACCTATGGCAGGTCTCCTTTCAGCAAATGGTCAAATAAGCGGCACTTTACCTGACTTGAAAACAGATCTTTCTATAGGTTTAATTAATCCTCAGATAAGTAGTATGCGCCTTCAGGAGGAATGGCGTGGAAGCTTCGTTGGTCTGTCTAAAGGTGGCGGCATATTGAAGATGGCCTCTACAGGAGCTTCTGTCCCAGGTTCTATTATTGCTCGCATTAATCCTAATTGGTCTATAAATGATGTGAATCTAAAACGATTAGGTGGTTACATATTTCTGAAGAATAACCAGGATGAGTATTTATGGAATGCAGAAAATTTTAGATTGGATCGCGTAGAAGTTTCCATTCCTCCTGAGAAAAGTTTTAAACGAATTTTTGGCCAATTAAGTGGACAAGGAAACTTTAAAATTAACCCGCTTTCGCTACAGGGACAAATAACAATGCGTTATCCTAGATTGATGGGTTTTCGCCTGCAAGAGGTTCAGTTAGATGGAAGCTATTCTGACAATAAATATAAGTTAAGCGGAAAGGTCTCCCCACCTGAATCTGGTCAAATATCCTTATTTGCTGAAGGCCTTTTAGGCGGGGCTATAAGGGCTAATGCACAAGCCAGCAATTTAAGCGCGCGTTGGATTGCTTCTACTGTGACACAAATTCCAAAAGTCAAGTTAAATCAACCTGGTGAGGCTGGCAAAGCTGAGGATCTAGGGAAATTTATTGTTCAGTCTATTGAGGACTCCCTTGATAGTTCTCTAATGGCTTTAGCAAAATCCCAAGAAGCTTTGCGTAAGGAGTATAAACTTCAACGTAAAGGAAAATTTATTAATCCGAATAGTATCGCTGGTCAACTTGATGCTCTTGTTCACCTTGAAGGATCTGATTTTTCTAATCTTAATTTAGATTTAAAGGTCTCTGGAAATCTTAGGTCGAGGACAGAGAAGCTTCCCGAAGAAAAAAAATCTAGGCCCTTTTTAGCAACCATTAAGGGTCCAATACAGAGAGGTAAGGGAACTTTTTCTCTTTTAAATGTTCCTTTCTCCTTGCTTTCGCTGGTCGCACCTCTTCCTTCTTCGTTGAGCGGCAGGTTTGGCATTTCAGGTCGATATCGAATGGGTAATGAAAACCCTGAGGTATCGGCGAATTTAAGACTTGATGATGCTCGATTTGCGCAGAATTCTTTTGTCTTAGATAGAGGTAAAGCTTCTTTTGCAGATTCAGTTGTCAAACTGGATTTGGCTGTACGTAGTGAATCGTCTTCAGAACCTGTGACTGTTTTTGGCGAAGTGCCTTTGAAAGATTCACTACCTATAGACCTAAGGATTGAAAGTCATGGAGATGGGATGAGATTCCTTGATGGTCTTAGTGGAAAAGCAGTTTCTTGGACATCAGGAACTGCAGACCTCAAGATGCTTATTGCTGGTTCAATGGCTTCTCCTAAGGCAAATGGTTACTTAGTTATGAGAGATGGTGAGTTTGTTGTTATGGACAAGCCTGTAAATGGATTTAACTCCTCGATGATCTTTGATTTTAATCGCCTAGAACTTCAAAAATTAGAGGCATCTATTGGTTCTGAGGGTTTGATGCGAGGTTCGGGTGTAATAGGTCTGTTTCGCTCCGAATCAAATGTAGAAAGACCACTCACGCTTGAGATGAAGAATGTTCCGTTTAAATTGCCGGGAGTGGATGTTCAAGTAGCTTCCAATCTTGACTTCAAAGGGTCTTTGTTTCAGCCAAGTATTGGAGGAGATCTAAGTGTTAAAGAAGGAACTATTTCTCCTCAGCTTTCAAAGTCTGGCCGAAGTGAATTTTCGCAGAGTGTTAACACCTCTCCAAGTTCCCCTCGGACTCAACAAAAGCAATTGCCTGAACAGTCCTGGGACTTACAAGAGCCGCTTGTTTTATTTGTTCAGGATGATGAGGCTCCAGCCAGTAAAATGCTAAGAAATGCTATACCCAGTAAATTTTCTAGGATTAGTTTTGACGACCTCAAACTTCGTCTAGGCCCCAATTTACGCATAACATCACAACCATTTGCAACCTTTAATACGGCTGGTCTTCTTGTCCTAAATGGTGCATTTGATCAAACCTTGAATGCAAGTGGAGTTGTTCGATTGACTAGCGGACGAGTTAATTTCTTTACAACGACATTTAATTTAGATAGGCGTGAGCCAAATGTGGCTGTATTTACTCCATCTATGGGATTGATCCCTTATTTAGACGTGACGATGACAACTCGTGTTCCGGATACAGTTAGAGATGCAAGTAATCTTGCCTCCTCCGGTGATTTTGCGACTAATGGTTCAGGTGCTTTTGGGATAGGTGGATCTCGATTCGCCAAAGTAGAGCTTAAGGCTATTGGACCTGCTGATCGATTAGCAGATAACTTTCAATTACGTAGTACACCACCAATGCCAAGGAATCAGCTTTTGGGATTGATTGGTGGGAATTCTCTAACAAGACTACTTGGTGGAGGTGAAGGAGAAGTATTAGCTAGCGTTCTAAGTAGATCTCTGATATCTCCAGTACTTGGTAATATCACAGGCTCTTTTAGTGAGCGACTTCAACTCTCTTTATATCCGGCCTATGTAAATGCTCCAGATGGAGGCGAGGAGAGTTCTAATGATCAATCAACTGGTTCTGATAATTTATCTCCTCAACAGGCTTGGGTCACTGAAGTAGGTGTTGATTTGAGTGATCGGTTTAATTTTTCTGTTCAAGCTACTCCCAATCGGGAGGATATTCCCCCTCAAGGCACACTTGCTTTTCAAGTTAATCCAAACTTAGGGCTTCTTGGATCTCTTGATAATAATGGGAGCTGGCAAAGCCAAGTTCAGATGTTTGTGCGGTTCTAGAGAGCTTATGCTTGACCCTTCTGAAATTATTGGAGTTGATATTTCTAGCTTCACTATCAATTGCTATCGATTTAATAGTAGTCGATCCTTAATAGCTAATATTCTTGAAAAGACTCCTCGTTACACAATGCCTGGAGCCACCACTATTATTCTTTCTGAGATCATCAATCATATTGACCCTGTAAGCCAATGCTCTCTTGTTTTTGTTGCAATTCCTGGAGAGGTAGATCCTTTTGGAAGGTTTGTCATTACGAGTGAGGAGATGGATGGTTGGAGCGATGTGCCTCTTGCAGACTGGCTTGAGCCACGCGTGCATCGACAGGTAATAGTTTTGAATCGAACTAAAGCTTTTTCAGATTTTGATGATCCAGAGTTTTCGAGAAATTTCTCTAGTAAAGAGATTATTCTCAACTTTTGTAATTCCTAATAGTCTTTTGTAGTTTGGAGTCTTTCAAAGGGATGCATGAGGAGAGATGATGATTAATGAGGTTGATTAGTAGAATGCAAAACTCCAATTCGATCCCAGGGCCTTCGACTGACTTGCTCACTCGTGCAACTGATGTTCGCCGTGCTTCTAATTCTTTAGGGCAGACAACAGATCAGCAAAGAAGTGATGCATTGATAGGCATGGCTGATGCCTTGGAAGCTAAAGCATCAGTCATAGTGGAAGCGAATGAGCAAGATATTGAAAGATCCTTAGGAGAGGGGTTAAACCAGGCGTTGATTGCCAGATTGAAACTCAATAAAGATAAGCTTAAAGGTGCTATTGAAGGAGTACGAAAGGTTGCTCTACTCCCTGACCCTTTGGGTCGCTGCCATTTAAACCGAGAGTTATCTAAAAACCTTGTTCTTGAGAGAATAACAGTCCCTTTGGGTGTAGTTGGTGTCATTTTTGAAGCACGCCCAGATGCTGTTATGCAAATTGCTTCATTGGCCATACGCTCTGGCAATGGAGCAATCTTGAAGGGAGGCAGTGAGGCTCTTCAAACTAATGAGGTAATAATGGAAACACTACGGGAGGGGTTAGCGTCTACAGAAATATCTCCTGAGGCACTTTCGCTGCTTACTACTAGAGAAGAGAGTTTGGCGTTGCTTAAGTTAGATGGACTTGTTGATTTGATTATTCCTCGGGGCAGTAATGAATTTGTGAGGTTTATTCAAGACAACACACGTATCCCAGTCCTAGGTCACGCTGATGGGATCTGTCACCTTTATGTGGACTCTTCAGCTGATTTAGACCAGGCATTGCGTATCGCTATAGATAGCAAGACTCAGTACCCTGCAGCTTGCAATGCTATTGAGACACTGCTCGTTCATACGGAGGTAGCAAGAGATTTCTTCTGTAAGGCTCTTCCTGCGTTTAAGAAGCTTGGAGTCACACTTCTCGGAGATGCAGAAAGTCAATCATATGGTGTTGAGGGAGCCGCCACTGAAAGGGATTGGGCGACTGAGTACTTAGATACAACTCTTTCAATAAAGATAATTTCTGGATTAGAAGAAGCCATTGAGCATATTCGTTGTTATGGTTCTCGACATACCGAGGCTATTGTTGCCAATGATCACCAAGTAGCTGAACTGTTCTTGCAATCTGTTGACAGTGCTGGGGTGTTTCATAATTGCTCAACTCGATTTGCTGATGGATTCAGATATGGTTTTGGAGCTGAAGTTGGTATAAGTACTCAAACACTCCCACCTAGAGGACCAGTGGGATTAGATGGTCTGGTTACTTATCGATATCGATTGCGAGGTAGTGGGCAGACTGTTGCGGACTTTGCTTCTGGCCAAAATGTTTTCTCTCACAAAGATTTGCCATTGTGAGGAGCTATCTACCTAACGGAGTGATTCATGTTAGTAATATCAACCTTTGGGCTCATGTTGGTGTCCTTGATGACGAACGTCTTTTTGGGCAATCATTTTTGCTTGATTTCTCAATATGGCTTGACTTAGATCAGGCTGCTCTTCTTGATGAGTTGTCGTTAACAGCTGATTACAGCCTTGCAATTAAATCACTGCAAGAACTTTCTTTTAGAGTCAATTGCAGAACTCTTGAGCACTTTAGTGAAAAGATATTTAATCGATTAGAAGAATTGTATGGCTCTGTGCCAATGAAGGTATTCCTTCGTAAATGTTCTGCACCAATTCCAGGCTTCAGTGGAACTGTTGGAGTTGAGAGGAGTCGTAATTTTCCATCTTCTTCACAGTAGATGTTAGTTCCAGGCCGTCCCCTTGTATTGGTTCACGGACTTTGGGACAGCCCAAAGATTTTTCGGTGTCTTCTTAAACAACCAGAACTGACCAATTTTCAGACATTTACTCCTTATTTGCCTCACGGGTTGGGCAGTGTTTCTTTATTTGATTTAGCAACAGAGTTAGATCGCCAGATTGTTGAGAAATTTGGCGGTGATAGATCCATTGATTTACTAGGCTTTTCAATGGGAGGAGTTGTAGGCAGGATTTGGTTGCAAGAAATGGGTGGAGCGTCTCGAACACGACGTTTTTTTAGCGTAGGGACTCCACACCATGGAACTTTCTTGGCACAGATGATTCCCTCATGGTTGCTTCCGGCTGTCTCAGATATGAAGCGTGGCAGTTCATTGCTCAATAGATTGAATAGTAACGTGAACTCCCTTCGGAAATTAACTTGTATGAGTTTCTTTTGTAGATGGGACTTGATGGTTATACCTGGATGGCAGGCTGTACTTTCTATAGGGAAATTTCAAGCTATTCCTGTTCTTACCCATAAGCAGTTGATTACTCACAAGACATCCATGAAGATCTTGCTAGACGAGTTAACAACCTTTGATGTCTAAACCTGAATGGCGAATGAGAGCCTCAGTTGTTGCATTCCTTCCACGAAATTCTTTGAAGACTTCATTCGGTGATTTGCTTCCCCCTAGAGCAAGAACAGTATCCCGAAACCGTCGTCCTATGGCTTTTACTTTTTCTTCGTCATCCACACCAACCTCTTCAAATGCTGAGAATGCGTCAGCGCTAAGAACTTCAGCCCACTTGTATGAGTAGTATCCAGCAGCATAACCACCTGCGAAGATATGGCTAAATGCACAGAGGAATTGATCTTCTATGATAGGCCTTATAACAGTCGTTGTAATAGCTATTTGTCTTCTTAGTTCATCTGGAGTGAGGCCGAGTTCCTTATTCCATAGACTATGTAACTTGAGATCTGTAAGCGCAAAATGTATTTGACGAAGTGTCGCCATACCTGAATTAAATGTTCGACTAAGACGTAACTTAGTAAATTCTGTTTCAGGGAGTTCTGCTTTGGTTTTCCAGTGCCTAGCCATTGTTTTAAGTGTATATCTATCTAAGCACCAGTTCTCCATAAACTGACTCGGCAACTCAACAGCATCCCACTCAACATTGTTAATTCCAGCAGCTTGTGGATGATTTACTTTGGTAAGCATGTGTTGTAATCCATGCCCAAACTCGTGGAATAACGTTTGCACTTCTTCAAAACTCATGAGGCTTGGAGTTTCGTCTGTTGCAGGAGTTTGATTGCAAACCAGGTATGCGACAGGAAGAACAATTTTTCCTTCTTGTGATGTGCTTCGTGTGAGACATTCATCCATCCATGCCCCACCACGTTTGTTTTTAGGACGACTGTATGGGTCTAGGTAGAAGGCCGCAATCCTTGTTCCATCACTATTGCAGACTTCGAAGTAGCGAACATCCTCCTGCCAAATAGGTTTCTCTCCATCAGCTGCTTTGATTGAGATATCGAATAGACGCTCGCACAATTTGAATAGGCTATCTAGAACTTGAGGTAGTGGGAACCATGGTCGAAGAAGTTCTTGATTGAGATTAAATCGCTTTTGTCTAAGACACTCTGACCAAAAACTTATGTCCCATGGAGCCAGATTGAAAGCTTCAGCGGCTCCTTCGTCGGCTGCACAAGCTTCTAGCTCTTTTAGCTCTCTTTTTGCTGCTGGCATTGCAGCAGCGCGAAGTTCTTCTAATAATGTCTCTACTTTTTCGACATTCTTTGCCATTTTGCCTGCAAGACTTAGCTCTGCCCAGTTTTTGTATCCAAGTCTCTTTGATTGACTGTTTCGTAGGAGAAGAATTTCGTTGATTATTTCGTTGTTGTTTAGCTCTCCATGGCTTGCTCTTTTAACATGAGCTTTATATAGGATTTCACGAATAGATCTATTTTTCGCATAAGTCATAAATGGTATATACCTTGGCATGTCTAGTCCAACTCGCCATGGTCCATTTTCAGGAGTCGCTTCACAGTCTAAATCTTTGTTCTTATCTCCTGCCTCTTTGGCTGCGTTAGAAAGAACTTCTAAAGCACGAGCAGGCAAACCTTCAATATCTGATCGTTTTGTAAGTAACAAGCTCCATCCTTTCGTGGCATCTAGAACATTGTTGCTGAACTTTGTTGCCAGTTCAGCTAATCGTTCACTAGCCCTGTTGAAGGCCTCTCTTTCAGACCCTTCAAGACCTACTCCACGATGCTTCATGGAGAGTAGTTCTCTTTGCAGTATTCGTCTTTGAGTTTTGTCAATACCTTTGACCTTTTGACTGTTTAAAGTTGATAAGGCCTTGTGAAGAGGTTTGCTCTGCCCAAAACGATTACTTAGACGGACTACTTCTGGTTGTTGTGCAGAGTGAGCATTACGAAGTTCTTCTGTGTTGCATACAGCATTTAGGTGGCATATAACTCCCCAGCTCCATCTCAATCTCTCTTCGATTTTATAAAGAGGTGTCATTACCTCTTCCCATTGGAGATAAGCGTTGGCTTCGGTCTTTTTTGAAAGCTCTTGTTCTAGCGCGTCAAACTGTTTGGTTAAATCATTCAGTAAAACGGGCATGTAAGTTTCTATCTGCTTAGGAGTTATTGCTGAGTATTCTGGTATGCCTTGCCCAATTAGTAGGGGTGGGACATTTTTTTGTGGGTTTTGATTGGTCATTTGCCCTATGGGTGATGTCGGGCTAAAGAAGAGACTAGATTAGTTTCAAGAGGTTTTCTGCAAGCGCATTTGTAGAAGTTTCATACAAATCAATAGCAATTCGAGGCCAAAGTCCTATTACCAATGTTGGTACTAAAAGGCTTAAACCTATTGAAAGCTCTCGCGGATTCATTTCCTTGGGCATTGATACAGCTGGAATTCTTGGCCCAAAGAAAACTCTTCTGCACATGGATAATAGGTAAATAGGGGTTAAGACAAGTCCTATGGCAGCTATAACAATTGTGATTACCCTGAATAAAGATGTGAATTGTTCTTGGCTTGTTATACCTAGGAAGACAGTTACTTCGCTGACGAAGCCACTCATGCCAGGAAGTGCTAGAGATGCTAATGAACTAGTTAGGAAGAATGCAAAAGTAATGGGTAATATTTTTGCTAGTCCACCCATATTCGGAATTGAAAGTGTATTTGTTCTTTCGTAGAATGATCCAGTAATGAAAAACATAGCTGCAGCTATTAGCCCATGACTAATCATCTGAAGCATTGCGCCACTTATACCAAGTGAGTTGATCGCTCCAATTCCTACAAGCACAAATCCCATATGACTTACAGAGCTACAAGCTATACGCCTTTTAACATTGTCTTGAGCAAATGCATTTAGAGCACCATATACAATATTTACTATACCTAGGACAATTAATACTGGGGCTAGCTGAACATGCACCTGGGGGAGCATTTGGACGTTAAAACGTAAAAGTGCGTAACCACCCATTTTTAAAAGTACCCCTGCCAAGAGCATGGATACTGGAGCATTGGCTTCCCCATGTGCATCTGGTAACCAGGTGTGTAGGGGGAAGATTGGAAGTTTTACTCCAAACCCAATAAGAAAACCTAAATAGCAAAATAGACCAAAACTTCCTGTTGGTGTCCTGGTAGTAAGTTCACTTAAATTCAGTGTAAAGTCATTACCGGAAAGAGCTAAGGCAAGTCCACTTATAAGTATTAATAAGGATGCTAAGGCAGTGTAAAGAATGAATTTTGTGGCTGCATAAAGTCTTCTATTTCCACCCCATATAGCAATTAGAAGGTAGACAGGAACAAGCTCAAGTTCCCAGGCAAGGAAGAATAAGAGAAAGTCTTGTGAAAGGAAGACTAGGCCTTGAGCCGAAGCTTGAAGAAGCAATAAAGCAAAGTATAGTCTTGTTTTACTTTTAACATTCCAACTTGCTGCTGCTGAGAGTAATGTAATTAGGCCACTTAGAACTATTAGAGGTGCTGATAATCCATCAACTCCAAGTGACCACTCAAGTCCAATAAAGGGGAGCCAACTTATTCTTTCAACTAATTGAATTCCTTCTAAGTTGTGATTATAAATCCTGGCAAAAACATTAACAATTAATAGGAAGTCTATGGCTAGAAAACCAATAGCAAGGTTCCTAGGAAGATTCGACTGGTTGTTTTCATTGCCTGGCAGTAGGGGCATTAATAGTGCTCCTGCTGCTGGGAGCAAGACTATTAGAGACAACCAGGGGAATGAAGCCTGGGACGCAGCCAAAGAGGGCAGGATGGCGTCCATAAGGGACTGCTGAATAACGGCAAACTTACCAGCACACAGGATACTTGACTGAGTAGATCTACTCAGTAGGGTTTGCCGGATACCATTGACTGCCGTCTTTCTGTAGTGATAGCAAAGGTGCCCGACTGGCGATTCCTGTTGCTTCCCAGGCTCTCGTCATTGCTCTGCTAACTGCAGGGCCATCTTTGGCTTCACACAAGGCCAAAATGCTGGGCCCTGCACCACTTATTGCGCAACCCCATGCCCCTGCTTTTAGTGCTGATTCTCTAACTTGAAGACCTCCTTTGATTAGTCGCCAGCGATATGGTTCGTGTAGCCGATCATTCATTCCGTCAGCTATTAGGTCTCCGTTGCCTGTTCTAAGACCTTGTAGGAGCAAGGTGAGTGATCCGAGGTTAGTTACGGCGTCTCCAAGAGGGATAGTCTTCGGCATGGCTCGTCTGGCTTCACTTGTGCTAAGTCGGATGGATGGGATTGCTACTACGGCTTTTATTGAACTAGTCCATTCGCAACGAACTACTCTCCATCTCTCGGAGGCTGCTTTTGCTGTCATGCAAAGTCCGCCAAGGAGTGATGGGACAACATTGTCTGGATGGCCTTCAATATCTATTGCAAGCTCCAGAAGTTTCTCTTTACTTAGTGGAGAGCCCATTAGGGCATTTGCCCCCACCAGGCCAGCCACTATGGCTGTTGCGCTGCTTCCTAGGCCTCTGGCTGGAGGTACTGCGAGGTTGACACGGGCTTCAAGTCCTACGGGCTCAAGGTCAGCAGCTTTCCAAACTCGTTGAGCTGCTCTGTAGACCAAATTTTCTGGGCCTCCTCGGAGGTGGCTGCCTTCACTTCCTTCCATAATCAATTCGAACCTTTCTCCACTCCCTTGAATTCTTTTGATAGCAAACCTATTGTTTAATTCGAAAGCGGCACCTAGACAGTCAAAACCTGGGCCAAGGTTTGCGGAGGTGGATGGGACGTCCACTATTACTGTTTGACCAATGCTGGGCTGCCCCATGCTTCCAGTTCTTCTATTCAATAAGTTTCTCACTTGACTTGGCAAGAAGACGTGCCCTACAAGCTGCGCTAAAAACCCCTACTTCTGGGTCAACCAAGGCCATGACAGGGAGTTCGCTTAGAAAGTCTCGGAATCTTCCCTTGTTTTGAAAAGCCTTTAGAAATGAATTGGAGTGAAGGCCGTCTATATGTTTGTTTGCAGTGCCTCCTCCTATCCAGAGTCCAGCGGTAGGTAGTTCCTGTAGGGCTAGATCACCTGCGGCTGAACCATATGCACTTAGCCAAATATTTAAGACCTCATTCATTAGGGGATCTCCATTTTTGGCCGATTGACTTGCCATTGCTGGTAGATCTTGGTTTGTGTGGTTTTGAGTTGTACTTTGCCACTCTTCAGAAATTCTTCGAAGAGGGTGAGACATCGCATCTGATTGGCTGAGACGCCATTTTGCAATATTCCCAAGCCCTGTTCCACTAATTATTCGTTCAACTGAGAGGCGATCTTGATTTAGATCTTTTTTAAGCCATTCAGCTAATTTCCATTCTTGTGATGAGCGAGGGGCAAATTCTTGATGCCCTCCTTCACTTGGAAGTGCGATTATGTCATTTTTATTGATTAAACCTTTTGCAATACCTAAGCCTGTTCCCGCACCTAGAATAGTTGTAACACCTTCTTGAACTCCTCCTTTGAGAGTCGACTGAATGGTGACATATTGATTATCACTCAGGAATGGAATGCCGTATATCAATACACAAAAATCATTGACTAACTCAAGTCTTTTTAAATTTGTTGACTTAATAATCTCTTTTTCACTAACTTCCCAACCTAAATTTGTTATTTTTGCATAGCCATCCATAACAGGACCTGCAACCCCAAGACAGCCTTGAGAAGGCATTAGGATATGACTTGGTAAATTATCAAAGAAATGATCAAGTATGTGATTGAGGGAATCCCAGTCAGTAGATATGTAATGCCTTTGATGAATTTTTTTGGGCAATACACTACAATTAAATATAGCAAGAAGAGTTTTTGTTCCTCCTAAATCTCCTGCTAGTAAGTTCATGATTGGATATGACCAGATCTTTGACCTGCGTAATATGAACACTTCATAATATCTCTTGGAAGATAGCTGATATTTGTAAAGTGTGTTTGCATTATAATTCGTCAGCCCGACCTAGCCTCGAAATTGATTGGTCTAATATAGAAGTTAAGCTATCTAGTTCTATAGCTCCTAGGTCTTTGCCCTCTCGTGTTCTAACAGAAATCTTATTACTCTGTTCTTCTTTATCACCTATAACTATTAGATAAGGTACTCTTGCAAGAGTATGTTCTCGAATTTTAAAGCCCACCTTCTCGTTTCTTGTATCATCTTCAGCTCTATATCCTTTTTGCTTGAGAAGATTCGTAATTTTCTTACACTTAACTATATTTCTGTCAGTTATACTCATTACAATCACTTGGACAGGTGCAAGCCATGTTGGGAACTTACCAGCATAATGCTCAATAAGAATACCTATAAAACGTTCAAATGAGCCTAGAATGGCTCTATGAAGCATTACTGGGGTTTTGCGTTGACTCTTCTCATCTATATATGAAGCTTCGAGTCTAGATGGCATTGAGAAGTCAACTTGAATTGTTCCACACTGCCAGACCCTATCTAAACAATCCTTCAGGGAAAATTCTATTTTAGGGCCGTAAAATGCGCCTTCTCCTGGGAGTAAATCCCAAGATATACCCTTTTTATCAAGAGCTTGTATTAAGGAAGCTTCTGACTTGTCCCAAACTTGATCACTCCCTACACGCTTAATAGGTCTAGTGGAAAGTTTGATTTGTATATCATTAAAGCCAAAAGCTTGGTAGACGTCAAAGACAAGATCTATGAAATCTGAAACCTCAGATTGAACTTGTTCCTCTGTGCAAAAAATATGAGCATCATCTTGAACAAAGTTCCTTACACGCATAAGTCCATGCAGTGCACCTGATGGTTCATTTCTATGACATGATCCAAATTCTGCTAGCCGTATAGGAAGTTCTTTATAGCTTTTGACCCCCTGATTGAAGACTTGTACATGGCAGGGACAATTCATTGGCTTGATTGCATATTCTCGATTTTCTGATGTTGTTGTAAACATGTCATCTTTGAATTTCTCCCAATGACCTGATCTTTCCCAAAGTGATCTATCAACAGTCTGCGGAGTTTTTATCTCGCTGTAACCATTGGCGTTTAATTTATATCTAATATAGGTTTCTAAAACTTGATATATAACCCATCCTTTTGGATGCCAAAACACCATACCTGGTGCTTCTTCCTGGGTGTGAAAAAGAGACATATTTTTGCCAATTTTTCTATGATCTCTTTTCTCAGCTTCTTCTAATCTGCTTATGTACTTTTTAAGATCCTTAGCTGTTGGCCAAGCGGTACCATAGATCCTTTGCAGCATTTCATTATTTGAGTCGCCTCGCCAGTAAGCACCTGCTATCTTCATTAACTTAAATACTTTTAAATGCTTAGTATTGGGGACATGAGGCCCTCTGCACATATCTGTATATTCTTGATGTTGATATAATTTCACTGTTTCATCTGTACCTATTCCATCTATGATTTCAAGTTTATAAGGCTCGTCTCTTTCCAGAAAAGTTTTCCTAGCCTCTGCTTTTGAAGTCACGGTTACTTTGACATCGTAATTTAAGTCGATCAGCTCTTTCATCCTGTTTTCGATTCGCTCTATATCTGCAGGTGTAAATGGTGTTTTATAAGAGATGTCATAGTAGAATCCATTCTCAATTACAGGGCCAATTGCCATCTTTGCAGTTGGGAATAGCTGTTTTACGGCATGGCCTATTAAATGTGCACATGAATGGCGAATTATCTCAACGCCTTCCTGATCTCTTGAGGTAATGATGCTTACTTCTGCGTCGTGTTCGACTTCTATGCATGTATCAAGAAGGACTCCATTTACCTTTCCTGCTAAGGCCGCATTTGCAAGTCCTTCGCCGATACTCTCAGCTATTTCTATAATTTTTACTGGGCTCTCGAAGTGCTTTTGACTTCCATCTGGCAAAGTAATCAGAGGCATGATAATCGTTGACTTTGATGATTTGTTGTGCCGGACGAATCCCTAGGCTCAATTTAGATTGAATTAGACACTTTTGAAGTTTTAGCCACGTATAAGCATATTCCATTGAATGGAACTTATCAAAATAAGGCTAGATTTCCTCTAAGAGACTCGCCTGATCCTATTAATCTGAAATAACCTCGGTTGCTAATGCAAATCCCAATACCCTGACATTAGTTCCAGGGCATTGGGATTTGATTCTTACTGCAAGTGAGGAATAAGAGTTGCAGACTATAATCTTACTCGAATATATTCCAACTCTATTCGGACAAATTAGGAGTCACTTCAGTTAAATTTATTTGATCTTATTTTACAAGGATAACCTAAGTTCCCGTAGATTCATTTTGTAGAAGTGAGAGATCTCTTCAATTGATTTTACAGGTTGACCATATTCACTCTGACCACTTTTATTAGGGAATGATGCCCATGTTTTAGCTAAAGAGCCAACTGTACTTTTCGTTAAGCCAATAATTTCTATTTCCATCAGAACACCTAATTTGTTAACTAAGTGAAGAGCTGCTTGATCCTGTGAACTGGGCTTGAAATCTTCCAATTTTAGTTCAGCTGCTAATTCAGTCCAAGTTGATGGAATAAATTGGTATGCCCCAGCAGCAGCACTGCTATAGCCTTTTACTACTATTTTGTTTGGGTGTTTAGACATGTCGACGAATATGTCTCCTCCATAGAGAGTTCTGTATCCCACTTCACTTCCGTTATTCCAAGTGCCTTCTGCGAAACGAATAGTATTTAGAAGGGCCCTTCGAGCAGGAGTGATTGAGTACTTAATATTTTCATTGTCCTTATCAATGTATTTATA
>QCKN01000012.1 GCA_003215295.1 Prochlorococcus sp. AG-409-P03 | reverse complement strand
GGTCACGGCAAATGAAGTAAGAGTATGAAACTTAAGCCTAGGAGGAGATGGCTCACTTTGCCCAAAAGAACAAGACTTGAAGAAAATAAATAAAGCAATCTGTAAGAGTCAACAATCTCTTTTAAAAGATATTTAAAACCAAATTAGAATAGATTGAAATAGATGAAGATTATAAAAATAACATTTTTCCAGCTTATAAAAGACCAATCATGTGAAGAGGGCCATTCCCACCTACAACCTCTAAAAGAAATTCGAGAAATAAAATCATCGCTACACGACCATTCCAAACCTCAGAGCTATTGTTCCACCCCCATTGCCATTTTTCTTGTGGATATAGTTTAACCCCCGAAGGTAGATTAGAGACCTCTTCTAGACTAACTTCTGGATCTCTCAAACATTCAACTACTAAATCGGCAAGACCCTCTATAAAAATCGGATAAGTATCTAAAGCAGGTACTCTGAAGAAATTGGTAATTCCACTCTTGTACGCAAGTTCACGGTATTCAATATCAATTTCTTGTAAGGTCTCAATGTGCTCACTCACAAAACTAATCGGCACTACTACTAAATCTGATATTCCCTCCCTACCTAAATCTTGCAAAACGTCCTCAGTATATGGTCTTAACCACTCTTCTGGGCCAACTCTACTCTGGTAAGACAAAGAAGAAGGATTTCTATAACCCAATTTTGTTTCAAGTTCATCCATAATCAAGTCAGAACAATGCTCAATTTCTTGTTGATAAGGATCACCCGCTTCGTCTACATATATCCTAGGAACCCCATGCGCACTAAAAAAAACATGAGCCTTCTCAGGACATTCGGACAAGTTAATTTGTTTAGCTATTAAGTCACTCATAGAACGAACATACCCTGGGTGGTTATACCAACTGCGAATACATCTCACTGATAATTCTTGAAATGCAGGGTCAGCCTCCCTTAATCTCCTCAACTCTCGAAAACTTGAGCCACTAGTACTTATAGAGAAATGAGGGTAAAGAGGAAGAACTACAACTTCATTTATGCCATCAGCCTTAATATCAGCCACAGCTGACTCAGTGAACGGGTGCCAATAGCGCATAGCGACATAGCTTGTTGCGTCTATTCCTCTTTGACGCAGCTGACTTTGTAGTTCTCTAGCCTGCTGCTCAGTAATTCTCCGCAAAGGAGAACCACCTCCTATTGCAAGATATGCCTTCTGGGATTTAGCGCTTCTTAGGGTGCTAATCCACCAGGCAAGTGGCTTTTGAAGCAAGGGAACAGGTAACCGGATTATCTCAGGGTCAGAAAATAGGTTGTATAAAAACGGACCAACATCCTGTATCCGCTCAGGCCCTCCAAGATTCATTAAAAGGATTGCTACCCGAGCCATTTAGAAAAGAACTCTTTATAAGGGGTTGAAGGAAAGGCCCTCAAACGTCAAGTTAGCTACAAACGGTTATAAGCATGAATCTCAGAAAAGATCTACAAAAAATCAACACTCACCTTGACTCCGAAGGAATCAAACTTCGGGTTGAGCAAAGAGGGGATAAGCTAAACCTGCGTGGGCCACTCCCCTGCAGGAGTCAAGCAAAAACTTTTAAGGTTCAACGAATAAGCCTAAATATCAATGCCACTCCTGTTGGATTAAAAGAAGCCCAGAAAATCGTTGAGCTAGTGGTTTTACAACTTCACCACAACCAATTCAACTGGGACAATTGGATCAAAAAAAAGCCTAAGGCACCAAGTAAGAAGAAACTTTCTAGCGTTTTAGACGCGGTGCAGAGTTTTGAGGAAGCATTCTTCTATGACTCAAATCGACGAAGGACACCAGCAGGGACGAGAACTACTTGGACTTCAGCTTATCTTCCATATTTGCGACGGCTCATGCGCATAGAGAATAGTCAAGGTAAAGAATTGGGCCTTGATCTACTTTTTAGAACCCTTTCAAGTTATTCAGAAGATAGTCGAAGTAGGCAACAATGCGGCACCGCACTGGGAGCCTTCGCTAATCATCTTGAAATCCAACTTCCTGATGAATGGAAGATCCAAGCTAACGGTTATGGCCTTCATAAAGCACGCTTTCGCAGGCTACCAAATGACAGCTTGATAACAGAGTCCTGGCTAAAAATCCCAAATAAAAGATGGAAACTTGCCTATGGATTAATGGCTACCTATGGACTAAGAAACCATGAGATCTTCTTCAGTGACCTTTCCTCTCTATCAAAAGCAGGAGATAAAGTAATAAGAGTCTTACCTATTACCAAAACTGGAGAGCATCAAGTCTGGCCATTTCACCCTGAATGGGTTGAATTATATGAACTAGAACAACTTGCAGAAGACTCAAAGCTACTACCATCAATAAATACAGACTTAACTTCCACTACTCTTCAGCAAGTAGGCAGAAGAGTCACTGAGCAATTCAGAAGATATGAACTTCCTCTAACCCCTTACAATCTTCGTCATGCATGGGCTATTAGAACAATACACATTGGTTTGCCAGATACAGTCTCTGCAAGAATGATGGGGCATTCAGTGGCCATACATAACCGAACCTATCACCATTGGATCACGCGAAGAGATCAACAACAGGCTGTAGATACAGCACTAGCTAGAACCCCCTGCTTAATCAAAAACCAACCACAAGCAGAAGATGAATCTTCCCAGAAAGAGCAAATCAATAATTATTAGAGATGAAACCCTCTTAGAAATAAATATGAACTTTAATAGTGATGTTTATATTGAATTCCAGGAAGCCACAGCCAAGCCCTATGACCAAAGAAATACCGCTCCAAAAATCTGACTTAGAAAATCTCGATCAGAGTGCATCCCAAATTGGAATGGGAGGAGAGTTAGCACCAGAGAAAGACGATAAAGGCTATCGCATAAGGATGGAAAAACGAAAAGAAGTCCAACGCAAGAGATTAGAAAAAAGAACAAAAGAAAAAGGTTTAGTTATTGTCTTCACTGGTCATGGGAAAGGGAAAACTACAGCTGCATTAGGAATAGCCCTTCGTACGCTTGGGCACGGAGAGCGCGTAGCAATAGTTCAGTTCATTAAAGGGGGCTGGGAACCTGGCGAAGCAAGAGCCCTTAAAAGTTTCAAAAGCTCATTGACATGGCATGCGTTAGGCGAAGGCTTCACCTGGGAAACTCAAGATCGAAATCGGGACAAGGAACTTGTATCAGCGGCCTGGGAAAAATCTTTAACTTATCTAAAGAGTGCAGAGCAGAAGCTGGTGATATTAGATGAAATCAATATCGCAATCAAACTCGGATACCTGTCATTAAGTGAAGTTTTAGAAGGAATCTCAATGAGACATCCTAGGAACCATGTTGTTTTGACCGGAAGAGATGCTCCCAAAGAACTAATTGACAATTCTGACCTTGTAACAGAAATGAAGTTAATTCGGCACCCTTTTAAAGAGCAAGGAGTAAAGGCTCAAGCTGGAATTGAGTTTTAAAATAATTTTAGCTATCTATTTCGCTCCAAATCTCCTCTTAAAAGAATTGTGGAGGCAAGCAAAACTGAAAGGCCACTCACCAACAATGCTTTATGCACAACTGGCTCTGACCAACAAGAAGAATCTCCACTAACTCTTTTTAAGGCAGAGATAGTTAATCGTGCCATCACTGCACTCTGACTATCTATGTTCTTTTCCATAACTCAAAAAGGCTCTCCTTAATAGAAGCAATATTGATTTCCAATGGCCACAAAATCCATACGGCTATACAGCTGTCTGAGGAAGCCTTGCTACTGTCATCAGGATATTAACTATGAATGGCCTACGCGAGAGCCCTTTTAAAACTCAGCGGTGAAGCGTTGATGGGACAAAAACCCTATGGTATTGATCCATCAATCGTGAAGTCTATTGCTAAAGACGTTTCTGAGGTGATAGCAAAAGGAACCCAGCTTGCAATTGTTGTAGGAGGAGGCAACATCTTTCGAGGCCTCAAAGGTTCAGCTGATGGTATGGATCGTGCAACAGCCGACTATGTAGGCATGTTGGCCACGGTAATGAATGCAATAAGTCTTCAAGATGGTCTTGAAAGTGCAGGTGTCCCAACAAGGGTTCAAACCGCAATAGAAATGAAAGAAATTGCTGAGCCATATATCCGCAGACGTGCGATGCGCCACCTAGAGAAAGGCCGTGTAGTGGTTTTTGGAGGAGGTTGCGGAAACCCATTTTTTACAACCGATACCACAGCAGCTTTACGGGCAGCTGAAATTAATGCAGATGTAGTTTTCAAAGCCACAAAAGTCGATGGTGTTTATGACCGTGACCCTAAACAATTTCCAAATGCAGTTCGATACGAAAACCTCACTTTCCAGGAAGTTCTAAGCCGAGAACTTGAAGTAATGGATAGCACGGCAATTGCCTTATGCAAAGACAACAACATACCTATCGTGGTGTTTGATCTTTTTGAACCTGGCAACATCAGTAAAGCTGTAGCTGGGGAATCAGTTGGATCTCGCATAGGTCACCCCAATTGAACACTCCCCAAGTCAAATCTCTTCCAAAGCCTTACTCTTCCTAAAAAATGGCTAATCAAGAACTTCAATCAAACATGCGCAAATCTGTTGAAGCGGCTCAGCGAACCTTCAACACAATTCGTACAGGTCGTGCCAATCCCTCTTTACTAGACCGAATAAGTGTTGAGTACTACGGCGCTGAAACACCTCTTAAGTCCTTAGCGACCTTGTCCACCCCTGATTCTCAAACAATAGCTATTCAGCCTTTTGACTTGGGTTCTCTACCATTAATAGAAAAGGCCATTGCAACAAGTGATCTTGGATTTACTCCTAATAATGATGGCAAAATAATACGTATAAATGTCCCGCCTCTAACTGAAGAGCGCAGAAAGGATTTCTGCAAGCTTGCGTCAAAATACGCTGAAGAAGGTAAAGTAGCTCTTAGAAATATTCGTCGAGACGCAATTGACAAAGTGAAGAAGTTAGAAAAAGAAGGAGAGATTTCTGAAGATCAAAGTCGTGATGAACAAGATGACATCCAAAAGCTCACTGACAAATTCATTAAAGACATAGAGAAACACCTTTCCGAGAAAGAAGCCGACATTCTTAAGGTGTGACGTCAAAGGATGTAGTCATTGTCGGTGGAGGTGCTGCTGGAGCGACAGCAGCATTCCACCTAGCCCGTGCGGGGAAAAAGGTAACTCTGCTTGAAAAAAGTTCATCTAAAGGTCTAAAGCCATGTGGAGGAGGCATGGCTGCTGCTGTACAGGCATGGTTCCCATTTGATCTCACTCAAGTAGTTGATGAGGTTATCGACAGAGTTGACTTCACTTGGTGTCTTGAAGATTTGGTCGTAGCTGATTTGCCAGGGTCTTCTCCATTCTGGATTGTGAGGAGGGAGGAATTCGATCATCTCCTGACTACTTACGCAGTCAACGCAGGCGCTGAATTACTTAACCCATTTCAAGTAGTTACATTAAAAAAAGTTCAAAACCTTTGGCAAGTCACGTCTTGTGACGGAAGGCAATTAGAAGCAAAAGCTGTTGTGATCGCCAATGGTTCAAGCTCCTCATGGCCCAAACAGTTAAACCTAGGCCCCAGAAACCAACATCACGCAACAACTACATCAGTTCGATTAAAAGGCAGAGGAAACCTACAACCAGGGACTACCAGATTCGAATTTGGTTTGGTTCGTCACGGCTTTGCCTGGGCATTTCCTATAACAGAAGGAGTAAATATTGGTATCGGAAGTTTTCTTGGGGACAATTCAGATAGTAGTGATGCTGTCCTTAATCAGCTCCTACCAAGTCTAGGGTTTGCTCCCACAGACGGAACTCGGCAACAATCATTATTGAGAGTATGGAATGGGCATCATAACTTGCATGGTGATGGAGTGATCGTAATAGGAGATGCAGCGTCACTCTGTGATCCATTCCTTGCAGAAGGTTTGAGACCCGCACTTTTAAGTGGTTTTGAAGGAGCACGAAGCATCATTCATTGGCTAGACAATGAAACCAATGACCTCAAAAACTACACCCAGGCAATGAAATCAAAATGGGGTGAATCAATGGCATGGGGAAGACGAATTGCCCAGGTTTTCTACCGATTCCCAAAAATTGGATATGAACTAGGCATCAAAAGACCTACCGCTCCACAAAGAATTGCTCAGATACTCTCAGGAGAAATGGGCTATGGAGACATCGCACAGAGAGTCATAAAACGGCTACTTTTTCAACGCAATTAACCTTTTAAGACTCAATTGAAAGTGAGTAGACTTATGGAAAGTCTAACTTCTCAATGAAAAAAGAAAAGGCCTGGGTGTGGTTCAAAGGTGGGCTTCAAGGAGGCTATTGGGAGTCTGGCTTTATGGCGAGCGAAAGCGATGCAGGGTTTATTCTCATTGAAAGAGCAGACTTTGTAAGCTCTCGAGTGGCCGAATGGAGAGTCAAGTTAGAACCTCCTCAAGATGAAAAACAACCACCCAATATCCCAGAAAATCCTATTTGGAAGCTTAACTAAGGGACATCATTTTAATACTTGTTAAGTATAAACAACCATTTATGCTTAACAAGTCAGACAGTCGTCCTTACCGAGAATAAGTTTAATCCGTTTAGAGTCAACTTCGTTATATCTACCAAACAATAAATCGCCTTAATTGCTTGATAAGAGATGAGCATCTCTTATCAATAATCTATCGACTTATCGGCAATACAGCCCCTAGACCAGATAACACATCAGCCTGAAGCAATCTACCGTCATGGTCATTGTCGAGTGCGTCAAATACGGCATCACTACCGAGCCATTCTTCCCTAGTAATACAACCGTCTCCATCAAGATCATTTAGCAAAAATATTTCATGGACTACATGACTAAAGGCATCTCCTCCTTCAAGTAGACCAAGACGATGTGCCAGTTGAGCTTCTAAGGTCTCAATTGCCTTACTAAATCCTCGGATCCCTTCCGCCAACTTCTCATGACTCATTCTATCGGCCAACATCATTTCATCAAACTTATCTTTGCCAATTAATAGTTTTTTCTCAATATTCACTGGATTATTACTGTCAAGCTTCATAGGGAGAGACCCTTCAGTTCGGTTCAACTGATCCAAAAGTTTTGGTGAAATCGTCAATAAATCACAACCAGCTAACTCTATGATTTCGTCAATATTACGGAAGCTTGCTCCCATAACCTCTGTTTTATATCCATAAGTCTTGAAATAATTAAAGATCTTAGTTACTGAAACTACACCTGGATCCTCATTACCTGGGTAAGACTCCCTCCCGGTCTCAGCCTTATACCAGTCAAGAATACGCCCTACAAATGGCGAGATAAGAGTAACTCCTGCATCTGCACATGCAACAGCCTGACAAAAGCCAAATAGCAAGGTCAAATTACAGTGAATCCCTTCTTTCTCAAGGATCTCTGCCGCCTTTATTCCCTCCCAAGTAGAAGCAATCTTAATAAGTACACGATTATTAGGTATTCCGGCTTCGTTGTATAAAGCAATAAGTTTCCTGGCCTTTGCAATAGTTGCATCTTGGTCATAGCTAAGGCGCGCATCTACTTCTGTAGAGACTCGTCCAGGAATAATTTTGAGAATTTCCTTGCCAAAAATCACACAAATTTCATCTAAAGCCTCCTCAACTACTTCCTCAACCGGACAGCCACTACCGACTCTCTCCCTAGAAGACTTAAGGGCCTCATCGATAAGTGACTGATAGTCAGGGTTTTGTGCCGCTGACAAAATCAACGATGGGTTAGTCGTAGCATCACGTGGAGTGAAAGTACGAATAGCCTCCAACTCCCCAGTGTCTGCAACCACGACAGTCATAGAGGAAAGCTGTTCTAGAAGGGTTGCCATAAAGAATGAGCCTCATCTGAGCCCGTAAGTTAACCCTCTTTAGAAGGTATTACATCTGGTTGCCAGCTCCTTAAAACGTATTTTCTGCTAATGCTCACCCTTTGCGGGCTGCAGATATCCATTTCCTCTAATAGGAGGTATTTTTTCTAAGACCAACAAACCATTGATAATCTTCTTTGCAACTGGAACAGCAACTGTCGAACCAAATGCATCATCTCCCTGGGGTTCATCTACTACCACCAAAACGACATATCTAGGAGCCTCCATTGGCAAACTGGCCACAAAGCTACAGATCTTTGCACCAGGTTGATATATACCATTCACTGCTTTCTGCGCTGTACCTGTTTTTCCAGCAATACGATACCCAGGTGTCTTCACCCCGAAACCACTACCTTGATCGACGACTGACTCCATCCAGTCACGAACGACTTTTGTAACATCAGATCGCAATATCTTTTGATGACTAAGTGAAGCAGGAGGTAAAAGTTCGTCTCCTACTTGCAAGCCTCTAGTTATATGAGGACTCACAAGGTATCCACCATTAGCGATTAAAGCATGCAACTGTGCCAACTTCAAAGGGGTTAGCGAAAACCCTTGGCCATAAGAAGCTGCCACTGGCTCAATAGGTTGAGCCACAAAGTCTTCTTTTCTCTTCAGTTGCCCAGCAATTGCACCAGGAAGATCTGTTTGAGGCTTTTCGTCAAGACCCAATTTATGCAACCAGTCCCAATAAGTTGAGGGACTTAATCCGCTCATAGCATTTACCATGCCAACATTACTGGAGACCTGAAGCACCTTCGCGAAATCAATAGTTCCATTAGCTTTCTTATCATGGTTATAAATAGTCCATCCACCTACATTGATTTTTCCTGTATCTTGAACAACTCCATCAGGCTGTATAACACCTTCTTGAAGTGCTAAAGCAAGGTTAATTGGCTTAAATGTGGATCCGGGCTCAAATAAGTCTTGAACAGACCATTCTCGAAATAAAGCAGGGGAATATTTCCAATATCTATTCGGATTGTATGTAGGAGTCGATGCCAAGGCCAAGAGTTCGCCATTGTTGACATCCATAACAATTACGACGCCTTTTTTAGCACCCCACTTATTTACCTGATCCCTTAAAGCATTTAAAGCCAACTCCTGCAGCCGAGCATCAAGAGTTAGTTGAAGGCGCAAGTTATCACCTTTAAAAGCATCGGGAGCTAAATCGTTAGGCAAAGGAGTGCCATCTGCACCACGTCGTAAAGTAGTAGCCTTTTCTTTTCGAATAAGTTTCATATGCTTACTCTGCTCCAAGCCTGCTTGAGGAACTCGCTCCTGATTTAAAAAACCAACTACATTCGCAAAAAGTCGTCCTTGCGGGTAAATACGCTGGGGGTAAGCCTCTAAATCTAAACCACTAATTCTCAGTCTCGCAATCTCATTGGCAACATTAGGATCCAAACCTTCTGCAAGCCTTATCCCTGATGGCCGATTTCCTAAACGAGCAAGAACTTCAGAAAGAGACATTGCTAATGGCTCAGAGATTTTGCGCGCCACATCTATGCGGTTACGAATAAAAGACGGGTCATCACCAGGAAAATGAAAATAGCGAGGATGTGCCCACAAACGAAAATACTCTTCATCTAGGGCTACCAACTTCCCTGTTCTATCGACTATTGAACGTCGAGTTCCCAGTGGTTGAATCTTCTGAGTTTGCACAGCTCGCGCGCGTGCTTCCAATACCGAAGCTTGGAAGAGCTGTAGCCAAGCCATACGCCCTATAAGTCCAAAAATCGCTAAGCAAAGAATGGTAAAAACTAGCCACAATCTGCGTGGCGAAACAGACTCTAGTGGAGCGACTCGCTGACGTTTACCCCTATTGTTCCTTGAGAGTTTCTTTTTGTACGTCGGCATTAGTAGCCGTGGCTAATCGGATGGTGAACAAAGTTTTGCAAAAGAGTCATTTTATCTACGTTATTCTTACCAAATCCTCTCCAATTATCTGGAGTTTCTAGATAAAGCAGATTAGCCGCTTTAGTCGGAACCATTGACATAGGTAGACTAGTATTCTTTAGAAGCTGTCGCTCAAGCATGGCCGTTGACTCAGAGAGTCTATTGACTATGTCTCGTGTGGTTTCAAGCTGGGAAAAGGCTACTGTCCATAAGTGTTGCCAATGCAAGGTCAACCCAGACATCAACCCAACAGTTATTAGAACACCTATAAGAGCACCATCAGCAGCTCTATGAAAAGCCGCAATCATTGGGAA
This sequence comes from Prochlorococcus sp. AG-409-P03, assembly GCA_003215295.1. Classification (GTDB taxonomy): domain Bacteria; phylum Cyanobacteriota; class Cyanobacteriia; order PCC-6307; family Cyanobiaceae; genus AG-409-P03. Next base: position 19,395 of record QCKN01000012.1, on the reverse strand, counting down.
CTGCCTAGCGACCTTACGTGGAGAGAAAGAGCCCTGAATTAAATACAGCGGATCCACGGAACGAATCTTACGAGAAGAACGTACTGCGCTTCCTTTACTCTGTTTTCTAGCAACACCCACCATATAAATCTTTTAATGCTTCAGTGAAGCATCCTGTGCAAGTACATGCAAGTACTTAAAAACAACAAACTTAACTTCCTAGGCCTAGCCATTCAAAAGAAGAAGACTCGCAAAAGTCACTCCATTCCATAATGAATGCATAAGAACACACGGCAAAAGTCTGCCTGAGCTAAGCCTGAGGAGACCCAGGCCAATCCCTAAGACACATAAAGCTGGCAACTCCCCTACGCTTAAGTGGGCTACAGCAAAGACCAATGCACTGGCCATTACCCCAAAGCCATAGCCCAATTCATTAGCCAAGACTGGAAGAAGTGCTCCACGAAAGATCACCTCTTCAAAGAGTGGCGCCAAAACGACCGTAGTGAGCAGAAGTAAAGACAAAGCAAGGTTGTTATGACTTTGCAAAACCAACTCAAGCAAAGGGTTGCTACCTCCTTGATCACCGACCAAAAGATTAGCCAACCAACTAATTAGTAAAACCATTGGCATAATTATCAACCAACCTTGTATGGCACTTATAAGGGCCTTCCCTAAGGGGAATACTCGCCATTGCAACCACCCTCCCGGGGGAATATCCAGCCCCTTCAAGCCATTCAGCTGCCTCCTAAGAATCAACAAGGGTGGAATTGTCATTGCGCTATATCCAATTAATACCTTCAGAGAATCTCCAATAGGACTCTCGACATGACCTATTAGTAACTGGCTAATTGGAGCCACAAACGATGGAAAAATTACTTCGCCCATAACAACGAAGCCACCAGCGACCAACAAAACCATATCTATTAATGACAAGGGGAGATTTTGCAGTTTTGGCCAAGGCGAGCTTGCCTTGCGTAAGTAAATCCATGCTTGGCGAAGGAATAGAGCACTTCCCAAAAGGACTGCAAAAGATGGTATTAACTGACTAATGCTCAATCTCAAAGCTCTCCCTTGAGAGACATTGTCATCTATACAGAAATCAGACTCACCTCCAAGTGCCAAGCAAGACAGGCGAAATAGCAACGGATCATTTTTTAATATGGCCAGCTGACTAAACTTATTCTCCAAAACATTTCTCTCAGAAAACTCCCCTAGAAGCATCTGCTTCAGTGGCAAAAACTTCTCATCCTGAAGCTCAGGAGTTAAAAGAGTACGGCGAGGCGATTCAGAGGATTCCAAAGAAGCAAGAAGAAGCCTCTCCCTGTCTTGCATTTTCTCCAGAGATATCTTACGAAGAGTTTTTCTTAGTTGATTCTCAGGCTCAGCTCCCACAAGCAAAGGTTTTAATGGCTCTGGTAATGCTGGAGCAGCCAGTAAGGCAATCTCTTGTTGATGAAGAGAAAGCTTTGGGGTCACGGAAGGTCGATCAAAGCTTTCCTCTAGTCCTCGAGCCCATACCAAGACAGTTAGCAAGAGTGAGAGGACAGCCAGCGCTACTTTCCATGCAGGGTTGGCTTGTCTCATAGTAAGTTCGCTCAGAGATTAAACATGAGCAAAGACAGATTCTTCTTGCCCAATCAACATTAGGTTGGCATCGAGCCCATACGATGGCTTTGTCTGAAACTGATTAATTGTGGCTTTGCGTCTTATTTTCGTTCGTCATGGCCTTAGCAGCTTTAATCGAGAGCGACGCATTCAGGGGCGCATTGATCTCTCAACACTCACAAAGGAAGGGGAGCAACAAGCCATTCAAACTGGGGAAATCCTAAGTAGTCTTGCAATTAATGCCATTTATAGTTCACCGCTAAAACGGGCCAAATCAACCACTCTTCACTTATTACAAGCCAGTAAACTTTCTATTAATCCAATTTTTGATAAAGGTCTATTAGAAGTAGACCTAGGTTCCTGGAGCGGATTGACAATAGACGAAGTGAAGTCACAATTCCATGAAAGCTACGAAACCTGGAAAAAAGATCCTAAAAGTCTCATTCTGACAAGAGAAGATCACACGAGATTTAGTCCAATAAAAGAGCTAATGGCTCAAGCAAATGAATTCATCCAAAAAATACTAAAACTTCACTCTCTAGAAAAAGAGCAAACTGTTCTAATCGTAGCTCATAATGCTATTCTACGATGTCTAATAATGACATTATTAGATGGTTCTTCAACAGGTTTTAGAAAAATCCAACTAGACAATGCATCCATATCCATACTCAATTTGACCAACACAAACCGAGAGGGTTTGCATACTCAAGTTGAGTGCTTAAATAGTACAACTCATCTAAATCCGCCTCTCCCTCCAAAAGGTAAAAATGCACGTATAGTTCTTGTTCGGCATGGAGAAACAGATTGGAATCTAGAAGGTCGTTTCCAAGGTCAAATAGACATCCCTTTAAATAAAAATGGCCATACTCAAGCAGCTGCTGCAAGCGTGTTTTTAAGTAACCAACCTATCAATAAAGCCTTTAGTAGCTCTATGAGCAGACCAAGGCAAACAGCTGCAACCATTCTGAAATCACACCCGGGTGTTGAAATCCAGCTAAAAGAGGACCTAGTTGAAATAGGACATGGACTATGGGAAGGGAAATTAGAATCAGAAATACAAAAAGAATGGCCTGATTTGCTAAGGGCTTGGCAGTTATCACCAGAATCAGTACAAATGCCCAACGGAGAAACTATTAATGATGTATCAACTCGGGCAATGAAATGTTGGAAGTTGATTTGCAAAGGTTTGTCTACTCAAGACACAGCTCTTGTAGTCGCACATGACGCGGTAAATAAAACAATTTTATGTGAACTTCTAGGGTTAAAAGCATCTGATATCTGGATGATAAAGCAAGGTAATGGCGGCATTACCGTAGTCGATCTATCTCCTAATCCCGACCATCCCGATGTGATTACATGCATGAACCTCACCTCTCACCTAGGAGGGATTCTTGACACCACAGCAGCAGGAGCGCTTTAAGAGAATGGCTAATTCCTATTTACTAGACAAAGTCAAAATCCTTCAAAGTTCGAAAGATCCTTTAATTGAAGATTCAGTTTTAATTATCGATGGGCAGATAGAGGCCTTTGGAAATGATGCGCTCCGCAAAGGCAATGAACTAGGGATTTCTCCCAATTCTGATCCAAACAAAATAATAGGGCCTTGCTTAGTGGATCCCCATTCAATACTTGAAGAGCCTATCAGTGGTTATACAGAAAATCTAAAAGGCCTTCGAGAAAAAGCTGCTTCTGCAGGCTACGGGCAAGTAGCTCTTCTTCCAAGAAGTCCCTCATGGAGAGATCAGCCAGAGCGTATTAAAGGTTTCAACGAAGCACCTGATGACGTAACAATTCATTTATGGGGTAGTTTCAGCAAAGGAGGTAAAGGCAAAGAATTATCAAGTCATGCAGACCTACTGCATCATGGGGCCATTGGTTTCGCTGATGATGATTTCCTACCTCCAATAGAAATAGTTAAGCAGGGAGTTGTTTTAGGCGAAACTGGTAATGCACCAATTTTATTAGCACCTAGGGATACAGAGATCCAAGGACATGGAATCGTTAGAGAAGGTGTAGAGACGTTACGCGCAGGATGGGTACCAGACCCTATCGCTAGTGAAACCTTTCCTCTTAGCCAACTACTTGAACTCCACAGGCAACACCCTAAAAGTTTTATCCGGGTAATGAACTTATCTACTGAGGCTGGAGTTTCAATGCTGCGACAAATAGAGAATCGACCGATGGCTACTGTTTGCTGGTGGCATGTAATAGCTGATCGATCTAACCTTTCACCTACAGATGTTGGCTGGAGAGTCCATCCATCACTTGGAAGTCATAAAGATCGAACAGCACTAATCCAAGCCCTCTTTGAAGGCACGCTAACTGCTGTTTCTGTACATGCTATTCCCCTCTCTCAAGAGGAGACCAATCAGCCTGCTGACCAGAGGGCAGCAGGATTAAGTGGCCATCAACTTGTACTACCTTCTTTATGGCAAGAGCTGGTCGTCAAGGCTCAATGGCCTATTGAAAGGCTATGGGATATTCTTAGCTTCGGCCCCTCCAAGTTAATCAACCAGTCTGAAGAATCTCTTACAATAGGTAGTCGTCGATGGCTACTCTTTGATCCAAGTGTTGAATGGACTTTTGGAGACGTCCAAAGAACGTCTACCTCCGCAGCAAATCAACCACTCCGAGGCAAGAAAATTTTAGGCAAAGTAATTGACTGTGGACTCATAAGGAAAGAGAACCAAATCTATCAATAGGCCAAAATCTCCAAACAGCTCTTCCTAAGATCTCGCCCTCAGGCAAAAAGCCTCCTCCAGGCCAAAGGCGTCCGTCCCAACTATTTGCTCGGTTATCTCCCAAAACTAAAACATGACCAATAGGAACCTTCTTCTCGAAGGTGTTGCATCGACCAACACCATATCTATTTAAAGAGCAATAATTACTAACGTATGGCTCATCTAAAAGCTGCTGATTAATCAACACCTCCCCTTTCCCATTAACCGAGACTTCATCACCTGCTACGGCAACGACACGCTTTATATATGCATCACAAGATGGGTCACGTAATCCAGTTATCGCTGCAACAAGAGGAAAGGTAACTAATGCACATTTCAAATTAGAAGGCTGTTTTCTAGCGCTCAAAACCTTATCAAAAGAATAAGGCGAGTTGAAAACAACTATTTCTCCACGACGAGGACTTCTCCTTCCTAAAGAAAGCTTCTCAATAACAAGCCTGTCATGAATCTGAAGCCCAGGAATCATTGACCCTGAAGGGATATATCTGACTTCAGCAATGAAATGACGAATACCAGTGTATAAGGACAATGTACAAAGTATTGGCCCCCAAAAGTCCCAAAAAGCTCGGGTTTTCTGATTTGATGAAGGACTTTGGCTCATCGCTTGTAAGTTGCTGTTCTTTGAATGAAGAGGAGTCAACTATTACATGAACTCAACGCATAGCGCCAGACACAGGTTTACCTTGCCTTATCTTGAAAGCAGCAGTTATCCAAATGATTCGTCCTCGCTGGCAAAATCTCAAGGGAAAGAACAGCATCCAAGTCTGGAGTCGCTGGAGTCAAGGTATTGCTCTGATAGCAACAATAAATTTCGCATGGATCGTATTTGACCTCACCTACTTACCACTAAGGAACTTCTGGTTAAACCGTGATCTATACCCTCTCCCATCAACACCACTAGTAATACCATTTAAATGGCTGCCCAATATAACCTCACTCTATGACCCTATAAAAGGAATTAAGCCACATGAACCAAGCCAAAGGTATATCAAACATTTTGAGGAACTTGACCAAAGACTTAGCTCAGAAAATATAAATAGCACAAAAATAAATGAACTATTAAAAATACAGGCATCCCTAATCAATCAACTTATCGAAAGACTTCCCTATATTGATTCAGCAAGACTAGGAAATATAGATAAGCTCAAAAGCCTCCTGCGAACCAAAGCAAAAAAAGATTCAGCTACTGAGGCTTCAAATTATTTGCTAAATAAAAGTTATCTATCAAAGGTTGACTGGCAGATAGAACGTCTATTTTGGCAGAAAGAAATAATCCCACTAATTTCATCAAACTATATTCGAATAAATGATAAAAACGGAAACCCTCTAAACTTATCATGGAAGATTGATATACCCTTTCAACTAATCTTCCTTTTAGACATTCTAATAAGAGCAGGTCGATTAAAAAAACGTCTCCCTGGAATTTCTTGGAATAATGCGCTGTTAAGACGATGGATTGATCTTCCTCTGTTGATACCATTTTGGCGTTGGTTAAGACTAATTCCAGTAACCGAACGTCTTTCAAATTCCAGGCTAATTCAAATAGAGCCCCTTAGAGCTGCAATCAGTCAAGGAGTTGTTGCATTATTAGCAATAGAGTTATTTGAAGTATTTACATTACGCATCATTGATTCTCTGCAAAGCGCCATTCGGTCTCCGCTTCTACCACAAAGAATCCGAAGTCTACGCAGCCATCAGTCTGTTGAACAAAAGGAAAATAATGAAGTGATTCAACTTGTTCTTCTTTGGATTCCGCTGCTTCTGACTAAAGTAGGACCAAATATGCGTAAGGAACTCATAGCATTGTTTGATCACGCTCTTAATAGAAGCCTAAAAGAAGAAATCGTACCAGCAAAGCTAAAAGATGTTGGATTAGTGCAAAAAGCTGAGTCTGCTTTAAGTAGCCAATTGGCCACGAGCATGGTTGACACTTTACTTGAACTTTCTAAAGGTACTGGTCAGCAAATTAGTAAACAAGACCCTGTGCTTGAAAAATTAGGAGTTGATACCCTAGATCGCTTCTGGGAAGAGTTGGCTTGCACACTTGAGCAAGAAGCTATCCTTGATAAAAGTCAGGAGCTTTTAATTAGATTCCTAGAGGAATTTAAACTGGCAAGCGTAAAGCAAGTTAAAGCACAAGGGAGCGTTGATGAGCTTATATCAGAGCTAGATGGCCTCAACTTCAGACCCGAAAAAACTGCTCCCACAAATCAAGCTTAAACCCTGTCAAAAACTTCTTGCCATTTCCTGCTACCAGAAAAGGTCGCTTTATCAACTTTCCATCAGAAGAAAGAGCATCAAGAACTTCTTCATCACTCATGGATTTAATAACTGTTGCACCAAGTTTTCGATAACTAAGACCACTAGTATTGAATAGGAGTTTCCGGTTACCTAGATTCTCGATTGCCTTTCTCAGAATGTCTTTTGAAGGAGGATTCTGAACGATATCAATCAAATCATACTGAATATCATTCTCGGAAAGCCAACTAAGGGCTTTCCGACAAGTAGAGCATGAAGAATAACTATAAATGCAAATGGATAAAGACATCGGTAGTGATTAAGTATCCTGATTTTAAAATTGATCTTAGCCTGTTAGTTAATTCAACACATTATTTTTTTCAGCTTGAATACAACTCTCCAATAAGCTTTGCACAGAATCAGAGTCTCGCCACCCATCAATAACTATTACCCTACCCTCTAAACTTTTGTAAGTTCGGAAAAATTCAGCAACATCCTCCAATTGATTAGGAGCAATTTGTTTAATGCTGCTTATACCTCTTTGCCGAGGGTCAGCAACAGGCACGCACAGCAACTTCCCGTCATATGCGCCTGAATCATGCATATCAAGCACACCAATTGGTCTAGCTTTAATAAGACATCCTGCAAAAGTTGGCTCTTCCATAATGACCATTGCGTCTAAAGGCGCACCATCCTCTGCAAGAGTATTTGGAATGAATCCATAATCAAACGGATAACGAACTGAAGAATGCAAGACTCTGTCAAGGGCCATAACACCAGCTCCTGAAAAGTATTCATATTTATTTCTGCTGCCAGCTGGAATCTCAACGACGAGATTTACCAAACCTGGAGAAGGAGAGGGAGGTAGAGGGCTTAGATCCATCAGTTTCCAAAATAGTGTTAATGCTGCTTTCTGTTGCCAAAGGCCTTGAAATAAAAACTGCAAAGAGTGGAGTAGCAACAGACGCAATCGCAATCGCTAAACCCAACAAAACATTGAAGGAAGCACTTAACGTGATCTGATCTTCCTCGACTGTCTCATCGGCTTTTAGCTGATGAGACAGTCGAGGAAGATCCTCAAGTTGAGCAGTCGTCCTAGAAGCTATAACTGCTGGTTCAGGATCCATTCAAAGTTGCTTAAAGGTCAACCTTTGCACCGGTAATAAATACACTCTTCAGAATAGCTTTTTAACGCTAACTATCCCTATAGGTATCTTTCTCTACTCTTTTATTTAAAATGATCAATTTTTATGCTGCTGGCCTATCTTGCCGCTCTCGGTGAGCCGCTAGGTCTGCTGGAGAACCGTTTAAACCCTCAATATGAGACCTAATAAAACGTAATTCTTCAAGGATCGAAAGCAACACTTGTTGAGTTGCCGATGACGGTGAGTTTAATACTTCTACAGTCACTTCTTTAATCCTCAGAATATCTTTTGCAAAACGGGCAACTTCATTAGGATGGAAAAGAAGTGGATCTTTTTGGTCACTTCTATATTCTGCATTAAGTTTGCGAGGGTTAAAAGGTGGATTGAGATTTCTCGCATCAGTATTTGTATATCTATAGACAGAAGCTCTTGAACGATTTAATGATTTTTGAACCTCATCAATACCAACAAGTGAGTCAGACTTAGCCATGACGGCTTGAATATCATTTGCCATTCCAACGTGTGGTAAAGAATCAGAATTAGAGCTTGCCGACCCAATAAACATAATTTCTACCAGGGACGGAAAGTAACCCGCCAGAAACTAGCAGACAAACGCAAGGGATAAAAGCCCATTCCAATCTCTTATGACAATTACACAATTGGTAACTATCCGCCGGGTGTTAGCTTCCGGGATCCTTTGCCATGAGGCTCATGCGCGTCTCCCGCCTAATGCTGGCGACGCTGCGGGACATCCCCGCCGACGCCGAAATCACCTCCCATCAATTGCTTCTTAGAGGCGGGTTTATAAAGCGAGTTGCGTCAGGCATTTATGCCTATATGCCACTCATGTGGAGAGTACTTCAAAAAATTACCTCAATCGTTCAGCAGGAAATGAACGCTGCTGGCTGTCTTCAAACCCTTTTGCCTCAATTACACCCTTCGGAGCTGTGGAAGGAAAGTGGGCGGTGGCAAGGCTATACCGCAGGCGAAGGAATAATGTTTAACCTTAAAGATCGTCAAGGCAAAGAGCTTGGTCTTGGCCCTACACATGAAGAAGTTATTACAAGTATTGCAAGAGAAATAATTTCATCGTACAAACAACTGCCAGTTAGTTTCTATCAAATACAAACCAAATTTAGAGACGAAATTAGGCCAAGATTTGGACTTATGAGAAGCAGAGAATTTATAATGAAAGATGCTTACTCATTCCATAGAACTGAGAAAGACCTAAAAGAAAAATACAATAAAATGGATGAAGCCTATAAAAGAATTTTTGAGGGATGTGGACTTAATACAGTTGCGGTAGAAGCTGATAGTGGTGCTATTGGAGGAGGGGCATCTCAAGAATTTATGATTCTTGCAGATTCGGGCGAAGATTCAATCCTAACAAGTCAAGACGGTCTATATTCAGCCAACCTGGAAAAAGCCATCTCTATACCAAAGAAACCTTTGGAACTTGACGGCAAAGATACCTACATTATACAAACAACTAACCAGAAATCGATAGAGGAAGTTTGCTCAAATAACAAACTAGACCCGTCTCAAATTTTAAAGGTAGTTGCAATGCTAGCCATTACCCAGGAGGGTAAAATTCAACCACTTTTATTAACTATAAGGGGCGATCAAGACATCAATGAGACGAAACTAACAAATGCTATAGAGACAGAGTTAAAACAAAATATTCTTAGCCTTAAACAAATCACGAAAGACGGCTTAATTTCTCAAGGTTTAAGTAGTAACTGGCCATTTGGATCATTAGCACCTGATCTAAGTGATGATCTTCTAATTAATGCAAAAACATGGGAGCGAAACTTCCTCAGACTAGTAGATAACTCTGCGGCAGAACTTAAAAGTTTCGTATGTGGGAGCAATTCAATCGATAAGCACAGGAAGTTCATGGATTGGGAAAAGCTCGGTGGCTTGCCTAAGAAAGTTGATATAAGAAATTCCAAAGCAGGAGATAGTTGCGTTCATGATCCAGACCAAAAGCTTCTAGAGCGAAGAGGTATTGAAATTGGCCATATTTTCCAACTAGGAAAAAAGTACTCAAATGCACTTAATGCAACATTTACCAACGAGCAAGGCATAGAAGAATCGTTTTGGATGGGTTGTTATGGCATTGGCATCTCCCGCCTTGCTCAAGCTGCTGTAGAACAACATCACGACGAATCTGGAATCGTCTGGCCAATTGAGATTGCCCCCTTCGAAGTAATTGTTGTCATCGCAAATATCAACGACTCCAACCAACAAAAACTTGGAGAAAAAATCTACCAAGAACTTATTAAAGAAGGCGTCGACACCCTTCTTGATGACAGACCAGAACGCGCTGGGGTGAAGTTCAAAGATGCTGATTTAATAGGTATCCCTTGGAGAGTCGTTGTTGGGAGAGATGCTGCCTCAGACAAAGTTGAACTTGTTAACCGAGCCAATAAACAAACGAGCATCCTTAGCAGCCAAGCTGCTAAGGATGCTCTATATAGAGATATTTCCAACAAAAGCTGATTACTAGACTCAGGCTTACTAAAGTTCAAGCAATCGCTTCTAGAAAATGACTTCTGCCTTCCATAGCCTTCTACGTAGAGGGTTAGGGGCAGCTATTGCTGTAGGACTAACCCTTTGCCTAATACTCACTGCCTTCGGCAATAGCGTTGAAGCTGCCAGGAGTGGAATGTCAGGCAATTATGTAAATGACACAGTCTCCGTGGCTCAAAAACTAGAAGAAACCATTGCGCTTCCAAACGATTCAGAAAACCGTTCAACTGCAGAGGATGAAGCTCTAAAACTAATTACAGACTACATATCAAGATATAGAAATCGCTCAGAAGTCAATGGAACTGTATCTTTCACTACAATGCAAACTGCTCTGAACTCAATGGCCGGTCATTACAAGACATTCGCCAATCGCCCATTGCCAGATGACCTCAAAGACCGCCTAAGCAAAGAATTGACAAAAGCTGAGATGATTGTGACTAGAGAAGGTTAAACATAGTTTTTTTTTAATTCAGTCCTTTGACTCAGGGTAGGGATATCTGCGAAGGTTGCTTGTCTTGCAGTAGAGCGGCTTCGTGCCGAAGTGTCCTTGGCCAACGTTGTAGTTATAGGTGCTCAATGGGGTGATGAAGGTAAAGGAAAAATCACCGATCTATTAAGCCGATCCGCTGATGTGGTTGTCAGATATCAGGGGGGGGTAAATGCTGGCCACACAATTGTTGTGGATAGCAAGGTGCTAAAACTTCATCTAATCCCTTCTGGGATCCTTTATCCAGAAACAATTTGTCTCATTGGTTCTGGAACAGTAATAGATCCAAAGGTGTTACTGAAAGAAATAGACATGTTGAAAGAAAACGATATTGATATACAAGGACTCCAATTAGCATCGACAGCTCACGTAACCATGCCCTACCACCGATTGTTAGACCAAGCAATCGAGCAAAGGCGAGGAGACCAAAAGATTGGCACCACTGGAAGAGGAATTGGCCCTACCTATGCAGACAAAGCAGAGCGCAATGGAATTCGTGTTATAGACATACTCGATGAACAAAAGCTGCATGAAAGGCTTGACGGGCCTTTGGCTGAGAAAAATGAGCTTTTAGAAAGAGTATATGGAGTCAAGCCCTTACAAAATGAAGAGGTAATTAAAGAGTATCTGCATTATGGAGAACGCCTGGCTCCTCACGTAGTCGAATGCTCTAGGGCAATTCACCAAGCAGCACGGAATAAGAAAAATATTCTTTTTGAAGGCGCACAAGGCACGCTATTGGATCTTGATCATGGGACTTACCCTTTTGTAACTTCATCTAATCCTGTTTCTGGGGGGGCTTGTATTGGAGCTGGCGTTGGGCCCACACTGATAGATAGGGTGATTGGAGTAGCAAAGGCCTATACCACTAGAGTAGGAGAAGGTCCTTTCCCCACTGAACTTCAGGGCAGCCTGAACGACCAACTTTGCGATAGAGGGGGTGAATTCGGCACAACCACTGGCAGGCGAAGAAGGTGTGGTTGGTTCGATGGTGTTATTGGGAGATATGCAGTAGAAGTAAATGGTCTTGATTGTCTTGCTATTACAAAATTAGACGTGCTAGATGAGTTAGATGAGATACAAGTTTGTATCGCTTATGAACTTGATGGGAAGACAATTGAGCATTTTCCTAGTTCTGCCCAGAGCTTTGCAAATTGCAAGCCTATTTATAAAACACTCCCAGGCTGGAAATGCTCTACCGAAGATTGTCGCAAGCTCGAAGATCTTCCTTCCACAGCAATGAATTACCTTCGTTTCCTTGCAGAGCTAATGGAAGTACCTATTGCAATTGTTTCCTTGGGGGCAAGTAGGGATCAAACCATAGTTGTTGAAGATCCTATTCATGGCCCCAAACGAGCACTTCTTAGCTCTTAAATGTCAACCTGAGCAAAGGTTGACATTCAAACTAAACATTACTCTCACGAATACCGTCTAAAAAAAGTTTCCTCAAAATCCATGGTTAAGAAGTTTCCTCTAGATGTTGTTGGCATAGGCAATGCCATAGTTGATGTACTTGTACAAATAGAAGACTCGTTTCTCGAAAAGAACTCTTTAGTAAAGGGCAGTATGTCTTTAATCGACGAAGCCCAAGCAGAATTGCTGTATTCATTTATGAGCAGTGGCATTGAAAGTTCAGGTGGATCAGCCGCAAACTCACTCGCATGTCTTGCTCAACTTGGAAGCAAAACAAGATTCATTGGGCGTGTAAAAAATGATCAGCTTGGACACATATTTACCCACGATATCTGTGCTTCAGGAGCCCTCTTTGAGACCCCTCCAGCTCTTGTGGGCCCCTCTACAGCTCGCTGTCTGATCTTTGTAACTCCTGATGCTCAAAGAACAATGTGCACATATCTTGGCGCCTCTGTACTTATCAGCCCTGAGAATCTTGACCTATCAGTAATTGAGCAATCAAAGGTTTTATACTTAGAAGGATACCTTTGGGACAACGCATCAGCCAAAGAAGCATTTCTAGCAGCATCTGAACTCAGTAAATCAGCGGGCGGCAAAGTTGCACTGTCTTTATCAGACTCTTTCTGTGTTGATAGGCATCGAGACAGTTTCCTTGAACTATTAGAAACAAAGGTAGATATTCTTTTCGCAAACGAGAGTGAAATAATTTCCCTTTATAACAGCTCTTCTTTATCCAATGCCATAGAAAAGGTTAAAGGTGTTTGCGAAGTATCAGCAATTACATGTGGAGAAAAAGGTTCAGTCATCATTACAGAGAAAGAACAGCTACAAATTAACTCATATCAACTTGGCCCAACAATAGATACAACAGGAGCAGGTGATCTTTATGCTGGAGGATTCTTGCATGGATATACCAAAGGTAAAGATCTTCAAACCTGTGGAAAAATAGGATCCATCTGTGCTGGACATATAGTGACCCAATTAGGCTCTAGAAGTCAATCTTCACTTAGTGATTTAGTCAAAGAAAGCTTAGTCTAAATTAAGTCTTAGGCTAACAAGTAACTTGATCTAACCAACTATTATATTCCTCACTTGAGGAAGCATTCCAATGAATCAATTCTGGCAACTGATAACTATGCAGGCTTTTAATTGCAATAAGAAGTTTTTTTAAATTTTGACGTGTTGTCTTAATCAATAATTGAACTTCTTTACTCCTCTCCAAATCGCCCTGCCAAATGTAGAAGGAATCTACTTCACGAAAGTTAACACAAGCCACTAATCTTCTTGAGAAAAGGGCCTTTGCAAGATCCTCCGCCTTAGCAAGATTAGCCTCTGTCGTAAGAACAATAGCTAACTCATTAATTCTAATCTGAGTCACATCTAGAAAACAAAGTGGTCATATACCTTTTTACTCAAAGTTAGATATCCTATGCATAAGTGTTGTAAAGCTAAAAAACACTTCACCTACAGATGATTTAATCGGTCGCTTAAGAAGCCAAAGTTGAATGTTTTCTGTATTACAAATTTCCTGCCACATCTTTTGCGTCAACCCTCCCGATTGCTTACAAACAACTCCATCAATTCCCCAGCGTTTGCAAAGGGACGTTTCAACCCCTCCGACTGGGATGGATTTGAAAGGATACAAAGCCACCAAGTGGTTAGCAGGCAAATCACAAGACAATCCTTTTCTAAGGCTTAAAGGGTTAGGTAATACTCGAACAAATACGTTAGCTCCAGCTTGTCGTGCCGATTCAACGCCTTGATACAGATTTTTTATTCCTATAGCAAGTAAAAGGTTCATGCCCGCTAACTTTTCATAAGAAAGAGCATGCAAATCAGGCAAAATCTCTGCCCCTGAAGGGCTCTCAAGAGGCCTTTCATAGCGCAGCAAAGGCTGGGAAAGTTCCTCACATACCTTGCTTAATTCAGAGGTAATAACAACAGCAAATGGATGCGTAGCATCTACAACCAAGTCAAATCCTGAATGAAGAAGCTCAGTCTCCAGAAAAACCTTTCGAATTCCTTCAGTCCCTCCAATCTCCCCAACCCTAAGTGCCTCTATTGGAAGCTCTGAATAGGACTTAGCCGCATTTGAAGAAACAACGCTAACAGTGACCTTCCAGCCCTTTCTTATCAAAGCCTCCGCAAACTGGGGGCCCTCTCCGGTTCCAGAAAGCAGCCAAAGGTGCCTCTGGCCATTATCGCGAGTGTGCATCAAGATGGCGCTCATTACTTAATTCGGACATGAACCACTGCTTACTCGAAGTAAAGATCAAAAAAGCTCCCACACTCCGTTATACCCAAGACAACAAAACACCCATCTCTGAAATGGAAGTGACGTTTGAAGGCCTGAGAGCTGATGACCCTCCAGGGGAAATAAGAGTAGTTGGTTGGGGAAACATCGCTCAGGAAATGCAGAACAGCGCTAAAGAAGGTCAAAGAGTTCTTGTAGAAGGTCGATTAAGAATGAGCACTCTTCCCAGGCAAGATGGAACCAAGGAGAAACGCGCCGAGTTAACTCTTTCCAAACTTCATCTGCTCTCTAAAGGGTCTCCCGAAAGTACTAACGCAAACTCCCCGACACCTATAGCCAACTCAGCAGACACAGAAGAAGTCAGCTGGAATAGCTCGCCGCTTGTCCCTGATACTGATGAAATACCTTTTTAGGGCCATTGTTTAAGTAGGATCCACCTCTTCTAGCTTCTCAGAAGCCCTTATCAAGAACCTACCCAATTCTCTCTCAAAGGCAGCCAAATCAAGCCGAAGGTCAGTCCACCTTCCTTTATCGATTTGTTCAAGAAGCCAGGCTCTATCTTGATCCAACTCAGCTATGAGTCGTGCAATGTGAGTAATTTGACTTTTGGGCAAGGTCACAAATAACACTCCCTCCAACAAACGCATACTGGGATAAAGGAAGTCACAATGAAACCTATGAATGGTCTTTTTTCTCCAGCCAACCTCATTACTGTTACCGGAGCTGTCCTAACAGTTATAGGCGGTTTGGCATATATGACAGGCGCTGCAAACCTAAGCGTACCAACATTGTTTTATGGCTTTCCTATTTTTTTGGCAGGGATAGCACTGAAAAGCACAGAGCTAGCACCTGCAAAAAGAGTAGTTCCTGCTGACTTAGTTGCCCAAGCGAGAGAGAAAGGCCCCCCTGAACTAGCAAAATTAGTTGGAGATGTAACAAGATGGCGTTATGGCCAAAATGCACATCTGGAATCTTCCCTTAAGGTTCTAAAACTTTGGGATGACGAGAACCCTCCTCAATTAATAGAAATTGAAGAAATAGAAACTGACCAAGGAGGATATGGAGTTCGATTGAGATTTAACCTTGCTGGAGTTTCTCTTGAGCGATGGGAAGAGAAAAAAGAGCGTCTAGGCAGATTTTTTGCAAAAGGCTTAGAAGCAAAACTAATTGGATCCCCAGAAGGAAAACTTGATCTATTTATTCTTCCAAAACAAAATCAAGATTAAAAGCATCTAACGATATGGAGTCACACGAAATTAGTAAAGAAGGCATTCAGAACAGCCTTAATGAAATCCAAAAGAATTTCTCAGGAGAGGACTCATTAAGGGTTTCAGTTCTTAGTGAGGCACTTCCATATATTCAACGCTTTAACGGACGACGAATTGTCGTGAAATACGGTGGAGCAGCAATGGCTCACAGAAATTTACAAGAAGCTGTTTTTAGAGATATAGCCCTCTTAGCAAGTGTTGGAGTTCAACCAGTAGTGATTCATGGAGGCGGCCCTGAAATAAATCAATGGCTTACACGTCTAGACATCAAGACCGAGTTTCGCGATGGGCTGCGAATAACAAATTCAGAGACCATGGATGTTGTTGAGATGGTTTTAGTCGGCAGGGTAAACAAACAAATAGTAAATGGTCTTAATAAACTAGGTGCAATGGCAGTTGGGCTAAGCGGTATTGATGGACGACTAATAGAAGTACGTCAACTAGGCAATGGTAGTCATGGACTAGTTGGAGAGATAGAAAAGGTGAACACCGATCTACTAGAGCCCCTACTCGCGAAAGGATATGTTCCAATAATCTCAAGCGTTGCTGCGAATAGAGATGGTCGTTCTCACAACATCAATGCAGATACTGTTGCTGGAGAGTTAGCAGGATCTCTAGGAGCAGAAAAGCTAATCCTATTAACTGATACACCAGGAATTTTGCTTAACGAACGAGACCAAGGGTCTCTAATTAGAGAATTAGATCTCCCTGAAGCCCATGAATTAATAGACAATGGCGTTGTAAGAGGAGGCATGACACCAAAAACCAAATGCTGCATTAGAGCCTTATCTCAAGGAGTCAATGCTGCGCATATCATCGATGGACGCATACCTCACGCCCTGCTATTAGAAGTTTTTACTAATAAAGGTATAGGCACAATGATTAGTAGGCGAGTCTAATAGAAGTATGGCCTCAGCATTAGTCTCTGCTGAAGCAGCATTAGAAAGAGGAGATTATCGTTACTCTCTATCTTTGCTAGAGCCTTTAGCTCAACAACACTCTGTTAATGAGCAAAAAGGAGCATCGATCAGGATGCTAATGGTTACAGCATGGATGGGACAAGGAGAAGAAGGAAAAGCTATCTCAACCTGTAGAGAATTAACCAAATGCCAAGACACACAAATCCGCCAGGAAGCTAGGCAGCTCCTCGCGGTTCTCGAAGCTCCAACTCTAGAGAGGCCCAAAAACTGGTCAGTTGAACTTCCAAACTTGGGATCAAACCCATTAGTTGGGAAGAATCAATTCAGAAGGTCAAAGTCAAAAGGAATTAAAAAAGCCTCTACAAAGCCATTACCACCAACAGGACCCACTAAAGCCTTAGGAATCGGCTTCTCCACTCTTACAATCATTATTTTTATTTGCCTAACCCTACTTTTAAGTAGTTGAATTCGATTAAAACCGAAATATCATCTATCAAACGTGAAGCCATGCAACTAACGTGCGCAGAATAAAACGCCAACAAATTAGCTTTCACCTTAGTAAGTCAAGTTTGATGCCTTACCAAGAAAGGGATCGCAAGTAGAAATATTTTAGGCAGGTGACTAAGAACTCAAAATCCTTCATCTCAATATGAGTCGTGAATTCTTAAAGCACCTACGGTCGATTGGCATTAAAGAAATCATGCACCCCTGATTAGCTAAAAAATAAATACTACTTTAATGTTCACTCCAAGGCATAGCATGTAACTATTTCATAGTAGACAACTATTCGAGGATCACCTATATGCAGGAGTCATTTTAGCTACATAAAACTACTCGTTTCAAATAAAGTGGTTCTTAAGCATAAAAGAAATCATCTTCAACTTCCCTAACCTCTCCATCCATAAATCAATAAACGAAGAAATTGCAATCCCTAAAGTTCTAAGGGGTCAGGGTCTACCGCTAAGGAAACCCCTCTTGGCAAAGCATTCCATAACTCACTTCCCAATGGCAATGGCAATGGGCTAGCTTCCGGTCCATGCAATAAAATTTGCCAACGACTTTTTCCTGCGACTCTATTGACTGGAGCAGGAGCTGGCCCAATTAAAGTCCATCCTTGATCTTGACAAGAAAATTTGATTTTCTGAGCCAAAGTTGCTGCCGCTGTAGCCGTTAATGAATTTGAAATGCCAGAAATTCGAAGCAAGCAAGCTCTACTAAAAGGAACCAGATTAGCCTCTTGTCTTAGGTGCATTTCCTTCTTCAGGAATTCCTCATAACGACCATCAACTAAATGCAGAATTACTGGGTGCTCAGGACAATAAGTCTGAACCAAAACTTTCCCAGGGCGTTCTCCTCTCCCAGCACGTCCTGCAAGCTGCATGAACAACTGAAGACTCTGTTCACCAGCCAATAAATCTGGCCGGTGCAGCAACCCATCTGCAGCTAGAACTGCTGCAAGAGTGACTCGGGGTAAATCCATTCCCTTGGCAAGCATCTGGGTTCCTATCAGTACATCTGCCTCCCCATTCGCAAATCTCTCAAGCAGTCGGCGATGTCCGTCACGTCCTCCTGTTGTATCTCTATCAAACCTCAAAAGCCTGAGATCTTTAAGCTCTTGAGAAAGATGCTCCATAACTCGTTGAGTTCCAGACCCAAAAGGTTTAAATGCGCTTGAACCACAGCTTTGGCAGTTGGACTGAATCTTTGCTCGATGATCACACCAATGACAGCGGAGCCAATGAGTTCCTTCGTTGCCTTTGTGAACAGTAAGAGCCACATCGCAATGTGGGCACTGAATTACTTCGCCGCAACTCCTACAACTCAAGAAACTGCTATATCCTCTCCTTGGAACCAATAAAACCGCCTGTTCTCCTTGTTCAGACAAACGTGATAAACGATCCATAAGTGGTCTACTAATTAGGCGGCGATGCCCTTCCGCTAATTCCTGTCTCATATCAATTACGTGAACAGTAGGTAGTGGTTTATCGGAAATCCTGCGTCTCAAGCGAGCCAAGTGAATAACTCCATTAGGTTTTAATGATTTCCAAGTAAAAAGTGAAGGCGTTGCGCTACCTAACACAACTCGTGCCCCTGTCCTGCCAGCTCGATCTAATGCCAGGTCTCGAGTGTGGTAGCAAGGCATTGGTGACTCCTGCTTATATGACGTGTCATGCTCCTCATCAAGCACAATCAATCCCAATTTGCCCAACGGAAGAAATACTGCTGAACGAGTTCCAACAACTAAATATGGCTCTTCAGATTTCAAGACTTCCTGCCAAACCCTAATCCTGTCTTTTTCGGGACAGCCGCTGTGATATTCCATTACCTTTCGACCAAAGCGCCTAATACATCTATCAACCAACTGAGGAATCAAGCCAATCTCAGGGGTAAGGATCAAACAACTCCTTCCCACCGATAATTCTTTCGCGGCAATTTGCAAATAGACCTCAGTCTTACCTGATCCAGTTACGCCCCATAGCAATAAGGCTGACCCTGGTGGTTGAGAAAGATATGTGTCCATAGCAACCTGTTGTTCGTCAGTAAGCAACTGAGGAGGCTCCAAATCAGAATCAATGGGAGAGCTACTCTTGACCTTCAGATCAGGTCTCTGGCGCTTTTCACGTGTAACCCTTCCTCTAAGCAACAAGCTCTTAACCAAATCTGCAGAGAAACCCGCCTCATAAAGATTTTTCTGCCATGTACCCCCACCCAACCCAAGAAGAGTCGCCTCAAGTTCAGCCTGTCTTTTAGAAAGAGGTGTAGAACTTGAAAAATTCTCTAAGGTCACCCACCAGAATTTCTGCGGATCTAGC
>QCKN01000011.1 GCA_003215295.1 Prochlorococcus sp. AG-409-P03 | reverse complement strand
TATCATCCTAGAAAGGAGATTAATATCATAATTTATATCACTGTCCAATACAAAGAGATAGGCGAGTTGATGATTGACTAGAGGATGTAAACAACGGTTCCTATAGTTAGCTAATTGCTTAGTTCGCTGCTTAGAAGGTAAGCTATTCCATTGTGGTAAGCTGTTTTTTTCACTTGTCAGATATCCTTTTCTAGAGGATAGCCACGTGCGTAAGTGCTCAGCTGTGTCATCGACTGAATCATTTTCGTAAAAAGAATATATGAATTTATAGACAGAACTAAGCTCTTCCTCTAATAACTCTAATTGGTTCAAAGATTTACGAATATAACTTGCGCTATCTCTCCATAGTGTCGTTATGCCTATTATACGCTTCAATTTCATCTCTTGATTGCAATCACATTATATCGTAGGTTTGTTCTATCAACCTTTTTTCTAAGCAATTAACTTAGCAAAATAGAATAAATATAATTAATTTCTCTAAGATATTAAGAAGCAGATAAAATAGAGGAGTCCACGTCTAATTTATCTGGTATGGGACTAACATTATTCAACGGGAGTTTTATAGGAACAAAAAATACAGGTATTGGAACCCTAGCAAGGGATCTAATCAAGGCATTAAGTCCAAAAAACATATTTCTTCTAGATCCACTCAATATAAAGAGAGAAGGTAGTATCAAGATTCCGTCTAACTTGTCTCCCGAATATGGTATAAAAGGACATATTAGAAGACTTTACTGGTTACAAGTTCATCTTCCACAAATAGTAAGGCAACAAAAAGCAGACCTCATACTCTCTCCTCTACCCGAGGCTCCACTATTGAAAGGTATACCTTCAGTAGTTATTGCGCATGATCTAATTCCACTACGGTACCCACATATAAATATTCAACTAGCTTATAACTTAAGTTATGTTCCTGCCATACTTCATCAGGCAAAGCTAGTTTTCTGTAACTCACAGGCTACAGCGCGTGAGATTAATCAGTTAATTAAAATACCGTCAAAGAAATTAGTTCCTATAAGATTAGGTTTCGACAGAAGCAAGTTTTACCCACTAGACTTACCACGAGAAGATTTCTTCTTAGTTCTTGGTAGACACAATCCACATAAAAATCTCAAAAGGGTATTACAAGCATTTTCCTTAATTAAAAACCAAAATCATAAGATTATTTTTGTAGGACCATTTGATAAGCGTTATACTCCCAAACTTCAGAAATATGCTGACGAATTATACATATCGCACTTGTGTGATTGGCGCAACTGGATAACAGACCAAGAAAGACTCAAATTACTAAATCAATGTAAGGCACTTGTTATTGCGAGTCTTTGGGAAGGATTTGGGTTGCCAGCCTTAGAAGCAATGGCTTGCGGGACAACTGTAATAGCTTCAAATAAAGGTGCGCTTCCTGAGGTTTTAGGCAACTTAGGAATATATGTTAATCCTAACAATGCCAAAGACATTGCCAATGCTATGTATGTAGTTTCAAAAGACAATACTCTCCTAAATGACTCAAGAAAAAATGGTCCTGTTAAATCAGAAACCTTTAATTGGGATACTACAGCATCAGAAATAGAAAGCTTTTTGAATTAATCGTATAACTAGAGTCATCAAAGATACAGCGGCTAGTTTCGATTTACTTATTGTAGAATTTAGTCAATTATACTCATTATAACTTCCATTTTCATTAACTACCAAAATATATAGATTAAAGTGGAGCCGCTACTTAATAATCATCTAGAAAATCAAACCAATGCTTTCCAGTAGAAAAAAACCAAATTTGTCAATTACACGTTTTCTCCTCACCTCCATTCTCCCAGCAATAGCCCTCTATGCCTTAATTCTAATAATATGTACAAGTAATGGCATAGACACTGAATTAGTCCTAAGAGATCTGCTGCAAACATGTAGATATCCCATAGGTGTAGGAATGATCTCAAATATTGGCATACTTCTATGGGCAGCAGCTGCTGCAGTTTCTCTATTTAGCTGCCTTTCTGGAATAACAACACAAAAGGATTGGCAAAGATTTCTCCTGGTTGGTGGAATATTTTCCACATTACTCTGCCTTGATGATTTCTTTTTATTGCATGATCAAAGACAAATATTCCAGGACATTCTATATACTTCTTACATCATAATCATAATTAATATTTTAGTTCGATTCAGGCAATTGATTACTCATAGTCATTCTCTAAGCTTTATTGGTGCTTCTATAATGTTGGGCTTATCACTTATAACTGATATTTTTCAGGACTTTTTTCCATTTGATTATACCACTGCTCAAATCATAGAGGAGGGGTTTAAATTTGTAGGAATATGGTGCTGGCTTTACTTCTGGATCAAAACTGCTATCAAAGCTGTTAATTATTCTATTGAAGATAAATATAAGAATGTATAATTTCAAGGGAGTAACAAAAAAGAGGCTGCTAATGATTAATCTCACTGCAACCTCTTTGTAGGATATGTGGAATAAATTATTTACTAGGCTCTGACAAAGGTAGCAGGCACTTATCGGAATCACATCCAGCTGGTCCAGCTTCTGTTAGCTCACCTTCATCATAACGATGAAGTGCATCGAAGAAGTCAGTACTAATTCGTCGTTTAATTACTTCGCTCTGAAGGGACTCATAAGTATCTAAATCTATTGGCTCAAAGGGGAGTCTTGGGAACGTAGCATTTGCATCAAATCTAGCTAAAAGGGCTGCTGAAATATATCCATCACCTTTTTGAATACTTAAATGTATTGCTTTTGCTAGGTCTTCAATTTCATTTTCTCTAAATTCAATTGTCGCTGAAGTATTGTGCTCTGTGTAATGACCTTGAACCTGCATATAGAAATCATATTGTGCAAGAGCAGAGAAATTATTAATATCAATCTCATCAGCTCCAGGAAGATTTGCCCAACTTACTTCTGTAGGAATTTCAACTAACCATTCAGTGCATCTTGTATCAAAAGGGTCATCTAATAATCTACCTTTCTGATCTTTATCAGATTGGGAAGGAACTACATTGTACCCATAATCCATGCATGCCATTGCAACTGGGTCATTTTTTCTAAAAGTTATTCGACGAATAAAGCGTTGTGCTTTGGGAGGGTGCCATCCAGGAGAGGCACCTGTTAACAAACTCTTGGTACCTGCAGGTTGAACAGTTGTGCATCGATTGGGTCTTCTTAAACCATGCCTATCGCAATAATCCCAAACAGTTTCATTAACAGTTTTTTTCCATTTATTTAAATAAATAGCCTCCCGCTTTTTAAATTCTTGACCTTGGGAATTATCAGGTCGGCCCTCCTCCCACCACTTCAACCAATCAGTACCAAAGGCATGAACAAAAAAGTCAAATAGGCCTGTAAAACTAACACCTACAATTGGATCCCAAGAACGACTCTGGCGATACCGATCTATCTCAAAGCGATGGTTAAGAAGACAGACAACAGACAATGAAGCTGCTTTAAAAGCCTCAACTTGACCTCGCTCATCGGATGGATCTATTTGATTAAGGTGAACTTCAGCAAGGTTGCAATGAAAATCGGCTCCTAATATCTCACCACATGGATTTAACCCGTAACGACCTAATCGGTGCTGTAATTCTGCTTGAGAAAAAGGGCCATGATTCTTTTGAAGCCAATCTCCAGCTTCTTTCTTACCTTGATCACAATATATATCTATAAATTCTGTTCTAAGAGATTCGGTAGTTAACAAGTCGGCATTTGATCTTGCTATAGCTTCAGGTGCAAATTGAATAGCACCTTCACCAGATTGAAATTGTTTATTTACTGCTTCTAAAATTATTTCGAAATTTGGTCTGCTGTGATAAACCCTGGTGTGATTTGCCATTCTAAGCGCATCACGTTCGGGATCAATCCGCCAATTCCCTTCTGTATCTTGTTGCCAAAGATTCTCCTTGGCTCCTGATGCCGCCAAATCTTTTGAAAAGAACTGTCTCATGCCCGCACTTCGCCTGATATTGCCAGCAACTATCGTTACTGCGGCTTCGTCAATAAGTAAACAGCATTCAACTGATGTCAATTTCCTACCAACAGCCTTGTTTAGAAGTCTTGCTACACGGCCGTACAAATCCTTAAGTTTAACTGGATTAGCCATGCCACCAAAACCTTTTAAAGACTCCCCAACAGGTCGTATATCTGAAAGATCTATGCTTACTTCGATCTCTCTACCTTCATAATCCTCATTGCTACACAGTTCAAGTAGAAGTTGATAGCTCTCTACCCATCCTCTGCGGCTATCTCCAACTTTTACAAAAACTTGTTGATCTTGAATTTTAAAAGTAGTTTTTTCTTGTCTCTGAGAAGGAGGAGTCAATCCAATCTCAGAAACATTTTTGATACTCAAATGATTAATAACCTTTGGAAGTTGTTCAATTAAATGAGGCTCTATAACAGCTCCTGTTCCACAACCCATCATCGCAAGATCCATCATTAGCCCGAATGCTTCCCAGTCCACAAGGTTGGTTGAAGTGCAGTTATAAGCTCCAGAAAAATTATTAGTTTTATTAATCCACGGAGTACCACCAATCCATAACCAACGTCCTGATGGGAGTGCTTTCTTCTCGGCTTGCATGCGACCCATAAGAGAGATCTCATCGGCAGTTAGATGGCCAAGTTCTCTCAACCCCTCAAGATTGCGTTTGCCAACCTCTGACCAGCTTTCTCTACCGTCTGGTGTTTTTCGACTATATGTCCGATAAAAGACAGGGTTAGCCGCAGGGGCGGTGGCAGGGAAATCTCTTTGGGGGCAGTCATTTACGAGGGCTGCCATTGCGTTTTCGATTTCAGTAGATGTAAGAGTCAAGTCCAAAAAACTATAAGAAGTACGAGCACGCTAACGCCACAAATAGGGCAAGCAAGTTTTTTTAACACCATCTGCAGTGTTTGAGGGACAATGAAGCTAATGATCCCAGTGACTGTGAAGAGAGTCGAAGAACCTGAGTTAATGAACAAAGCTTCACAAGTCGAAGCCTATACAAATGCGAATTTTTCTGCTAGCGATGGTTCCTACCTTGAAAGCCTTGCAGAAAGCATTGAGCTTGCCAAGAAAACCATCGACTCAGATACTTTGATAATGGATATTGGATGTGGACCGGGAAAACTCACAGAGTTAATCGCCAAAACCTGGCCACAAGCCAAAACTATTGGGATAGAGGGCTCAGCTGAAATGATTCGAATGGCAAGACTCAGAAAAAAGCAAAACAACTCAAATTCAGACTTAAGTGGACTTTCCTATCTTTTTCAAAATATGCACTCAATATCGAATGGTAAAAGCAAGATTGACCCACTAGCAGATGTTCTTGTTAGCAACAGTGTTCTTCACCATCTCCATGATGTGCAAGTATTTTGGAGGACAGTGAAGAAATTAAGCAGAGAAGACTCAATACAATTTCACAGAGATCTAAGAAGACCATCATCTATTGAGGAGGCCACAGCGTTACAAAGAAAGTATCTACCGTCGGCACCTGAAGTACTTAGGAAAGACTATCTTGCATCCTTACTTGCTGCGTTTAACGTTGATGAGGTCAAGAGTCAACTTTCTGAAGCTGGTTTGGAATCTTTGGAGGTGAGAGAAGTAGATGATCGTTATCTTGAAATTGTAGGAACCTCTTCAAAATCACTCTAAAAGCTAACCAAAAGAAAAATTTATGAGTTCTAATCCAATTGTTAACGAAATCTCCAAGGGTGATCCAGATGAATCACTAGACAAAACTCTGCGCCGAGAAGTAATGCAGAGAAAAAACTTCGCCATCATCTCTCACCCTGACGCTGGTAAAACAACTCTAACAGAAAAATTATTATTATATGGTGGAGCTATTCAACAAGCTGGAGCAGTAAAAGCTAGAGGTGAACAAAGAAAGGTAACATCAGATTGGATGGAATTAGAAAAGCAAAGAGGGATATCTATAACATCAACTGTTTTACAATTTGAATATAGGAAATCTAAAATAAATCTTCTAGATACTCCTGGCCACCAAGATTTTTCCGAAGACACATATCGTACTTTAGCTGCAGCAGATAATGCTGTAATGCTTGAGGATGCAGCAAAAGGTCTAGAGCCTCAAACAAGAAAATTGTTCGAGGTTTGTCGAATGAGAAAAATTCCTATATTCACCTTTATCAATAAAATGGATAGACCTGGTCAGGAACCTCTTTCACTATTAGACCAGATTGAAGCAGAGCTTGGATTATCTACCTGGGCTGTTAACTGGCCAATTGGTAGTGGCGATGAATTCAGGGGAATTATTGAAAGAGAATCTCGAAAAGTCATCTTATTTACTAGAGGTGAGAGAGGAAAACAGTCTATTGAAAGGCAGATAAGTATTGATGATCCAGAACTCGAAAATTTAGTAGAAAGTGAGCTTCTAGAAAAAGCTTTAGAAGAACTTGATCTTATTGAAGAAGCTGGTTCTCCCATGGATGTAGATCTTATCCACTCTGGTGATTTAACACCTGTTTTTTTTGGATCTGCAATGACGAATTTCGGTGTTCGACCATTCCTTGATGCGTTCCTAAGGATGGCACAAGGCCCAACAGCCCGAAACTCGAATAGTGGGCCAATAAGTCCACTAAAATCAGATTTTTCGGGATTTGTGTTTAAGCTTCAGGCAAACATGGATCCCAAACATAGAGATAGAGTTGCGTTCATTCGGATATGCAGTGGCCGATTCATGAAAGACATGACTGTGCGGCATGCAAGAACAGGCAAACAAATACGTTTATCAAGACCTCAGAAAATTTTTGGCCAAGATCGTTCAGTAGTAGATGATGCCTACCCAGGTGATGTTATAGGTCTAAACAATCCTGGCATGTTCGCAATTGGAGATACTCTCTACACAGGTCAAAGAATAGAATACCAAGGTATTCCTTGTTTTAGTCCGGAACTTTTTAGTTGGCTAAGAAATCCAAACCCCTCAGCATTTAAAAACTTCAGAAAAGGTGTGAACGAGTTAAGAGAAGAAGGTGCTATACAAATTCTCTATGACACAGATCAAAGCAAGAGGGATCCGATCTTAGCCGCAGTTGGTCAACTGCAGATGGAAGTTGTCCAACATCGTTTAGAACATGAATATGGTGTTGCCACTATAATTGAACCAATGGGATTTCAATTAGCAAGATGGATTACAGGTGGTTGGCCTGAATTAGAAAAAGTAGGCCGTATATTTAATTGCAAGACTGTTCAAGATCCATGGATGAGACCTGTTCTCCTTTTCAAAAATGATTGGAACCTTAATCAATTAAAGGAAGAACATCCAGATCTGGATATGACTAAGGTAGCACCTGTAGTAAGCGGAATCGAACCTATTAATCTCTAGATCAGAACCTCCAGGACTATTTTCAAACATATACTCAAGCCTATTCGTTGGCTCTTATAAGAATAGTTCTAAAGACTTACAAAGATTTTGATAACCCTCTGTTATCTTCAATGTTTGTTGATCTCTAAGTTTCTAGAGACATTCTTAGCAAGTCAAAGGTTTCATGTCTTCTGGCACCGATTCAGGCCCTAATCCAGGGTCGCAAGACCCATACACCACCTTGGGGTTAGAACAAGGTGCAACTTTCGATGATGTCCAGAAAGCAAGAGATAAAAAACTGGTAGAAGCTGGGGACGATCCATTAGCTAAAGCAAAGATAGAAGCCTCATATGACGCTTTGCTAATGGTTAGTCTAAAAGAAAGACAGCTAGGCAAGCTCAGTACAGCAGCGGCAAGTGCATCCAAGCAAGAAGAACGACAAGTAAATTCTCAGAATAATTCTCAAGGGGGTATCATTTCACGCCTAAAAAGTATAAGCTCATCTAGTAAAGATAAAACATTAGAGCCATTAATTCCTTCATTCAGTTTAGCTGAAGGACAAGGTCTCACAATAAGATTATCTCTTGGTATTTTATCAATAGTTCTTCTACTTGTATCACCTGAAGCGAGTATTGATTTAATTCTTTCACTATCAACTATAGGAGTATTTATAAGTCAGGTTCGCCGAGGTAGAAAACCACTCTCCTCACTTGGATGGAGTGTGGTGCTTTTGTCATCAGGCTTAATCATAGGCGGTTTGCTGATTAACGGAATAGAGAGTCAAAGCCAATTCCCAGGAACCTTTACAGAAGATCAATTGCAAGCAATTCCAGCACTATTACTTCTCTGGGGTGGGTCATTGATATTATAAAAAAAATTAGGGCAAATCAATTAATTAATCCTTTTATCTCTAACTCACTAACAAAGTATTTCTTACTGCAGAAATGACATTTTAGTTCTGCCTTGCCTTCTTCATTTAAAATATCCATAAGTTCATCTGAACCTAGCAACTTGAGAGCAGCTAAACTTCTTGTTTTAGAGCATCTACACTTAAAATAAACATCTTGTCTAGATTGAACAGATCTAAGTGATTGAGTATCTAGATCAGGAAAAATATTATAAAATAGTTGATGCATATTATCTTGAGAAGCCTCTAGTAAGTCACTAAAAGAATCTATCTCTCGACAACGTTCATCTAGAAGTGTAATTAAGGCTGGTTCGTTTGCTGCTTTGGGCAAGATTTGAACTAATAATCCACCCATACAGGTTAATTTTTGTTTTTTAAGTTTTTCTCCAACAAAAACAGCAGAAGGAGTTTGTTCTGAATGTAACAAATAGGAAGCGACATCTTCACCTATACCGCCTTGAACAATCTCTACGGTGCTAGTAAAAGGTTCGCCAGTTCCTTGGTCTCTTACCACATGTAAGTAACCTTTACCTACCGCTGATTTAAAGTCAAAAGAATATTTCCCCTGAGAGTTTTGTAGCAGGTCTAATTCAAGTCCTGGGTTGCCTACATAGCCCCTAACAGTTCCATCCCTACCTGCATCAACCGTTAGACCTTTCAAAGGCCCGTCTGAACCGAATCTTAAATTAACTCTGCCATGAGAAACTTTCATAGAGCTAGCAAGCAATAAACCTGCACTCATTGCTCTGCCAAGCATTACAGTTGTCAAATAAGATAAACCGTGTCTAGAACTTGCTTCTCGAGTTGCTAAAGTTGTGTTTACGGCTACCAACCTTATGCCACCGTTAGCAGCTGTTGCCCGTACAAGCTGATCAACCATAGACCTCATTGCCCCTTAGGCAAGGTAGAAACATTTTTGAGCTTGCCCTCAAGAAGCGAATACTCAGAAACTTTCCAATTCTTAAAAAGTTCCGGCTCATGAGTAACCACAATTAATATTTGTTGTTCTGAGATCTTTGCCAACAATCCCAGAACCTCTTCTCTAACAGACCAGTCCAAACCTGCCGTTGGTTCGTCGAGTAAAAGAATCTTTGGATTTCTGAGCAATTGAACAGCAACAGCCAATCTTCGCTGCTGACCTCCACTTAACCTCTCAGGGGCCTGGCGAACGTCAATATTTGCAAGCCCTACTCTTCTTAGGGCCATAGACTGCTGCTCCCCAGAGAGGCGCCTATGCCCCAATCTCAATTCTTGGGCAATACTCAATCCTAAAAAGTGCCTTTCAGGGAACTGAAAAACGACTCCGCAATGTGATCTTCTTTGCCTCTGATTTAAGACTTGTTCCTCCAGGTAAAAAGTCCCCCTTTGAGGCTTAGCCAATCCACTTATAATCTCGACGAGACTTGTTTTACCACTACCACTAGGCCCCGCAATGATCGCAGGCTTGCCATAACGCACCTGAAGATCAATATTTTCCAGGACAACCTTCTCAGACGTTGCTGGCTGGTAGTGAATGCCTTGTAGCTCAAGCATTTGAGGCTTCAAAGAAAATGCCCAAATAGAGACATTTAAACTATTAGAGTTATAACAAACAAGTATCAAGCCATTTCAATCAGCTGTTTTACAACGCGTATGAGGCTATGGAGGTAACTTTTCGGGAAGTAGATCCTTTCAACTGTTGGATATGGCTTGGGTTTGAGGAGCAACCAACCCAAGGAGAACGAGATTATATCGATGGTGTTTTTGACAGTTGGTACGTAATTGGTCGCCTAGGGGGATTTAATGCTGAAAACCTCCAAGCTCATGAAGAGGGTACAAATGTAAGTTTCATGAATTATGACAACGAAGAAGCAGCAAAGGGAATGCCTGCATTAATGCATAATGTTGGACAAATGGAATATCAAGGAAATTGGGGGAGATGTTGGGTAGATCTTGGTACCTCAGACTCTTTAGCACTAGATATATTAATCAACTCTCTTCAGCAAATGGACACGGATATAGTAAAACTCGAAAAGATATTCATAGGGGGAATGAATGATGAGTGGCCAACCGAGGATCACCCTGATGCAATATTTCCCAGACAAGATTAACTAACTGTGGCTGAAACAAGAAGGATACTGATTACTAAAGATCGGCTAAGTCAAAGCGAAGAAAAAGAAAACGTTGTACATCTTCGTGAGAATGAGAGTCACTACTTGAAAAGAGTGCTTAGATTAAAAATAGGGGATAAGGTATCTGTGGTTGATGGTTGCGGAAATCTATGGAGTTCAACTATTAATGGGAAAGAGTCAATTAGACTTTCAACATCAATAAATTCACCACTAATATCAATAAAGGAGAAGAGGCCCTATATATGTTTAGGAATATCGGTACCCAAAAGGGGTTTTGATGAAGTACTTCGTATGAGTTCAGAGCTCGGTATAGATAAGATTCAGCCCCTAGATACAGAAAGAAGAAGTCCACAAGAGTTTTCTTATATGAAACAACTAAGGTGGCAAGTAATAATAAAAGAAGCTATAGAGCAATCAGAAAGGCTGTGGTGTCCTAAGTTACTTGAAGTCAAAGAATTATCAATATGGTTAGAAAATAAAAATAAAAACTCCAAAATAGGGTTGGCAACGACTAGGAAAGAAAAATTGATTGGCCTAGACTGTTGGCTAAAAGGCATAGATAAAGATATTGAGGAAACGTGGGTATTAATTGGGCCAGAAGGTGGATGGACAAGCAAAGAGGAGTTACTAGCAGCCAAAGAAGGTGTTACAGAGTTAAATCTAGGTGATTCGATCCTTAGAAGCTCTACCGCAGCTATTGCAGCTACACAACAATTAGCAGTATGGAAAAGATCTGTTTCTATTTCTAATGATTAATATCTTATAAGAATTTTATTAGATACATGCTTAACTTCATCAACGTCTCATCTTGTTAATGTATTCCTTTCTTTTCATAGACACAGAGTGGATATTTGCATTTTTAATCAACGCAATCTTAGTCTCTGCCGCCCACAAACTTCCTCTTCTTACAAGAGGGGGCTGGATCAACGCAGGAATTCTCGGGACAATATTATTCGGGTGTCTAGGCTGGGAGGGTTGGCTATCAGTAATTGTATATTTAGTATTAGGCTCACTAGTTACGAAATTAGGCTATAAATATAAGAAATCTGCTGGGATAGCTGAAGCCAGGGGTGGTCGCAGAGGCGCTGAGAATGTATGGGGTTCTGCTGCAACTGGTGCATGTCTAGCACTACTTATCAAAGCAGGAGTCGAGCCCAGCAATTACCTGTTAATAGGTTTTGCTGCAAGCTTCAGCGCAAAGCTCTCAGATACGTTTGGCAGTGAAATTGGAAAACGTTGGGGGAAGAATCCGATCCTGATTACAACTCTTAAACCAGCAAAACCAGGTACCGATGGAGCCGTAACTCTTGAGGGAACATTCGCAAGCCTATTAGGCAGTGTTTTAATGACAACCATCATGGTCGGCTTATTTCATAGTCGTATAGGTAATTATGGTTTTATAATTTTGATTTCTGGATTTCTAGCAACAATATTAGAAAGTTTTTTAGGCGCACTTTTACAAAAGAAATATACCTGGCTTACAAATGAATTAGTAAATTCAATACAAACCTCGATCGCTTCGTTGATAGCAATTGGTCTAGTCTATTCGTTCGAAATGTAAATCAAATACAAAACTAAAGAATAGGGGTTGGAGCTTCCTCCCTCGATAGTTTAGACCATTTTAAAAGAGGCATCCAGTTAACTAGCCTGTGATATATCCAGCTATGTCCTGTGTTGTTAAGATGAATTCCATCTGGTTCAAGAAAGGTTAGCCAGTTAGGTTCATTAAGCATAGAGTGCAGTAATGGCATGAACGGGATATTTAGTTCCAGACAGACTTCTTCTATTTGTGCCTCATAAATTTCTGAAAACTTGTTTGAATACCATAAACACTTAGCAAACGGCATCATCTCCTCATCTACCGGCGTTAACCCCAAAACCATGACATGGGAGTGTTTAGTCATGTCTTTCAAAAGTTGGCCTAAACCAAAACGATATGCATCCCAAGATAGCTGTGGCCTCCCATCCAGTCTCCCAATTCGAGCTGTATCATTAAGGCCTATAGATATGAGGATTCCATCAGGAACTGTTCTTCGTAACTCTCCACGGTTGAACCATTCATCTTTCCAGCGGCTAGCTACATTTTCTAAACCATCACCTCGAACACCCAATGGGTACAAAACAGGCGCCCCTGGATTTTCCATCCAATGCCTTCTCAGCCTTTCACACCAACCACCGCCCTCACGGTCTCCCCATCCATACACTCCACTATCTCCTAGAACAATAAGTTTCTGAGGTGCTGTAATCATTAGCTAGAAAAGTTAACTTCCTTAGGGTTATTTTGCAGAGTAATAGTATTAGATTTGATCCAATTTGAACTTAAGTTCTCACTAACCATTTCACCTATTAAGGTTAACACGGAGTAGACTGCTACAACCAACAAGACTTCAGCCCAAGCAAATGAGCTTAGGGATTCTTGTAACTGCCAACCAAAACCTATTCCACCAACAACTCCAACTGAAGCAGTTTCTCTCAAGATAACATCGGTCCTGTAACCAGCGTAAGCGAGATAACTTTTACTTTGAGGACAAAAGGCTCCATACAACCAAGCTGTTCTAAGACCAGCCCCTGATGAAAGAAGAGCCCAATAACATTCTTTATTCTGTTGACTTAAACGCTCTTGAAGCAGACGACCCATCACGCCTAGATTATTAAGTCCAAGAGCCAAAGCAGCTACAAATACAGTTGGGCTAGTGCACAGCAATAAAAGAAGTAACAAAAGAGGCGAAGGAACTAATCGAAAAAAGGCCCATAGAAAACCTTGCAGTAATGAACCCAATCTAGTGGGCCAAGTAATTAGTGCTAATGGTGCTATTCCAATAGCAATACCTGCAGCCAGAAGGGTCAATGCAAGAGTAGAGACTAGATGCTCCAGAATTGGAATTGTATAGAAAGCAATTCTTATATCTGACAAATTAGGAAGATGAACCAAAGAAAAGTGAAGAGTAGAATAGCGATTATAATCAAAAACATCTAACCAAATAAAACCTGCTATAAATGGGATAGAGATAAGCAAGATATTAACAAATAATCTTTTTTTTAAATGAGAATGATTAGAGGTATCTTTTTGCGTCCATATTAAAAATCTCTCTAGTGATATAACAACTAATCCAAGAATCCATAAAGAAGTCCAAAACTCCTTAAATTCAAGAGATTGCAAGGTCAACTGCATTTCAGTCCCGATCCCTCCTAGACCAAATACTCCAAGCAAGGTTGCACCGCGAAGTGCGCACTCCAATCTATATCCACCATAACTATTAATTATAGGTAGAATATCTGGCAAAAGTGCTGTAAGAAAGGCTGTAAATGATGACGCTCCAGTATGCCTAAGTGCGATAAGGTCTCTAGAATCTAATGTATCAAACTGTTCACTTAACACCCTTGCTATTATAGAGGTGAAAGGTATAGATATCGCTAAGATTGCGACAAAAGGGCTTAGTCCAAAAAATTGCAATAATATTAAACCCCAGATTAATTCATGGATGCTTCGGGGTAAAACTAAGATTCTTTTAAAGAAATTAGCTCTCCAATCATTTATGGAATAAGGGTTCCAAAAGATTTTCGAACTTAAAAGGGCAAATATGATGCCAAAAAACATACTTACTAGCCAACTAACAAGAGCAATGGATATAGTTATTTGAAGACCTTTGAGAGCTGAATTAAGTACAGAGACTTCTAAGGATGGCTGGAATGCAGCCAAAAAGAAATCACGTAATAGGTATAAACCTCCGCCGTGAATATCTCTGATTACACAGTAAAGAACAGGAATTAAAGAAAGCGCTGGTAGAAAACAGAATAAAACTGGACTTAGAGTATATCTCCGCATTAATTAGGTATATAGAAAACTTATCTCCGATGAGGAAATTCTAGAAGGAATGCTGTCAAAGATAATTTGACCATCTTTCAATCCTACTACTCGATTGAATTCAGAAATTAAGTCAGGCCTATGCAATGTGACAATGGAAGTTTGTTGCTGATGATATTGAAATAATCCATTCTTAGATCTTCCCAGAATGAAAGCCAACATGTCAGTAGCAAGAATTGGATCTAAATTTGATAAAGGTTCATCAGCTAACAATATCCGAGGATTTTGCATGATCAAACGAGCAATTGCAACCCTTTGTTTTTGTCCTCCTGATAATTTCTTAATAGGACGGTTTAGATAGACGTCAGATAGACCTACCGCATTTAAACATTTGGCTGAGGAGTTACTATCAATTAATCCTAGTAAGTTTCTAACTGCCCAGAAAAAACCATGAGAACCCAATGCACCCGAATTAATATTCTGCTCGACATTAAGTTCCTCTACCAAACGAAGATCCTGCCATAAGGTTCCTATTTCCTTACGTTGTCTAGATGTAAGAGCTTTTATATCTTGATCTGTCCAAGTTGCCGTTCCAGAATCAGGATGTAAGGTACCATTTAAAACACAGATTAGAGAAGTCTTTCCTGCACCACTCTTACCTAATATAGCTATAGTTTCTCCATAATTTACTGATAAGTTAATTGACTTAAGACGGTGCTGATTACACCCTCGTACATATACATCTTTTAAAACAAGCAACTTGTTCACCTAATCTTGCCTAATTGTCGGCCTATTTTTTCTATGTCATTGTATTGTTGCTTATCAGCAGGTATAAATTTTCTCGCCCCAAAGAGATCTAAGATTTGTTTATGTCTTGGTGAATTGTAGCTGAGAGCTAATAACGATTTCTTTAATTTATTTGTAAATCCCCGACCAAAACGTTGGTCAAGACCTGGTTGGGCAAGCCAATGGTAATCAACATAAGTTGGAGTCCGCCAAATTCGTACTACCTTATCGCCATTTACTCTGCCTCTTTTTACATTATCTAACCAAACCTGCTCATTCAATGCTCCTACATCGTAAGAGCCACTTTGAACTAAAGCTATCGTTGCATCATGACTACCACTAAACCCAGCTCTACCACCTTTAAAGTCTTTCATTGTGATACCTGTTTGTTGAAGAAAGTGTTGAGGCATTAGCCTTCCTGACGTCGAACTTTCCGAACCAAAAGTAAATCTCTTTCCCTTAAGGTTAAGAAGATCAGATTGCGAAGAAACAACTTCTATACCACTTTTAGTATTAGCGATAAAAACACTTCGAAAGGTTTTATCAATGTCTCTTTGTGCTAATACTATTGCTCCTGGTGTTTGCAGGCGAGCCTGTACTCCTGTCAAACCTCCGAACCAAACCAGATCAATTCCTTTAGTTCTGAATGCAGTTACTGCAGCAGGATAATTGGTAACAGGAATATATCTAACAGGTACGTTAAGGGTACTGCTCAATTCCAATGCGAGCAGATTATAAAGTCGATTAAGCTTTTCAGGTTTTTGATCGGGTATTGCACCAATAGTCAAGATCTCTGAAGCAAAGAGTGGATTAACTATAGAAAGTGCATAGAATAAACAGAACCAAGATAAAAGATGAATAATCCTATTTGAATTCATTGAGATTTTGCGTCTACAAAAAATAATTAGTTGGTGACAAGCTTGTCAAGTCTAGCAAGTCCATCTTGGATGGTTGGTTCTGAGACGGCACAAGAAAGTCTAATACACTGATCATCCCCAAAAGCAATTCCAGGAACAATGGCTAAACCCTCCTTTTCTAAAGCTAAATTACAAAACTCAATAGAACTAATACTGCTATCTAACAATTTTGGGAATGCATAAAATGCACCTTCTGGACTACTAAGATAGATTCCTTGTATGTTATTCAACCCTTTTGTTAACATTGTTCTTCGTTTATTGTAAGTATTAACCATTTCCAGTACTGGCTTCATGGGTGAAGTTAATGCGGCAAGGGCGCCTCGTTGCGCAAAACTACAAACATTACTAGTACTTTGACTTTGTAAAGAACTGGCAGCATTAATGACATCTAAATTTCCACAGAGATACCCTACACGCCATCCAGTCATGGCCCATGCCTTTGCAAATCCATTAACTGTAAAAACTCGATCAATTAAATCTGGTGCAACATTTGCAAAGCTATGATGAGTTTGGTTGTTAGAAAGCAGAAATTCATAAATTTCATCTGACATAACAAAAACATGGGGATGCTTCCTGAGAATTTCAGCGACAGATTGCAGTTCCTTTAATGAAATAACTCTACCTGTTGGGTTGCCAGGTGAATTGAGAATAAGCAACTTAGTTTTAGGTGTTATCGACGACTCTAATATTTGTAGATCAATTTTGAAATCTTCCATAGGAGAAGAAGGAAGGAAAACAGGAACTGCTCCCATAAATCTTGTCATCTCGGGATAGCTTAACCAGTAAGGAACTGGAATCAAGACTTCATCGCCAGGATTGAGTATTACTTGGAAGAGATTAAAGATGGCTTGTTTTCCACCATTTGTTACTAATACATTTTTAAAATCAACAGATATTTTATTTACTTCTCTAAGCTTTAAAGCTATCGCTTCTCTTAGTTCAGGGTCACCAGCAGAAGGGCCATAACGAGTAATACCATCTCTAAGAGCTTTAACTGCTGCCTCAACTATAAAATCAGGTGTGTCGAAATCTGGCTCACCAGCACTGAGACTACAAATGTCCTTCCCTTGCTGCTTAAGAGCCTTTGCTTTGGCACTTATGGCCAAAGTCAATGAGGGCTGGAGCGTAATAGCCCTGTGCGATATCAGAAGCGGATCTGGCATTGTCGCAGCAGCTTAAAAAGAATGTTCCCTTTATGAGAGAACTCATCCTGCCTGATTAAGCCCATTAAAC
Organism: Prochlorococcus sp. AG-409-P03; assembly: GCA_003215295.1. Classification (GTDB taxonomy): domain Bacteria; phylum Cyanobacteriota; class Cyanobacteriia; order PCC-6307; family Cyanobiaceae; genus AG-409-P03. The sequence goes on along the minus strand of QCKN01000011.1, from coordinate 16,215 downwards.
AACCTTTATAAGCCATTGAGAACCTTAAATGTCGAATATTGAATTAAGCTTGATGATTGCCTCAAAGAATCCTCAGAACCTTTGTAAATTCTATGCCTCTGCGATCCACGGAGAGATCGTTCAAGGTATTAATAATACTCATTTTTGGGTTTACCAAAAAGCTTCCAAGCTAAAGATTCAAATTTATAGGCCCTCTAGAAGCAAACCTTGGCCTTTAATAGGAAAAGCATTGGCTCCTTGCCTACAAAACAAAGCATCAAAAAACCCGCTTATAACCTTGGAAAATTGGACTGAGGAACTTATCTCTTATGGCGCAATAGCAATTGAAAATCCCAACTTGGAAAGCTTTGGCGCTGAAGCATGGATGAAAGATCCAGAGGGCAACTATTTTTTGGCCTATGTACCTAAAAATTAAAGACTAGAACTAACATGGCCTTTTTCTGCTGAAGAAAGCCATGCCAGCAGAAAAAACGAAGAAAACGAATGTTTGTAGCATCTGCCACCTTTCGAATACGGCGAGTCAAGTTGTAGTTAGTCGAGGCAATCCCTTGGCTCGACTAATGATTATTGGAGAAGCACCAGGTGCCAAAGAAGATGCCTTGGGCGCACCTTTTGTTGGGAGATCAGGCAAACTTCTAGATTTTTTATTAGAAGAAGTGGGAATCAACTCTAAAAAAGCCGTATTTGTATGTAATGCAATTAAATGCAGGCCACCAAATAACAGACGTCCTTCCCAAAAAGAGTTGTCCTACTCACTACCGTGGCTACATCAACAAATCGAACTGGTAGATCCTTGGATAATTATTCTCGCAGGGTCAACTGCCGTCCAGACGCTTCTAGGAGTGAAAGAACCCATTACCACCCTCCGGGGTAACTGGCATCATTGGGAAGGAAGATCCACAATGCCTATCTTTCATCCTGCATTCCTCTTAAGAAATCCCACTAAACTCAAGGGCGGGCCGACTTCTTTAACCAAAGGAGATCTTTTAAAAGTGAAGAATAGACTTGATAAAATCACGACTGCACAATCTATGCAAGAGTTAATAGTTGATATAGGTTGCAAATCATGATTGCCACCTTGAATAAGACAAGCACGGAAGTCCTGAGTGAAAGCTGCCATAGGTACGACACTCAGATTCATCGCAGAACTACGCGAACCGTAATGGTTGGTGACGTCTCAATAGGGAGCGATCATCCTGTAAGAGTGCAGTCGATGATCAATGAAGACACTCTCGACATTGAGGGTGCTACTTCTGGTATACGTCGTTTGCATGAAGCTGGGTGTGAAATAGTAAGACTTACTGTGCCGTCACTAGCTCATGCAAAAGCTGTTGGTGAAATCAAGAGTTTGTTAGAAAGTACATATCAATCTGTTCCGTTAGTAGCTGATGTTCATCACAATGGAATGAAGATTGCACTGGAAGTGGCAAATCATGTTGAGAAAGTCAGGATAAATCCTGGTTTATTTGTATTCGAGAGGCCTGACCCAAATAGAAAGGAATTTAGCAAGGAAGAGATCAAATCAATCGGAGAAACAATAAAAGAACGATTTGAACCGCTTGTTAAGCTCTTGAGAGATCAAAATAAAGCTCTTCGGATTGGAGTAAATCATGGTTCATTAGCAGAGAGAATGTTATTTAGGTATGGGGATACACCAATAGGCATGGTGGAATCGGCTATGGAGTTTATTCGTATTTGCGATTCGCTTGATTATCACAATATTGTCATATCGATGAAAGCATCTAGAGCTCCAGTAATGCTAGCTGCTTATAGACTCATGGCTGACACAATGGATAAAGAAGGTTTTAACTACCCATTACACCTAGGTGTAACCGAAGCTGGCGATGGAGACTATGGGCGTATTAAAAGTACAGCGGGAATAGCCACACTGCTTTCAGAAGGTATTGGAGATACTATCCGTGTATCGCTTACAGAAGCGCCTGAAAAAGAGATACCAGTTTGTTACTCAATCCTTCAAGCTGTTGGACTAAGAAAAACGATGGTGGAATATATAAGTTGTCCGAGTTGTGGAAGAACACTATTTAATCTTGAAGAAGTTGTGAAGAAAGTAAGAGAAGCTACATCACATTTAACTGGGCTTGATATAGCTGTAATGGGGTGCATAGTTAATGGCCCTGGAGAGATGGCAGATGCTGACTATGGATATGTAGGGAAAGGACCTGGTGTTATTGCCCTCTACAGAGGTAGAGAAGAAATTAAAAAGGTACCTGAAGAAGAAGGAGTAAATGCTTTAATAGGGCTTATAAAAGAAGATGGGAAATGGATAAAACCATCCTAGAGTCATTCTCAACATTGAAATAAGCAAGTGACGAAACAATCATTAAAACCTCAATCCACTAATCATAGGTTAAAACTATTAGCCTCAATAGGCCTGTCGGCATTGGGATCGCTTACATTCCTGTCATCTCCTACGATATCCGCACCAAGAAGTACTACATCGTTAATAACAGAAAGCCCAAACGAAGTTATTGACCAAGTATGGCAGATAATTTATCGTTATTACATGGACTCATCTGGGAAATACAATCCGAACGAATGGTTTAAGTTGAGAAAAGATTTATTAGCTAATACATACTTAGATAAGCAAGATGCATATGAAACTATTATAGGGATGCTGGAAACCCTAGAAGATCCATATACGAGATTTCTAGACCCAAAGGAGTTTAAGGAGATGAGAATAGATACCTCTGGCGAACTTTCAGGAGTAGGAATCCAACTTTCTTTAGATAGCCAGACTCAAGATCTAATAGTCGTCTCACCAATTGAAGGTACACCAGCATTTAAGGCTGGGGTTAAGCCCAAGGATGTGATCATTTCAATTGATGATAAGCCTACAAAAGGGATGACAATAGAAAATGCTGTTAAGCTTATTCGAGGGAAAAAAGGAACAGCAGTCAACCTTGGACTACGAAGAGAAAATAGAATAATTATAGTTCCTATTATTAGAGCCAGAATTGAAATCAATGCTGTATCGAGTAATTTAAATACCACGAAAAGCGGAATTAAAGTTGGATATATAAGGTTGAAGCAGTTCAATGCAAATGCAGCAAAAGAAATGCGTAGCACAATTAAGAGTTTAGAAAGTAGAAATGCCAGTGGATATGTGCTTGATTTGCGCAGTAATCCAGGCGGTTTACTTGAAGCCAGCATTGAAATTGGAAGACAGTGGCTAAACAAGGGCATAATTGTTAGTACTCAAACAAGAGACGGAATAAATAATGTAAGACGTGCAAATAGTTCAGCCTTAACCTTTAAACCTGTTGTTCTTTTAGTCAATGAAGGCTCAGCAAGTGCAAGCGAAATACTTTCAGGGGCTATACAAGACAATAAGAGAGGAATACTTGTTGGAACCAAGACATTCGGTAAAGGTCTAGTTCAATCAGTAAGAGGACTTTCAGATGGTTCTGGCCTGACTGTAACTATTGCAAAATACCTCACTCCTAACGGTACTGACATACATAAGAACGGAATCAAGCCTGATATTATTTCCAAGATTTCGAAAGAGTCAACCGAAACATTAACAGCATTTGATCTAGGAACAAAAAAAGATATCCAATATAAAGTTGCGGAAACAGCCCTTGTCAATGCTATAAGGAAAAACAACCTGTCACGCACTACATATAAGCCAAGATGATTAGGCTAATTAACAAATACAAATCAGACACATCTCGATATTAAAGTGTTGAAAATTATAAATTAATATAATAGGAAATTTTTCTGGTACAAGACAAGAATGATATTTACAAATTCTGTGATTGACAAATATCAATTCTTCTATAACCAAACCAATCAGGAATCATAGGTTTAGATCTACAAAGTGGATCAATACCAAGGTCAACATTAAAGGTCATAAAGGAATTAATATCTAAAGAGGGGTTAAGGTATCTAATTTGGTCAATACATTTGACATCATCTATATGTCTATTAGTGAAGGAAGATGTGCAACGTTTTCTAGCAATCTGCTTTGCCAATGATGATGATTCAGCTACAAGTAAACAAAACTGATGATGTTCTTGTAGGTCGTTAGGGTAATAACCACCTAGGTTTACAAACCATAAAAAAGGCCTGGAAGCTTGAGATTTATTGTATAAGTAATCATGATTTAATATTAGATCATTTGTAGATTGAGGTATCAGGTTAATGCAGTACCCATCTACATAATCTACAACAAAGTAGCTATCTATATGCAATCCTCTTATATCACCAATCCAGTCATTTCTTAGGCTGGAGAAAGTGTTCTCTATGCAGCTTCCAACAACCCAGCGGACATCATGCAACTCTATATTGCACCCTTTCTTTCTCCCACCTAAAACTACTAAAAAGAGTTTTAATTGATGGACTTGATTTTGCATTTATTATAAACAATGTAAGCAGTTAATTTTAGCTACTCATTTCCAGCATTAGCTTTATCGGTTGCAATGCCCGTATCCTCAAGGGTTCATCTAGATGAATTTGTGGTTTCATATATTTTAGAGAAGCATAAACTTTCTCAAGAGTGTTAAGTCTCATATAAGGACATGAATTGCAACTGCATCCATCTAAGCCTGGGACTTCATAGAAGGTTTTGTCTGGCATACTTAACTTCATTTGATGGATTATTCCTGGTTCAGTGAGAACAATGAACGAATTAGCTCGACTAAGCTCTGCTCTCTTTAGCAGCTTGCTAGTGGATCCAATGTAATCTGAGTGAGCTAAGAGATTCGACTGGCATTCAGGATGAGCAATAACTTCTGCTGTTGGATATTGTAATTTTAATTTTAAAAGTGCTTCCTCACTAAAAGTCTCATGGACAATACAACTACCTGGCCAGAGTGTTAATTTTCTGCCGCTTTGTCGCTGAACCCATTTACCTAAATTCTGGTCAGGAGCAAATATAATAGAATACTCATTTGGTAACTTTTTGATTAACTCCACTGCATTACTACTAGTGCATATCAAGTCGCTCTGAGCCTTTACTTCGGCAGAGCAATTGATATAACTAACAACGAAATGATCAGGGTGCCTTTCCCTAAATTTCCGAAATTCATCAGGAGGACAGTCATCTGCCAACGTACAACCTGCTTCCACATCAGGGAGAAGGACTGCTTTGCTAGGACTAAGGATCTTGGCGGTCTCCGCCATGAAATGCACACCACAAAAAACTATTGAATCCGCATCGGTATTAGAGGCTTTTCTGGAGAGCTCTAGGGAGTCCCCTATGAAATCAGCTAAGTCCTGAATCTCTGGATCTTGATAGTAATGAGCAAGTATTACAGCATTTCTCTCTCTCCGAAGTATAGATATTGCATCAAGTAACTCTTCCCTTTTCCTGGGAACCGGTGAAACCGTCTTGTCGGCGGAGACAGCGGAAATCAGAGTCCTATTTAGCAATATCATGCATTATAGATCCATTAGAACTAATACCCTGTCACTTATCAAACTTGCCATTGCTGGGGATCTCCATGGTTCATGGTCTTATGAGGACAATGCAATCCTCATGAAGCTAAGTCCAGACGGGATTTTATTCGTTGGAGATTTAGGCGAAGCCGATATAAAAGTTGTTAAAGCAATCAACAGCCTAAGTCTTCCAATTGCGGTAATTCTTGGAAATCATGACCGCGGCAAGGACAAAACGGGAGAACTCTTGCAAACACAAATAAATTTGCTTAAGGACAAGCATTGCGGCTGGTCTCTTATGGAATGGAGCGTATCAGGCATATCAGTTGTCGGAGCAAGGCCTTGCAGTGCAGGAGGAGGCTTTCATCTTTCAGAAGAAGTTCGTGCTGTATACGGCGAAATAACCTTAGAAGAATCGGTTAATAGAATTGTTATTGCAGCCGAAAAGGCACCAAGGGACCTGCCTCTGATAATTCTTGCCCACTCAGGACCGACCGGCCTTGGTTCAGAAGCGTCTAGTCCTTGTGGAAGAGATTGGAAGCCTCCAGCCCTTGACTGGGGTGACAAAGACCTAGCGCTAGCAATAGACAAAATCAGGAAAAAACGTATTCCAGATGTTGTGATTTTTGGTCATATGCATCACAATTTAAAAAGAGGCGGAGGCTATAGATGTACTTATAAACAAGATATTTGGGGCACAAGTTATTTAAATGCAGCCTGTGTGCCAAGAAAAACAAAAGGATCAAAAGGTGAGTCTTTGTTTCACCTCTCCTGGATAGAATTTAACAATGGGCTCCTGACTAATGCTTATCACCGTTGGTATAGATCAGACGCTTCAGTAGCGTACGAAGAAACTCTTTTTAATCGACATGCTGATAAGAAAGACGCAAGATGTTAGTTTACATATGCTTAAGTAGTCATGGATATGGTCATGCTTCTAGACAGGCAGCGATAATAAGTGAACTGAGTCGATTACGACCTGAGCTAAAAATAGTAATCAGTTGTGATATAAACAAAGAATTCTTGAACCTAATATTTAAAGGAGTCAATATCATTTATAGGAGAGCATTGTGGGACATTGGAGTTCGCCAGAGCAATGCTTTAAGTATAAATAGGCTAGAGACCAGAAAAGCGCTTAGAGTACTTAGTAAGAATATATATAAAACAATTGACAATGAATCTGCTTGGATAAAATCTCAAAATGAAGATAAAGTTTTAATTATAGGAGACATACCCCCATCAGCTGCAATCTTAAGCGAGAAGCTCAAAGTCCCTTTAATATGGATAGCAAATTTTGGGTGGGACGATATTTACAGGGCTCTTGGAGACGAATATAGTGAATACACGAAGTACGCACAAACATGTTATGCGAAGGGGAACCTTCTTGTAAGACTACCATTTTCTCTGGAAATGAAATGGAACGTCCCAGAGGTATCTGTTGGTTTAACATATTCAAAACCAAAAGCCATGCCTGAAGGTTTTATCCACAAAATTCGGTGGAATGAGAAACCGATAGTTATGGTCGCCTTCGGCGGTATGGGGTATCAATTAAAAATTGAACTATTTAAAAGATGGTCAAATCATATCTTCATACTAAACTCTAATCAGAATGAAATTATGCTAAGTAACAGGGAGGATAATGTATTTTATCTTCCTAAATCTTCAAGAACTTTAGATGTTTTACCCTATTGCAACCGGCTTATAGGAAAGCCTGGTTATAGTACATTTTGCGAAGCAATTAGTAATGATGTCGGGTTACATATTGTAGACAGAAAAGATTTCATAGAAGCAGATGCATTGATAACAGGCATTATGTTAATGGGAAGGTATAGACTAATTAGCCAATCAGCCCTTCATAATGGAGATTGGGAACTAGATAAGCCTTTATTAACGAGCAAAAATGCTTGTTACGAACCTGATGGAGCACTCGAATCAGCAAAGATAATTCTTAATTTTCTAGCAGATTGCTAGGAGTCACTCTTGGTATTAATCTTTTGGCCAAATGTTAGCTGTGCAGATAAATAAGCTAAAATAAATGTGCCTAGAAATCCCAGGCCATTTCTTAACAGTGGCAAGACTTCATTCGTTCTGCTAATTACTGGTGCGACACCAAATAAACCAAATAACATTAACCAAAGAGGAGAAAATAGTAACAACCATCCCCATGCGATAACCTGGCCTTGTTTTCTAGGAAATGCAGCAAAACCAGCTATCAATCCACCGAGCAAAGATGTAACTAGTGTCCAAAGCCACTGTTCCTGAGGCAAGCCAGGTACAACTTGACACCCCCCACGATCAAGGCATGTCTCTACCGATGCAATGGTATCCAATATCGCACCATCCTCCCCGTGGTCACGAACATAATATTGATTACCAAAACGAGTCTGAAGTTCGACCCAAAAAATGCGCGGCATAAGAGCAAACAAAGCATCGCCAACATTAAAGTTCAGCAAGTTTCCACCACGTGGATCCGCCACAACTAAAAGACTTCGTTCATCAAGACCCCAATATTTTTTTACTGCCAAACCAGGAGTAACTTCATATTGCGTCAGAACACGTATTTTCCATCCAGTTTTGGCCTCATATTCCGTTAGGGAGTTTTCGAGTTCGGATCTCTGTGATTCAGTTAACGTTCGCGCAAGATCGATCACAGGGGTGCGATTGTCAGGCAAAAGCCCTGGGTTGTCATAAGCAAAGACAGGACTCGTGAGGCTAAATGAAAGGATTAGTGCCAATAACGCTTTTAGGCCAATAGACTTACTATGAGCACCCATGGGACATCTTGTTACGCAGGTATATTCTCTCTAATGGATCGCTCTTCCGCGAAGTGCCCGAAATGGTTAGCAAGCCGAATAGCTGATCAGGGAGGAACTATTAGTTTCCATAGTTTTATGGACTGGGCTCTCAACGACCCACTTCATGGTGCTTATGGGGCAGGCAAGTTGAATATTGGGGAAAAAGGCGACTTCGTAACCTCACCATCGCTTAGTTCTGATTTTGCAGAACTACTTTCTATACAGATTGCGAGTTGGTTTAAGCAGTTAAGCAAAAGTAAATTTTATAAAGGTAAACTATACCTAATAGAGATAGGCCCAGGTGAAGGAAGCTTAGGTCATGAGATTCTTATATCTCTAGAAAAGCTAATTCCTAACCTAATATCAAAAATTGATCTTATCTTAGTGGAAAGAAATAAGGGAATGATTGACAAACAAAAGAGAAAACTAATCAAAGCGTCCAAATATAATATAAGTTGGGTAACTGCTGAGGATTTAAAAAAACACCCAAAATATGGGATAATAATAGCTAATGAGGTTCTTGACGCACTTCCCGTAGAACGAATAATCTATAAGGATAATCAACTTTACCGACAAGGTGTATCATTAACTAAGCATATAGAACAAGATTCAATTGAATTTTGTGAACTTAAGCTTACTAGAAAATTAAGCCAATGCTTAGAAGATCTCTCCGCTAATTTAAATATAGATCTACCTCCACAAAATTTGAGAGATGGATGGACAACTGAATTACATGTTGAATTGGATCCCTGGTTTCAGGACAGCTCAGAGATTCTTTCAGCTGGAATATTGTTAATTATAGATTATGCATTAGAAGCAGTTAGATACTACAATGAAAAGCGTATTGATGGTACAATCCTCTCTTATAAAAATCAGTCTGCAAATTACAACCCCCTTACTCAGGCAGGAAGTCAAGATATAACCTCACATCTATGCTTAGAAACTATTAGATATTACTCCGAGAAACACAATTTAAACTTTCTTGGTGAGGTCAGGCAGGGTCAAGCATTGCTTGCATTAGGCTTGGCCTCAAAACTTTCATTGATTAAACAGGATCTCAAAAACAATTTAGAGTCAGCGCTAAGAAAAAGAGAGGCTTTATTGCGACTTGTAGATCCAGTATGTTTAGGGGATTTTAGGTGGATAGCTTTGGAGAAGAGCTTTGGAAGTGGCTACATAAAGCATGAGAATAAGATACATACAAAGTTTCTAGATGAGCCAATCAAAGAAGACTAGACAAACATTCTCTGATTTGTGAGTTGTCAACATTTTCTACAATCTCTACATTCCCGATTCTAGTTGGCATTACAAATCTAATTTTTTCATCTTTAACTTTTTTATCACCTTTCAAACTGCTTAGAACCAAATCGGGATCGAGGTCTGGCCATTGGGTAGGAAGGCCTGCCTTCTGTAATAGTTTTTTCTGTCTATTTGCATCCTCATAACTCCATTTACCAAGTTGAAGCGCTAACTGGCCAATTGCAACCATACCTATTGATACCGCCTCTCCATGAAGCCAGGTACCATAGCCACATAGTGATTCAACTACATGACCAAAAGTATGTCCATAATTAAGAATAGCTCGCAGACCAGATTCTCTTTCATCACGACTCACGATTCCAGCCTTTGCCTTTACTGATCTCTCAAGAAGATCTTCTAAAATATGACTCGGAATTACATCTAGTGTACTTATATCAGACAAGTTCTCTAGGAGTGAAAACAGCTTTCTATCTCCAATTAATCCATACTTTATTACCTCGGCCATACCCGCACGAAACTCTCTTGAAGGTAGTGTCCTAAGTGTTACAGGATCTATAAGTACAATTTTAGGTTGATGAAATGCCCCAATAAGGTTTTTACCACCTGGATGATTAACGCCTGTCTTACCTCCAATTGCAGCATCAACCATAGCCAGGAGAGTTGTAGGAACCTGAGCTACTGAGATACCACGTAACCAAGTTGCAGCAGCAAAGCCAGTCATATCGCCAACCACACCCCCGCCAAAAGCAATCATCAAAGAACCTCTTTCAAGACGGGCATTAAAAGCGGCGTTGTGAATTTCCTCAATTGTGGCCAGTGTTTTTTTATCTTCTCCCGCTTCAATAATTAATACATTTGTTTCAAAGCCCATTTCATTGAGACTTTCAACCAAAAGATCTCCATATGGTTTAGCGACATCATGATTAGAGACTATTAGAATTTTTATCCCACTTCTAACTCCAGAATTAAGAAGTTCTGACCCGATGCCTTTAAGACCCTCACCTCCTAAGACAACCTCATAAGGCTGACTCTCTAATTCAACTGGAATCCTTCGAGAAAGGCTATTCACAAGAACAAATTTAAATTAGAATCTTAAGTAGTTCTAACATCACAGCATGCCATCCAACGTTTTCACCGTTGCACATTAATATTAGTCATGATCTAAAATCCGATAGAAGCTAGCAGTACCTTCAATCCAAAGTACTTAGTTATAGAAGTACAGATTCTTACTAAGAGCTAGTTTTCAATGACAAGAAGTTTTATTGTCATTACATCAGAGGGGTTTAATCAACGTAATCTCTGATTCCAAATTCTTATTAATGTAAATTCACGTATTTCACTAGAAATGTCAACCCTGAATTTCCTTCAGTAACTTAAGAATCAATGCTTTTTAATTTAGCAGCTGATCAAAGAAAAACTAATCCCGTAATTGGAATAGTTGGTGGTGGACAACTGGCTCTGATGCTTGTAGAGGCCGCCAGGAAAAGGAAACTAGAGATCGGAATACAAACTGCCTCACTTTTAGACCCGGCTGCATCCAAGGCAAGTTTTGTTGTTTTAGATCAATCTCAAGGCATGGCTGCCTCAACTGAATTGATAGCAAAGTCCAATTGCATAACATTCGAAAATGAGTGGGTAGATATTTCTAAGTTATCTGAAATCAAAAAAAGAGACGATTATTTTCTTCCACCTATAAAATCGCTAGAGAATTTAATAGACAAAGCTTCTCAAAGAGTACTACTTGATCAACTGGGAATCCCTTGCTCAGAATGGAGTTTGATTCCAAGCCCTGATTTAAGTACAAACCTACTACCACCAGATTGGAACTTCCCACTAATGGCTAAAGCCAACACTGGAGGATATGACGGCAAAGGAACAAAAGTTCTACACAACAGCTCTGAGTTTCAACAGTTTCTTAAAACAATAGATCCAACAAATTGGTTTCTAGAGAAGTGGGTGTCCTATGAGAAAGAGCTTTCAATAATTGCCAGTAGAGATAGCCAAGGTACTGTACGTGCATTGCCATTAGTTGAGACGCATCAGTTTCAACAAGTTTGTGACTGGGTACTTGCTCCTGCTCAAGTAAGTCATCAGGTTGAGGTAATGGCTTACAACATTGCCGCATCATTGCTTAGCGCAGTGAACTATGTAGGAGTATTAGCAATTGAATTTTTTTATGGTCCAAACGGTTTGCAAGTAAATGAAATCGCACCAAGAACACACAACTCTGGTCACTTCTCTATAGAAGCTTGTAAAAGTAGTCAATTTGACCAACAGATCTGTATCGCAGCTAATCTGCCAGTACCTGAACCGAAACTAATTGTCCCTGGCGCCCTAATGGTGAACTTGCTTGGATTAGGAGAATATGAAAAAAGACCCCTAGAAGAAAGAATTAGCAATATAAAAAGCATTAAAAATTCTCATCTGCATTGGTACGGAAAATCTGGTGAAAACCCTGGAAGAAAACTCGGTCATGTAACAGTTCTGTTAAATGAATCGAATTCTCACAAAAGACAAGAAGAGGCCTTATTAGCACTTAAAGAAATTCGTTCAATATGGCCCATAAAAGCCACTACAGGGCTTTAGATTAATTAAGACTACCTTGTTTGGTGATGACCTTTTCCTAGTGCTCTGATCTGACTCTCTCTCGACATGGGGAGACTGTCGTGAAGGTAACGTAAACCGGTCAAGCAGCCGGAAACGAAGCCCCACTTTGACTCCTCTTCTGGTTCTACCAGGTCGATGCTACTGGGGTCACACGGCAAGGCGGTTGGCTGTCCAATTGGCTGTGCTAGGTGGTCAAACCCCCTACACAGCCAGGACTGCCCTTGTAGGGGATGAAAGTAAATGTAAAAACAGCCACTCTTCATAAATTAAGAACTACAAGTTTTAAGTATATTCAAAGATTAGGGAGATTTAACCCGTCGTTTATTTGTTGATTTTAGCAAAGGTATCTAAGTGAGTAATATGTATGTTTGGGGATTGGAAGTTATATGTGCTGGCTGTATGCATATAGAAGAGAATATCTGGGAAATCTGCAGCCAACTTGTCTAGATTACAGGGTAAGATCTTATCTATATCCTTATGTGCCTCTTGTTCTTTTGGTGTTATAAGTGTGGTAGACAATATACGATTGTTTTTATCACTATAAATCGGAATCTGCAAATTAGTTGTGTTTGCTGATGCAAAATCTAATTGCCCAACATAAAAATCATAACCAAAAAGATAGATTTCGTGTATATTCTCCTGCAAACAATACTGAATAGCCTTATGGATAGATATTAATCCGGTATTTCTCAATTTCCATGGGTATTCATTAGGCAATTTCGTTGCTGCTATATTCTCTACAGTAACTCCTAATGAATTAAGGCGGTAGGAGAAGCGATTAGGATTGAACCCTGATGTAGAAAATTTAGTAGCGTCCTTTGCAAAGATAACCTCACTAATATTCCACATTAGTGATCTAAATAAATTAGGTATTCTCTCACATATGTTTGAGACAAGTATGATCTTAGAACCTATTAGGAAATTATAGTCTTGAGGTTCTAGATCAGAAGTGTTATAATTACTTAAGTATACTCTAGTAAATGTATTAAATTCTTGATTGAAGAAAAGGTTGGCTGAATACCCTCTACCAAGAACAGCCACCTTTGAAGGATAGGAGAATGATGGTTCGTTATAGAAGAGGTATCTACGAATGAGTCCGATGAATAAGCCAACTAAAGAAAAGAAGAGATAGTTTAAATATGCTCTAAATAATGTCTGTAGAGATGATCGTATATCAGGGTCTAACTTAGAAAGGTGGAATAATTTTTGAAGTATTTGTTTCATAAAATTGATTTCTATGAAAAAATACGTTTAATCTTTCTTGATGCACCAAAAAGATGACCTTTGACTTGGCCTGATAGGGTCCAACCTAGCTTGTCGAAAAGTTCACCATTTGAATAAAGGTGTTCGATTCCTAGCTCAGAGTTAACTAGATTTTGCAATGTAGAATTTGGTACAGACGCTTGTATTGGGTGGTCTAATAGAAAGTCTGAATAATCACTGGACTGAAGGTAATCTAAAGAGAAATAATATAAATACCTTTCAATAAAGTCTAGTTTTAAAGTACCTTTTCTTACCTCATCTAAATAAGCATCAACAGGATCGCAGTAGAAAGGACCTGAAATGGAAGTCTTACATCCTGCAGCTAGCGCATATAAGATATGGCTACCTAGGCAGTTTGTTGTTACATACTCAAACGAATCGAATATTGAACGAGTACGAAAGAGAGAGTTTGCGCAATCTGGTGCTGCTCCCATTAAGGGAATAAAACCTCTTGACAAAACCAAGGGAGAGTAATCATAATAATCAAGGTGAAATAAGCATACAGCGATAGTTTTGAATGAGCCTTTAATGGATTCTATATAATCTAGATATTTACTTAACTTTAGTTTAGGTTTCTCAACCTCACTTGTATGACTTGGAATACAAAGAAGTGTCTTAGCGAGTCTAGGAAATAATCCTGCATCGTATTTCTTTGAATTTAAAACATATGCGTAGGGTAATGCACCAAGAAAAACATTGTTAACACCTGCCTCAATAAGTAATTCACAGAATTTACGTTTATTTACTACCTTAGTAATGTTTTGTGGGTTTACATCCATCTGAATATCTCTATAGTCTTCAACATCCCACCAGATCCACCCATGTATCCAATCACAAAATGACCTGGGAATTGAGCTTAGGTTAAGTCGTTGAGCCGCCAGATATGAAAATCCAAATCTATCTGGAGTCAGTAGTTTACTTTTTAAGAGTGGCGTGTAGGGATAGTAATTTGATATAGTATCTAAAGTTTTGATAAAACTATCCTCAATCTCAAGATTAATAGAAGATTGAGGATAGATTAAATTAGGACAATTATTTATTTTCATACTATTTAAAACTTTTATAATTTTGTTAAGAGTGAGGAGTTGGAAAGAATATCTTTTTTAAGTAAAGAGTCTATGAATTGCAGTAATAAATAGTCATCATACTTTTTAGAAACCAATTGCATACCCATTGGCAATCCATTTGAATGAATGTTTAACGGAACATTTATAGATGGCATACCAAGGAATGTCCAAATCAATGAAGGATCTGGACGTTCCAATTCATGTCGAAGTGGGGATGTCGTAGTAGTACTGAGAGTAACAATAATATCACTATTGGCATAAAAGTGAGAGGATGACTCTATAAGTTCATATTGTGAACTTATAGCCTGTAAGAATTGATCTTTTGAGATTTCTTCCCCCACTTCAATAGCTTTTAACATTAATGGAGAAATCTTATCATGAGATTTTGATTCTTCTTTAAAGTAATAAGCAAGAGACTTATCGTAAATAGTCTGATGATCTTTATGGATGTCATGGAGGAGTCGATCATCAATTTCTTTAACTTCTATAGAATCCAAGGAAGAAATTTTATTAATAAAATCAGTAATCACAGACTTTATTTCTGGATCAGCTGTATCCCAAAATCTTGTTTTTAAGAAACCAATGCGCCAGTGATCTTCTTCTTTCTTAGGGTAAGCTCCTCGCTTATCTAGGGATTTATAAACATACGGGTAATTAGGGCCCTTAACTCTTAGTGACGTAAGGATTCGACGTAAGTCGGATCCAAAAAACGAGAAAAATCCTATGGTGTCTAGAGAATCTGTTGTCTTCAGGCAACCAGTTCTCGGTATAAGTCCAAATGATGGCTTCATACCCCAAACCCCACAAAAAGATGATGGTCGTATAACAGAAGCTGCAGTTTGAGTACCAATAGAAAAAGGAACTATTCCTAGTGCAACGGCCACTGCACTACCACTTGAAGATGTACCTGGAGTATGAGCAGTATTGTATGGGTTTAAAGTTTCATTTAAGGCATGTACTGCAAACTCAGCAGTAACTGTCTTGCCAAAAGGTACTCCACCAAGCCTAAGCAAACTTTCAACACAACGGGCATTATTTCCTGGCATAAAGCCTTCCCAAAGAGGCGACCCCATGCTTGTTGGTAAAACTGTGGTATTAAAAATATCTTTAATTCCAAAGGGTATTCCTCTTAAATACTGTTTAGGAGAGGGATATGACTCTCTCCTAACACTAGTTGCCTGTTCGTAAGAATATGTTGATTTAAAAGAATGGTATTTAAAATCAAGTAGATTAAATCTCTGCGATGAATTTAAGAACAGATCACTTTCGCATAGTTTACCAGAGTTAATACTGCTTACTAGTTGCTTGATAGTAAATTTACGAAAGAGATCATCACTAATAATGTCATTATTCTTATGTGTGGCAGCTTCACTTAGTTCTATTTCTTTGCTCATTCCCACCACTCCTCCGATACAAGTAACTGATGCTCTTCTTGTGATAGCCGCTTATCTATTTGATGCTTATGGTGATCTATTAATTGTTCGTAAAATGGAATGAGTGTTTCTGCATTTGGTTTCGTTTTAACAGTTCTTACTATGTCACTTTTATCAGAGTCAAATACTCTTTTCTCTTTAATACCTTGAAGAAACTCTTCATAACTCAAACCAGTTATCTTAAGGTAATAATCTAGGGCATAGGGTATTTCACTGTCCTTTGATTTTGCAAGACTTAAGCCTTCATTTCTAGTCATGAGACCTGTTCGAACATCAACACAGGCTTGGGATGTAGCCCGTCCAAAGTTCCTCTTCTCATAGCACATATAATCATGCACTCCAGCCATAATGCACTCAGCGCTTTTAAAGCCTTTATATGCTCCCTCCATTTCT
>QCKN01000010.1 GCA_003215295.1 Prochlorococcus sp. AG-409-P03 | reverse complement strand
GTCAAATCTGTAAAGAGATTTATCCGAAAAGGAAGAAGGCCGTTTTTTGCCATAAGGCTTGAAGCTAAACAGTCCAAAACTTTGAGGTTTGAAAAATATCCCAGACGTGGATTATTATCACTAAAAAGGTTTTACTTATGAAAGTTGCAATTAGCGGTGCTTCAGGAAAGACAGGTTATAGAGTCGCAGAAGAAGCATTGAGAGAAGGTTATGAAGTGAGACTGCTTATAAGAGAAAATTCCAAGCTTCCAGATAGCCTAATTAATTGCGAAAAAAGCATAGTCAATCTCTCAAACCCAAAAGGTCTGGATGCTGCTCTTAAAGATTGTGACTCACTTATTATTGCTACTGGAGCAAGACCTTCGATAGATTTGACTGGTCCTGCCCGAATAGACGCCATAGGAGTAAAGAAACAAATTGCTAGTTGCGAAAGAGTTGGTGTAAATCGGGTAATACTTGTGAGCTCACTTTGTGCGGGCAGGTTCTTCCATCCTCTAAATCTTTTCGGTCTAATTCTTATATGGAAAAGAATAGGTGAACAGGCCTTGGCAGAAAGTGGACTTCAATGGACTGTTATAAGACCAGGAGGACTTAGTGAGAATGAAGGTAATCTAGAAAAAGAAACCATTCTTTTCTCTGGCCCAGATGAGCAAGAGGAGGCCTACATACCACGTCGTCTAGTGGCTCGCTGTTGTATTGAAGCGTTGAAAACTTCAGAATCAATTGGTCGAATTATTGAAGTGACAAGTAATCCATCAAACAGAGTAGTGAGTATGAAGACAGCAATAGAAGGATTTAAGGTATAGGGCTAAACAACACATTCCCCATATATTCCAACTATGAACACAAATTCTAGAATTGATGCATTGCAACTAATGCTGACTGATCTTCGCACTCGAAACGAGCCAATTCGTCACAAAGCCGCCTTCCGTGGCTGCCAACCAGAGTTCCAAACTCTAGTAACGCACCTAATTGAGCAACTCGAGTCAGAACTTCTGAAAGAAAAGCAATTATTTAGAGAGTCAGCCAGTAGAAAAAGAAAGAGTTAACAAAACACGAAAATCAACGAACCCTACAGCTACAGACTAATAGACCACTCGACTCACATGCCTCTGATCACAATAGGTCAACCTCTAAAAATGGTTCGTAAATTACCCTAGTTCTAGACATGCCAAACCATATACCTCACTCATGGGAGTAGGGGGTTGGTCACCTCTATACATTCTCAGTGTTTGAGATACTTCCTGAAAACCTAAGTTTTCTAAAAGAGTTTTTGCAAAAGGGTTTAATCCTGGCGAATCCAATAAAACGGTACCTGGATGTTTTTTAACAAGTCTCCGCAATAGAAAGTCTGCTAATTCAGGGGTGTCTGCTAATAATGGGCCTATTCTCCATCCATCACCATCCTGCAAAAGGCAAGGTCTTATACGGCCAAAGCCGTGACATGTTCCATCGCTATCCATAAGTGCTAAAACATTGCCAGAGGAATGCTCAAGCCAATCTGAGAGGAAGTGTGGACGAGGGCTAGGTTCTCTCTTGGAGTCATAAGCCTGAATGGCACTAGATGGAATCTCTTCGCCCTCTAAGGTCATCAGGCCATCTAATTGGTGATTAGCAGCATTACTTTTACCGCCTCTTAGCTCATCCTCACCAACCCATTGCCAACGGGTTGTAGGTGAAGATGAGACGAAACCCCAGCTCGAGTAGTCATTTACTCGATTGAGAGCAGCCTCAAGTCCAATACAAGGTAGATCATGTAAGTGTTGTAACGCATGCTTCCAGAGTTCGAGACCATAACCATTCCCTCTGAATTCAGGCACAACTAAAAACAAACCAATAAACCCATAGGCATTGTTGTAGCGGACTCCAGCTATACATCCAATTGGTTGTCGATCAAGCCATGCAACCCAAAGCCCCTGCTTATCTGTATGTCTATAAATACTCAGGTCTCCAGATCCAGGAGCGAACCCTTCCTTCCGAGACCAACTTGTAACCAAAGGAATATCACTAGGCCTAAGTGGTTTAATTGAGAATAAAGAGTGGTTATTTAGCGAACTTTTGATAATTGGGAAAGGCTCCTTAATGCCATTACTCTTATAGCTGTCAAACAAAAAAGCTGGGCAGAATGAAAAATAGAGTTTCAGTATATCTTCCTATCAGAACATTAGGAAAACGTTTAGAAGCGAAACTGTTCATAAGAGAAAGTGCCTATTATAAATAAACAATATCAAAAGGCGTCTATTGGCTTGACTGAAAGAGTCTTAATCAAGCTCAGCAATCTATACCGATAAATTCATCTAATTGGAGTCTAGATTGGTTTTCCTTAAACTAGATTTATAGTTAGCTGGTACGACAATCAAGAATAAGTACCACCAAGCAAGAACAATAGAAAATATCAAAGCGGAGAACCATATTTTATGAGGCCACAAAAAACTTAATGCAACAATCATCATTCCCGATAGAATAATGCTCCAAGGCTGACACCAGAAGGGCTTTACTTCCCAAAAGTCTTCATTTTTTGAATCAGATAAATTTATTGTCATCGAAGTTTATTGAGCTCTCCAGAAGAGTTCAGTTTGGTAAGTGCTTCATAGCCACCAACTAGTTTTCCATCAATAAAAATCTGAGGAAATGTATCGAAATTACTGCGTTTTGTAATCTCCTTAAAAGCTTCATCGTTCTCAATTGTTGTAACTTGATATGGGACATCTAAAGTACGGAGCATTCTTAAAGCTCTCGCGGACCAAGGACAACCTGGCAGAACAGCTATCTCAAGCCGTGGTAAAGGGGTCGAATTCGAATTTCTCTGAATATCAGTGTTCACGACATCATTGTCTAAGAATCCAACCAAAATATCGGCACCCTTCAGGACAGTTGTTCCGGGCTCCAGATGGCCGCCCCAAACTTGGCAGTCGCCATCAGAAAGGCTCAAATGTAGGTGAACTCCCTCATTAGAAAATGTCCCATTTAATGTAATTATTTCAAGGTTGCCCTCAAGAGTAGTTGGCTCAGATCTGCCTGGGCACTGGAAAACAGCTTTAGAAAGGTTACCTACTACGCCCAAAACAAATCCTGAGCGGTTCTGTTGCTGACCAATCTGCTCAATACTCAAACGCAAGTCACTGCCAGGAGATAACTTTAAAGGCAAAGAATGCATGACATGGTCAAAAATTCGCTAGCAAGATTAGGAGGTCAAGGGGGTCAGAGAGCATCAAAAGACAAAAATGTAGGGTTAGTTTTAAATCCATGTCCTTACTACTGACGACTAACAAAGAAATGTGGCTTCAAATAAGCATATTTATCCACTAGAGTTTCTGTTATTTAAAATCAATGCGCCTAAGAAGCCATAAAGGTTGTAAATTACAAATAGGGAGATACCCGGCTTTTACATATAACGCAACTGGAGGAGGAGGAAAAGCTGAAATAACTCAAATTGATGAAAACACTGGAGTCATTCATCTTAGGTTCAATCCAAGATCCTTTTCCATCCCAACCTTGAATTGGCGGACAACAAGATTCCTTGGCCTACCTCTCCCACCAGGCTTGAAAATCTCCATCAAACCTGAAAAGCTTGAAGGGATTGCAAATAATATAACCGGTGAAATCTCATTAGAGTTTGAGGCAAGTTTTATATTCTCTATTTTTTCTTCTTTATATGCTCCTAGTCTTATTATAAAAACCCTACTGAAAGGCACTACTGAAAAAGGATGGTTACACAATGAAGAAGGACTTTCTATCGATACAAATGGGTACGCCAAACTAACGGGTACAGCAATTGTAAATCCGTGTGGAAATGTTGTCCTCGATAGGTTTTTGGGACTGCCTACAAAAGCTATAGCTATTCTATCTTGTCAATTTACTGAATTATCAAATAAATGACCGAAGCCATAGGGAATGTGTAAAGACAATCGCCATAATAGACAGATCAAGGTGGTTCTAAACTCAGGTTCTAGATTTATTTTCCTTCGATTTTACGGACGATAAAAGTCATTGAAATAAGTGATCCAACTAAGACCAAGAGCAAGAAGGTGGTCATGAAAATAGTTTTCAATTTACTTTTTACAGATTCGCACCTATAACTAACTAAAGCAAATTTCAATGCTTTTCTGTAGGACTTAGCAGGGGTTAACCAAAGGAAATGGAGCCGGTACAGCAAGGCAATCCTTTAAGAAGGGTCGCCAACTTCCTCACACTTTTCCGTGCCATATCAGGAGCACCCTTAATTTTTCTTCTTTCTACAGATAATATTGCTGCTGCCTGGTTTTTACTTCTCCTAGGAGCACTAAGTGATTTCGCTGACGGAGCCCTAGCGAGAAGGGCTGACAGTGGGAACAAATGGGGAGCAAAGCTTGACCCACTTGCCGACAAAATCCTTCTATTCGCACCATTGATTTGGTTAACATCCAAATCAGTTTTACCAATTTGGGCTATATGGATATTCATCTCCAGAGAAACGTTAATTTCATCTTGGCGGTCTGAACATGAAAAAGGAGGCCCAGCATCCCTAGCAGGAAAAGCAAAAACTATATTTTTATTTGTAAGCATGTTGCTATTACTATGGCCTACCAACTGGGGCAATGAATATATTATAATTGTGTTCCAGAAGATCGGCTTTTTGTTTTTCTGGTTTTCTTTTTTCGCTGCAATTCTTTCAGCATTTAAATACCTCAGTCACCAATCAAAACTGCATCATTAGAAAAATCAGGATTAGAATTAGAGTTAAGTAAATAATCGTTTCTGTAACTATCAGTCAACCCTTTGACCAGATCAAATTTTGGCTCCCAATCTAAGTCACTTTCTAAGCGGGTTATATCGGTCAAAAAATGAGATAGCCTTAGGGGAAATAACTTACGAGCCTTAGGATCTAAGACCTTAGGATTAAATGAACGAAGATCTACTTGATCAATATCTATGTTACAAGCAAGAGCTGCAGATTTAACTAGACCAAGAAAAGTAACACCTTTTTTACTAGAACAATTGTAAATACGATTACATGAAACTTCTTTACTTAACGATAAATATATTGCATTTGCCAAATCACTTACATGGCCTAACTGCGTAATAGTGGAGCCATCACCTGGCAAAGGCAATGGTCTTCCATGAAGAAGACGGTCAAAGAACCATTTTTCAATTGGATTGTAGTTACCTGGTCCATAGATATATGTAGGGCGGAAACTTGTAAAAGGAATTGATGCCTGAATTAGCCAATTTTCTGTTTCAACTTTTCCATAATGTCGGCTATTTGGGTCTATCTTGCTGTCCTCAGACAAGGGCCAAAACCCTGTGTTTTCATAAACCCCAGCAGAGCTGAGATATAAGAATCGATATTTGGGAGGGCCCGTTAATGCTAAAACCTGCTGCGTCTCTTTTAACCTTCGGCCTGAACTATCAATAATCACATCAAATGATCTTCCTCGTAGCGCTTGCAAATCCACATCATTAGCACGATCACCTACAAGGTGTTCAACCGTTTCAGGTGCAGGCCTTAGCCCCCGAGTAAATAGTGTTATCTCATGTTTCTTCTGAGAGAGTAAAGATACCAAGGACTTACCCACAAAACGGGTTCCACCCATTACAAGAATTTTCAAAGAGATTCAGCAATTCGATTCCACCATTCAAGCGCGAACTGACGCTCTGTGATGCCCCTCTAACATTCTCTAAGTGCATATTGATCAAAGCGACTGATCATGGAAATCATCCCTGCAATAGATCTCCTTAAAGGCAATTGTGTCAGACTTACACAAGGGGATTACAAGAAAGTTACTCAATTCAATCCAGACCCCAAGGCACAAGCGCTTACCTGGCAAAGCAAAGGTGCAACACGCCTACACCTTGTAGATCTTGATGCTGCCCGAACTGGAGAGCCTATTAATGATTTAAGTATTAAATCTATAACTAGCGCCTTGCAAATCCCAGTACAGCTAGGAGGAGGAGTAAGAACAATTGAACGGGCCGAGGAGTTACTCAACTATGGGCTAGATCGTGTAATTCTTGGGACTGTGGCCATAGAAAAACCTAAGCTAGTAAAACAACTTGCCCGCAAACATCCAGGGAGAATAATTGTAGGGATTGACTCTAAGGAAGGAAAAGTTGCAACCCGTGGATGGATCAATCAAAGTGAGACAAGAGCAACCGACTTGGCAGAAAGCCTTAACGGATCAGGAGTAGAGGCAATAATCTCAACTGATATATCAACTGATGGCACATTGGAGGGGCCAAATTTAGAGGCTCTAAAAGAAATAGCCTCAGTTAGCGAAATTCCAATAATTGCTTCTGGCGGAGTGGGTTCGATTGCAGATTTACTTGCACTACTTCCTTTAGAGGCGTATGGAGTAAATGGAATAATTATTGGTCGAGCACTATATGACGGTGCTATTGATCTCCAGGAAGCAATTCTTACAGTTAAAAATAGTCACATGCAAGATGTGCCAAATAAACCAGAATTTTTTGTCTAGTCATCTTATTTGCCCTCAATAAAAGGGTGCTTATTTCAATATGAATATAGAAATTCAGAAAAAATAGACTGGAGAATTCAGCTAATACTCGTTACCTTGGAATTAAAAGCGTCAATTAGTGACTGATCTATCTGAAAGAGCTCCCGATCAAATACTTTTATTAGCTCCTGACCTGCTAGGAGAGTCTCTAGCGCTCCAAATCAATTCAGCAGAACCAAAGCTAGAGGTTTTTCTTAAACCGGAACAACTTACAAAACATCCTTGCTTAGTTATTTGGTTTATTGAAAGTATTCAAACACCAATATCAATTCAAATCGAGCAGAGACGGCTCCAGGAACATTGGCAACCAGCCCAAGTATTGCTCCTACTACCAGGTCATCAAAGTCTTAAACCAGCTGATCTACTACAGTTTGACTGTCCTGGCTTGCTTCAGGATCCAGACCTTAAAACTTTACTCCTAGCAATTAAAACCCTTAGAGGTGGAGGGAGGGTAGTACGTCTCAAAGAAAGATTCCAAGAAAACTACATACCTAAACCTTCACCAATAGGACTTGGTCAATGGTTACTGGTGAGCGGTATTCAACAAATAGATTTTGACCTGAAGATCATTGACCAAATCCTTACATCCTCCACGAATAGCCAGCTTCAAGACATTTTTTTACAGGGACGAAAGAGAGAATTAAAATTTGCCAAATCCTTTCTCTACACGCTCTGGGGGTCTACTAGCACCTCCATCCGAGAAGCTCAATACAAAGCAAGTAGACAAAGAAACGTCTTTGGCTCTTTGTCGTCAGAAAATGAAGGGACAACTATCACCCTTAAAAAAAGAGATGCAAAAGGCGTGTGGACGGCAATTCGCGGTCGCCTAGAGGAATATGTGAGCAATGAGCTGACCAACTCAACAGCTATCGATCTAGCCATAGATGCCCTAAATGAGTCACGCCAACGAGAATTACTTCTTGCACTCCTAAGACAACTGGATGAAGTAATACAAAAGCTACGAGACTCAAAGAACATTCAACATGGCTATACAGAAACATGGTCGGCCTTACAACCTGAGCTTCGTCAACAAGCTCTTCGTCAAATGATTGGAAGCTATATACGTCTACCTCTCAGAGGAACTCTCACACCAGTAGTAGACCATTTAATTACACAATCAGATCCAACTTTAAGTGATGATGAGTTGCCAGATCCAACACATATGCTTGATCCATTACTCTTAGACAGACCTTTATTGGTCGGAGGCCAGCTTTTAGCAGCAGATGATCCTCGAGCATTAATACAACTAGAGCTACTTTTTAGTAACTGGATTATTCGTACATCAGAACTTGTGGGAGCAGAAGTAATTGAGGCTTGTGGGAGTTGGCCGGAACTTCGAAGATATCTTTTAAAGTCTCATCTAATTTCCACTCGTGAGTTAGAGCGCCTTAGGAACCATCTTAATAGTCAAAATCGCTGGAAGAACCTAATTGAACGTCCTATACAACTCTATGAGAGTAAGCGACTCTTGTACAAATTGAGAAATGGTTCGATAGAACCTGTTTTGGTTATGGAACCTAGAGATGACGAGCTTCGTCAACTAGGTTGGTGGCAACAACAAGTAGCATTGCTCGTAGAAGCGAGAGATGCACTGGCTCCTCAAATTCAATCTCTAATAAAAAGAATAGGGGATTTAATGGTAATTATCCTTACTCAGGTAGTAGGTCGTGCTATTGGCCTTATAGGAAGAGGAATTGCTCAAGGAATGGGTAGAAGTCTTGGGAAAGGCTAAAGAGTCATATAAGGTTGAAGCACCTTCCAAGTAGCAAACTGGATTTCCAAGGAGACCTATGACTCATCTGCTAGTTGGAATTTTGAGTCTTTTTCTCATGCTTGGTTCTCTTGCGTCACCCGCAAATGCGGCAAGAGACACTGATAGCTATGACGGCAATATTTTTCCGATTTATGCAGGCAATGGATCCCTCGTTCCGCCACAAAGTACCCTTGCCGAAGCATTAGATAACAACAGAACCAGCGTCATTGTTTTCTATCTAGATGACAGTGCTTCTAGCAAGGCTTTTGCTCCTGTGGTATCTGGTATAAAACTCCTATGGGCATCCTCAATAGACCTTTTACCATTAACAACTGACGAGATACAGGACAACATAAGCACTGACCCTAGTGAAGCCTCTCACTACTGGCATGGCCATATTCCACAAGTAGTAGTAATCGATGGAGAAGGAGAAGTGGTTCTAGATAAAGAAGGGCTAGTGCCTATAGAAACAATTAATCAAGCGATAAGCACAGCCACAGGCTTAAAAGCTCCTGACTTCACTATCACAATCAAAAGCTTCAACGAATACAGCAGTGAACCATCAAAAGATGGCTATACAGATCCAAGGTAAGAAAAAGACTAAAAAAAACAATTTTGCATATGAAGTATCTTTTTATTGGTTGCTCAGCTCAAACCATATAGCCTTTTTATGTTGCGTACGACCATAAGGTCGGATTGCCTAAATGCCAAATCCAATTTTGATATCTCTAGTTGCGATAGTAAGTTTTATTTGGCTCGAGATAAAACATCGTCTTAGGCCTTCCTCTCCCCTTCGGCTATGGACGCACAGCTGGGAAGTAAATGAAAAAGACAATGGAGTCAATGTTAAGGGTTGGCTAGAAATCCATAATCCTCACCAAAGGATGGAAGTTATGGTTCCTCAAATACAAGTTACGCCAGTTTTATTGGGCAAAACTGCGACAAGTGAAATAGAGGTAAAAGTAGATATTGCCCCCAAGCACCCCGATGAAGAGTCCAGAACAGATGGATATTGGCAAGCATATATCGTTAAAAGTAGAAAGAGTACAAAAGCTCTAATTAATCTTCACCTTGAAGACAGTGGGACTAATAATGCAACATCTGCCGTGGAAAATATATGGCTAGACATCAACTGGATTAATTATGGGCCATTTGGCCTATTAAAACGCCGGGAAGGGTTAGTAATACCTATTGACTCTCCTCAACCACTAACCCCACCGAAAGCATATTTTCAGGCTCATGATCAATACCAACTCCTTCCAATAAAAACACATATGCTTGGCGCATTAGATGACAGTCTAGGAGTAATTAATAGATACGCATCACAATTAGTTCAACCGGGAGACATCTTGACAATTGGAGAAACACCTTTAGCAATAATGCAAGGGCGTTATCACAACCCAGAATCGGTAGTTCCAAACTTTATTGCTAGAAACTTATGTCGTGCATTCCATCCAACAAGTAGCCTTGCCACAGCTTGTGGTCTTCAATCTTTAATTGATATCGTAGGACCTTCAAGGGTAATAGTTTCTTGGGTATTAGGAAGTATCGGAAAGATAATTGGAATCAAGGGACTTTTTTATCGTCTCGCTGGTGAGCAAGCAAGGTTAATAGATGACATCACAGGGACCACTCCTCCTTATGACCAAACAATTGTTCTTGGACCTGTAAAAGCCAAAGATTTCTGTGATAAAGCCGCAGAACAACTTGGAATATCTGTTGCTGTTGTTGATGTTAACGATCTAGGACGAGTAAAAATTCTTGCGTCAAGTAAGCAATGTAATAAGAAAATCCTAAGAAAGGCTCTAAATCACAACCCAGCAGGCAATGCAAATCAACGCACACCAATCGTATTGGTAAGGCCATCAAAATAAAAAGAAAGCAAAATCGTCTGGGGTAGATAGATTTAGCAAAAGAATCATGGAATCAGCTTGATTGAGGCAAGCAATGGCCACCTTCGTGTGGAGTCGCTAAAAGCGACTCACTTCTCTAGTCTTGCTTCATTGAAGCAAGACAGTCGACTGGGCTGGTTGCATCAATTGCTATTTAAAAGCTGGATAGGCAAAGCAGAAAGACATTTCCCAGGCCTCCTACCAACAAGCATGCCTGCGTGCCTGATTGCCCTAGAGAACGAAAAGCCAATCGCATTTTTAGTCTTAAGACCATCTAACCATCGAGGAAGTTGTTGGTTTGTTAATTTGCCAGAATTATTATCTGAGCCAACAAAAAGCACTCGAAGAGAAATAACCCATTCTCTACTTCAAACAGCCCTAAGACTTGACAACATACGCTCTAAAAGCTGGTTACTCCGCTGTCCAGCCACTGACTCAGAGCAAATATCCCTAGCCAGAGAACTGGGATTCCAACCACTAAAACTCTTCACAGTCTGGAGTTACTCAGAAAAATCAAGTGGAGCAAGCTCCAAACAGTTAACCTCTCTACCTTCAGAATTAGAATGGCAAGAAATCAATGAGAATAACGCCTCACTTCTACTCAAATTAGAACAGGCAGGTGAATCAGGTCATCTTAGAAGTATTCAAGATAGACAAGTAAAAGATCTTATTTCTCAAAGCAACCCATCGACTGGGGTACTTGTTTCACAAAATCCTACAGAATTCTCTGCTATAGCAGGACTAGTTGAATCTACGGGAAATGGAAGCCACAACTCCGTAGAGCTTTTAAGAGATATTTTATGGGATCAAAGGCTGACAGATGCCATTCCAATAGTTTTAAATGGCTTACAGCAATACAAAGAAGGTTTCCTTGTTGAAACTGCAAGTGAAGATGTCAAGCTAAACAAATTACTTCAAAATATTGGGTGGGAAGTGAAAAATGAGACCTTACTTTTAGGTAGAACACTTTGGCGACGTCAAGACAATATGAACTTGATGCCTGTAAGAAGTTTAGAAACAATGCTTGGCAAGCTCAATCCTCAAAGTCCCCCATTACCCACACCAAGTCTTGAGCCAAGGTGAAACCTCTAAGCAAACCACAACCTAGATCAGTTCTAAGCATCGACATTGGGCATAAAAGGGTTGGATTAGCAGGCTGCGACCCTCTTGGTATTACTATCACAATACTGCCCGCAATAATCAGAAAAGGTTTTATTGATGACCTAAAGAAATTTCAATTTCATTGCCAGAAAAGATCAGTTGAAGGCCTAATCATAGGAATACCCTTAGACGATAATGGGCTATTTACTAAACAGGCAAAACATTGCATAAAATACGGAGAGAGAATTGCAAATTCTCTGAACTTGCCTCTTGCTTGGGTCAACGAGCACAGCACGAGCTGGACAGCAGCAGAAAAAAACAACCTGCATAATGACCGTACAGGTCAACTAGACAGTGAATCCGCCGCCTTAATTCTTGAACAATGGCTAAATGAAGGGCCTGAGCTTAAACCGATCCAAACAGCGACCTATCAACCCACTCAATTGAACTGCAATGCAGGATCCTGATAAAGAACGACATAACAAAATGTCTGCAGAACGATCAAACCCCAATGGCGAAGTGCCAACCCTCTTAATAAGAGATCGCAATGGCAGTGCCCTGCTCTGTTTCCTTGAGCAGTTAATACCCATTGACGGCACTGACTACGCTCTATTAACACCTGTAGATACACCAGTTTCGTTATTCAAGTTATTGGAAGAAGGAGACCCCGAGCTTATTGAAACCATTTCAAGCAGTGAGCCCATTCTTGCGGTTGCTGATCTTGTATTAAAAGAGCATGACTTAACTCTTATTCGTTCAGCTGTAACTCTTACAGTTACAGGAGAACTTGACGAACCTGACCCTGATGAACTCGAAGAAGATGAAGTTGACGACGATTCCGAAACCTATGAACTTCTTATTAACTTTAGAGTAGAAGAAGAAGAGTTTGGCCTCTACATACCTCTTGATCCATTTTTTATTGTAGGGAAGTTGAATGAGGGGCAAGCTATTCTCGTCGAAGGTGAAGAGTTTGACAAGATTCAACCCCTTATAGAAAACGAGATTGAGGAGAAAGAACTATCAGACTAATTTCATCAAATCTCCTTACCCCAGATTGGGATACTGGTTTAATAGTTAGTCATTTACCAATTAAACACTTCCTAGAAAGGAAGTTAAAAGCTCTTGTTTTAGATGTAGATGGAACTCTTTTACCAAGGCGGGAAATACTCTTGCACAAATCTGTAAAAGATTGGGTTTCTATAGCCAAAAATCACTTCTCAATCCATTTACTAAGTAATAATCCTTCAAAAAGGCGGATTGAAGCTGTTGCAGAACAATTAGCAATAGGATTTAGCTATGGAGCAGCAAAGCCCTCAAGGAGGGCTTTAATCAAAGTAATAAAAGAATTTCAATTGCCATCCAACCAGATCGCAATTATTGGAGATAGAATCTTTACTGACGTACTTGCAGGGAATAGACTAGGTTTATATACAACTTTAGTAAGGCCAATTGGATCAACTGGCATTGCTCAAAAGAGCTACAACGTACAAAAACTAGAGCAATCAATGTCTAAACTTCTTGGAGTTTTCTAACCATGACACGTTGGGTTATAAAAGTAGGAACGAGCCTGCTTCGAGGCTCTAAGGGAAGCTCAACTGCTCAAGTGATTCAAAGTTATTGTTCTTGTATAGCAGCTAGTAAAGAAAGAGGAGATCAAGTAATTCTTGTTACAAGTGGTGCTGTTGGCCTAGGTTGCATTCAACTGAAGATTAAGAATCGGCCTGAAGATCTAATAGAATTACAAGCTTCCGCTGCTGTAGGTCAAGGTCATCTTATGGGCCTATATGAAAAAGCAATGAAAGCTCATAATTTTAACGTTGCGCAAATATTACTTACGAGAGCAGATCTTAGCTCTAGAAAAAATTATCGAAATGCATCAAATACACTAAAAAAGCTACTGGAATGGGACGTTCTTCCTGTAATAAATGAAAATGACGCTTTATCTGATGAAGAGTTAAGGTATGGAGACAACGATACTCTTTCCGCTCTGGTTGCGATAGCTGTTGAGGCAGATCAATTAATTTTGCTAACAGATGTTGATCAGCTTTACTCATCGGATCCAAAGGTTGATGCTAAAGCAAAACCAATATCAGATGTACATTATCCAAATCTATTAAAAACTCCTGAAGAAGACACTCAGTATCTAGGTAACTGGGGAACTGGGGGAATAAAAACAAAGCTTTCAGCAGCTCGCATCGCTACAGCCAGTGGAATTACCGTTCATCTTGCTGATGGCAGAGACTCCCACAAGCTCGAGGAGCTTCTAAGAGGGGAAAGAGGTGGAACAGTATTTCACCCTGATCCTAAACCTATGAAAAATCGCAAAAGTTGGTTGGCCCATGCTTTAAAGCCGTTAGGGAATATCTATCTTGACTCAGGGGCTTGCGAAGCAATAAAAAGCAGAGGAGCATCACTTTTGCTAGTAGGGATCCAGAACATTGATGGGAGCTTTGCCAGCAATGAAGCTGTAAGAATTCTCAACCCAGAAGGGCAAGAAATCGCCAGAGGAATTACTTCACTAAGTAGTGAATCCCTTACTAATGCCCTAAAAAGTTCATTAGATTCTGATCGCTCTCCTGTTGTAATTCATAGAGACGTCCTTGTAATTACATAAGGATGTCTCACCTAAACAAGAAACGATCGTACGATCTCGCAAAACCTTTTCTTTCATGCGTTTCAGCCAATTAATTTCCTCTCTAGAAAAAGGAAACGCTGGGCTTCAAGATCACCAGCTAGGGAATGACCCTGAGATAAATAATGGAGCATCTCTTGAAAAGGCAACTCAGAGCCAACTAAGTTTTCTCGAGAAAATAAGTCACCTTTCAGGACAACTTAGTACTACCAACGCAGGCGCTGTTCTAATACCAAGTGAAGATAATCTAAAAACAAAAGCCCAAGAAAGAGGAATAGCTTGGGCTACATTTACAAACCCACGACTTGGCTTTGCAGAAGCTCTAGAAATACTAAATCCCAAAACCATCCCTAACGCTGGAGTTCACCCATCAGCTGTAATAGAGGCAGATGTCCAATTAGAAGAGGGGGTTCATATAGGCGCACATGTATTTATTGATAAGGGAAGTGTAATAAAAGCAAATTGCGTTATTCATCCAGGAGTCGTGATTTACGAAGGAGTAGTAATTGGAGAAGGAAGCGAGCTTCATGCCAATTCTGTTGTTCATCGAAAATCATCGATCGGTAAAAAGTGTGTAATTCATTCGAATGCAGTTATTGGATCAGAAGGTTTTGGTTTTGTTCCCACCAAGGGAGGCTGGACAAAGATGCCTCAAACTGGTGTAGTAATTATTGAAGACCTAGTTGAAATCGGATGTAGCTCATCCATTGACAGACCAGCGGTAGGAGAGACGCGAATAGGAGAAGGTACAAAAATAGATAACCTTGTACAAATAGGACATGGAGTAACTATCGGCAAAGGCTGTGCAATGGCTTCTCAAGTAGGGGTTGCAGGAGGAGCAAAAATAGGTAATGGAGTCATTCTCGCAGGACAAGTTGGCGTAGCAAATCGAGTTGAGGTTGGTTCAGGTGTAATCGCAAGCTCAAAATGCGGAATACATACTGACATTGCTCCTGGGGAAGTAATTAGTGGTTTCCCTGCAATACCTAATCGCTTATGGCTTCGTTGCTCAGCAACCTTCAGACGGCTACCAGAGATAGCAAAATCTCTAAAAGACTTAAATCGAGATGCATCTAGGTAATCTCAACAATAACTATCCAATTAAGGGGTTTTAATGCGGCAGCATCACATAGTCCTGCTCCCTGGAGATGGTATTGGCCCAGAAATCACCTCAATCACAAAACGGTTGCTTGAAAAGGTCAGTGGCCAATTCAACTTCAAACTTTCATTTGAAGAGCAAAAAATAGGAGGCTCAGCTATTGAGTCTGGTGGCACCCCACTCCCTGAAGCCACTTTAGAGTCTTGCAAACGTTCTGATGCTGTACTTCTTGCCGCAATCGGAGCCCCTGTTTATGACACGCTTCCAAGAGAGCAAAGGCCTGAAACTGGACTCCTTGCTCTAAGAGAAGGCTTAAATCTTTATGCAAATCTTCGGCCAGTCAAAATAAGAAAGTCCCTCATAGAGGCAAGTACTCTTAAGTCTGATGTAATTAAAGAAGTAGATCTAATAGTCGTTAGAGAGTTAACTAGTGGTATCTATTTTGGGAAACCCAAAGGCCGCATTGAAGGAGCCGATGGAGAAAGAGCTTTTAATACTATGAGTTACTCCTCTAAAGAAATTGATTGCATTGCGAAACTTGCATTTGATCTAGCAAGAGAAAGAAAACTCAAGGTCTGCTCTGTTGATAAAGCAAATGTTCTTGATGTCAGCCAACTATGGCGTGAACGAGTAGAGCTGATGTCAAAAGATTATTCAGATATCAATTTGAGTCATTTATACATTGACAATGCAGCGATGCAACTTGTTCGAAGCCCTGGAGAATTTGACGTCATTCTCACTGGGAATCTCTTTGGAGACATTCTTAGCGACGAAGCAGCAATGCTTACTGGCTCAATAGGAATGCTTCCCTCTGCTTCATTAAGTTCAAACGGACCAGGGCTTTTTGAACCTGTTCATGGATCTGCTCCAGATCTTGCAGGACAAAACAAAGCAAATCCAATGGCAATGATTCTATCTGCCGCAATGATGCTAAGAATTGGCCTGAACGAATCTCCAGCTGCAGATGCTCTAGAGCAAGCTGTCGAAAACGTTTTAGATTCTGGCTACAGAACTGTGGATCTTATGTGTGAGGGATGCACTGAATTGAGTTGTTCAGAAATTGGAAATCGCATCCTAAATAGCTTCTAAATAACTAAAACCCTTAAAAACGCATAAGTCTGAGCTGAATAGTTGCTCACAGTGCCAGGCGACCTGCGAAAATCTTGTGATCTATAAAGAGCGTCGATGTCGAAGCGTCACCCGGTCGTAGCCGTAACTGGATCCTCCGGAGCCGGAACCAGTACTGTCAAAAGAGCCTTCGAGCACATATTTGCCCGAGAGAACATCGTCCCAGCTGTAGTTGAGGGAGACAGCTATCACCGATTCGAAAGGATGCCTATGAAGCAGGCAATGGCAGATGCACTGGCTAAAGGAGAAAATTTTTCCCACTTCGGACCAGAAGCAAATCTATTTGACAAACTCGAAGAGCTTTTTCTTACCTATGGAACAACCGGTGGAGGGGAAAAGCGCTATTACCTCCATAGTCCAGAAGAGGCACAAGAGCATAATGCCCGCCTTGGGACAGATCTGTCCCCCGGTCAATTCACCCCTTGGGAAAAAATTCCGAGCGGCACCGACTTGCTTTTCTATGAAGGCCTTCATGGAGGAGTAGTAGGAGAAAACTACAATGTCGCTGCCGCTGCCGATTTACTTGTCGGAGTTGTTCCAATAACGAATCTTGAGTGGATTCAAAAGATCCATAGAGATAATGCAGAGCGAGGTTACACAGCTGAAACTATTGTGGATACGATCTTACGAAGAATGCCTGACTACATAAATCACATCTGTCCTCAATTCAGTAAAACGGACATTAATTTTCAGAGGGTTCCAACAATAGACACTTCCAACCCTTTTATCTGCAGAAATATTCCCACCCCAGATGAAAGCTTTGTCATTATCCATTTCAGGAAAGGTGCTAGAGAGAAGTGGGGAATTGACTTTCAAGACCTTTTAGGTATGATTCATGATTCGTTCATGTCAAGTCCCACAAGTATCGTTGTTAATGGTGGGAAAATGGGCTTTGCAATGGAGCTAATTCTTACTCCTATTATTCATAGACTTATTGAGGAGAAGAAAAAACTCCACTAAAGGTTCAAGAATCATGCATGCATTAGGTATGTATAATTTAGGAAAATAAAAATCCTACTTTCTATTACGTACTCTCCCTCATTTACAGTTTCTACTAGAGCAGGCTTTGGTCAGAAGCCCCTCTCATTGACAAAAGTCAACAGTGTATTAATACTAAATAGGGCAAGAGAAATATATTTTGATTACCTTTCCAAGTCTCTTATTGGTCCAAAACCTAAGGGAGTTCTATTGTCCACTAAAACTGGGAATGGGAAGGTCATTTTCAAAAAACAGCCACTCCTATTAAATGAGTTATTTCTAAGCATCAAACAGCTAGACCTTAGTAAACACTCTAACGACTGAAAAATCAATAAATTATCATAAGCCTCATCATTGTGTAAGGTTACAGCCAATGAGATCTATTCCTATTAGAACATACTGGATACTTTTGTATTTAACAATTACTGTTCTGAGCGCTGCTCTCTCATCGCCTGACTACTTCGTTTCACTATCAATTTACGAGAGAACTCTGATAGGTTCATTACTGGGCATTCTCTTATGGGAGCTCTCGATCGTTGATATTCAAAAAATGCATGTACCAGTTAAATTATCCTATACAGGAATATTATTAGGGTTAGTCTCAACTCTTTCATTGGCTTCATCAATAGGGTTTTGGCAATCTCTATTACTTGCAAAAAGCAGAGCAATTACTGCATTAGTGGCTTTACTGTTAACAGAAACACTCTGCCGGACATCTGAAAAACTTTTCAACAAGATAGTTCTAGGGATCGGCGATGCCAAAGTAGTTGCTATGGGAGCGGCCTGGATTGGAGGTTCTGGAATTTGTATAGCAATGACGCTTGCCTTTACATTGGCTGGAGTCTTCAGCATCGTTGGGAGAATA
Source organism: Prochlorococcus sp. AG-409-P03 (assembly GCA_003215295.1). Lineage (GTDB taxonomy): Bacteria > Cyanobacteriota > Cyanobacteriia > PCC-6307 > Cyanobiaceae > AG-409-P03. The sequence continues at coordinate 17,055 of QCKN01000010.1, read as the reverse complement.
ATCGGGAAACTGAAGCCTCTACAAGCTTTTCCGTTTGTCCCATTCACCGCGATTGGGATTTGGGCGGTGTGGTTATTTGGAACAAATTGGTGGTTCAACTTATGGCAGAACCTTTGGGGTATTTAATGTAGTTAAAGAGCTTATTTTCAGCGTGTCACTTTTCGACTGGTTTGCTGATCGTCGCAAAGGTCAGTTTGTAGGCAAAGTCAGCCAAGAGACTGACGAAAGTGATGGCTTATGGGGCAAATGCTCTGAATGCAGTCAAGTTGTCTATAGAAAAGATCTTATTGCTAATGCAAGTGTATGCAGCAACTGTGGGCATCACAATCGCATTTACAGCGAAGAACGGATCGGATTAATAGCAGACCCTGGGACGTTCAAAATCATTGATCGCGAGCTAAGTCCGACTGACCCTCTGGGATTTAAAGACCGGAGAGCCTATGCAGATCGACTTCGTGAAAGCCAAGCCAATACAGGCATGAAAGATGGTGTAGTGACAGGTATTTGCAAAGTGGAATCAATCCCTCTTGCCCTCGCAGTAATGGACTTTAGGTTTATGGGAGGCTCTATGGGATCTGTAGTGGGTGAAAAGATAACCCGTCTAATTGAAAGAGCCACATCACAGAAATTACCTCTATTAATTGTCTGTGCATCTGGAGGAGCCCGAATGCAGGAAGGGATGCTGAGCTTAATGCAAATGGCAAAGATCTCGGGTGCTCTAGAAAGGCATCGCGAAGCAGAATTGCTATACATGCCACTTCTCACCCATCCCACGACTGGCGGCGTTACAGCTAGTTTTGCAATGCTTGGTGATTTAATTCTGGCAGAGCCGAAAGCCCTAATTGGTTTTGCTGGCAGAAGAGTGATCGAACAAACTCTTAGAGAAAAGCTTCCTGAGAATTTTCAGACAGCTGAATACCTTCTAGAACACGGGTTTGTAGATACTATTGTCCCTCGAACTCAGCTCAAGAAAACCCTAGGAAAACTCCTGCGGTTGCATGGGAATAATCCTAAAGGATCTCGCTAGTCCATTGTGATGCTTAAATCTCTACTTACAGCTGGAGACATTATTAGTCCCCTGCTCAAAACAATTTAGTTTATCCACTCTGCTTCAGAAGACTCTATTAATTGACTAGGAGTAGATTCAACCAATGACCTATTAATTACTGCCTAACTATTGAAGATTTCCCATCAGAGAAAATGCTATGAACAACTCACTTAAAGAAAATAAAATCATTGGTGTTGCCATTGCTGGATTGGGCTTTGGTGAAACAGTTCATTACCCAGCCCTAAAAACAAATCCTAATCTCAAACCAGTTGCATTCTGGCACCCCCGTCAAGAACGTCTAATGGAAGTTTGCAAGGAAAACAATATAAACGGACATCATGACTGGTCAGAGTTACTGAAAAACAAAGAAGTGGAAGCGATAATCCTTGCGACTCCACCATCTCCAAGGTTTGAACTTGCAATCGAAGCTCTCAAGGCTGGAAAACATTTACTTTTAGAAAAGCCAGTAGCCTTAAACGCAGATCAAGTAGCAGAAATTCAACGTCTTGCAATGCATCATCGCCTTAGCGTTGCTGTTGATTTCGAATACCGTGCAGTTCCACTTTTCATGCAAGCCAAAAGATTATTAGAGTCAAAGGCAATAGGATCTCCTTGGTTCATCAAAATGGACTGGCTAATGGCCAGCCGAGCCGATAAATCTAGACCCTGGAATTGGTATTCACAAGAAGAACATGGAGGAGGAGTAATTGGAGCACTAGGCACACATGCATTTGACATCCTCCATTGGTTTTTTGGGGCAACAATGAGTGTCAGCGGACTTCTATCAACGGCAATAAGAACCCGCCCATGTCAAAAAACTGAAAAAGCCTTGATAGTGACTAGCGAAGATACTGCTCTAATATCACTAGAATTAAAGGGAGAGAGAAATGAAACTATCCCGGCACAAGTTAATTTGTCAGCAGTAGCAAAACATGGGAGAGGCTGCTGGCTAGAAGTTTATGGAAGCGAAGGTTCCCTTGTACTAGGAAGCACCAATCAAAAGGACTATGTACACGGTTTCGGGCTCTGGCTACACAAAGACAACCATCAACCACAAAGCATTTCCCCTGAACCTGACCTTGCGTTCAAAACAACCTGGTCAGATGGGCGAATCGCTCCTGTAGCAAGGCTGCAAGGATGGTGGGCAGAAAGCATCAACCAAGATGTTCCAATAATTCCTGGATTAACTGAAGGCTTTGCTAGTCAAAAAGTATGTGATGCCATAAAGGAGTCATCATTATCAAACCATAGAGTTTTTATTTAAGGAGTTAATAAATCTTCCAAAATGGCAGAACATTACATCACTCATATTTAAAAGCATGGAAAGGAAGTGATAGACCTACAGCCAAAGAACACTGAAAACCAGGACTCAAGCAAACTCAGAGGCATCTAAAGGCTCATACTCCCCAGGATCGCAACCTTCATCAGACGAAGTCTGATTAGTCGTGAGATATACCTACTAACAAAGTCAAAGCCCTTTATTTTGGTAGTAAAGGGAAGTGAACTTACCCAGTTTTCAAATTGATATTCCCTAAAGGCGTGACATTTCTTACCTTGATCTTTTAAAGTCCATGCCCCTAGGCCCGGGACTCTTAATAAGAACTGGGTCAACCTGATATTTCGGAGACTCCGATGGCGCTTGTTCCCCTAAGACTATTGCTTGACCACGCTGCTGAGAACGGCTATGGCATCCCTGCTTTCAACGTAAATAATCTTGAGCAAGTTCAAGCAATCATGGAGGCTGCCTCAGAAACAGACAGCCCAGTTATCCTTCAGGCTTCTAGGGGCGCTAGAAGTTATGCAGGTGAAATTTTCCTCAGGCACTTAATTATTGCCGCAACAGAGACTTATCCCAACATCCCTGTTGTTATGCATCAGGATCACGGGAATGATCCATCGACTTGCTACTCGGCTGCAATAAATGGATTTACTTCAGTAATGATGGATGGATCTTTAGAAGCAGATGCAAAAACTCCTGCCAGTTACGAATACAACGTAAACGTAACTAAGACAGTTGTTGACTTTGCCCATTCTGTGGGCGTAAGTGTAGAAGGAGAACTTGGCTGCCTAGGATCTCTAGAGACTGGAAAAGGTGAAGCAGAAGATGGCCACGGTTTTGAAGGTGAGCTTTCAAAAGATATGCTCCTGACTGACCCATCTGAAGCAGCAGATTTTGTGGCAAAAACAAAGGTAGATGCTCTTGCGATAGCAATTGGAACAAGCCATGGAGCCTACAAGTTCACAAGAAAGCCAACAGGTGAAGTACTTGCAATAAGCAGAATTGCAGAAATCCACAAGGCAATACCTAATACTCATCTTGTTATGCATGGTTCCAGTTCAGTTCCCCAAGAATGGCTAGACATGATCAATAAATTTGGTGGTGCTATCCCTGAAACATATGGAGTACCTGTTGAAGAGATTCAAGAAGGAATAAGGAATGGAGTGCGGAAAGTAAATATTGATACTGATAATCGTCTTGCCTTCACTGCAGCAGTTCGTGAAGCTGCAGCAGCTGATCCTACAAACTTTGACCCAAGGCACTTCAACAAACCTGCTCGTAAGTATATGAAGCAAGTTTGTCTAGATAGATACCAACAGTTCTGGTGTGCGGGCCAAGCAAGCAAAATCAAACAAGAAAGTATCAACTTCTATGCAGGTCTATATACAAGTGGGAAATTAGATCCCAAAACAACCGTAGCTGCATAAGTAAGCAAAACCCCGAATATCTCTTTTAAAAAAGGAAAGTGAGTTGATGTTAAGAACGTCAACTCACTTCCCTTTTTTAATCAGGAAATGTCTTGCTCCTATAACTAATAGAAAAGGGCACTATATGTTAATACTAATAAGAATATTATTTCAAATCAGTATGTTTAAGTATCCATTAAAGCTTTCAGTATTGTCCTTCCATCAATACTACCAAGCTGGGGGTCACAGGCCCTCTCGGGGTGTGGCATCAAGCCCAAAACATTGCCATTAACATTAGTAATGCCAGCAATATCTGAAGTAGATCCGTTTGGATTCGATGAGTATCTAAGTGCTATTGAATCAGTATCTTCAAGTTTGTGCAAAGTATCATTACTGCAATGGAATCGACCTTCCCCGTGAGCTATTGGTAATGAAATCTGGTCGTTAACGTTATAATTGCGAAGCCATTTTGTTCTACTGCTGCTAACTTTTAAGGTGACACTTTTGCAAATGAAGTTAAGGTCTCGATTTCGAATAAGGGCACCAGGAAGAAGGCCAAGCTCAGTTAAAACTTGAAATCCATTACATATTCCCAAAACTTTTCCTCCCTTATCAACGAATCCAAGAAGAGCCTGTAAAACTGGAGCAAAGCGAGCTATCGCTCCACATCGCAAATAGTCTCCATAACTAAAACCACCTGGCAAAACCACTGCATCAAGACCTTTTAAATCAGTTGTTTCATGCCAAAGAAACTTAGTTGGCAAGCCAAGGCATCCCTCAGTAGCCCATCGAACATCCCTGTCACAATTAGATCCAGGAAAAATCACAACTCCGATACTCATGACATTTCGGCTGGTTCTGGAGAAACCATATGATTTAGGTTCAGGCTCCAGTCTTCAATAACAGGATTCGCAAGCAGCCTGTCACTTAGAAGCTCAAGACGACGACGCGCCTCTAATTCATTAGCAGCTTCGATTTCCAGATCTATAGCCTTGCCTATTCTTAATTTTTTTATCCCCTTAATACCTAACCGATGGGCTGCTGACTTGGTTGCTTCACCTGCTGGATCTAGAACTGAAGAGCGAAGACTAACTACAACGGTTGCTTGAAAGCTAGGCACTGCATCATCGCAAGGGATTAAGATCTTGAAGGAACGGAAGTTACTCCATTCCTAGGATCTATATAAGACTAGTTCGCATGGGGAGTTAGGCAATTTAAATGAGCGAATCATCTTGTATTGATACCGATAGAAACGCCACGTCCCAAACAACTAAGGCAAGTGTGATAACAGTTAGGGGTAGTTTTCATATAACCATTCCCCCCACATTGAGAACAGATCAAAGTCTCATTTGTGTCAACTGAATCTGCAGAAGAAAGATTTGACTTGGTTATACTCACTGTATTGGTCACTGAAGCTGAATCCAAGAGAAAAGAGAAAGAGTTAAGAAAGGGAATAGAGACTTCCCTGTTTCACTAACAATCGCAACTCAGCCGGATTTCTTCAACCTAATAGTAATTAAATATCACGTTTGAGATTGACGGCGCGTACATCTACTCTCAATTTCCTTTCTAATAGCTTCACTCGAATCAGGTTGAAAGCCAATAATCACAAGATCTACGCCAGAATTATCAGGACGCCAACAGCGATCTGGTGCAGGCTCAAACCAAGTACCAAGTCGAGGCCCAACCATCTGAAGCTGAAGTGGGAGGCTCTTTCCCCGCAACCAACATCGTCCCTTTAAACGAATAATCTGATAATTAGAAACAATCTCAGGCAAGACCTTCTCGAGCAATGCTTTATCAATGTTTGCTTCTAGCCGAATAGTGCTGGTAACAACTTCTAGATGGTCATGGTCATGGTCATGGTCATGGTCATGGTCATGGTCATGGTTCTCACTCTCTATCCCGGCATAGTGGTCTTCTTGTTGAAGCCCTAATACAATCGATGGTTCAACATTGCCATGGCTCATAGACAATATTGAGGTTCCAAAATTTACTTTTTTCTCGATATCTAATTTTATCTTCGAAATAGCTTCGGAAGAAACCCTATCAGCTCGACTAATTAAAACCAGATCTGATGCCGAGAGTTGATTATCAAAAAGTTCTTCAACTGGTGTCAAATGGTCAAGGTTTGGATCTTCACTACGTTGCCTTTCCAAAGCAGACACATCACCTATTGGACTTCCGGCAGAAAGAGCTTCTCCATCTACAAGCGTAACCACTCCATTTACGTAGACTCTTGTTCGAATTTCAGGCCAATCTATTGCTTGCAATAAGGGGCGAGGCAGGGCAAGTCCACTTGTCTCAATAACGATTCCATCTAGTTGAGTTGAACGCGCTAAAAGGGCCTGGATGGTCGGCAAAAAATCATCTTGAACAGTGCAACATAGACACCCATTATTCAGTTCTACCAAGCGACCTTCTACTTCATCTTCTGGACAAAAACCACAACTGCGTATCAAGTCCCCATCCAACCCAACACTTCCAAACTCATTAACCATTACGGCTAGACGTTTGCCTCCACGAGTAAGGAGGTGGCGCAAAAGAGTTGTTTTCCCTGATCCAAGGAATCCAGTAACAACAGTTACTGGCAGACGACTACTCATAGAAAGGGGCAATAAAAAGTTGCATCAGTCAGGACATCCAAGGCTATAGGTGGTTTGGATCCCACTAGAACTATTAATACCGTCAGCCATAGCACAAAGTTGTTTTTGTTGGATTCTGCTTAAAACAGCATTTGAAAAGTCAGCACCTTCAATTAGAGCATTTTCAAATCGACTTTCCATTAATAGAGCATTTGTAAAGTTGGCATCTCGTAAATCAGCGCCTTCAAAGCCACTTGCGAAAGCGACTGCATCCTCCAAATCGGCGCCTTGCAGATTACTTTGATCTAACTGACTGTTATTAAAAATCGCCCCTCGGAGGTCAGATTCACTGAAATCAATACCTCGAAGATCTACCTTGACAAACTCCATTCCCTTGAGATCCCGACCGTGCATGTCTTGCGAAATATCTAACTCCTCCTGATTACGAGTCTCAGGAGGTCTTTTTGCCCATGCAGAAGAAGGGAGAAACAACATGAAAAGTAAGAATCCCAAGAAGAGCATGAATGGAATGCGTCTAAAAAATGAAAGTCCAGGTCTCATGAGAATTAAGGTTGGCCGTTGGCCAGTAATTTGTTTATTCACGTTAGGCAAACAAATGCCTATAGAACTGTTATGACAATGACATTAAAAGTGGTGGTACCCCCTCATCCTCTCATTGCCCATTGGTTGACAATTCTTAGACATGCGAATACCCCACCTGCTATTTACTCGACCGCATTAGAAGAGATAGGGAAGTGGCTTACTTATGAAGCCGTGCGCGATTGGCTCCCTCATCGCCAAGAGGAAGTTGACACCCCTAATTCTCGAACTCAAGGAACAGTAATAGAGCCAAGTGTTCCTTTAATTGCTCTTCCAGAACTGCCGGGAGGATTAGATCTATGGCAAGGAGGAAAGCAAGTGCTCCCTAATTCACATTTGTGCATAGGTGGCGTACCTAAAGAGATTGAAAGCAACGCAGGAATAATTGTTTACATGGTGCAGATCACGACTGGGAATAATCTATTAAATACGTTAAAGCTACTAAGTAAATTAAAAGTAGAGCCAAAGAGGATAAGAGTAATAAGTACTTTGGCCTCAAAACCTGGGCTTGTGAAGGTGGGAGAGTCAACGCCTGATTTGACAATTTATACGGCATGTATTGATCCAGAGTTAACCTTAACTGGCGAAATCAACCCTGGGATAGGGAATCCATCTTCTAGGCTGAACACCAGAAGTCCCTACGCGCACTAGCATTAAAACAACTCAGAAAAATTCATGAGTCAATATCGAGAGACCTCCTCAGGGAGTCTGTCATCATTAATCAGTGGAGCAGTCCTCGGGGCCGCAGGACTGGCATGGTGGCTCTTTTCAGAAGCTGAGAGGCGTCAGCAAAGTCGAAAACAACGAGCAATGCTTTATGCGCCCAGGATTCAAGATGGTTCAGAGGCACTGGATACATCTTCACCATCTCTAAAGACCGAGACCAGTGAACAACTAGAGCAAAGGGTGGAGCAACTAAATGCAGCAATTGCAGATGTTCGCAAACAACTCGAAGATCTAGGAGCCCGCAATTGAGCCACCATCAAGTTTATTGATATCAAAAGTCCCCTATCGACATCATGCTTAGATCCAGCGCCATTACAAAGGGGATCCAGCGATCTCCCAACCGAGCAATGCTAAGAGCAGTCGGTTTTGGAGACAACGATTTCAACAAACCAATCATTGGCATTGCCAATGGTTACAGCACGATTACACCCTGCAATGTGGGTTTAAATGAGCTCGCTCATTGCTCAGAGAACGCCGCAAAAAAAGCAGGCGCGATGCCTCAAGTTTTTGGAACAATCACCGTGAGTGATGGCATTTCCATGGGGACAGAAGGAATGAAATACTCACTTGTATCAAGAGAAGTCATTGCAGACTCAATAGAGACTGCTTGTAATGCTCAAAGTATGGATGGCGTTCTTGCGATAGGAGGCTGTGATAAGAACATGCCAGGAGCAATGATATCCATTGCTCGTATGAATATTCCGGCAATATTCGTTTATGGCGGCACGATTAAGCCAGGCAAATTAGATGGTTCCGACCTAACAGTTGTGAGTGCTTTTGAAGCCGTTGGTCAACTAACGAGTGGCAAGATTAGCGAGGAAAGACTCCTAGAAGTAGAAAAGAACTCCTGCCCTGGAGCAGGTAGTTGCGGAGGTATGTTCACAGCAAATACGATGTCAGCTGTTATAGAAACCCTTGGATTAAGCCTTCCTTATAGTTCAACAATGGCAGCTGAAGACAAGGAAAAAAGTGATAGTGCTGCGCGGAGTGCCGAAGTTCTTGTACAAGCAATTAAATCAAACATCCGTCCTCTAGATCTACTGACTAAAGAAGCTTTTGAAAATGCAATAGCGGTAATAATGGCAGTTGGAGGTTCAACCAATGCAGTTCTTCATCTACTTGCAATTGCACGCAGTGCTGGAGTAAAGCTTTGTATAGATGATTTTGAAACAATTCGACAAAAGGTACCTGTGATATGTGATCTGAAACCTAGCGGTAAATATGTCACCGTGGATTTACATAAAGCAGGTGGAATTCCACAAGTCATGAAACTACTACTTGATGCAGATTTAATACATGGAGAATGCATGAACATAGAAGGGAAGACTATTAGCGAAATGCTGAAAGATGTACCTCCGATACCGATGAACAATCAAGATGTTATAAGACCAATAAACGACCCAATTTATGAAAAAGGACATCTAGCTATTCTCAAAGGAAACCTTGCAACTGAAGGGAGTGTAGCGAAAATCAGTGGGGTCAAAACTCCTTCTATCACTGGACCTGCAAAGGTTTTTGAAAGCGAGGAAGACTGTCTTTCCGCAATCCTAAAAAACAAAATTAAATCAGGCGATGTTGTAGTTATTAGAAATGAAGGGCCAGTTGGTGGCCCCGGTATGCGCGAAATGCTTGCACCAACTTCTGCAATAGTTGGACAAGGCCTAGGCGAAAAAGTAGCCTTAATAACTGACGGACGATTTAGTGGTGGAACCTATGGGCTTGTCGTTGGCCACGTTGCCCCTGAAGCAGCTACAGGAGGAACAATTGCACTTATTAAAGAAGGCGACAGCATAACTATTGACGCCAACAAAAAATTAATTCAACTAAACGTTGATGATAGAGAACTAGAAAAAAGAAAGTCAAGTTGGGAAAAACCAAAGCCACGGTATACAAACGGAGTATTAGCAAAGTATGCAAAGTTAGTTAGTACTTCCAGCAAAGGAGCCGTTACTGATGATTAATGAATTAATTGAAAATCACGAATAAAGATCTAAGTCTTCGTGCCAAGGCCTCCAATTTCACACCTTCTGAAGGAGGAGCACATCTCTTACCGAAGTTGCCATCCATCCACACACAGTTTTTACCATGCCATAACATTGGAAGTTCAGGCTGATTACACCAAGATAAAATAAGACTCAATTCTTCTCCACTTCGAAATATTTCCACTTCAAGATCTCTAGTAGGAAATCTTTCACCTTCTTTATTCCTACATTCGATTCGCAAAAGTAAATCTAGAGAAGTTTTAGAAAGGTGTTCTTCTCCTGGGTATGAGTTGTCAACTATTGAATGTCGCCAGGGCTTAAAGCACAGATCCGCAGACCTTGCTATTGAGACTAAAGAGTCCTTATCAGACTCATTGATATCCAAGAATTGACCTCAAAATAACTCTGATAGAGCCATCTCTAAAACCAGGGTTTAGCTCACCAGGCTGACCAAACTTAGAGTGAAGTAACTGAAATTGAATAATTGCTGAAGGATCAAAGCAAAAAGGCAAAGAAACCTTTTGAGCTCTAATAGTAGGCTCAAAAGTTTTGAAAGGTATCTGAACAATTGTCGTTCCAAGTGTGTTAGTTGGAACTGCAGCAACCCAAACAAGATCACCTGAACTTAAACCTGCAAGACTAAGCAAACGTCTCTTACAACGAAGGGCAATTTTGAGAGTACGACCAAATCCATCTACCTTAAGGCAAAGACCTTTATATTCAGAGAGTTTCAGTGGTGGATCAATAACTGGAGAACGAAAACTAACAAAACCTCCTCCATCCTCAACTAAATCACCTTCTAGCAAAAGGCCCTCGGAAGTTACTTTGCATGAAGCCTTACTAGATCCTCCCATGATTGAGTCATTTAATACATGCCACTCCAACAACTCTTGATGAGAAAAAAGACCAAATTCTTTTGTTGAATAATCATTCAATGAATGTTTCATCAAACTAACTTAAAACATAGACCTTTACGAACTTTATTCAAGCAGAAGTGCTGCCGCCTTATCAGCTAAAACCAAAATCTCTGTATAAGGTTGCACCAGTTTCGCCGGTGTTCTTTCAGGCAACTCACCCTCATCAATTAGTCTTTTGAGTGGAATTTGTTTGAGTGCTCCAGAAACTAGAAAAATCACCTTTCGAGCTGCACTAAGGACTGGAGCGGTTAGGGTTATTCTATGTTGTCCTTTCCCACTCCCAACTGTCACAAAGCTGTCTTTCACCTCCACAGCTTTTGTACCTGGAAAAAGGGAAGCAGTATGTCCATCATCACCTAATCCAAGAACAATTAAATCAAAGACCGGCGGTTCACCTATACATATTTGCTTTATCAGGCTTTCAAACTTCTCTGCACTTTTCTCAGGGCTTCCTAACTCAAGAGTAGGAGTTGGGTGAAACTTAGCCTTCGAACCAGGGTCTCGCGAGAGCAACGTTCTCTGAAGCATCCCTTGATTACTCGACTGATCGTCAGCATGAACCCAGCGCTCATCACCTAAGAAAACATCTACTCGATCCCATGGAAGATGTTCTTCTCCAAGTAAACAATAGGTTTCAGCTGGGGTTGAGCCACCACAGAGTGCAACCTGCGCACGATCTCTCTGATCAAGCACGAGATCAATATGACTAGCGATTATCTGGCTTGCATTCCTAGCCAAATCCTTTTGTTCGTTAAATATGTCAACCCTATAGGAGCTCATAATTCACCCTTTTATCCAATCAGTATGAAAGCTACCTTCCTTATCAAGGCGTTCATATGTATGAGACCCAAAACAATCCCTCATAGCTTGCACAAGATTTTGTGGAAGACGAGCTGTCCCGTAGCTGTTTATATAATCAAGACTACTGCTAAAACAAGGTACAGGAATACCATTTTCGCTTGCGGCAGATACTATTTTTGCTAACCCTGGCAAACGACTATTAACTTGTTCAACGAACCATGAATCAACCAAAAGGTTTGGCAACTTCGGGTTTGAATTAAATGCATCTTGAATGCGGTTCAACAACCGTGAACGGATAATGCACCCGCCTTTCCAAATCTTTGCAATCGAAGGCATGTCCAAGTCATAGTTATATTCCATTGAGGCTGCTCGCATCAACTCCATACCCTGTGCATAACTAGCAATAGTAGATAAAACAACCGCATCCATTAATAGCGACATTCCATCCGATGGGCTCCCCATAGGGAAAGAAACAATAGTGGGCCTATTTAAAACACTTTGCGCATGTTCCCTTTGTCCCTTCATTGAGCTCATGACACGAGCATTAAGTGATGCGTAGATTGTGGGTACAGACACACCGAGCTCCAATGCACTAACTACAGTCCAAAGGCCAGTTCCCTTCTGACCTGCCTTATCCATAATCTTTTCTACTACAGCCCCTCCTTGAGTTGGATCTTTAGCACGCAAGCATATTTCTGTTATCTCAACTAAGTAAGAAGAAAGCTCTTCTGTTGTATTCCAATAAGCAAATACATCAGCGATTTGATCACATGACATACCTGAAAGACGTTTCATTAGGTCATACGACTCAGCAAGTATTTGCTCGATTCCATATTCAATTCCGTTGTGGACAGTCTTAACAAAATGTCCAGATCCGCCGGGGCCAATGTAGGTAACACATGGCCCATCTTCTACCTGCGCTGCCATCTTGTTGAGAAGACTTTCAAGTGCTTCATAAGAGGCTTTTGTACCGCCTGGCATCATGCTGGGACCTTCTAACGCACCTTTCGCTCCACCTGAAACACCCATACCTATATATCCGAAACTTTTCTTCTCTAATTCTTTAACACGTCTCTCTGTATCTCTGAATTCAGAATTTCCACCATCAATTAGCAAATCACCTTCTTCCAAAAAAGGAGATATCTTCTCAATAACTGCATCTGTAGCTGATCCAGCCTTAACCATCATCAATATTCTGCGAGGGCGCTCAAGCCTGTCGACAAAATCTTGAAGATCTTCAGCACCTGAAATTGACTTACCTGCTCCACGACCATTTAAAAAGTCCTGTGTCTTCGAAAAAGTGCGGTTATAAACAACACTGGAAAAGCCATTGCGCTCAGCATTAAGAACCAGGTTCTCACCCATTACACCAAGACCAATTAGACCAAAATGTGCCTTGGACATCACGAAGAAATTTCTACTTGGACCAGTGTGACCAAAGGATCAGAGATCTGCTGCCATTAAGAGAAGAATGTCAGGGTTGAACCATCCTTCTTCTCAAAAACTCAATAAAAAGGTCTAAATCAAGCCACGAATTCTTAAATGATCAGCGAAACAAACTCACAGTTGTCAAATTACAGTTCCATCTGAAATGCTTGCGTTCTTAACGACAACAACTATGCCATTCCGAATATAAAAGCCCTGATCTGCCCGGTCTGCTTCTTCTACACGATCCTTGTTCACAATGGTTACGTTTTCTCCTACACGAGTATTTTTGTCCAGAATTGCTCTCTTCACTGTTGAGCCTTGACCTACTCCAAGAGGAATACCACCCCCATCTCTAAGAGCAATTCTTTCTTCAGAAGATTCAAAGAAATCTGATCCCATTACTAAAGAATCCTGCAAAACAACATTACTTTCTACTCGACTTCTTACATCCAAAACACAATGATTAATACTACAAGACTTAAGTATTGACCCTTCACCAATAATTGAATCAGTAATCTGTGCATCTACCAATTTAGTAGGAGGTAAATATCTTGGACGAGTATAAATTGGGAATTTCTCATCATAGAAACTAAATGGTGGGGTAGGTTGCTGAGTTAAAGCAAGATTGGATTCATAGAAAGCACCGATAGTCCCTATGTCTTCCCAATAATCATCAAAAACATAACTTTTAAGAACATCTCCACGTTCTAATGCATAGGGGATAACTTCTTTACCAAAATCTTTATGCTGAGGATTTTTATTTAATAAGTCAAATAAGATTTTTCGACTAAACACATAAATACCCATTGAGGCTAAATATGGCCTTTCTTTTGCTGATTCAGCAGAAAGGCCAAAGCGTTCTGTATCAACAGCCATAGCTTTCAAAGCTTCGCCAGTAGGTTTCTCACGGAACCTCTTGATGTTTCCATCTTGATCAGTGCTCATAAGCCCAAATCCTTGAGCTTGGTCTGCATCCACAGGCAAAGCAGCAACTGTTAAATCTGCTCCAGAAGATCGATGCTGATCTACAAAGAGGCTGTAATCCATCCGGTAAAGCTGATCACCAGAAAGAATTAAATATTCATCTACATCCCATTCTTGAAATAACCATTGATATTTACGGACTGCGTCTGCTGTTCCTTCAAACCAAGAAGGGCTTTCTGGAGTTTGCTGAGCAGCTAGTACTTCAACAAAACCCTGCCCAAATGGAGCACTTAAATTGTAGCTCTGGGTGAGATGCCTATTAAGTGACGCACTGTTGAACTGCGTCAAGACATACATCTTATTGATATTTGAGTTAATACAATTGCTAATTGGAATATCAATCAAACGATATTTTCCAGCAAGTGGAACTGCTGGTTTGGCACGCATCTTAGTAAGCGGATATAAGCGAGTTCCCGCTCCTCCACCCAAAATAATCGCTAAAACACGCTTCATGCCGCCACCACGAATCGACTTTGTGGTCCAAACCTACTGGAGCCTGGGACAATAAAGCGAGTTTTCGAAAGATATCGAACATGATAGCCATCAAAAAAAGCAACACGACTAATTAAGTAATGAAGTTGATTCATGATTGGGTTTCTTCCAAAGCGAAAAGAGATTCAACCGTTCGCAAAGCCTGCTGACGTTCAGAGCGGCTCTGCGGAGCTCGCAACTTAGTAACTGGGGTATGGAGAATCTTATTGATAATTCCCTTGCTTAAAGCTTCCACAACCTTTCTTTCTCTTGCGGAAAAATCTGGCCCCATACGACTCAAAGCTTTTTGCAGCTCCTCACTCCTAATAGCTTCTAAACCAGCTCTTAATCTATTGATGGTTGGAACTGCTTCAAGGCTATCCCACCACTCCAGGAAAAGACGTCCTTCTTCCTTCAATAAGCTTTCGGCTTCAAGAGCGACTTGTTGCCGCGCCTCTTGATTTCTTGAAACAACCTCTTGCAGGTCATCCACGTCATGTGATTCAACACCTTGGAGGCCTTCTACATCCGCTGCAATATTGCGCGGAACACCAATATCAATCAAACGAAGAGAGTCCTTTCTAGTTAGATGACTTAGACGTTCCGCATCAATGATTGGAGTTTCACAAGCCGTACTTGTAAAAACAAGAGAACAGCAACTTAAACAACTATCCAAGTCAGCTAAAAGCCCGCAATTAACAACCAAATCAGGGAAGTCCTTAGCGAGAGCCTCGGCCCGCTTCATTGTGCGATTAATAAGGTTGACCTCACTACACCCCTTTGACTGCAAGTGTTGAAGCAACAAACGACTCATTCGACCCGCTCCAACAACAGCAACCTTTTCGCTCTCAAGGCTTACCAATTGATCCTTGCCTAAGGTTTGCCCTAATTTCAATTGAGCCAACTCAACGGCTGCCGAACTAATTGAGACAGCACCTGTTCCTAAGTTTGTTTCGCTTCTAACTCTTTTCCCAGTACTTACAGCCTGATTAAGCAAACGATTCAATATCGGCCCCAAAGAATGATGGTCTTGACCAAGGCGTACCATCTTCTTTACCTGAGAGAGGATCTGCCCCTCTCCCAAAACCAAGCTATCCAAACCTGCAGCGACTCTCATCAGATGGTCAACAGCATCATTCTGATTAAAGGTAAATAAATGTGGATAGAGCTCTTCTTCTGACAAACCTGAGTGTGAGCCAAGATATTCCTTTATTGCAGCAACACCCAAGTCAGCACTTCTTACCAATGAATATATTTCGAGCCTGTTGCATGTGCTCAGTATGGATACTTCTAGAACCTCTTCCTTACTTCGTAATTCACTTAAAGACTCCTGCATCTTTTGATCAGGAATACTGAGTCTCTCACGGACTTCCACTGGCGCCGTGCGATGGCTAAGACCTACTACGGCAATGTGCATAGATGAAATCCGTAGAATCTTGGGAAGAGAGGAAGAATTAGCTCAAGGCGATGGTTTTTGCACCATCCTTGATATGTACCGTATTGGTGAAACGAGCTGTATTGTCGAGGGTGCTGATTACAAGGCTGCTAGTACGAGTGCAGTCTTTTTCAAATTTAACTCCATGAAATAAAAGGCCATCTGTAATCCCACTTCCAGCAAAAACAACATTTTCGCCAGAAGCTAGTTCTTCTGCTTCATAGATTTTGTCAATATCAGTAATTCCCATCTCATTAAGTCTGGCAATATTTCCTTCTTTGGTGTAATCAGCCCATTCACTAGTTTGAGCAATTGCTGGGTCATAAACAAGCTGCCCTTGAAAATGGCCTCCCAAAGCACGCATTGCCGCAGCAGAAATGACACCTTCTGGTGCAGCACCGATACCCATAAGACAATGGGTTCCTGTGCCAGAGAAGCCACAAGCAATAGCAGCCTGGACATCCCCATCAGAAATAGGTTGAACTCTGGCTCCAGTGCTCCTTATCTCGGAAATAAGATCCTTATGACGTGCTCTATCCATCACAACAATTGTTAGCTCATCAACCGCCAAGCCAAGACATTGACTAAGAATCTTGATGTTTTTTGTTGCGGAATTCCTGATGTCTACCTTGCCCTTTGCCGAAGGTGGAGCTGCAAGCTTTTTCATATAGAAATCAGGTGCGTTAAAAAGGCCTCCTCTGTCTGAAGCCGCAAGCACAGCCATAGAGCCTCTTTGACTGTTCGCACAAAGGTTCGTTCCTTCACAAGGGTCAACAGCAAAGTCAACTCCTGGGCCCTTTCCACTGCCTACCTCCTCACCGATGTAAAGCATGGGAGCCTCATCTCGTTCTCCCTCACCAATCACTATCCTTCCCTGCATTTCTATCTGGCCCATACGTTTGCGCATGGCCTCAACAGCTGCTGCATCAGCTTCGTCCTTCTTACCTAACCCAGTCAACTGAGCTGAAGCAATAGCAGCTTGCTCAACGACTTCGAGAATTTCTTGAATAAGAGTGCGATCCACTTTTTAGCAAAAACGAGAGGAGTTTGAGAGCAAGGAAACCAAAGAAGCTGAGACTCTATGAATAGCGAGAGGTGAATCTGCCAATCTAGTTAAGAGAACCGGCTAGAGCAGTGATTTTGAGCTCTTAAGCGGGGCTAACTGTATCAGTGCAAGTAACTCTGAAATAACCTGAGCCTTCTTATCAATAGAATCTCTCTTCAAGATTCAACATCTATGACCACAAAACCACTGGTAATAGCTCCTTCAATCCTCTCAGCAAATTTTGCCCGTCTAGGCGAAGAAGTCACAGCTGTAGACAAAGCAGGTGCTGATTGGATTCATGTTGATGTTATGGACGGTCGCTTTGTTCCAAACATCACAATTGGCCCA
>QCKN01000009.1 GCA_003215295.1 Prochlorococcus sp. AG-409-P03 | reverse complement strand
GCTGAATCAACGCTGATGAAAGGGCGGATTCCTCAAGTCCAAGTTTTACTCTTTACTACTTCTCAACGGCAGGTATCCGAATGAGTAGAAGCGCGATTCAGGTCGCAAAGACCGCTACTTATCTGCCAGACTTGGTAGATGTTCAGCGGGCAAGCTTTAAGTGGTTCTTGGATCAAGGCTTGATAGAGGAGCTTGAAAGCTTTTCACCAATTACTGACTACACTGGCAAGCTTGAACTTCACTTTGTAGGGAGTGAATACAGACTTAAAAGACCTCGTCACGATGTTGAGGAGGCTAAGAGAAGGGACGCAACATTTGCTTCTCAGATGTATGTCACTTGTCGATTAGTCAATAAGGAAACCGGAGAGATTAAAGAACAAGAGGTTTTTATAGGTGAATTGCCTTTAATGACGGAAAGAGGGACTTTCATTATTAATGGTGCTGAGCGTGTAATTGTTAATCAGATTGTTAGAAGTCCAGGGGTATACTTTAAAGATGAGCAAGATAAAAATGGACGCAGAACTTATAACGCGAGTGTGATTCCTAATAGAGGAGCGTGGTTAAAGTTTGAAACCGATAAGAATGATCTTCTTCACGTACGTGTTGATAAGACACGGAAAATAAATGCTCATGTCCTTATGAGGGCTATGGGACTTTCGGATAATGATGTTATTGATAAATTGCGACACCCTGAATACTATAAAAAGTCTATTGAGGCTGCTAATGAGGAGGGTATAAGTTCAGAAGATCAGGCACTCTTAGAACTCTATAAGAAACTACGCCCTGGTGAACCACCATCAGTTAGTGGTGGGCAACAGCTTCTTCAGACAAGATTCTTTGATCCGAAACGTTATGATTTAGGGCGAGTTGGTCGTTATAAAATTAATAAGAAGTTGCGCTTAACTATTCCTGATAATGTTAGAACTTTGACTCATGAGGATGTTTTATCAACTATTGATTATTTAATAAACTTAGAACTTGATGTTGGTGGTGCAAGCCTTGACGATATTGATCATTTAGGGAACAGAAGAGTTCGTTCTGTTGGTGAACTTCTTCAAAACCAAGTTCGGGTTGGTTTAAACCGTCTTGAGCGAATAATCAAAGAGAGGATGACAGTAGGGGAGACAGACTCACTTACACCAGCTCAATTGGTTAATCCAAAGCCCCTGGTTGCAGCTATTAAGGAGTTTTTTGGTTCTAGCCAATTAAGTCAATTCATGGATCAGACGAATCCGTTGGCTGAACTAACACATAAGCGTCGAATCTCCGCCTTAGGGCCGGGAGGTCTTACAAGAGAAAGAGCAGGCTTTGCTGTTCGCGATATTCATCCATCTCATTATGGTCGGCTATGTCCAATTGAGACTCCTGAAGGGCCTAATGCAGGATTGATTAATTCACTTGCTACTCATGCTCGAGTTAACCAATATGGCTTTATAGAGACTCCTTTTTGGAAGGTTGAGAATGGTCGCTTAATTAAAGAAGGCGATCCTATATACCTTTCTGCGGATCTTGAGGATGAGTGCAGAGTTGCTCCAGGAGATGTTGCTACTGATAGTGATGGGAATATTCTTGCCGAGCTGATTCCTGTTCGATATAGGCAGGACTTTGAAAAAGTTCCACCAGAGCAGGTTGACTATGTTCAGTTATCACCTGTTCAGGTCATATCTGTTGCTACATCTTTGATTCCTTTCCTTGAGCATGATGATGCAAACAGAGCTTTGATGGGTTCAAACATGCAGAGGCAAGCTGTTCCTCTCTTGCGTCCAGAGCGTCCCTTGGTTGGCACTGGCTTAGAAACGCAAGTTGCTAGGGATTCTGGGATGGTGCCAATCTCTAAAGTAAATGGAACGGTTATTTTCGTTGATGCTTCAGCGATAGTTGTTCGTGATAATGATGGCTTAGAGCATACTCACTACTTACAAAAATATCAAAGATCTAATCAAGATACTTGTTTAAACCAGAGGCCAATAGTTAGTCAGGGTGATTCAGTAATAGCTGGACAAGTTCTTGCTGATGGCTCAGCATGTGAGGGAGGTGAAATTGCTCTTGGGCAGAATGTTCTAGTTGCATATATGCCATGGGAAGGTTATAACTACGAGGATGCAATTCTTGTTAGTGAACGTTTAGTTAAGGATGACCTTTACACTTCCGTACATATAGAAAAATATGAGATAGAGGCACGCCAGACAAAGCTTGGCCCAGAAGAAATTACAAGAGAGATACCTAATGTTGCTGAGGATAATTTAGGGAACTTGGATGAGATGGGTATTATTAGGATTGGTGCATTTGTTGAAAGTGGAGATATTCTTGTTGGCAAGGTGACACCTAAGGGTGAATCAGACCAGCCTCCTGAAGAGAAACTACTCAGAGCAATCTTTGGTGAGAAAGCACGCGATGTTAGAGATAACTCTTTGAGAGTTCCGAGTACTGAGAAAGGCCGAGTGGTTGATGTTCGGATCTATACAAGAGAACAAGGGGATGAGTTGCCTCCAGGGGCAAATATGGTTGTGAGAGTTTATGTTGCCCAGCGCCGTAAGATTCAAGTTGGAGACAAAATGGCTGGCCGCCATGGCAATAAAGGGATTATCAGTCGTATCCTTCCTAGGGAAGACATGCCATATTTACCCGATGGCACGCCGGTTGACATAGTTTTAAATCCTCTTGGTGTCCCTAGCAGAATGAATGTTGGCCAGGTGTTTGAGTGCTTGATGGGTTGGGCCGCTGCAAATCTTGATTGTCGTGTAAAGGTGGTTCCTTTTGATGAAATGTATGGAGCTGAAAAATCTCAACAGACTGTTGAGGCTTTCCTAAAAGAAGCTGCTAAGCAGCCTGGTAAAGAATGGGTCTATGATCCGGAAAATCCAGGGAAATTGCAATTAATTGATGGACGCTCTGGCGAACCTTTTGACCAGCCTGTAACCGTTGGATATGCACAGATTTTGAAATTGGTTCATTTGGTCGATGACAAGATTCATGCTCGTTCAACTGGTCCGTATTCTTTGGTTACTCAACAACCTCTTGGGGGCAAAGCCCAGCAAGGTGGCCAACGTCTTGGTGAGATGGAGGTGTGGGCTCTTGAGGCTTATGGAGCCGCTTATACGCTGCAAGAGCTTTTGACAGTCAAATCAGATGACATGCAGGGTAGAAATGAGGCTTTAAATGCAATAGTTAAAGGAAAACCAATCCCAAGGCCAGGAACACCAGAGTCTTTCAAGGTTTTGATGCGTGAACTTCAGTCGCTGGGACTTGATATCGCCGTTTATACCGATGAAGGCAAAGAGGTTGACCTGATGCAGGATGTAAATCCGCGACGAAGTACACCAAGTAGGCCTACTTATGAATCATTAGGGGTTTCTGACTACGACGAGGATTAATTGCTTCATCAATCCCCCCCCCCCTCACTCGCTTCCCTTTCTTAAATCGTTTGCTATTTGTTCATGACTAACAGCAATCTTCGTACAGAGAATCACTTTGATTACGTCAAGATCACACTTGCATCTCCAGATAGAGTGATGGAATGGGGGCAACGCACGTTGCCTAATGGACAGGTTGTCGGTGAAGTAACTAAGCCTGAGACAATTAATTATCGAACATTGAAGCCCGAGATGGATGGGCTTTTTTGTGAAAAGATCTTTGGCCCTTCAAAGGATTGGGAATGTCATTGCGGAAAATATAAGAGAGTTCGACATCGCGGAATAGTTTGTGAGCGATGTGGAGTAGAAGTTACAGAAAGTAGGGTTCGTCGCCATAGGATGGGCTTTATTAAGTTGGCAGCACCTGTCTCACATGTTTGGTATCTGAAAGGTATACCTAGTTATGTAGCCATCTTGCTTGATATGCCTCTTCGAGATGTCGAGCAGATTGTTTACTTTAATTGTTATGTGGTTTTAGATCCTGGTGATCACAAAGACCTTAAGTACAAACAATTATTGACTGAAGATGAATGGTTGGAAATAGAAGATGAGATTTATGCAGAAGACTCAACTATTGAAAATGAGCCAGTAGTTGGGATTGGCGCAGAAGCTTTGAAGCAGCTACTTGAAGATCTTGAGTTGCCTCAAGTTGCAGAACAGTTGAGAGAAGATATTGCAAGCAGCAAAGGTCAGAAACGTGCAAAACTTATTAAGCGTCTTAGAGTTATAGATAACTTTATTGCTACCAATGCCAGTCCTGAATGGATGGTATTAGATGCAATCCCAGTTATTCCTCCTGACTTGCGCCCAATGGTGCAACTTGATGGAGGTCGCTTTGCGACTTCGGATTTAAATGATCTTTACAGAAGGGTTATTAATAGAAATAACCGATTAGCAAGACTTCAGGAAATCCTTGCTCCTGAAATTATAGTTCGCAATGAGAAGAGGATGCTGCAGGAGGCAGTTGATGCGCTTATTGATAATGGAAGGCGAGGTAGAACAGTGGTTGGTGCTAATAATCGACCTTTAAAGTCATTGAGTGACATTATTGAAGGGAAGCAAGGTCGATTTCGTCAGAACTTATTGGGTAAACGAGTTGATTACTCAGGACGTTCTGTAATAGTTGTTGGACCGAAGTTGAAAATGCATCAGTGTGGTTTGCCTAAGGAAATGGCAATAGAACTGTTTCAGCCATTTGTTATTCACAGACTTATTAGACAGAATATTGTTAATAACATTAAAGCTGCAAAGAAGCTAATACAACGAGCAGATGATGAGGTTATGCAGGTTCTCCAAGAAGTTATTGAAGGACATCCAATTTTACTTAATCGGGCACCAACACTTCATAGGCTCGGGATTCAAGCTTTTGAACCTAAATTGGTTGATGGTCGAGCTATCCAGCTTCACCCTTTAGTTTGCCCAGCTTTTAATGCTGACTTTGATGGTGACCAGATGGCTGTTCATGTACCTCTAGCGATCGAGGCCCAGACTGAGGCTCGAATGTTAATGCTTGCTAGCAACAATATTCTCTCGCCAGCGACTGGGGATCCAATTATTACCCCCTCACAAGATATGGTTCTTGGCTCTTATTACCTGACTGCTTTAGAACCTGATGCTATCCAGCCAAAATTTGGAGATAGAGCTAAGACTTTTGCTGATCTGGAGGATGTAATCCATGCGTTTGAAGATAATAGGATTGATCTCCATGATTGGGTATGGGTTCGTTTTAATGGGGAGGTTGAGGATGATGATGAGCTTGAGGAACCTATTGAGTCCAGTACTCTTGAAGATGGTACTCGCTTTGAACAGTGGTCATATAGGAGAGATCGCTTAGATGAGGAAGGCGCATTGATAAGTCGTTATGTCCTTACTACTGTTGGCCGCGTTGTGATGAATCACACGATTATTGACGCAGTTGCCGCTGCTTGAGCTTCATTTCAAACTCTTTTCCCCTCTCAACTTTTTAAGCCCTAGCAATGACCCCAACTTCTTCTAAATCACGTAAAACTTCCGGTAAGACAACCAGGAGTAAGGGCTCTAAGCGTGGCAAGGGCTCTAAGAAATCTGCATCTGTTCCGGCCCCTGCACCTTTAACTAAAACTCCCCCGCCTTTTCGTAATCGGGTGGTTGATAAGAAAGGTCTCAAGCAATTGGTCGCATGGGCTTATAAGCATCATGGAACGGCAGCGACAGCTGCAATGGCCGATAACTTGAAAGATTTGGGATTTAGATATGCAACTCAGGCAGCTGTTTCTATCTCTGTAGATGACCTAAAGGTTCCTGATGCAAAACAAGATTTGTTGGGACAGGCTGAGGAGCAAATTACAGCGACTGAAGAGTGCTATCGCTTAGGGGAAATTACTGAGGTTGAGCGTCACACCAAAGTTATTGACACATGGACTGAAACGAATGAGAGGCTTGTTGATGCAGTAAAGAAGAACTTCAATCAGAACGACCCTCTTAATTCTGTATGGATGATGGCTAATTCTGGGGCAAGGGGAAATATGTCCCAGGTTCGTCAATTGGTTGGGATGCGTGGTCTGATGGCTAATCCCCAAGGAGAAATTATTGACCTCCCAATCCGTACTAATTTCCGAGAGGGGCTTACTGTTACTGAATATGTAATTTCTTCGTATGGTGCTCGAAAGGGACTTGTTGATACAGCTTTGAGAACTGCTGACTCAGGCTATTTAACCCGTCGTTTAGTAGATGTTGCCCAAGATGTGATTGTTAGGGAAGAGGATTGCGGTACAACTCGTGCAATTCAAGTAAAGGCTGAGGATGGTCGTTTTGGTAACCGACTTGTTGGTCGGCTAACTGCAGAACAGATACTGGGAGAGGATGGCCAAGTGCTAGCAGAAAGAGATACTCCTATAGACCCACCTCTTTCCAAAAGATTTGAAAAGGCCCAACTCTCAGGGGTCATGGTTCGCTCTCCTCTGACGTGTGAGGCAACTCGTTCTGTTTGTAGAAAGTGCTATGGATGGGCTCTAGCTCATAACCAGCTTGTTGATTTAGGAGAAGCGGTTGGAATTATTGCGGCGCAGTCAATCGGTGAACCAGGGACTCAGCTCACTATGAGAACTTTCCATACTGGAGGAGTTTCTACAGCTGAGACAGGTGTTGTTAGATCGACTATTGCAGGCAAAGTTGAATTTGGATCTAAGGCTCGCGTTCGAGGGTATAGAACTCCTCATGGAGTCGAAGCGCAACAAGCAGAGGTTGATTTTACTCTGAGTGTGAAACCAACTGGTAAAGGGAGAGTTCAAAAAATTGAAATTACAAACGGTTCTTTGCTTTTTGTCCAGAATGATCAAGAGATAGAAGTTGATGTCACAGTTGCTCAGATTGCTGCTGGAGCTGTGAAAAAGAGTGTCGAGAAAGCTACAAAAGATGTTATCTGTGACCTGGCTGGTCAGGTGCGTTATGAGAAAGTTATTCAACCTAGAGAAGTTACTGATAGACAAGGAAACATCACTTTGAAGGCACAGCGGTTAGGACGTCTTTGGGTATTAGCTGGTGATGTCTATAATCTGCCTCCAAATGCACAACCAGTTGTAACTGGCAACGTAAAAGTTACTGAAGGACAGGTTTTAGCCGAGGCTAGTCAGGCTAGTGAGTTTGGTGGTGATGTTCGCCTTCGTGATTCGATAGGAGACTCACGAGAGGTACAGATAGTTACTACTTCTATGATTCTCAAGGACTTTAAGTTACTTGGTGAATCCACTCATTCAGGGGAAATTTGGCATCTAGAGGCGAAGGATGCAACACGATATAGGCTAAATACTATTCCAGGGAGCAAGATTGGCAATGGTGAAGTAATAGCAGAGCTTGCTGATGATCGCTTCCGCACAAAAACGGGCGGACTGGTGAAATATGCTCCTGGTCTGTCGATTAAGAAGGCACGCTCTGCAAAAAATGGATTTGAGGTGAGCAAAGGTGGAACCTTGCTGTGGGTGCCACAAGAGACTCATGAGATTAATAA
Source organism: Prochlorococcus sp. AG-409-P03 (assembly GCA_003215295.1). GTDB lineage: Bacteria > Cyanobacteriota > Cyanobacteriia > PCC-6307 > Cyanobiaceae > AG-409-P03. Next base: position 29,556 of record QCKN01000009.1, on the reverse strand, counting down.
AGATATTTCCTTATTGATGATTCAAGATAAGCAATGGATAGAGGCAGGAACAGAGGTTGTGAAAGATATCTTCAGCCAAACTGCTGGGATAGTTACAGTCACCCAGAAGAACGATATTTTGAGAGAGATTATTGTTCGAAGCGGTAGCTTTCATCTTTCTAATGACAGTAAAGCCTTGGAGCGTTTTGAAGGGGATGGCCAAATGGTTAATCCTGGGGAAAACCTAGCCAAGGGACTTAAGGCTGATTCAATGGTCTTTGTTCAGACGGTTGAAAGTCCAGAAGGGAAAGGCCTTCTTTTAAGACCTGTTGAGGAATACACCATTCCTAATGAGGCGCACTTACCTGAACTGGCACATATAAAGCAACCTAAGGGGCCTTCTTTAGGAATTAAAGCTACTCAAAGACTGTCTTTTAAAGATGGTGAATTGATTAAGTCTGTAGAAGGCGTGGAGTTGCTCAAGACGCAGTTGAGTCTTGAGACATTCGACACAACTCCTCAAATGACAGTTGATGTCGAGGCAGTCAGAGATAAACGAGCTAAGACTATTGATCGCTTGCAATTAGTGATCCTGGAGAGCATTTTGGTTCGTCGGGACACTATCTCAGATTCCAGCCATGGTTCGACCCATACTGAACTGCAGATTGAGGATGGTCAATCTGTTCAAGCAGGAGATGTTGTCGCAACTACACAAATCCTTTGTAAGCAAGAAGGGATTGTTCAGTTGCCTGATGTACAAGAAGGTGATCCGATTCGTCGATTAATAGTAGAAAGAGACGAAGATACAGCAACACTTTCTACTAAGAGTGCTCCTCTTGTTCAGGTTGGTGACAGAATTGTTGATGGAGATTTATTGGCGGAAGGTGAGCCAGTCGATTGTTGTGGAGAAGTTGAATCAGTCGATAGCAAAGGCATAACCCTTCGTCTTGGTAGGCCCTACATGGTCTCTCCTGATTCTGTTCTTCATGTTCGAGATGGCGACTTGGTTCAAAGAGGAGATGGCCTGGCGTTGTTGGTGTTTGAAAGACAGAAAACCGGTGACATTGTTCAGGGTCTCCCAAGGATTGAAGAGCTTCTTGAGGCACGTAGACCGAGAGACTCGGCTGTTCTGTGCAAGAAACCTGGAGTCGTAGACATCAAACAAGAGGATGACGATGAATCAATCACCGTTACGGTGATTGAGGGAGATGATGCAATTGGTGAGTACCCGATCTTGCTGGGTCGAAATGTAATGGTTAGCAATGGTCAACAGGTAACTGCGGGGGAACTGCTAACTGATGGTCCTATTAATCCACATGAATTGCTTGATTGCTTTTTCACGGATTTGCGTGATCGGAAGCCTTTGATGGAGGCGGCTCAGGAGGCTATTGCAAAACTCCAACACCGATTAGTCACAGAAGTACAAAATGTTTATAAGTCCCAGGGAGTCGCAATTGACGATAAACATATTGAGGTCATTGTCAGACAAATGACCAGTAAGGTTCGTATTGAAGATGCAGGCGATACAACTTTGTTGCCTGGTGAGCTAATCGAACTGCGTCAAGTTGAAGATACTAATGAAGCGATGGCAATTACGGGTGGAGCGCCGGCAGAGTTCACTCCTGTTTTATTGGGTATAACAAAAGCTTCATTGAATACTGATAGCTTTATTTCAGCGGCTTCTTTCCAAGAAACTACACGTGTCTTAACTGAGGCTGCTATCGAGGGCAAATCTGATTGGCTTCGTGGTCTGAAAGAGAATGTAATTATTGGCCGTTTGATTCCAGCTGGTACTGGATTTAGTGGTTTTGTTGAAGAGCTTAGAGCTGAGGCTGGCCCTCATCCCGATATTCTGGCCGAAGATCCAGCTGGATATCGCCGGATACAGAACCTTCGTCCTGATTACACTGTAGAAATGCCTGCTTCCCCTGCGGCTAGTACAACTGCTGTTTTAGATGATCCAAGTGACGATGACCTTGAAGCTACAAGGAGTCGCCATGGCATTGATGCATCCGTAAGTAATTTCGCTGCTTTTGTGCGGCCTAGTGAGGACTCTGAGCTAATCCAGGATCAGATGCCTGATCCGGCAGCTTTGGAAGGCCTGCAGGAAGAGGGGTTGCTGTCAGATGAGTAACCCTTCACTTTTTTCATTGGCTACAAAACTTTCTTGTCTTTTAGGCTATTCAATGAGGTCGCTTTAAATGCTTCAACCAACCATTGTTCCTCGTCGTAGATTGCCTCGTTATGGATTTCATAATTCCACGGAGAAGCTTAATGGCAGAATTGCCATGCTTGGATTTATCGCATTAGTCATATTGGAAATCAAATTAGGTCATGGCATTTTGATTTGGTGAGGACTCCGCCATTGATAGGCGAAAGGGAGATATTGCTAGGTCTGAGTGAAGGTGAATTAGAGGATTGGGCCTTGTCCTTGGGTGAACCAGCTTTTCGTGGTCGTCAAATTCATAACTGGATTTACCAAAGAGGTGCCAAGAGTCTTGAGGAGATTACTGTCCTTCCAAAAGTTTGGAGAAAATCCTTGAATCAACGTGGGGTGATGATAGGCAGGCTGACAATGGTTAAAAGACTAGTTGCGATGGACTCAACTTTGAAATTATTGCTAGGGACATTTGATGGTGAAAACATAGAGACTGTTGGAATCCCTACTGAAAAACGCTTGACCGTATGTGTTTCTAGTCAAGTTGGTTGTTCCATGGGATGTCGATTTTGCGCAACTGGTAAAGGTGGTTTGCAACGCTCTCTTGAAGTTCATGAAATTGTCGATCAAGTGTTGAGTGTGAGAGAGGAAATGGATAGGCGTCCGTCGCATGTTGTGTTTATGGGCATGGGCGAGCCCTTATTAAATTGTGAGGCTGTGCTTTCTTCTATTCGATCTTTGAACAGAGATGTAGGGATTGGTCAGCGGCGTATTACTGTAAGCACTGTAGGGGTGCCTAATATGCTTCCTAGGTTGGCTGACTTGGCGATTGCTAAGCTTGGGCGAGCACAATTCACTCTTGCTGTTAGTTTACATGCGCCGAACCAAGAGCTTCGTGAGCAGCTTATACCTACTGCTAAGTCTTACCCCATACAATTACTTCTAGACGATTGTAAACGCTACTTCTCTGCTACAGGCAGACGTGTAAGTTTTGAGTACATTTTACTAAGAGAACTTAATGATCGACTACACCATGCTGAGCAATTGGCTGCTCTACTAGCTGGCTTGCAGAGTCATATTAATTTGATTGCCTACAATCCTATAGAAGGAGAAGCTTTTCAACGTCCAACTGAACAGGATATCCATGCATTCAAGACTGTTTTGGAAAGAAGAGGTTTGGCTGTCACTGTGCGTTCTAGTAGAGGTCTAGATCAGGATGCGGCGTGTGGACAACTCCGCCGCCAGCATTCTTAGACCTTTCATATAGCTTTTGTTTGGGTCACCTTTTTAAATAACAGTTTTATGACATCGATTGACTGGCTCATTCTTGTGATCTATTTGATTGTGAGCTTGGTGTTGGGCTTGCTTTTGGCAAGTAGAAATCACACTGAATCAGATTATTTTGTTGCCGGTCGTCGTCTTAGCGGTTGGTTGGCGGGAGCATCAATGGCTGCGACCACCTTTTCGATCGATACGCCACTATATGTGGCTGGTTTAGTGGCTACTAGGGGATTGGCTGGTAACTGGGAATGGTGGAGTTTTGGGTTGGCTCATGTAGCTATGACAGTTGTTTTTGCTCCTGTATGGAGACGTTCTGGTGTCCTTACTGATGCTGCCTTTACTGAACTTCGTTATGGAGGCAAGCCAGCTGCTTGGTTGAGAGGGATTAAAGCCTTTCTTTTGGCAGTTCCAGTGAACTGTATTGGTATTGGGTATGCCTTTTTGGCAATGAGAAAGGTTTCAGAAGCATTGGGAATTGTTCATGGTCATAGATTATTGGGATCGATTAGTGACACTGTGATGTTGCTAATTGTTGTTGCCCTCTTGATGCTTGCCTACACGGTCGTTGGAGGTTTGTGGGCAGTTGTTGTAAATGATGTGATCCAGTTGTGTTTCGCACTTATTGGTGCTTTGGCAGTTGCGATAGCAGTTGTGAATGCTGCAGGGGGCATGACTCAATTGCTTGTGCGACTAGATGAATTGAAAAGGCCTGAATTGCTTTCGTTTTTTCCCTGGACTTGGAATAAAGATGGATTTCAGTGGATAGATGGAGCAGGAATAAGTATGACAAGCTTTACGGCTTTTCTTGCTCTGCAGTGGTGGAGTTTCCGACGCAGTGATGGAGGGGGCGAATTTATTCAGCGCTTACTTGCAACTCGTGACGAACGACAAGCTCAATTGGCCGGTTGGTTTTTTTTGATCGTGAATTATCTCCTTAGGAGCTGGCTTTGGATCTTGGTTGCTTTAGCTGCACTTGTCTTGCTCCCAATGCAGCAAGACTGGGAGTTGAGTTACCCAATTCTTGCAGTCAATTATTTGCCTCCTATAGCATTAGGCATAGTTGTAGTCTCACTAGTTGCAGCGTTTATGAGTACTGTCAGTACCTCCGTGAATTGGGGTGCCAGTTATCTAACTCATGACTTGTATAAGAGATTCCTTAGGCCTTCTGCCAGCAATGTTGAGTTGCTTTTTGTTGGTCAACTTACCAGTATTTTCTTGTTAGGAACAGGCGTTATCACTGCGCTTGTTGGTGACAGTATTGGTTCAATATTTCGTTTAGTCATAGCGATAGGAACAGGCCCTGGTGTTGTTCTTGTTTTGAGGTGGTTTTGGTGGAGAATTAATGCTTTAGCAGAGCTTTCTGCAATGGTTTGTGGTTTTTTTGTTGGTTTTACAACTTCCGTGATCCCATTACTCCAAATTGAAGATTATGGATTGAAGTTGATGGTCACAACCTTTTCTTCGGCTGTAGTGTGGTTGATTGTTTTGGCCTTTACTCCTCCAGAATCTGATGATGTCTTGAGTCAGTTCGTGACTCAAGTGCGTCCACCTGGGCCAGGTTGGCAAAAGTTACGGGATCGTCTTGGTATTGAGCCGGTTGAGTCTTTGCCAAGCCTGTCCATACGATTTGTGTTGGCATCTGGTCTGTTATTTGGATCAATGTTGGGTATTGGCTCTTTTTTGCTTCATCAAGAGAGGGGAGGTTGGATTGGGTTAGTTGTAGCCGTGATTTGCTTTTTTGGAATGGAAAGAAATTGGCTGAGAAATAATGGAATCGTCTCTTGAGATCTAAAGTGTTTTCGGAAATGAAAAATCACTAGTATTTATTTGAACTTTGGGTTTCTTTCGCTCCACTCTCCTCCCTATTGCGATAGTCCTTTTATTTGGGGTAGCTTTTTTTGCTGTGAGTGCCCGCATTTGGCTCCCTGGAGACATGCTTGCTCCAGCCCCTATCACTTGAGGCTTGCTTGAATGCCTCTAGGATCGTCTTATGAATGACGTTGCAGGAAGTTCTTCAGCAGAGGATCTAGCTAATCTGGCCATAGATCCTGATGTCTTGGCTAGAGAGCTCGCTGCTGAACTTGCAGGAGATCCACTTGATGAAATTGATCTTGTTGAGGAATTTGACTTAGATGAATTAAATGTTGCGGAGGAGTGTGAGTTGGGGCTTGCTTGGCTTAGGCAAGGTCATGAGATGCGCCTCAAAGGCTTGAGAGTTTTTTGTGAACATCGTGATCCAAGAGCTTTGCCATTATTGATCCCTCTTTTGCAAGAGCCCTGCCCTGTTGAGCGTATGAGCGCTGTTTATGCTTTAGGAAGGAACCCTTGTCCTAGAGCCGTAGAGATTCTTCTGAGGTTACTGGCAACTGATAGTAACGCTTATGTTCGCAAGGCAACAGCATGGAGTTTGGGTAATTATGCAGATGCACCTGTACTTGAACCCCTTATTAATGCCCTGCAGAACGATGTAGCTGCTGTGCGTCTTTGGTCTTCAGGCTCACTGGCTGAAGCTGGTGCTGTTTCGGCTGAGAATGCAGATGCTGCAGCAAATCAATTATTGGTGAGTTTAAGGATTGATATTGAGCCGGTTGTTCGTAGTAATTGCATTTGGTCTTTGGGACGTCTTTATGAAAAATTAGATGCTGCTAGAAGGCTTGAGTTAGAGGATGCTTTTGTGAACGTTTTAGTTAGTGATGGAGAGCCGTCAGTACGTTATGAGGCTCGCATTGCTTTAGAACAGTTAAAGAACCCTGCATTAGAGGCCAGAGTTCAAAATATGATGGATGAAGGTCTTTTGGGTTGATTGTTTTTAAACACAGCCTTGTAACAACTGCCCCCAATTCCCTCTGGGTTTTCTATAACATCATTTACTTCCCATCCCCAGATGAATGCCTCAACGCACTCTGCGTTTCCGAATTACACAAGACGGACTAGTAGAAGAGACGGTTGAGGGTGTTATTGGCACATCCTGTCATCAGTTAACTGAGCGGCTTGAATCTGCTCTGGGCACGGTTAAGCGAAGTGAACTTACTGCGGAGGCCTATCTTCGCCCCGAGGTTCAATCTCAGTCCATTTCTGCCGAATTTCACTAAATGTCCCATTTCAGCACTGTTAAAACTCAGCTTAGAAAGAGAGAGCCTCTTGTACAGGCCCTTCATGATCTTGGTTATGAGCCTAAGCTCGGTGAGCATTTGGTTCGTGGGTATAGGGGACAAACTGTTAAAGCAGAGATGGCAGTTAATTTTGAGAAAGGCGGAGATATCGGTTTTCGCTGGAATGAAGCAACTGGTGCTTATGAATTGGTTACTGATCTAGACCTTTGGAAACAAGCTATTCCTGTAGAAAGGTTTTTAGCTCAGCTGACTCAGCGATATGCATTAAATACTGTCCTTTCTGCTACTGCGGAAGAAGGCTTTGAAGTTTCTCACCAGACAAAGAACTTGGAGGATGGATCTATTGAATTAGTTGTTACACGCTGGGACGCTTGATAAAGGCCATTGAAGATTGATCCTTCGACCGCCTTTGCAGCCAAGGCTTATACGCATAATTTCCCTAATGGGAGAGAACCACGTCTTGGTGGACAGCTCAGACAGCATGCTGTTTGGGTGGATGAGTCTACTTGTATCGGATGCCGCTATTGCGCCAACGTTGCCACGAATACTTTCGTAATGGAGCCTCGCCATGGACGTTCAAGAGCAATTAGGCAAGATGGTGATAGCACTGAAATCATTCAAGAAGCCATAGACACTTGTCCTGTGGATTGTATTCATTGGGTGCGTTTTGAAGAACTAGATGCTTTGCGTACGCAACTGCGTGAGTTTCAGTTTCAACCTCTTGGAATGCTTCCAAAGCTGAAAAAGCGAATTAAACCTTTATCTAACTCCAACTGAATCAAAAGACTTTGGATCAAAGATCAATCCCCTGTCGTAGGTTTGGCCGAACAGAAATTCGGATGCCAATTCTTTCTTTAGGTGGCATGCGCTTTCAGCAGAGTTGGCAGGATCTGAGTTCAGAAAATATAACAATTGAAAGCCAAAAGAATTTAGAGAAGACTCTTCTTAAAGGAGTTGAAGCGGGTCTGCATCATATAGAAACTGCAAGACATTACGGAACTTCTGAACGTCAATTGGGCTGGGCCTTTCACCAAGTGGAGGATCCTAAACGTTTACTTCAGACCAAAGTTCCGCCTCGAGAAGATCCTCTTCAATTTGAGGCAGAGCTTGAATCGAGTTTTGAGAAATTGGGAGGAAATAAGTTAGATCTTCTAGCAATTCATGGTTTAAATACACCAGAACATCTTGAGCAAACTATCCGGCCAGGAGGGTGCTTAGAAGTGGTTAGACGCTGGCAAAGAGAAGGCCTAGTGGGACACTTAGGATTCTCGACTCATGCTTCTCCGGGTTTGATTGTGAAGGCTATTAATACCAATATCTTCGACTATGTGAACCTTCATTGGTATTTCATTTTTCAAGATAATAGGCCGGCTTTAGAAGCTGCAAAGTTTTTGGACTTAGGAGTCTTCATTATCAGTCCAACTGATAAAGGTGGCCATTTGCACTCACCTTCAGCAAAGCTACTAGATTTGTGTGCGCCGTATCACCCAATAGTTTTCAATGACTTATTTTGCCTGAATGATCCTTCTATTCATACAATTAGTGTTGGCTTATCTAGGCCGGAGGATATAGATCTTCATTTAGAGGCCGTGAGTTTAATGGATCGGGCAAATGAGGTCATAGAACCAGTCCAAAGACGTCTGATTGATGCTGCAAAGTTATCATTAGGTGAGCGTTGGTTGTCTAGTTGGCATATAGGGTTGCCTACTTGGGAAGAGACCCCAGGACACATCAATATCCCAGTATTACTATGGCTAAACAATCTTCTAGAGGCCTGGGATATGGAGGGATATGTTAAAGCCCGTTATGGCTTGCTTGGTAATGGCAGCCATTGGTTTCCTGGTGAGAATGCAAGTTGTTTAGACCATTCAGTTAAAGAGGAAGATTTGGAACGAGTTCTTCTAAATAGTCCTTGGATGAAGCAGATACCTGGAATCTTGCGGAGTTTGCGGAGGAAGATAGGAGATGTTGCTGAAAAGAGGCTTTCTAGTGCATAGTTCCGAGTGGCTTTTTCCTTGGGACTCCTGCACTTCTAGGGAACTTCCCTGGACACGTAGTTTTGCTAATAAGCCGAACAGAATGTCGTGTACCCTTATCGTTCGGCAGTTCACACCTCTCAATGAGTTTGATTTTTGCTTCTAATTGAATTAAGGCTTTTTTCAGTAGTCGCTCATCACTTGCATACCATTTCCCGACAAACAATAGGGCTTCCCCTGTAGGTTTTATAAGAGGAATGAGGTACTCCGCGACAACTGGTGGTGCTCCCACAGCTCTTGCCATCGCCAGGTCAAACATTCCTCTATAGCGAGGGTTGCGGCCAGTAACTTCTGCGCGTTCGGTTAGAACCTTTATACGTTTGCTGAGGCCAAGATGTGATGAGATTTTTTTTAAGATCAAAGCTTTCCGGCTATTCGCTTCAACAAGAGTTACCTTGCATTGAGGCATGGCTATTGCTACCGCTAGACCTGGGAAGCCACAACCTGAACCTATATCAATGAGGCTAATTTTTTGCTCTGGAGACTCTAACTCATTCTTTAATGGCCAAAGGCTATCGAAAACATGGGCAATCCAGTAGTCTTCATCTTTGACTAGACGTGTGAGATTAACTTGTCTATTCCAGTGGGTCAATACTTTTTGAAGACTAATAAATTGTTCGATTTGCGTTGATGATGGGTGCCAGTGCATTGATTCCCAAAAGTTTGTGAGTGGTGCCCCCAGAATTCCTTTAATAGACATATCAAATTCCCTAGTTTTCTAAGATTTTGCGTTAAGAAGGTGAGTATTGCTTTTCTTAGTAAATTTCATTGAGAGTTGTTGACTATTTCCAGTAGCCATTATGAAGTCCTTGGGGTTCCGCGGTCTGCAGACTCTGCAACCCTGAGAAGAGCATATTGCACTTTGAGCAAGGCTCTTCATCCAGATACCACTGCGTTGCCAGCGAAAGAGGCAGCCTGCCAGTTTCAGCAAGTTCGGGAGGCATATGCTGTCCTTGTAGATTCCAAAAGGCGAGCAGCATATGACGTCCAACTGGACAAACAGGATTCTCTGGATCACTCACCGAGATCCTCGAGGATGACAACTCTTAGCCCTATTTCAGTGGAAACAACGGTTAAAGATGTCCGGCGCCCCTTCTCTGGAGGAGAGCTGCTTGCTCTGTTGATGCTAGGAGTTGCATTGCTTATAAGTTTAATCTTGGCTATAGGATTCTCTCTCGCTGAGGGGAGAGAGTTCCAAGTGCGACCAAGTTGGCTCATTGATCAGAACCGCCTTGGCAATATTGTTTACCACCGAGTAAGTGATGTCCAAGCTGCCTCCAGTGCAGACCCCTTTGAATCAGCACTCTTTAATGGCTCTGGAAGCTTGGTTGAGTGAGTTAGGGGCACATAGAACTTCAAATGATCCTTGTTTATGGCTTCTATCAATGCCTAAATGGTCAGCCGAGATAAAATTGGAGGTTGATCAATTAAGAGTTTCTTGGCATGCAGATGGCACTGGATCTGAATGTTGTTTCCCTTATGGGCTTTCTCGTGGAGATGTTGAAACTGCTATTAACGAAGGACCTTAAGTTTTTGACATTAAATACTACTGTCTAAAGCTCATTTAAGATTTCAGTGATTACAGAATAGCATTTTTCTAACTGAGTATCGTCAATACAAAGTGGAGGAAGTAGATAGACAACATCACCGAGTGGCCTTATTAAAACTCCTCGTTCTAACGCCATCTCTTTAAACTTCTTCCCAATACTATTAAGATAACCTTTTTTACCCTTTATTTTAATATTAAAGGCAGCAATTGTTCCTATTAAACGAGGTTTACTCACCTTAGCATGATGAGCAATTGCTTTTAAATGATTGAGATGTCGTGATTCAAAATTTACATATGCTTCTGGGTTATTTTCTAGTAAGTCAAGGCTAGCATTTGCTGCTGCGCATCCAAGAGGGTTGGCGGTGAAGCTATGGCCATGCCAAAACGTTAGCTTTGGCTCTTCTCCAATAAAAGCTTGAAAGATTTCTTCTCGGGCAAGGGTTACTCCCATTGGAAGAAAGCCTCCAGTTAAACCTTTTGATATAGCTATGAGATCAGGTTTGATTTTTGCTTTCAAATAAGCGAATAGCTCCCCGCATCGTCCAAAGCCAGTGAGAACTTCATCAGTAATCATTAAAGTATTAGCCTGTCGAATTAGAGTTTCTACAGCGCGAAGAAAGGAGGGCCTTACCATTGCCATTCCACCAGCACCTTGGAGCAATGGTTCTAGAATTACTGCAGCTGTAGGAGTTTCTAGTAACTTTTTGAGTTCAATTAAAGCAGCCTTTTCTTTAGCCTCTATTTGATCATCTCCCCACCATGTAGATGGCCATCGCAGCCTCGCTACCGGAAAAAGCATTTTTTCAAATGGTGCATTAAATAAATTCCTTTCTCCTACAGCCATTGCTCCAAAGGTGTCGCCATGATAGGCACCTTCGAAAGCAATGATTTGGTATTTAGGTACACCTCTATTTTGCCAGAATTGACATGCGATCTTTATTGCTACTTCAACAGCTGTAGAGCCATTATCTGAAAAAAATAAACGCTCTAGACCTGTTAATTTGCTTAGTCGACTTGCAAGTCTCTCAGCTTGAGGGTGTGTGAAATCAGCAAAGATGACTTGTTCTAACTCATGTGCTTGTTTATGAATTGCAGCAGCAATATATGGATTGGCGTGCCCATGGAGGGTTACCCACCAGCTGCTGATAGCATCAATAATTTTGTTGCCATTCTCTGTGACTAAAAGTGCTCCCTCTGCTTCTTTTACTGTTGCAGGTGGCGATGATGATTGAATTTGAGTGAATGGAGGCCATAGGTGAGGATTCCATTGCTTGAGATCTTGAACCATTGTTCTTTAATTTCTTTCGGAGTAACCTTTTTCTCTAAGTAGACGTTCGAAAGTAGCCTCTAATTTTTGTAGTTGCCATTGTTTTGAAAGTTCTAATGCATTGACTGTTTCTAAAATAGGCAGTCTGCCAATGATTGGTATATCTGCCAATTCACGGATTGTACGAGGATTGTCTTGATGGCTAGAACCATTTAGAAAAACTCCGAGGACTTTAATATTGCGTTTTCTCAGTGCCTCAAGGCTTAATAAAGTGTGGTTTAGTGTTCCCAAACCAGTCCTTGCGACAAGAACGACTGGAAGTTGCCAAGTAATTAATTGGTCTATTTGCAGTAATTCTCGAGTTAGTGGAACCATTAATCCCCCAGCAGTTTCGACTATCAGGGGTTTTTCTACCTTTGGAAGTTTGAGTTTTTGTGCATCAATCAATCTTTGTTCCTTTTCTGCAGCCCAATGTGGTGAAACAGGTGCTTGGAAGCGATAGGCCTCTGGTACCCATTGCCCCGCTTTAAGTTCAAGAATTTTACAGACTCTCCCAGTATCGCCATTACCGTCTATACCGCTTTGAACTGGTTTCCAATAAATTCCATCTAGGCCTTGAACAATTAAAGAGCTGACAATCGTTTTCCCCACGTCTGTATCAGTTCCGCAAACTACTAAGCCTGACATTTGTGTGTTCATCGTTGCACTAAGAGCACTTGAATTAGCCATGTCAATTTGACGCCCTTGCAGGTTGTTGATCTAGGCCAGGCTGCCTTAAGTTTTCGCCACTCAACAGCTGTAAGTGAACGATATGGACTTCCTTGAGCACCTACTTTAATCATTGGCTTTAATAAGGAAATGACTTCATCAGCTTGTTGCGTGAAACTATGCAACCGTTGATAGCGAATGTGATGGGGAGATAACCTCTTCAGAAGAGATTTTGATGATGGGAGAGGTTTCGCAGTACATAACACTCCACTAGAAACTGCGGCCTTGTACCATTCTGGGAAGCTTCCTTGCACTGGCACAGCTAGGGCCAACAAACCTTTCGGTGCTAAGGCTTGAAACCATTCAAGAACTCTGTCCTCGGCATTATTTAGCCATTGCAGGGCAAAGTTTGAGGCAATCAAGTTAGGGGCTTCTGTCCACTCAGGTAAGCCTTTGTTTAAATCCCAAAGTTGGGTTTTTCGTTTACTTGAATGCTGATCGAGCATTTTGGGACTCCAATCAAGTCGCATTACTGCCTGATCGGGATTTAATGCTTCCAATGCTTCTGCTAGAAACCCAGTTCCACTACCAAGATCTACCCAAAGCCCTGTTTTGATAACCTCTTGTGAACATAGTTTAGCAAGTTCTAAAGCATAGGTTTGTTGTAGTTCGGCTTCTTGATTGTAGGTTTCTACAGCATTTTCGAAGTTTCGAAGTACAGATATTCTCCTTGGTTGTTCCATTATCATCCTTCCAGCCAGTTATATACTTGAGTGATTAATTCTGGCAAGAGTAAACAATGTCCTAATTCTGCAACTTTTATATAAGAAAAAGGTTTTTGAAGATATTTTTCTAGCTCAACTTTTAACAATCTTCTCGATTCAGGTGGAATGATTGCGTCTTTTTCTCCTTCAATAACAAGAACCTTTGCAGCCATAGATATACCTGTTGGCATCCCACTTGTTTTGATAAGTAAGTCTAGGTCTGCTTGTAGTCTTTTTCTTCCACAGATTGATAATCCAGTATGAATAGGGTCTGAATCTAAGGTATGTATTGGCTGTGGGAAACTTGCTTTTTCAAGGAAGGCAAAAAGCATCTCTTTTTCTTTGGTTGTTCCAATACGTTGTTGCATTCCTAAGAGGGCTGTCTTGAGGGATCGGTTTTTGCTTCCTAGAGGTAAGAAACGTCCGAAGCTATTTAGAAGCACAACATCAGTTGCATTCGATAAAATTGTTTTTGGGATTAAGTGTGGGCCTAGAGAGTGCCCTATGAATACACGACGTTGCTTTGAACTGGTTTTATCTTCTTTTTGCCAGAGTGGCATTGATGGTGAGAGGTTGCCGTAGCCACGTTCTCCATTTTTCCAATTCCATCCTTTGCTTGTGAATAGTTCCATCCATGGCTGCCATGAGTAGCTATCGCTACTCCAACCATGCATGGCGATTATTTGCTTCATCGGCCCCTAAGTGCATCCAAGAGTTTTTCTAATGTTGAAGTTGGCAGAGTTTTGTGAAGCACAATTCTTAGGCGAGCGGTGCCTTCAGGAACTGTAGGGGGGCGAATTGCCATGCTTAATAGGCCTGCTTTTTCTAGGTGGTTTTGAAGCTCTAAAGCCTTTTCATCAGATCCAACTACTAGTGAGAGGATTGGCCCATAACCAGGAGGACGTAACCAGCCTTGAGCTTCTAGTTGAGAACGCCAATGCTCTCCTTGGTGGTAGAGCTCGATCCCCCAGTTGGGATTTAGTTTTATGAGCTTAAGCGCTGCCAAGGCTGCAGCAGCTAGTGGTGGGGCAAGAGCTGTTGTGTAACGGAATGCGCCGCTTGATTGAATTATTTGCTCACCTATTTCTTTGTTAGTTGCTATAAAAGCTCCCCCGCTACCAAAGGCTTTGCCGAAAGTTCCCGTAATCATTATCAAGGGATCTTTTATGCCATATCCAAGCCCTCTCCCTTTAGATCCCATCACTCCAAGGGCATGCGCTTCGTCAACTAATAATCTTGCTTTATGGAGTTGACATAGGTTGGCCATGGCTTCAAGCGATGGACTGGTGCCTTCCATACTGAAAAGGCTTTCAGTCATTACCAAGGGGTGTTGATTTGGATGCTTCTCTAAAGCTTGCTTTAGTTTTATCTCAAGATCATTAAGGTCATTGTGTGCAAATCGCTTCAACTGAGCACCACTTGTTTTGACTCCCATGAGAAGCGAATGGTGTATAAGCCTGTCTGCTAATACAGGTGTCTGACGCTGTGTCAATGAGAGAACAGCTGCCAAGTTCGCTTGAAATCCACTAGGGAATAGCAATACTCTCTCGCGATTGAGCCATTGAGCTAAAGCTTCTTCGAGGGATTTGTGGATTGGACGACTGCCTGTAATTAGACGAGAGCTGCCTGCACCTACGCCATCAACAACAATGGTTTCTTTAACCGCTTGAATCACAGTTGGGTGACGACTTAGTCCGAGATAATCGTTGCTGGCTAAGTCAATTAAATTTGTTGCTTCGTCCGGTTTGCCCTCTGCTTTAAAGACAGCAGGTTCATTGCAATGGGACAAGGTTCGAAGTTTTCGAATTCTTGAAGGAGGAATTCTTTGCATGCCTTTAGTTTGCGATTAAGAAGATTGTCATTTTCTTGGTTTTGTTATTTGTTTTTTTGATGGAACTGCTTTATCTAAGCTATTTCTTGAGATGACTTTCAGCCTTCCTTAGTATTACGTGTATGAGTTCAGTTCAAGAAGGCACGACTTCGGCAGATCTGGTTAAAGCTGGATTGGATCCTGCAATGATCTTCCCTTTTTTACTGGATGATTTTCAACTCCAAGCTATTGACACGTTAAATCAAGGACATTCAGTCGTAGTGAGTGCTCCTACGGGTTCAGGAAAGACCTTGGTTGGGGAGTATGCGATCTACCGAGCGATTGCTCATGGTCAAAAGGTTTTTTATACGACGCCTTTAAAGGCTTTATCCAATCAAAAGCTTCGTGACTTTAGAGAGCAATTTGGATCTGACCAGGTTGGTTTGATGACTGGGGATCTAAGTGTGAATAGGAGTGCTTCCATTGTTGTTATGACTACAGAGATTTTTCGAAATATGCTTTATGCCGCAGCTCAAGAGACTGATGATCCGCTTGAGGATGTGGAAACAGTGGTTTTGGATGAATGCCACTACATGAATGACTCTCAACGGGGCACTGTTTGGGAAGAATCAATTATCCATTGCCCTTCTTCTGTTCAACTTGTTGCTCTATCGGCAACGGTTGCAAATGCAGGGCAGCTAACTGATTGGATTGAAAGTGTGCATGGCCCTACGCAATTGGTGCATAGTGACTTTCGACCAGTGCCTTTGGATTACAAGTTTTGCAGTGCAAAGGGTTTGCATCCTTTGTTAAATAAAAATGGGACTGGCCTGCATCCAAATTGCAAAGTTTGGCGTGCCCCAAAGGGACCAAGACGCAAAGGGCGCTCATCTAAACCTATTCAACCTGAAGCCCCAAAGATCGATTTTGTGATTGCTCAGATGGCACAGAGAAATATGTTGCCAGCAATATATTTTATTTTTAGTAGGAGAGGTTGTGATAGGGCGGTTAAGGATCTTGGCTCGCAGTGCTTAGTAAGTCCTAATGAGAAAGATCAAATTCAACAGAGATTAAATAAGTACATTGCATCCAACTCGGAAGCAATACGAGATGAGTTGCATATAAATGCTTTGCTTCGAGGTATTGCTTCTCATCATGCTGGAGTTTTACCTGCTTGGAAAGAATTCATTGAGGATCTCTTTCAACAGGGACTTGTAAAGGTTGTTTTTGCTACTGAAACGTTGGCCGCAGGAATAAATATGCCTGCACGCAGTACTGTGATTTCCGCGCTCTCAAAGAGAACAGAGCGAGGTCATAGGTCGCTGATGGGTAGTGAGTTTTTGCAGATGGCTGGTAGGGCTGGCAGGAGAGGTCTTGATTCTGAGGGGTTTGTAGTAACAGTACAGAGTCGTTTTGAAGGAGTTCGCGAAGCAGGTCAATTAGCCATAAGCAAGGCAGACCCACTTGTTAGTCAGTTCACTCCTAGTTATGGCATGGTTCTCAATCTGTTGCATAGGTATGACTTGGATAAGTCAAGAGAACTTGTTCAAAGAAGTTTTGGATGCTACTTGGCGAGCCTTGATTTAGTTGAAGAAGAAGACCTACTAGAACAACTTAGGACTCAGTTAGGAAGACTCCAGGGGGTTGCAGGAGAAGTCCCTTGGGCAGACTTTGAAGAATACGAAAAACAACGTGGTCGTTTGCGAGAAGAAAGGCGCCTACTTCGCATTCTTCAAAAACAGGCAGCAGAGACATTAGCGAATGAATTGACACTTGCTTTGCAATTTGCGAGCGTTGGGACTCTTGTCACTTTGAAGTCTCCACAACTTCGTGGTCGGGTAACTCCTTCTGTAATAGTTGAAAAAATTTCTAGTTCAGGACAATTTCCTTTGCTGTTATGCCTTACGGATCAAAATCTTTGGCTTTTGCTTCCTTGTCAGGCCGTAGTGAGCTTGCATGCTGATTTGAGTTGTTTGGAGGTGGGAACCTTTAAGAGGCCTGAACTTGTTCAGCCTGGTGAACTTCGACATGGTGATCAAAATAGTCTTCCTATGGCTCTTGCTGTTGAGGACATGGCCAAACGCTATGACCTACAAACTCCTCAGTATGATTTAGCTGGAGAGGTTCTTACACAGACGAAGTTAGTTCAAGACTTGGAAGAAAGTTTGAAAGAACAACCTGCTCATCAATGGGGTGATCGTAAGAAACTAAAGAAACATCGGCGAAGAATGGAGGAGTTGCAACTTGAGATTAGAGAACGTCAGCAATTTCTTCATCACAGAGCCAATCGACATTGGGAAACTTTTTTATCTTTAATAGATATTCTTCAGCATTTTGGCTGTCTCGATTCACTTGAGCCTACAGAAATTGGAAGAACTGTTGCTGCACTGAGAGGAGACAATGAGCTGTGGCTTGGATTGGCCTTAATTAGTGGACATCTCGATGAATTGTCACCCTACGATCTTGCAGCCGTTTTTCAGGCGATTAGTACGGAGGTGAATAGACCTGACATTTGGAGTGGTTATCCCGTACCCACTAAGGCAGAGGAGGCTTTGTTTGATCTTGCAGGAATCCGTCGAGAGCTTTTACGTGTTCAAGAGCGTTGCAATGTGGATTGTTTAGCGTGGCTGGAACCAGACTTGATGGGACTGGTAGAGGCTTGGGCTAGAGGTAGTTCTTGGCTGGATTTGATTGCTAATACTTCACTTGATGAAGGGGATGTGGTCAGAATCTTGAGGAGGACTGTAGATCTACTTGCACAAGTCCCTTATTGCGAAGCGATTAGTGATCGACTGCGAAATAATGCGCGACTTGCATTAAAGGCTATCAATCGTTTTCCAGTCTGTGAGTCAGAGGACTTGGTAAATGCGGTTGCTGATGAAAATAAGGCTATAAATCCTGCGACAGAGAGAGTTGGCTAGTTGGTTGGTTGAGTCATGGCTTTTGGATCAACAAGTTGGTTGAATTCAGACTCATTTACATAGCCAAGACTTAATGCTGCTTGTCGTAGACTGATGTTGTCAGTGTGAGCAAGCTGTGCAATTTTACTTGCTTTTTCGTACCCAATCTTCGGTGCCAATGCAGTAATTAGCATCAGAGACTGATCTAAAAATTGAGTAATCCTCGGTAAATTTGGTTTAAGACCTTCGATCATTGCTATACGGCAGCTATGGCAGGCATCGTTGAGTAGTTGAATACTTTCTAATAGGTTGAATCCAATTAGTGGTTTATAAGCATTCATTTGTAGTTGGCCACTACTCCCTGCCAGTGATACTGCTGCCTCAAGTCCTATTACCTGTGTGCATACCATTGCCATGGCTTCACATTGAGTTGGATTAACTTTCCCAGGCATTATTGAACTACCTGGTTCGTTGGTTGGAAGCTCTAGCTCTCCTAGGCCTGCTCTAGGACCGCAAGATAAAAGACGTATATCGTTAACGATTTTAAAGAGGGCAATAGCCAACATTTTTAGTTCGGCCATCGCATGTACGAGTCCATCATGACTAGCCATTATGGAGAATTTGTTATTAGCCGAGATAAAAGGTAGTCCGGTTAGAAGAGCAAGTTCCTTGGCGATTTCTTTACCAAATGTTCTAGGCGCATTAAGTCCAGTTCCAACAGCAGTTCCCCCTAGTGGTAGTTGATAAAGTTCTTCAAGGGCAATTGTTATTCGTTTGTGGGCAGCTGCAATTTGTTCTTTCCAAGCGGATACTTCTTGCCCCAGGGTAATCGGGACAGCGTCTTGGAGATGAGTTCTGCCAACTTTGATAATTGAATCCCACTCTTGACTCTTTTGGCGAAGCGCCTCGATTAGCAGTGTTAGTTCTGGTAATAGATTCTTGGTAAGTTTTTGGATAACAGCAATTTGGATGGCGGCTGGATAGGTGTCATTTGTTGATTGAGAGCAATTGACGTGGTCATTTGGATGTATAGGACTGTTGCTTCCTAAAGGCTCGTTACTGAAAGATGATGCGAGGTTGCTTATTACCTCGTTGACATTCATGTTTGTATGAGTGCCACTCCCTGTTTGCCAGACATGCAATGGGAACTGACTATCATGCAAGCCGTTTTCGATTTCAGAGGCAGCTTGAACAATTAAATCCTTTTTTGTCTTTTCTAGTACACCAAGACGATGATTCACTTTTGCTGCAGCACGTTTAATTTTGGCTAATGCATATATCAGCTCTAAAGGCATCCGATCATGGCCAATGGAGAAGTTCACCAAAGACCTTTGCGTTTGGGCACCCCAAAGAGCATGAATGGGAACTTCGATGGAACCGATGCTGTCCTGGTCTGTTCGCAGCAGCTCTGACATTTATTTCATAGCGATTGGTTGGGTTTGCATTTTTCTGTGAATTAAACCTTAGTCAGAATGAGAATTTTCTCTGTGTTATGTGACATGTGGTGAATTGCTTTTTGGTAGGAAAAACTTAGTTGAAATAAAAGAAGTTTCCTATTCAAATTCCTAGTCTTTCCCAAATTACATCCAGGTTACTTTGATGCAGTTCTGTACTGAAACAATTTGCCAACTGATCATTGCTTAGTCTCTTTGTTATCTCTGGATCTTTTTCAAGGTTGTCTCGGAAATCTCCTCCTTCAGTATTCCAGGCTGAATGCGCATTTTTTTGCACTAACCTATAGGCATTTTCCCTACTCATTCCACTATTTACTAATTCCAATAGAACTTTTTGACTAAATACTACACCTCCATAAATATTCATATTTTTCAACATATTTGTCGGGTAGATTCCTAAATCTTTCACTACATCAGTCATTTCTTTTAACATAAAGTGCAGAGTAATTGACGTGTCGGGCAACATCATCCTCTCTGCAGAACTATGACTAATGTCTCTTTCATGCCATAGGACAACATTCTCAAGAGCAGCAGTTACATAGCTTCTTAATACTCTTGCAAGGCCACTAATCCTTTCGCTTCTTATAGGGTTTCGTTTGTGTGGCATGGCCGAGCTCCCTTTTTGGCCTTTAGCAAAACTTTCTTCTACCTCGAGAACATCTGTTCTTTGGAGGTTTCTAATTTCAGTTGCAAATCTATCTAATGATGAACCTACTAGTGCAAGAGTTTGAACATAGTCTGCGTGGCGATCACGTGAGATGACTTGCGTGCTTGCGGTATCAGGTCGCAGTCCCAAACTTTCGCACGTTAACCTCTCTACTTCTGGGTCTGTGTTTGCATAGGTTCCCATTGCTCCACTTATTTGACCTATAGATATATCTTTTTCCAACCGGTCTAGACGAGCACTGTTCCTTAGCGTTTCTGCCAACCAACCAGCAATTTTGAATCCAAAGGTGATCGGTTCTCCGTGGATTGCATGAGAACGACCAATCATCACAGTTTTCTTATGTTGTTTAGCAAGACTCATCAATGCTTCTTTCAGTTCCATATTTTCTTTTCTGAGCAGATTGACTGATGCCTTCATTTGAAGGCCTAGACCTGTATCAAGGACGTCACTACTAGTCATGCCAACGTGAACAAAACGTCCTGCATCACCAATGTTTTCATTCAGATTTGTCAGGAATGCAATGACGTCATGTCGGACTTCTGCTTCTATTTCCAGAATTCTTTCGGGATTGAATGAAGCTTTCTCGCGAATTGCTTGCATAGCTTCACTTGGAATTCGGCCAAGCTTGTAGTTGGCTTCACAAGCTGCTAATTCGACATCTAGCCAACTTTGGAATTTGGCTTGGTCAGTCCATATTGAGCCCATCTAGGGCAAGGTGTAACGCTCTATCAAAAGCTCGTCAAATGAATTTCACTCATTGAACTTAAATCCTTGCGTTCAAGCTGACTTCAGTCTGCGATGCTCAACTTCCCAATGAACATACTTTCCCCAGGTTTGTTGGCGCACCCAACAACGCCCTCCCTTGCAATGAATCACTTGAAAAGGGGGAAGATCCTTTGGTTGATTTTCTAGTCTTGCGAAGCTACCAGGGGGTAAGAGCTCCAGTACGTTTGCAGTTCCCTCTATCGGGATCACATGCAAGTTTCTTCTTGCAGAGATTCGATTTTTGTCTGCTGCGTGAGCCGATTTGTTGGACACGTCCTTTCGGGCGAGCTGGGCTGATCTTCTCGGGAGTTCGTCAAAATGACCCAGTTCTGCGGTTTTTGTTCAGTTTTTGATTTTCTTTTATGACGAAATGTCTAGGAAACAGCGACTTGATGTGCACTTGCTGACCAAAGGTCTTGTTGATTCGCGTCAACAGGCTCAGCACCTAATTCGAGCAGGGAAAGTTCGCGACCTTGCTGGCCAGGTTCTTGATAAACCAGGTCAACAGGTTCCTGAAAGCCTGGAGTTGAAGATCTTGGGAACCCCAAGATTTGTCTCACGTGGTGGAGAAAAATTGCTTGGTGCTATTAATGCGTTCCCCTTAGAAATTGATGGAAGAATTTGTCTGGATGCTGGTATCTCAACTGGTGGTTTTACTGACTGTCTTTTGCAACATGGAGCAAGTCGGGTCTATGGAGTTGATGTTGGTTATGGGCAGACTGCTTGGAGGTTGAGAACTGACAAGAGAGTCTTTTTAAAAGAACGTACAAACATACGTACTGTCATCCCCGCTGAGATTTATGGGTCGGAAGACTCTTGGCCAAGTCTTCTGGTTGCAGACTTGTCATTTATCTCTTTGAGGTTGGTTTTGCCAGGTATTCGATCTTTATTAGCTGGTGAGGAAGCAGAAGCAGTGCTTTTGGTTAAACCCCAGTTTGAGGTTGGTCGGGGCTTAGTTGCTAAGGGAGGTGTAGTCAGAGATGCGAAGGCACATGTTGATGCTCTTCATGGAGTTATTAATTGCGCAATAAACAATGAATGGAAGCCTCGAGGACTTATAGCCTCCCCGCTTACTGGCCCAGCAGGTAACCATGAGTATTTACTTTGGCTCGGGGCTCATGAAGCGCCGGATATGCCGCTAGTCGAGAGAGTTGTTAAACAGACTTTGAATTAAAGGGCTTCCTCATTTAAGTCACCTGTCCTAATTCTTACAACAGCCTCAACTGGAGAAATAAAGATTTTCCCATCACCAATTTCCCCTGTTTTAGCAGCTTCAGCAATTGATTTCAAAACATCATCTACTCGCTCGTCTGCAACAACTACTTCTACTTTGAGCTTTTGAAGAAACTCAACCGTGAATTCTGACCCTCTATAACGCTCCACTTGTCCCTTTTGTCTTCCGAAGCCTCGTACCTCGCTTACTGTCATACCGACTATCCCCGCTTTTACAAGTGCAAGCTTCACGTCTTCGAGTTTGAATGGCCTGATAATTGCTTCGACTTTTTTCATAGCGTTTGAGAGGAAAATTGGTATTCCTGAAGTTTGTCAGAACTTTGCGGCAATGGAGAGAATTGGAAGATAATTAAGACTTAGACCTGCTTCTTTTGCATCACATGCAAGGTTTTTGATGTCTTCATTTGGAAGCTTGACTTCGTTTGAGGCAAGTGCTGCCCAATGTTCATTCTCAAAATGAGTCTGAAGCCAAAGCATGCCATGGATACTGGCTGGCCTTATGTGGGTTCCTTCTCCTGTACTTATTAGGCAGATATCCATTAAGGTTTAATGCGCAACAGACTCCATTAGCGGGGTTTAAGCGACTTTTGGTTGTGACTGTTGTTACCGATTCTCTTTTTTGGTTTGTTTGGATTGGTTGTTTCTTGCCAGTTTGGTTGCTTCCCTGAGATTGAATTTGAAGGTTCTACTTTGATTTAGAAGTGCCTAGCACTAGTGGTTATGACATGTTGACTTTGAAGATTTTTGTCAGCGTTTTCCTTGATTAGCAGGAGCGCGCTTCAAGGCTTAAATTCTTTAAAAAGGTAGGGTGACCAAGTGGGTGAACAAGATTCCAAAACCTTTACCCCCTTATATGGCGAGCGTGCAATTCAAGAAGCAGAACTTATTTGTTTTGACAATCCCAATTCTCAGAGACCTTATGAGATTTCAATAGAACTTCCCGAGTTCACATGTTTGTGTCCTTTTTCAGGATATCCCGACTTTGCCGTTCTACGAGTTTTCTATCAACCAAAGCTAAAAGTTTTAGAACTGAAAGCCCTTAAGCTTTATATAAATGGTTATCGAAATATAAGAATCTCTCATGAAGAGCTCGCCAATAAAATACTTGATGATTTAGTTCAATCCTGCAATCCAAATTGGATGGAATTAGAAGCAGATTTTAATCCTAGGGGGAATGTACATATGGTTATAAAGTTGGCTCATGGAATCAAAGTTCTTCCTGAACAATAGCGGATACAATAATAGGAAGTTCTTTGGCAAGGCTTGATAAGTTTCTATTACACAAGCCGCCAATATATATCATGTTCTGATCGCTATCTTGCACTGCCCATAGTTGCCTGTTGGCAAGCACACTTAAGCCACTTCCAAGTAATACAAGAGCGAAACTTGAATAAACAAGAGGAACTCCTGGGTCGCGCTTAAGTAGTAAGCCACTAGATGGAATAATTTCAATAACCTTCAGAGGAATACCTTTGATGTTTGAACCTTCTCCACCAGGACGTAGACTAGCCAAGAGGCTCCCAGTTTCATCAAAAACTCTTACTGGACCTAATTCACTAGAAACACTTAGCAGAACAGGACTTCCTCCATTTTCTTTTGTGGGTAGAACTAAACCCCAAATCGCATCTCCTAATTCAGGGAATTTTTTGAGGGGTAACTGAAGGTTTGGGTATGAACCAATTTTGAGATTTATTGTTGATAGGGCCCAATCTGCTTGGTATATGGTTATCCCTTTAAACCGTAGCGGATGATTCACACTTACTTCTTTTAATATTCCAATTGAAGAATTCGATTCAAGTAGCTCAACCTTTGATGTGAACTGCTCTGTTCTCCCTGCAGGGTCTCTCTCAATTTCAAAACTGTTCAATTTTATAGATAACTTTTTTTCTTGGTCATTTTGATTTGATAGATCAAAAGAACTTTGAGGTATCAGGAAATTCTCAAACCTCTGACCTTGGAGTGCACTCCAAGCTGAACCTAACATTAGAAGCACAAGACCAATATGTACTAGTGGCGGCCCAACTCTGCCTAAAACACCTTTTCTTGCTGCTAGCCTTCCAGGACTTTCTTTAACCACCCATCCTTTTTTTTGAAGGTATTTTGCTAGGTCTTTTAAACCTTTCTCAAGGTTTTTAGTGCGTACTGTCTGTGCAATAGCAAGTTTTTTTAATTGTTCTGGTTTTTTATAATCAATCCAACGAAGTGATGATTTAAGAGTTGGCCATTGGCGTTTCCAGCTACATGAGATTAATGAAATACCTAAGCAAGTAAGTAGACTTAAAAACCAATTACTTGAGTAAACATTATCTAAATGCAAAAGCAGTATTGTTTCTGGATTTATAACTCCCAGCCAAGGATTTTCCTTGTATAGGGAGAAGTATGTTTGACTTACTTCTCCCTGGGGAATAGCTGTCCCAAGTGCACTGGCTATTCCAATTAATAAAAGAAGGCAGATGGCAAACTTTAGGCTAGATATCCAGTTCAGGAGTTGCCTTAAGATATTCATTGCTTATTAAATAAATCGGGCAAATAGGCTTAATAAGCCTGTACTTAGCAATATGACCCCACTTAAAGGAGTTATTAATCTGCTAAATGGCCTTAGGGCTAGAAGGCTTGGGATACTTGCCGCAGCTGTTCCGGCAACAACAAGCGGCATTACTTGACCTATCCCAAAGGCAGTAAGAAAAATGATTCCTTTTATAGGACTGCCTGTCTTAGCAATCCATCCAAGCAAAACTGCTAAGACCGGTGTGGTACATGGTGTAGCAGCTAGACCAAAGGCTAATCCAGCCGCTAGAGGGGCAAATGGAGGGGGAACTTTTGATTGCCAGATTGTTGGATCAGGTCCTGAGGGTAAAGGGAAGTTGATAATCCCTAGCAAGGTAAGGCCCATCACCACTGCTAAAAGCGCTACGAGTGTTGGAATGACTAATGGGACTTGCCCGTAAATTCTTCCAATTAGGCCACTTAGGCTGCCGAGCAGAACTAATGAGAGCAAAATGCCGCTGCAAAATGTAGTACTACGTTTCAGTGGATTTTGCTCGTTGGCAAATCCTGCAAGATAGGCCATTGTCACTGGAATAAGAGATAGTGAGCATGGGCCGAGGCTGGTTAGAAGTCCACTACTAAAGACAATCGCTAGAGTCAGTGGCCCAGGATGATTTAAGCCATGGGTAATTAATTGCTCGCTACTACGAGCAAGTTCAGAGATTGTTAGATCCAGTGGAGGTATGTTGCTACTCGGTTATACATTAACTATGGGAGTATTCAGTATATCTATTTCTGCTTGGGATGTAATTTAGAGCCATTAATTGTTCCAGAGGACTCAAGAGCACAACGAATAAGGAGACCTCCTAGGAGAAGACTAGAAAGTAGTGAATTTCCTCCATAGCTCACCATTGGAAGAGGTAGGCCTGTTGTAGGCATTACTCCAGAGGCCACAGCTAAATTCATTATCGATTGACCAACTAAGATAGTGCTACAACCTATTGCCACTAGCTTTAATTGATTATTTGTGCAAGTTAAAGCCACTCTTAGACCTATGAATGCTATGAGAAGAAGAAATAGCAAAAGCATAAAAGATCCAATGAAGCCAAATTCTTCTGCAAAAACGGCGTAAATGAAGTCGGTACTTTGAATGGGTAGATATTGGAGCTTTTGTGTAGATAATCCATATCCTTGACCCCATAGTCCTCCGGATCCAATTGCCATAAGGCTTTGAATAAGCTGGTATCCGTTGCCTTGAGGGTCTTGCCAAGGGTTAAGGAAAGATACTACGCGCATTCTTTGGTAATCATTTATAAGAATGCTTGCAGTCCCCAAAAGGCTTCCTGTGAAGGCTGTGCTAGCAAGTGTCAGAAGTCTTACTCCAGCGCTTAGTGCTATTAGCCAAATTAAAATTCCTATTAGTGAGGCAGTACTGAGATTTGGTTGCTTGAGTATGAGAAGCAATAGGCTCGCGAAGATTGTGAGCCAGAAAAATTTTTGATCAAAAGTAATTCTTTTCCACTGCGCAAATAAATTTGCTGATTGGAGTATTACAAAAGGCTTGATTAGTTCGGATGGCTGGACTTGAAGACTACCTACTACCAGCCACCGACTAGAACCGTTGACAGTATTACCTATAACTAAGGTTAATCCAACCATAACTAACCCAATTAATAGGCATGGGCCAGCCAATTTGAGCCAACTGCGAATATTCGTTGAAATAGCTACCCATAAAAGAGCCCAGCTAGCAACTAACCATATTAATTGGCGTTTGACGTAAAAGGCTCCATCTCCCATTTCTCTGCTGGCCACCCACCAGCTTGCTGATCCCAGCATTAACAGTCCTGCCAGACTCCAGAACGCTATAAGGGGCAAAAGAAGTCTTGCCTCGGCAGGCCATAAATTCCATGGAAGTGGAAGCAGCCGTTGAAGATCAGGGCGGGTTGTAGGGGTTTTAATTACTGAGCGATTACGCCAGATTGTGCGATTCACTGTCCTCTTTGCGGAGGGGCTCCTCACTTTTTAGCTTTTGGAAAAGTATTCCCATTGAGCCGTCTAATTGGTGCTTTGCCAAGGTTTTTGAACATCAAAGTTTGTTGTTGGCGAATTTTTCAAGCAAGTCAATGCACTGCAACTAGGTATTTTGGAAATATGAGATTCTCATTGAGAGCTTTATGAAGTCCATATTGCACAAAGTAAAATAGTCAATTAGTTGTTAAGAGAAGCAATTGATTGTTTTAAAGCATTAATTGCTTTAGGTTTAAGTTGTTATAGCTTGATGGTTTCTCAGTCATAGTTATTCTTTCCCAGATTTAGTTGCAGATGACATTTTCTGCTGACTCATCGGAAACTGTCACTGAGATTGTGAGTGATTTTTACAATCGCTTTCCCTATCCAAGTGATGCTTTAGGCAAAGGCTCGCCCCTTGGATTTAATTGGCGATGGTCATTGGACTGTGTATATGCATTTTGTACAGGTGCAACTTTTTCAAATAGTGGTTGCTCTAAGCCGTTTCAAATCCTTGATGCAGGCTGTGGAACTGGAGTTAGCACAGACTATCTTGCATATTTGAACCCTGGCTCAGAGATTCTTGCAATTGATATTTCTTTGACAGCACTTGGCATAGCAAAGAAGAGACTAAAACTTTCAGGAAGTGATATTCTTTCTAAGGTTCATTTCGAGCAGCAAGATCTACTAAAAATAGATCTTGGAAAAAAGTTTGACTTTATCAATTCTGTAGGAGTTTTGCATCATCTGAAAGACCCAAAAGATGGACTAAGAGTCTTGGCAGATCTCCTCAAGCCCGGCGGGATTATACATTTATTCCTCTATGCAGATGCGGGTAGGTTGGAGATAAATAAGACTCAGAAAGCTCTTCAAATGCTTGATATAACTTATAACGATTGTGACCATAGCCTGGCTAGATCACTTCTGTATAATTTACCTGCTTCTAATAAGATTAGGCGTAATTATGAAGAGAAATGGGAGAAGGAATGTCAGTCTGATACTGACTTTTCTGATATGTATCTGCATCCTAATGAAAGAACATTTAATTTAGATCAATTGTTTGAATTAATTGATTCTTCGAAGTTGAAGTTTCATGGATTTAGTAACCCTAGAGTTTGGGACTTGAATAGATTTCTTAAGGGTGAGCTATTGGCCAGAGCAAAGAAATTGCCTCAAAATAAGCAACTGCAACTTGTTGAAACTTTAGATCTAGACATTAGTCATTTTGAGTTATTTTTATTTAAGGAACCGCTTCGGACATATCAATGGAAAAATGATGATTATTTACTTGATTCCTTTGCCAAAATTAACTCTTGTTTATTGGGTTGGCCTGGAGAAAATTTGTATGATTCAGATATGAATCGTATAGAAGTCTCTTCTGATGCCTTGGAGCTTATAGATGCTATTTCAAAAAATCCAGGAAAATCTTTATTTGACCTCCCTTTAAGTTGGGAAAAAGCCCGAATTGCTTCTGAGACAAGGGATTTACAGAGTAAACAGGTGCTTTTGTTAAGTCCCTTCTGATTTCAACTGCATGATAGATTCCGCGGGCCTTTACTCAGAGAGCTTAGGAGCCCTTGCTGGCATCCACGCTGCTCCAGCCTGAAAATGATCCACCTGAGGGTGGAGATGTTTTGCTGGAAATGCATAAGGAAACTAGGTCTGGAGCCTCAAGCGATTTGAGTGACAACTCATCAATACAAGCCACTCAGACTTCTGTTGATGAATATGTACAGCTCCAGCTGCGCATATACCGAACGGCTCTGTTGGTTTCCGTTTTTGCGGTACTCCTAACTGGGGTTTTTTGTGGGTTGCATTTTTCTATCAGTTTGCTGGTAGGAGCTATTTCTGGACTTCTGTATCTGCGACTACTTGCGCGCAGTGTTGGAAGACTTGGAGAAACTACAAAGTCGGTAGGCAAGGCACAGTTGGTAGTCCCAGTATTACTCGTTTTGGCGGCTTCAAAACTCCCTCAACTTGACTTAATACCTTCTTTGTTGGGCTTCCTTCTCTATAAACCATCTTTGATCCTTCAGCTTCTGCTCGAGTCTTGAACTTGACCCAGCTTCTGAAAAAATCAATTGCCAGGTTCTTGGCGCAATTAAATCCAGTCGTATAAGCGACACCGACCTTTAAGCCCAATGGGTTCTTTGCCATTTGTTCTTCCCTTTGCCGAGTTGGAGGTGGGTAAACACCTTTACTGGCAGTTAGGCAATCTAAGAATTCACGGACAGGTTTTTATGACCTCGTGGATTGTTATAGGGGCTCTGCTTGCTCTTGTGGTAGTTGGCACCAAAAAAATGGAGCGCGATCCACGTGGAGTGCAGAACCTTTTGGAGTTTTTATGGGATTACATACGTGACTTGGCACGCACTCAGATAGGCGAAAAGGTCTATCGCGACTGGATGCCGTTTATAGGAACTTTGTTCCTGTTTATCTTTGTTAGCAATTGGGGTGGTGCTTTAGTCCCATGGAGATTGATCCATCTTCCAAGCGGTGAGCTTGGAGCGCCTACTGCTGATATCAACACAACAGTGGCATTGGCTTTGTTGGTATCACTCTCGTATTTCTATGCGGGTTTGAGCAATAAGGGATTGCGGTACTTCGAGTACTACGTCCATCCCACTCCAATCATGCTTCCTTTCAAGATCGTTGAGGATTTCACTAAGCCCCTTTCACTTTCTTTCCGTTTGTTTGGAAACATCCTTGCAGACGAATTAGTTGTGGCAGTGCTGGTTTTCTTAGTTCCTCTTGTTCTTCCTATTCCTGTAATGTTTCTTGGTTTATTTACAAGTGCCATTCAGGCTTTGATCTTTGCCACTCTCGCCGCTTACTACATCGGTGAAGCAGTGGAAGAGCATCACTAACTCAATTCTTTTTTGCCAGGGTTCACCCATGCTCTGGCAAACTCCTAGCGCGCAGGTCCCATTTTGCGGGCCCATCTCTATTCATTACGAGATGTCCAAGCCGCAGGTATAAAATTTCCGGTTCCTATCTATCCGCGCTTATAAGGCGCTTCACATCCTTAGCTCAATCATGGATTCCATCACCACCGCCGCCTCAGTTGTAGCCGCTGGTCTAGCTGTAGGCCTTGGCGCTATCGGCCCAGGTATCGGACAGGGCAGTGCTGCACAAGGTGCAGTTGAGGGTATTGCCCGCCAGCCAGAAGCTGAAGGCAAGATCCGAGGCACTTTGCTGCTTTCCTTTGCGTTCATGGAATCACTCACCATTTATGGTCTAGTGGTTGCTCTAGTTCTGCTTTTTGCCAACCCCTTTGCTGGGTAGTTAAGAAAACTTTGGGTAAATCTGGCCAAATTTTTGCATTTGCAATCACTTTGGTCAGCACCTTGCCTAAAGAAGATTTATCCTCCCCCTCTT
>QCKN01000008.1 GCA_003215295.1 Prochlorococcus sp. AG-409-P03 | reverse complement strand
CTAGGTCCAATCTTTTCATTAACAATTTTGATCTTGTTGGGAGGACTTGGTTACCGAATAACAGAAGGCTGGGACTGGGGAGATTGTCTTTGGATGGTGCTAATAACAATAAGTACGATCGGCTTTGGGGAAGTCGAGCCCCTTAGCTCAGCTGGCAGAGTCGTAACAGTTTTAATTGTTGGAGGCGGTCTAGTTGTTATTCAGCTAACACTTCAGCGTCTCTTACGTCTTTCTGAATCTGGATACTTCCGCAAAATGCAGGAGTTAAGATTCCGAAGGCTACTGCGCAAAATGAAGGATCACGTAATTATTTGTGGGTATGGTCGTATTGGCAAGGAAATTGCAGCCCAACTAAGGTGTGAAAAAATTCCTATTGTTGTTGTAGAAATTGACCCTTCCCGCAAAGATGCTGCTGAAGCAAATGGCTTAGACGTACTCTTAGCAGATGCAACTCTAGATGAGACGTTAATACTAGCGGGGATAAAAACCTGTAGAAGTTTAGTTGTAACACTACCTACTGATGCAGCCAACCTATATGTAGTTCTTAGTGCAAAAGGTATTAGAGCTAAATGCAGGTTAATAGCAAGAGCAGAAAGTGAAGAAGCCGCAAATAAACTAAAGCTTGCAGGAGCCACTATTGTAGTTAGTCCTTATGTTGCAGCTGGTCGAACAATGGCAGCAACAGCATTAAGACCTATTGCTGTAGATTTTATGGATCTCCTTGCAGGTTCTCAATGCGAGATAGAGGAATTTCTGCTAACTAAAGATGAAAATAAATTTAAGAGCCTTAACTTCCGTAGTCTCTCTAAATTACAACTTGGAAAGAGAAGTGGTTCAATGGTTCTAGCAATACGACAAGGAGATAAATTAACCACAAACCCTGGGGGTGAAATGGAAATAGCTCCTGGACAAGTTCTGATCGCTTTAGGTAGCAAAAAAGAACTTTCACTACTCCGAGAAATACTTGGAGAAACTTTAGTTAATGTAGAAAAAGTCAATTGTTAAGCTCATACAACATATAACAAATCGAAGACTTTAGAGTGCCTTATATTAAAATAAATAAACTGAATCGTTCATAAATTGAAGCTCTTATGTTTGTACAAAAAGTTCTAAATGATTTCCAGAGGTCTAAGGAAAATAACTCTAATGACGCTATTTTCTATGCAAATCCTCGGTTCGTTTATCATTTAGATGCAGGTTTTAGGGAAAGACTAGAATCTCTTTATCGAGAAAATATAGGAAAGGAATCAATAGTACTTGATCTTATGAGTAGTTGGGTTAGCCATCTTCCAGAAGATATTAATTACAAGAACATTATTGGCCATGGATTAAACCAACAAGAACTTAAATCTAATAAGCGTCTTGACAGCTTTTGGGTCCAAGACTTGAATGTTAGTCAAAAATTACCTTTGGAAACATCCTCAGTAGATGTATGCCTAATGGTAGCAGCCTGGCAATACCTTCAGGAACCTGAAGCAATTGCGATGGAGTTGAAGAGAGTAGTCAAAAAGGATGGAATGCTAATAATCTCATTTTCTAATCGAGCGTTTTGGGAAAAAGCACCAAGAATTTGGATAGAAGGAAATGACAATAGTCGCATTAAATATGTTCAAAAAGTACTGTTATCTCAGGGCTGGTCAATTTCAGAATATATTTATGAAAAATATCCATCAAGAAAATTCCTAAACTTTCTTAGTCAAAATAGCGATCCTTTTATATCTATAATTGCCAAAAACTAGTTTTTTATCGTAACACAACAGGAAAGATTGAATAGTTTTTGAGATAGCATTGAAATAAACAAAATATCCAATATGAGCAAGGAGTACAAAAATCTAATTCGCCAGTTCTGGCTCGTATGCATCGCAGGCATTGCAATAACAGGTTTTGGGATAATCTCAGGGGTTCAAGTATTAAACAAAAAGCTGTCCAAAAGCAGTAAAGACAGTCACACTATTGCAATAAAAGAAAGTAGCTTCACTTCGAATACAACACATGAAGCAAGGTGTGGGCTTGACCTGAACAAATGCAATGTCATGTTCAAAAATGGGAACCTGGTTATCAATGATACATTTTCAATCAAAAGAAGCCAGTTCCAGGGTGTAGTAAAGTCTACAGAATGTAGGCAAAGGTTTATACTATTTCCTATCATAATAGGTTGTATAAAGAGTCAGTTTGATAACGACTTTACTATCTCATACGTTGAAAAAAATGGCCTGATCAAGTCAAAGCAGATTTCTTTCAGGCCAGGATATATTCCGAATGAAGGTAAATGGAAAAGATTTCAAAGAGATCTGCAGGTCTGGACTGGAGACCTTAATGTCGATACGAAAAAAGAAGCTGACACAAAGAAGATAGACGAGGCGGATCTCCCTTATGATTTTTAGTAAAAATCAAGCAAGTCTTTCCCAAATTTCGATTTAATCGCACTAAAAATATTCTTTTTTAATTAAAAAAGGCCTAATCCTGAAGAATAAAGATAGGCTGAACTTTGGTTTGCCAATAAACATTTGTTTTGCTACAGTAATGTAAGTAGTTTCATACAAAGTGCTTTTAAATGAGCGGTTATTCCGCGATCCGTTTGTATTCAGGTTGATAAATTATTCCTTATTTGGAATATTCTACTTTATATTTATGTGGCTTCATGCCCCAATGGGAATTGACTGGCTACCTCTTCAAAAGGAACGGGTTTTTGCAGCAGTTTCTCATATTCTAAATAACTCAGACTTCTTAAAGTATGGTGTAACTAGTTGGACTCCAAATGCAGCAGAATCCTCACAAAAAGTTCTCTACGCTGTACAAGCCCATCAATATCTTCACTTGGCTGCAATCTTCAGCCTATTTGGACAGGCCGCATTCGAGAAGATAATTCCTATTCTTGATAAAGTTGTAATTTTTACTCTTTCTATAGTAACAGCAGAAATAGCTATTGAAGTTAACAAGGCAAAGTCGATTTTCCCAAAGTCATTGATAGGAGTATGGAGTTTCACTGTATTCCTTTCTTTACCATATACATATAGAATGTTGTTGGGAATATGGCACGATGTATACAGTCTATTATTTATATTAGTTGCTTTCATTTTATTCTCAGCTCGCAAAAGATTGCTTGGTCTATTTACTCTGGTAATTGGTTTTTTCTGGCAATACCATTGGTCAATTTTATTTGGGTGTTTTTATGGCATTCTTCGAGTAATGAAAGTCTTGAATCCAAGCTCTAGCCAATGGCAAGAGATGTTCCCACCTGGCTTTAGAAATCAGAAATGGTCTAACCTTTTAGTTCTATCCTGCTTCGTATCCCCAATAATCTCTTCTGCCCAGAATATTCTTCTCCAGCTTAACGGATTTAAAATTCTAAATAGTAATCTACTTTATCGAGTTGGGATTGATAAGGCAAGCAATATCCATCATGGAGGATGGCTTGCTGCTCTTCAATTTCTTGGAGGTAATAGACTCAACTTATGCCTTTCTCCAATCAGTTCAATCGAGTCAGTATTGAATACTGGCCTTCATAGTAATATATTTAAATTCAACTGTTTTACATCCATATTAGGGATGGCTATCTTATCAATATTATCAATATTGGGTTATTACTATCTGATTAAGTCATCAAAATCAACTAGATGGTTACTGACTCCAATTCTCTTCTCATTTATAGCTTCGGTTTTAATACTACAGCAATCAATTGCTGCACATCTTCACGGTCGCTCTATTTTTTTCGCAGTAATACTTACTATTGGTTTCACTAATTTGCTTCTTAAGGTTCCAGCCTTAAATTCAAAACACCCAGTATCGACACTGTTTACATCATTAATAGTAACTGCTGTGATAATAAATAATATTAGAGTAAGTTATTTTACTGGAATAAATGGTTAGTTTCTGTGAGGATTATCAGACAGCTAATTTATTTTTCAACTAATAAAATTCCCATTTGTCCAAATGCAATTGTAAGGTAAGAGATCCTTTTAAAACCTACTTGATCTGCTATTTTGGCTAGATCTTTACCAGCAGGAAATCTCTTCAAGCTTTCTTCTATATAGGCATAATGATCATGCAATCCAAACTTTGATGCAATGGGAACAACTAGCACTCTTAAGTAAAATTTTTGAAACCTATAACTTAACGAATTATAGCAAGGTTTATTAAAATCAAGTATACCCGCTTTCCCTCCTGACTTGATAACACGATATAACTCTGCCAACCCCTTAGATGGGCTAGCAAGGTTCCTCAATCCATAAGCAATTACTGCGCCATCATAGTAATCAGATGGTAAACCAGTATCAAGTGCATCTCCTTTAATCCAACTAATAGGTAAAAAAGGTTTAGCCGCAGCCCTTTTCTTTGCTATTACAAGTGGCTGAATAGCAGAGTCAATGCCTAGTGCAGTACCGCCAGGAGTAACTCTTCTTGCTAAAGAGAATGTCATATCGCCTGTCCCGCAACATAAATCCAACCAATGCTCACCTGGGATTGGGTTCAAAAAAGTCAACAATTTTCTTTTCCAAAACCTATGAAGGCCGAAGCTTAGGATGTCATTAAGTCTGTCATAACTAGGAGCAACAGTATCAAAAAGGTTTTCTACTGATGCCGGTTCAAATGATCTCATATAAGTTGTTCTCATTAATTCTTTCTTCAACCATATCAGGTTTATGAAGTTCGAAGAGGTTTAAATTTTATTTGGATTAATGATGTTATAAATATGATTAAAGGTTATCTGATGAAATAACTTTAGGTTGGTCTAATTGAAAGAGACTGGTTTGACAAATATTGCTTTATTTGACCAACAGTGAGAATTCCATCATGAAGAAGTGATGCAAGAAGTGCCGCTGAAGCTTTTCCCTTTGTGAAAGCTTCAGCAATATGCTGTAAAGAACCTGCACCACCTGAGGCAATTACAGGGATGGGAACACTTTCAGCAATGGTTCTTGTTAAATTTAAATCATATCCAGCCTGTGTTCCATCTCCATCCATAGAGGTCAATAGAATTTCTCCAGCACCTAAGTCAGCAACTTTCCTAGCCCAAGTCAAAGCATCTAAACCTGTATTTCTCCTACCTCCTTCAACATATACATCCCAGGTATTTTGATTTTTATTTCTTCTGGCATCTATAGCAACAACAATACATTGACAGCCAAACCTTTTCGCTCCTTGAGAAATTAAATCTGGGTTCCTAACTGCCGAGGAATTAAGGCTTATTTTGTCGGCTCCGGCCCTTAGCAGCTCTGTAATGCCTTCCTGAGAGCTAATCCCTCCTCCAACAGTAAAAGGAATTGTTACTGCCTCAGCCGTCCGTCGAACCAAATCCACCAAGGTTGCTCTCCTTTGATGAGTGGCTGCAATGTCAAGAAAAACCAATTCATCAGCACCAGCCTGGCTATACCTACAGGCAAGCTCGACTGGGTCTCCTGCATCACGAAGACCTACAAAGTTCACACCCTTCACAACACGTCCATCCGCCACGTCAAGACAGGGAATTAATCGAAGAGCAACCATGTTTTTTTTACCTCAGTGTGACGACTTGGTAGGGTTGCGCCAATATCTAAGCCTTGCAGGCCATGACACAGGCTTCCGCTCTTAATAGAATTGGGTCAACAGTGAGAGTTGACCTAGAACGAGTACGTGATCGTATTCCAAGCAATCTGATCCAACTCCTCACAGATAATCCACGAGGAAGAGTTGTGGATTACAAAATGACCGATGGGGGAAGTATTGGACTAGTCCTAGAACTCAGTGGAGGAACAACCAGCTGGTTCTTTGACGATGAAGTCAGCCGATCTTGAGGCATAGAAAGTGAGTGATGCCCGTCAGCTCCTTGGAATCAAAGGAGCTTCAGAAACAAGCAATGTCTGGAAGCTGCGTTTGCAGCTTATGAAGCCCATTACATGGATCCCTCTTTTATGGGGGGTTATCTGTGGAGCCGCTGCGAGTGGAAATTTCCATTGGTCTCTTTCTAATCTTCTTGCATCATTTGCCTGCATGATGATGAGTGGTCCTTTATTAGCTGGGTATACCCAAACAATTAATGACTATTACGACAGGGAAATCGATGCTATCAATGAACCAAATCGTCCAATCCCCTCTGGCGCAATTTCACTAAATCAAGTAAAAATTCAGATTCTGGCATTGCTTTTTGGAGGCCTATTAGTTGCATACGGTCTTGATCTATGGGCAGGACACTCAACACCCTCTGTCCTTTTACTAGCACTT
Source organism: Prochlorococcus sp. AG-409-P03 (assembly GCA_003215295.1). GTDB lineage: Bacteria > Cyanobacteriota > Cyanobacteriia > PCC-6307 > Cyanobiaceae > AG-409-P03. The sequence goes on along the minus strand of QCKN01000008.1, from coordinate 35,574 downwards.
GGAGGATCATTCGTAAGCTTCATCTATTCAGCTCCACCTCTAAAGCTCAAGCAAAATGGCTGGCTGGGGAATTACGCACTTGGCGCAAGTTATATTGCACTACCTTGGTGGGCAGGACAAGCTTTATTTGGCCAGCTAACTTGGATAACTGCATTATTAACATTGGCCTATAGCTTGGCAGGTTTGGGGATTGCTGTTATAAATGATTTTAAAAGTGTTGAAGGAGATAGAGCACTTGGCCTGCAATCACTACCAGTTGTATTTGGTATTAAAAAGGCAAGCTGGATAAGTGCAGGAATGATAGATTTTTTCCAACTCGCAATGGTTGTAGTACTAATAATAATAGGTCAACATCTTGCCTCTGTAATTCTTATATTACTTATAATACCTCAAATGACTTTTCAAGACATATGGCTACTTAGAGACCCCTTAGAATTTGATGTAAAGTATCAGGCAAGTGCGCAACCTTTCTTGATACTTGGAATGTTAGTTACCGCGTTAGCAATTGGTCATAGCCCACTAATAAATATGCTGTGAGAAATGCAAGACGCAAATGGATTCTTGTTGCGTCTACATCATTAGCTGTAGGTTCATGCATAGCCATTACAGAAATCTTTATAGGAAAAACAATTGACTCACTCTTACCAAGTTCTGTAAAAGTCCAAAGCTTTAGCCGACCTGGGAGCATCACTTTACTTTCAACAAATGGAAGAGTAATTCAAAAGCTTGGGCCAGCAACTCGTGAAAAAGTTGAACCCGGTAAAATTCCAAAGTTAATAAAAAGAGCATTTATTGCTGCAGAGGATAGACGCTTTTATAAACACAATGGCGTAGATTTTTGGGGCATTAGTCGAGCCCTCTTTATCAATCTTCAACACAGATCAGTAATAGAGGGTGGAAGCACAATTACTCAACAACTAGCTAGAACTGTCTTCCTAAATCAAGATCATACAATTACTCGAAAATTGAAGGAAGCTCTTCTAGCCTACAAGCTAGAAAGAGAGCTCAGCAAAGAACAAATACTTGAGCAATACTTAAATAATGTTTATTTAGGTTCAGGTGCATATGGGATAGCAGATGCTGCCTGGGTTTACTTCAGTAAAACTCCAGATCTTCTGAGTTTAGAAGAAGCCGCACTAATAGCCGGTCTAGCACCAGCCCCGTCATTCTTTTCGCCACTTGTTAATCCCAAATCAGCCCTAAAGAGACGTACAATTGTTCTTAAGAAAATGCAAAAAGAGGGGTTTATAAGTGATAGTGAGTTTTCAAAAGCAGTCAGCAGTCAATTAACACTACAGCCTGCAATACCTAAATATTTTAATAGTGCAGCCCCCTTCTTTACTAGCTGGGTTGCGGAGCAAATGCCACTCATACTTACCCAAGAGCAACTGGAACTAGGTGGTCTAACAATTCGCACAAGTCTCAATCTTAAATGGCAAAAAATTGCTCAAGACGTAATTCGTCAACGAGCACCAGAAGAAACGGAAGGTGCCATGGTATCAATCCAACCTGAAACAGGGTTAGTAAGAGTACTTGTAGGAGGTAAAGACTTTAAAAACACACAATTCAATCGAGCTACACAGGCTCTTCGTTCTCCTGGATCAACCTTTAAAATTTTCCCTTATACGGCAGCCATTGCTCTGGGCTATAAACCAGAAGATGTTTTCATAGATAAACCTCGTTGCTGGGGACGCTACTGCCCCAAGAACTTTGGCAATAAGTACATGGGGAAAGTATCACTTAATGATTCATTCAAGCACTCCTTAAATATCGTAGCAGTTAAGATCTTAGATAAAGTAGGTTTTAATGAGGTTATATCAATCGCAAATAAATTCGGAATTGGGAATGAGCGCAAGCTAGGGAAATACTATCCCATGGCCATAGGGGCATATGAACAAACAGTAATCGACATGACTGCTGCATATGCTGGCTTAAATAATAGGGGAATTTACATCAAACCATTGCCTTTCGAAGAAATTAGGGGGCCTGGCAATATTCTTCTTTGGAGCAGAAAAGACATTAAACCTACAGGAAGGCGTGCTGTGGACAAAAAAACTGCAGACACAGTTAACTGGATGCTTGAAGAAGCAGTTAGAGATGGCACTGGAGCAGCAGCAGCCCTAGAAGGCAGATCAGTAGCAGGCAAAACGGGAACATCCGAAGGGAGCCGAGATCTTTGGTTTATAGGTTCTATACCAGAGCTCACAACAGGAGTATGGTTTGGCTATGATAATAATCAAAGAACAAATAGTGGGAGTGGAGATGCTGCATTGGCATGGAAGATATTCATGGAAAGAATAAAAATTGATTTCAAGGTCAAGCCTTTCAGTAAGAAATATAGAGAAAAAGATTAAATCACTAATTAAGAAAAATAGAAAAGATGATTTGAGAAATCAAGAGTTTTAATTTTATGCTTACTCTTAGTTGTCTTACCAACAACCAATTAAATATTTAGGGACTCAAGTTGATTTTCGCAGCATAAAAGCCATCCCCATGCTGATGGTAGTTAGGCCATATCTGCTGTTCCTCTTCAAGGTGCAATTTGGAGTACTTCTTAAGAAAATTTCTTATCTGAGAAAAGTTTTCTCGAGGATGTATTGTACAAGTTGAATACACAATCTTCCCTCCTGGCTTCAGTAATGGAAGTATACCTTCAAGTAACTTGAATTGAAACAAAACAAGTGAGTCAATCTGATCTGGAGACATCCTCCAGCGAGCGTCAGGATGACGAGCAAGAGTTCCAAGTCCAGAGCAAGGTGCATCAATTAGTACACAATCAAATGATTGCACCCAATCTGGCTTTTCCTCAAAAAGTTTAGAAGAATCTGCAACCAGAAAATTAATAGATTTAAAGCCTAGACGCTTCGCATTGTCCTTCACAAGTTTTAGTCGCTGCGAGGAACGATCCACTGCCCATATTTCTCCAGCATCTTTCATTAACTCAGCAAGATGCATAGTCTTACCACCGGGAGCAGAGCAAGCATCAAGAACTCGGTCACCAGGGTTGGGATCTAAAAGCGGAGTAACCCACTGAGCAGAACGATCCTGAACAGACCAATGTCCCTCCCTGTATCCAGGCCATTGACGCAAGTCTCCACTACTCAGTAATACCTGCAAACCATCTGGGCATCCATTAATGAACGATGTCTCAATCCCAGAGCATGCTAAAGATTTCTGCAAGTTCTGAGCATTTATTCGCAACCGGTTAACTCGTAGATCCAAAGACGGGGTTTTATTAAAAGCCTTTGCAATCATCTCAGCGTCCTTGTGACCTTTCCAATGAATCAATTCGGCCGCCAACCAAACTGGTAAAGATTCTTTCTGAGCTAAGCCCTCAATAGGAGACTCAGGAACAGGAATACTTGAGCCTTCTTCTTGCAATCTAAGCGCAAATCTTAAAATCCCATTAACCACTGGAGCCAACCGAGCCAACTTGCTTCTATTAGCAAGCTCTACTGTGATATCAACAGCAGCCGCAACAGGAATTCGATCCATTAGCAAAATCTGATACAGCCCCAAGTGCAGCAACCAACGCAAAAGTGGAGGCTGCTTAACCACAGGAAGCTTTCCGCAATAGTCAACCCATGCATCTAAATAGTGACGCTGACGAATAGCCCCATAAGCCAATTCAGTTACCAGGCCTCTATCAACATCTGTAAAAGAATTCCTTCTTAATATGCGATCAAGAGCTACATCCGCATACGCACCTGCAGCTACAGCCTGCAATACCTCCCATGCAGCTTTCCTAGATAAAAGACCAGGTCTTATCGCCTTACTAGAAATCAAAGCGGAGGACTTGATGAACTAATTCTCATTGATTTCATGACAAACACTTAAGAGCTAAAACCTTCTGAAGGTTAGTTGTCAATTAGCCAATTGCTGTCTACAGGGCGCCAACGATATTCTTTTAAAGGAACAGTGCAAGAAGCATCCACAGGGATCCCTTCTTCTATCAACATTTCCCGCTGCATCCAATCGGAACCTTCTCTATTCGGGTTCATGGAAATGTGACCTTTAGCATTTACTACTCGATGCCAAGGAACTTCAGATGATATGGGTAGCCGACGTAAAGACCAACCTACTTGTCTTGCCGATCCATATGAACCCATTAACTCAGCAATCTGTCCATAGGTGGCCACTTGTCCGAAAGGTATTCGAGAAACTATTTCACATACCCTTTTATCAAAGGAAAGTATTTGATTCATGCCTTTACTGCCTCGTCGATTTGAAAAGCTAAAAAGTGTTCTTAATAGAAGGATGGCTGATTTAACAATCCTTATCGAGAATGTAGAAAAGCCACACAACCTTTCTGCAATACTTCGTACCTGTGATGCAGTGGGAGTTTTAGAAACTCATGCGGTAAAAGATACTACTAAAACAAAGGCCTTTAATAGCACTGCCCAAGGAAGTCAAAAGTGGGTAAGTATTAATGACCACAAAAATATTAATGATGCAGTAAAATATCTTAAGAGTAAAGGTTTTAAACTATACGGCACAAATTTAGAGACCTCATCTTACGACTATAGGACTTGCGATTTTACAGGTCCAACAGCATTTGTTTTAGGTACTGAAAAATGGGGCCTTACCTCAAAAGCATCTTCTCTAATGGATCAATCCATTTTTATTCCCATGAGAGGTATGGTGCAGTCTTTAAATGTATCAGTCGCAGCAGCGACCTTACTGTTTGAAGCCTTACGCCAAAGAGAGGCTGAAGGACTGATCCCTGAAAATGGCGAGGGCCTAAAAAAAGATTTATATAATCAGAAAATCTTCGAATGGGCTTATCCAGAAGTAGCTGATTGGTGCAAGCTAAACAATCGTCCATACCCTAACCTCTCAAAAGATGGAGAGATAGAAGAATCACTACCACGTCAATTTAAATTAAGGTATTGATTGGTGTGATTATTAATTTGCCAATAAAAACTTCTTAAGCAAGGTGAGTGAGCTCAGAAAGATTTATTCGATTACTTATTGATTTAATAGTCGAATAATTTATTTAGCTTTTATATCTCGACCCACTGTCCATAGTTCTAGGCCTTCTCCAAGCAAGGACAAACCAAACACTAATCCAAACATTGCCAACCCTGGATAAAGTGCCGTCCACCAAACACCAGTAGGCACAGCTGACAGAGCCATATTTAAATCACTACCCCACTCGGGAACAGACTCAGGCAAACCAAGGCCCAGAAAACCTAAGCCACCTAAAACCAAAACAGCGTCAGCAGCATTCATAGTCAATAAGACAGGGATCGATGTAATTACATTTCGAAGTAAATATTTCCGAATAATCCATTCTGGACTAGCGCCAAGAGAACGCGCAGCTTCAACAAAAAGCTCAGCCTTTACTTGTAGAGTTTGATTCCTAACAACTCTAAAGTATTGAGGTATATATACAACGCATAAAGCAACTGCCGCATTAGGTATACCACGCCCCAATAAAAAAGCCATGACGACTGACAACAAAAGAACGGGCACTGTATAAAGAGTTTCCATTGTTAAAACCAAAAACTTGTCAGGCAATCCACCCAAGTAACCACTAACCATTCCCAGAGGAACACCTATCAAAACTGACAGTATTACAGCTAAAAAAACAACTTGAAGAGCAACTCCACTGCCTTCCAAGGTTCGAATGCAAACATCTCTTCCTAGCCTGTCTGTTCCACACCAATGCCCTAGAGATGGTGGAGAATAAATTGGATTATTGAGACTTGAACTACCATCAGGCAGCATTTCCATGGCAGATAGACAAAACATAAATAAAGCAGCAGCAATATATATAGTCAAAAGAAACAGGCCATATCTAGCCAGGCGACTTGAAAGCGACAAATTACGAAAGGGCTTCCTAACTAATTCGTCCATCTAAAGAACAAATTTCAACTATTATAGAACAATTTAGCTAAGGTAGTATTTTCATTCAAAAAACGCTTAAATAGGTTCTGAAGCGAATCCATGTATGAATTCCAACGAACCAGGACTTACTGTAGGTGAATTGACCATGGCTTTAAGTGCTCTGATTATTGCTACCTTAATATGGTCAACTTTGCTCAGCAAAAAAGACTCAGAGGGAAAAAAGTTGGAGAGCTCCAATCTCACCTTAATAGAAGTCGCAGCCACAAACCCTTACAACCAGAACTCAATTGCTCATAACATAAAGAAGTAGATTTTCACTTGCAAACAGCTTGCACTTTCTATTGATTCAATTTCAGGACTGCCATAAAAGCCTCCTGAGGAACCTCAACTTTCCCCATAGCCTTCATCCTTTTCTTCCCTTTTGCTTGCTTCTTCAATAACTTCTTCTTTCTAGATATATCACCTCCATAACATTTAGCCAAGACATCTTTTCGCATGGCACTAATACTTTCACTGGCAATTATACGGCTGCCTATAGATGCCTGAAGAGGAATCTTAAATTGCTGGCGAGGTATTAACTCCTTAAGCTTTTCTACCAAGCCTCTTCCTACTGCATAAGACTTTTCTCGGTGAACAATCGTAGTAAGAGGGTCTGCCCTTTCTGAGTTAATTAGCACGTCTAATCGAACCAAATCGTTACGGCGATATCCAATCAAGTGATACTCCATAGATGCGTAACCCTTTGTGCGACTTTTCATTTGATCAAAGAAGTCTGTAACAACCTCAGCTAAAGGAATTTCATAGATCAAAGTCACACGGTCAGTAGTTATATATTTCATATCAACAAAGTCCCCTCTTCTTTCCTGGCATAAACCCATAAGGGTTCCGTTATACTCATTTGGTGCGTAAATTTCTATTCGAACATAAGGCTCTTCAATTGATTCACGCTGTTGAGGTTCTGGCAATGTGGCAGGGTTGTCTATCATTAAAATTTCTCCACTAGTCATATTAACTTGATAAATAACTGATGGAGCAGTGACGATCAAATCCAAATCATATTCTCTCTCCAACCTTTCCTGAACTATTTCCATATGAAGCAATCCTAAGAAGCCACATCTAAATCCAAAGCCCATAGCACTGCTAGTCTCAGGTTCATATTGCAATGCAGCATCAGAGAGCTGTAATTTATCTAGTGCTTCTCGTAAATCTGGATATTGATCTGCATCTGTAGGAAACAAACCACAAAACACCATAGGCTTTGCCTCTTTATAGCCAGGCAATGGCTGATTAGCAGGACAATTAAAAAGAGTAATTGTATCTCCAACTCTTGCATCAGAAACTGCTTTTATAGATGCTGCCAAGTATCCAACTTCACCAGCATGTAATTCATCAACTCGACGCTGATCAGGAGACATGATACCTATTTCATCAGGCTCATAACATTTATTACTAGCCATAAGTAACACTTTATCTTTAGTTGTTATTCTGCCTGTTATCACACGGAAGTAAACAATAACTCCTCTATATGGATCATAGTAGGAATCAAATATCAATGCCTTTGTCGGTTCACTCAATGCATCTTGTGGAGGAGGTATCCTATCAACAACAGCCTGAAGTATCTCTGGAATTCCAAGACCAGTTTTTGCAGAGCATGCAATCGCCTTTGATGTATCCAAACCAATTATTGATTCTATTTCCTTCTTTATGCGTTCTGGATCTGAACCAGGTAAATCTATTTTGTTAAGTACTGGGATTATCTCAAGATCATTCTCTAGTGCTAAATAAACATTTGCCAAGGTTTGAGCTTCTACTCCCTGACTAGCGTCTACAACAAGCAAAGCACCCTCACAAGCCTGCAAGGATCTGCTGACCTCGTAGGAAAAGTCAACATGGCCAGGGGTATCGATCAAATTGAGTACATAACTTTCTCCACCTAATGAGGTGTAATTCATCCTGGCAGCTTGAAGTTTAATTGTTATGCCTCTTTCTCTTTCAAGATCCATATTGTCTAAAAACTGCTCTTGCATATCCCTGCCCGCCACAGTTCCTGTATCCTGCAAAAGCCTATCTGCAAGAGTTGATTTGCCGTGATCAATATGGGCAATAATGCAAAAGTTCCTTAGCCGAGAAACGGGAACGTCTGTCATGTGATTGAAACTTCCCCTTCCGATAACTTGAATGAATTATGAGACCCTAAAAGATGCAATCCAGAATTCCACCAAGGGTTCAAACCAACTTTAACCATCAGCCAAGACAGAGTCATTTCTCTCTCGAATCTCATTAAAACAAGGACTGTCAATAGTAAGGTTCCTTCCAAAACTAGGCAGAAGTGTCCTTAGCCTTTCTTGCCATTCTTTACTAGCCATACGTTGCGCCCAACAACGTTGTAATACTTCCAACATAATTGTCACTGCGGTGCTAGCTCCCGGGGATGCTCCCAGCAGAGCAGCCAAGGAACCATCTGCAGCAGCAACGACTTCTGTTCCCATTTTTAACTCCCCTCCTGCTTTTGTACGCTTAATAATCTGCACTCTTTGCCCTGCAAGTGATAACTGCCAATCCATTTGATCAGCTGTTGGTTGAAAGTCTTGAAGAGACTGGACTCGATCCTTTTGATTCTGACGGAGCTGCCCAAGTAAATATTGAACCAAATCAAAATTCCTAACACCAACATCTAACATTGGGCCAAAATTATTGTTCCCAATTGATCGGAAAAGATCCCATTTTGACCCATTCTTTAAAAACTTTGTAGTAAAGCCTGCAAAAGGTCCAAATAGTAATGACCTCTTACCAGCAATCCATCTGCTATCAAGATGAGGTACAGACATTGGAGGCGAACCAATCTTGGCCTTGCCATAAACCTTTGCCTTGTGACGGGCCGTCAACTCAGGGTCAGAACAAACCAACCATTGCCCGCTCACAGGAAACCCTCCATAAGCCAATCCTTCTTCTATACCAGACTTCTGTAAAAGACTCAATGCTCCTCCTCCCGCACCAAGAAAAACAAATGGGGAAGATACATGCTTACTATGAGTAGGATCTTTTAGCTCTAATTGCCAAACCCCTTCCTTATCTCTGGTTAAATGCGTAAGTTCAGTTTCAAGTTTTAGCTCTACAGCTCCATTTCGAAGCAGGGAATCTAGATAGGCAGATGTAAGCGCACCGAAATCCACATCAGTACCACGTTTGACCCTTGTCGCAGCGACTAACTGGTGGCAGTTCCTACCTTCCATGACTAGAGGAACCCAGCAATCAAGCTCTCCTTTATCTTCTGTCCATTCCATAGAAGAGAAAGCATTGAGAGATTTCAAGTCCTTATAACGTTGATGCAAGAAGGCCACATCCTCACCTCCCCAAACAAAGCTTATATGAGGTAGGAAGTGAAGAAATTCTTTGGGGGACAACCTTCCCATAACAGTTAAAGATGCCCATAGCTCAAGACTTTGCTCAAAAGAATTATTAATAACTATGGCTTTGGATGTTTGGATCTTCCCATGCTTTAACGGAGTGTAATTCAACTCACAATTAGCAGCATGACCAGTGCCAGCATTATTAATTGCTGAACTGCTCTCAAGCGCTGGAGCATCTAGGCGCTCAACAATGAGCAAGCGCATTTCAGGGTCTAACTCCTTAAGAAGAACAGCCAACGTGGCGCTCATGATGCCAGCTCCTATGAGCACGGCGTCATATCGATTTTCAGATCCTATGGAGTCAGAAGCGTACACAAATGAACTTGAATCAGAGAAATTAGCCAGACTATGAGCCTATTAACTAGGCTAACCAAGTCAACTAAAGGAGCGACCTGATGAGTAGTGAAGCGATGGCACTCACAAACGAGAATGTGGAAGCTGTCCTAGATGAGCTCAGACCCTTCCTCATGGCAGATGGAGGAAATGTTGAGATAGTAGAAATTGATGGCCCAGTAGTAAAAGTACGCCTTCAGGGAGCATGTGGGAGCTGTCCAAGCAGCACAATGACTCTCAAAATGGGAATCGAAAGAAAGCTTCGTGAAATGATCCCTGAAGTAAGCGAAGTAATACAAGTACTTTGATTACAAAGGTTAGTCAACTATCTCACTGTATTTAAAGGGCTAGCTCTTCTAGAAGACAAATAAGTCCCCGGTTAAGAGAGTGAATTTTTAGTCAATACCTTTAGTCAATACATTTAACTATCATCTATTTATGGCAGAATCAAGTTCCCTATTGATTGCAGCTTTGTAGTCAAGGCAATCTAATGGCAGCCCTTTATATATCGCAAAAGAAATTGGCCCAAGAGCACCCACTGTAATAATTAAACCCGTTGCATCAAATGAAAGCAACCGAGCAAAATAAGCAAAAACATATACCAAAATAATATATGCATGAAAGTAAAGAAAAGACTGAGAGTCTTTAACAGGCCAGCGAATCAGGGATCCTAAAAAGAATAAAAAACCTTTCATCTTCAATTAAAAGTGCTTTAGTTTAGATGTCACAGGGAAAAAGGATCTGCGATTCGAGAGGCATAACGAACGAGGATCCCACCTTTGAGCAGATCTACTTTAATTAAGCAGAGAGACTAGCTTTGCAAGTATTGTCACGACTCATAATGGGAGCCCCATAACGAAATGCCAAGGGCCGAAAGCTAAAAGCTTAAATACTTGCACAGCCGACAAACTTCGCCTCGCGCAAAGACTTGCATTTATGTAGTCGTTGCTACATAAATGCAAGTCTACAGATAACGGTATCGTTCGGCTCAGGACGAGGAGCGGAACTTTATTTCGAGCAATGGGAGCTCTCAGTTACAGGGAAACGAAGACGCACAAAACAACGAAGCTTTTGGCTGCTCAGAAGCAATTCATCGCTTTCACCTACCTGAGAGCCAGTATTCAAAAAGAAGTTAAAACATATAACTCATGCAAAAACTGCTGGTTTGCAGAACAGTGCATGAACAGGAGTAAATGATGACACCTCGTGCCAATCAAACACTGTTCAAAAGACCTTATCAACAATAAATTTGAATGTGTGGACACATCTACCCTGTCATTGCTATGAAGAGAGTAATGCTTCTAAAGAAAAGGTGATGTCAACTATTTCAGCAGTATTCCTTCAAGTCACAACACATGTAACCTTGTATTTCTCACTATTGATAATTGGAGCCATGTTTACTGCCGCTGTAGGAGTTTCAATCTTCTCTTTTTATCTAGATGAATACTGGGAAGATGAGGACTATCGAAACGAATTACGCTATGGTCGCAGAAAGAAAAGAAATAACAAACAACAAAAAGTATAATTAAACTTAGATTAATAGCCGATAGAATTAAGATGATATTCGTATTGATATTTTAGTTAAGACTTAAGCAGCCAAGGAACTGGAAAGCAAACACACGACTTAAAGTTTTTATTCTAAATTTTATTTAATAGCATATATTGTTTAATACTTCTACACACAGTAAAGAGTCTAAGAAAACAAACTAAGTACATTCCCTAAACCACCCTTTGTCTAAAAAAATAAAGGAATTCGATGGAGTTTTTACCAATTCCCTTAATTGAGGCTTATTCATAGGGAAGTTATAGTTATTCAATGCAGATTCTCATCCGTCTTCCATGAGCTTCTCAAAGAAAGTAATGATCCTCCATTCATTGCTAGCAATAGGAGCAGGAATAACCGCTTGCTCAACTAGCACCCTTAAGATCAGCGGTGCTGGTGCAACTTTCCCTTCAAAAATCTATACTCGATGGTTCTCTGACCTAGCAAAATCTGGGGGAACCAAGGTTAACTATCAAGCCGTGGGATCCGGCGCAGGTCGCAAAGCATTTATCGACCAAACTGTGGACTTTGGAGCATCGGATGATCCGATGGAAACCAAAGATATTGCCAAGGTAACCCGCGGTTTAGTTCAAATTCCTATGGTTGGTGGAACCATTGCCTTCGGCTACAACAATCCAAGCTGTGAACTCCAATTAACCCAACAGCAAGCTGTCCTGGTTGCAATTGGCAAGATAACCAACTGGAGTGAACTAAATTGCCCTTCCAAAAATATTCTTTGGGTTCACCGCTCAGATGGATCTGGCACTACTAAGGCATTTACTAATTCCATGAAAGCTTTTTCCAAGGAATGGACTCTTGGCACTGGCAAATCAGTCAAATGGCCAACAGGTGTTGGAGCCAAAGGCAATGCAGGAGTAGCTGGGGTTATTAGGCAAACACCAGGAGCAATTGGTTATGTAAACCAGTCCTATATCAAAGGTAATGTTCAAGCCGCTGCGCTACAAAACCATGCTGGTCAATTCTTAAAACCAAATACCCAAGGAGCTGCTATTGCCCTCAATGACATCAAACTAAATGCAAATCTTGCTGGGGAAAATCCAAATCCAAGAGCTCAAGGCGCCTACCCTATTACCACCCTGACATGGATTCTTGCCTACGAGACTGGAAATGGAGATAAGCATATGATAATTCAAGAAGTCTTAAATTACTTACTCAGTGATACAGCCCAAAATAAAGCCTCGAATCTTGGGTTCGTCCCTCTGCCAGGAAATATTCTTTCAAAGGCAAGGAATGCTGTACAAAAGATTGGCAATTAGTCCAAGCTACTTTGAATTGTGATTGACAAAAGTATTGTCATTTTTAAGGTTAATTTTTTATCAGGCTGGAACAAACTCCTCTGATGATAATACTTTGGAGTGCTAATCAATTTTAGATTTCAAATCTGTATACGTTTAAACATCTTCAACCTCTTTAAAATAACTTCAACATAGTTATATCCGCAATGAATAGCGCAAAGAACATTTCAGTTTTGAGTTTACTCAGGTTTAAAAATTGACGTACTAAAACTATTAATTGTATAGTGAATACAAGGAGAGTTTCAAAAAAGTAATGAGAGGAGAAAGCAAAGGGATAAAAGATTTATTGCCAGCCCTAAAGAACAAAAGATACTTCAATTATGGAGGACAAGGCCCTCTACCAAGCACATCACTTAAAGCAATTATTAGGAGCTGGGAAACAATTCAAGATCTAGGCCCTTTTACTAACACAACATGGCCTTATATAGCAAGTGAAATCACTCTAACGAAAAATCTTTTATCACAAGCTTGCGGTGTACCAAGTCATCGCATTGCACTCACAGAGAATGTAACTATAGGTTGTATTTTGCCGCTCTTAGGACTCCCATTTGAAGAAGGCGAAAGGCTACTCATAAGTGATTGCGAGCATCCTGGAGTTATCTGTGCGTGTAAAGAACTTGCAGTCAGAAATAAACTGATTATAGATATTCTTCCAGTAAAACAACTCCGCCAGGGAGTAGACAAAAGTAATGAAGTAGCAGAAGAAGTGCTTTATCTCTTAGAAAAACACCTCAATTATAAAACAAAGTTAGTTGTTCTTTCCCACCTCCTGTGGAATACAGGGCAAATAATGCCAATATCACTAGTCGCCAAAACAATATCTAACTATAAAAGCAAGCCTTTTCTACTTGTTGATGCTGCGCAAAGTTTCGGTCAAATCCCAATCAATGAAGCCGCATTCAATGCAGATATCTATGCTTTCACAGGACATAAATGGGCCTTCGGGCCAGAAGGCTTAGGGGGTGTTGCCGTATCAGAACGGGTTCTGATTGAATCCAGACCAACTCTTATAGGCTGGAAGAGCCTTATAAATGAAGGCAGTGGATCGCACACTATTTCGCTCCCTTTTTTTAAAGACAGTCGTCGTTTTGAAATTGCTACTTCTTGTGTACCGCTACTAGCAGGTCTGCGTTGCTCTCTGGAATTATTGAGAAAAGAAGGTAGCGAGATAGAGAGACTAATCAACATCCAACGTTCCAGCCTTAAGCTTTGGAATGGCCTTAATTCCCTAAAAGATGTAATTACAATTTTAGAAGGTTCGCCTCCAGCAGGCTTGATAAGTTTTTCCTTATCTCAGGACAATCACCCCAGGACAATAGTCAAAGCTCTAGGTAGAAAAGGCATCTGGATAAGAAATTTAGAAGACCCTAACTGTCTCAGAGCTTGTGTGCATATTACCACTCATGAAGATGAAATAAAAGCATTAATAGAAGGCATTAAAGTTATTTCGGAAAAGTCTGGTTATTAACTCTCTTGAATAATATATTTAAAGCTACCTTTCTATCATCAAAGTTAATTTTAGTAGTCCCAACTATCTGGTAATCTTCGTGGCCTTTACCTGCAATTAACACTAAATCATTAGAGTTAGCCTTAGAAATTGCGAATTCAATAGCCAAGGCTCTATCTATCTCTACAAAAATATTTTCTCTAGATGGTATTCCAACTAGGATCTCATTTAAAATCTGATGTGGGTCTTCAGTGCGTGGATTATCTGAAGTGACAACTACTATGTCGGCAAGTTGATGAGCAATTGATCCCATCTTTGGTCTTTTAGAACTATCCCTATCTCCGCCACAGCCAAAAACGCATATTAACTTACCTTTTGAGACAAATCTTGAGGCTAAAATAGCATTTCTCAACCCATCAGGAGTATGAGCATAGTCTACTAAAACAGCAGGCAAATTCATTGCATCAAGGCCAGTATTTATCTTTTCCATACGACCTGGCACTCCTGGAAAACTAGACACACCCTCAAGCAAATCTGACAACGGCAAGCCTTGCTGAACCAAAGATCCAACTGATTGCAATAAATTCATCAAATTAAACTTGCCAACCAAAGGAGATAGAAATATCCCCTTGCCAGCAGGTGTATGCATAAGGCCTTGAGTTCCTTGTGGCGTAACTTCAATGTCAGTAATAGCTAACTCCGGGAAAGGCGCGGAGAATCTATCTGAATGCAATGAAGCCCGCCAACAACGATTACCTAAGTAACTCGCTAATTTCATTCCCCACTTATCATCAACATTTACCACTGAACTGGTTAAATAAGGTTGCATTAAAGGAGCCTTAAACAAGCTCATCTTTGCCTGAAAATACTTATCCATAGAGATATGGTAATCAAGATGATCCTGAGTCAAATTGGTAAAAATAGCGCCAGAAAAATGACAGCCAGAAACTCTATTTTGTGCCAAAGCATGAGAACTGACCTCCATCGCTGCAAACTCCGCACCTGCACTTAATGCCTCCGCAAGATGTGCCTGCAAAGTATCAGCGAAAGCTGTGGTGTGGTTCGAAACGATACTTTTACCAGGCCAACGATTAATTAACGTCCCGAATAAAGCCGAGGGTTTTCCTACTACACCTAAAAGGTGTTCTATGAGGTGCGTGGTTGTAGTTTTCCCATTAGTTCCTGTTACCCCTATTAAACACATTTTAGAAGAAGGCTCCTCCCAAAAAGCAGCCGCCAGCTCCCCAAGGAAGTGTCCTACTGGCTCTGGCAAAATCATCACTGCATCTCCTCTCGAAGGCGGATTCATATCTGCGGCTAATGAACTGATAACAGCCGCCACTGCTCCCCGCGAGACAGCCTGCTTCCAAAAATTACCACCATCAACCTGCTGCCCTGGGACACCAAGAAACAAACTCCCTTTCTTCGCCTTTCTAGAGTCACTTGTAAGTTCAGAAATATAGGGGTTTGGCAAGCCCTTTGGGATTGCCAAACCTGCAGCACCTATGAGGAAATGAAATGTATGTCTCACACCACCGCTGTCCATAACAAAAACCTCTTCTAATCTTGCCAATTAACTTGGAATAACACTTTCTGCAACCATTGATGCAAGCCATTACCAGCAAGTCGTGGTGAGACCCTAGGCAACTCAAGGGGTTGATCCCCCCCTAATCCTGATCCCCCAAGAGCCATAACAGGCACTTCGAAAGAGTAGCGATCTCTTATTTCCTGTGGAGTTTCAATTCCATCTATATCAATAACATGAAGATCAAGCGAAGGCTTCAACTCATTTAAAGGGATACTTCTTAAACGCTCCTCAAGCCCTTCACACAAACAACATCCCACACGGCTGTAAAGGATTAAATGCACTGACCTAATCAATCTGGTACAGGGTCACACCCACAAGGAGTAAATGGGTGACAACGTGAAAGCCTTCTCAAAGTAAGCCACCCTCCTCGCCAAGGCCCATGGCGAGATATAGCTTCAATCCCATATGCACTACAAGTTGGAATAAATCGACATCGTGGTCCCAAAATCGGAGAAATCCAATCCTGATATCCCTTTATCAAAGAAAGTAATAACGCTCCGAAAGTGCGATTTATTATTTCTTGGAGGCTAGAAGATAGAGTGTCATGTTGGTGCATAGCTAGTCCCTCGCAGGAAGTTCATCCCTTCCACATTGACTTGGTTATTACCATATTGTCCTCCAATTTTTGTCTTATGTCTCGTTACCGCGGACCTCGCCTGAGGATCACGCGGCGCTTGGGAGACCTCCCAGGTCTCACTAGGAAGGCTGCAAAACGGTCGAATCCTCCAGGTCAGCACGGCCAAGCCCGTCGCAAGCGCTCTGAATACGCAATCCGTCTGGAAGAGAAGCAAAAGCTTCGATTCAACTATGGAATTTCCGAACGTCAACTCGTTCGATATGTCAAAAAAGCACGTGCTCAAGAAGGGTCAACAGGAACCAACCTCCTAAAGCTTTTAGAAAACAGACTTGATAATGTGTGTTTCAGGCTTGGTTTTGGACCTACTGTTCCAGGGGCTCGGCAATTGGTTAACCACGGCCACGTAACGGTAAATGGTCGGGTTTTAGACATTGCAAGCTACCAATGCAAGTCTGGCGATCAAGTTGCCATACGCGAACGAAAAGGCAGCAAAAAGCTTGCAGAAGGCAATCTGGAATTTCCAGGACTCGCAAATGTTCCCCCTCACCTAGAACTAGACAAAGGGAAAATGTCAGCAAAGGTCACAGGTAAATGTGAACGGGAGTGGGTAGCTCTCGAAATAAACGAACTGTTAGTCGTGGAGTACTACTCACGTAAGGTCTAGATCTCAGCACTTCAATCGCATATTCATTTGTTGATAGACGCCTCTTCCTGTTTTTTGGAAGAGGCGTCGTCTTTTTTGCTTTGGCTTGAAGAAATTCTTCAGAACAATATTCTTCAAAAAGGGAATGATGCGTCCTGATTATTCCCTTTTTAGATCTTGAACCTTAAACCTGACTCATACAAAATGATGGCAAATAATTATTTGAAGAGAGTCCCCTTTTCAAAGCTTGAGATCAAAAAACAAGAGAAAAACGAGCCTTTCAAACAGCCTTAATGAAAAAGATGACTTTTCCAGAAGTCGTGACATGATCCAATTTTTACTAAGCGATGTAAAGTTCTTGCCTCGCTTGGGCAAAATCACTTTATCTTTCACCAGTAATTTATTACTAGCTCACTCGTGCAGACCTACGGGGATCCCAACGTTTCCTATGCATGGTATGCGGCTAATGCTGGAGCTGTTACAAACAAATCCGGCAGATTCATTTCCTCGCATATTGCGCATACCGGCCTGATTTGCTTCGGCGCCGGAGCAAATACCCTTTTTGAACTTGCCCGCTACAACCCTTCTCTTCCTCTTGGCGAGCAAGGGATGGTAGTCCTTCCTCACTTGGCAGGACTTGGCATTGGCGGAGTAGAAAATGGAGTCTTTACTGACACCTACCAACTAATGGTAGTTGCAGTGCTTCACCTGATTTTCTCTGCTGTTTATGGCGGTGGCGGAATGCTCCACGCCTTTAGATACAAAGAAAAGCTCGAGGATTACCCTCAAGGCTCAAGACCAAGCAAGTTTGCCTTCGATTGGAATGATCCAGACAAACTTACTTTTATTCTTGGACACCACCTACTTTTCCTAGCCCTTGGCAATATTCAATTCGTTGAATGGGCCAAATATCATGGGATCTATGACCCTGCAATGGGTGTAGTTCGTCAGGTTCAGTACAACCTTGACTTAGGGATGATTTGGAACCATCAGGCTGATTTCTTATCAATCAGTAGTTTGGAAGATGTCATGGGCGGTCATGCCTTCTTGGCATTCTTTATGAGCGCAGGTGGCTTATTCCACATCCTCACCAAGCAATATGGAGAGTACACAGAATTCAAAGGGAAAGGTCTTCTTTCTGCTGAATTTGTTCTTTCCACCTCACTTGCAGGTGCTGCTTACACATCCTTTGTCGCAGCTTTCTGGTGTGCAACAAACACCACGATTTATCCTACAGACCTATACGGTGACATCCTTCAGTTCCAACTGAATATCGCTCCATATTGGATCGACACGGATTCATCACTTGTAGGAGATGCTCACACAGGTCGCGCATGGCTGACAAACGTTCACTACTACATTGGCTTTGTCTACCTACAGGGACACTTCTGGCATGCTCTAAGAGCAATGGGCTTCAACTTCAAGAGTGTTGGCAAGCTGTTTGACAACTTGGAGTCAGTAGAAACCCCTCTTAACTAGAAATCGCAAAATTACAAAGATAATATCTAGTAATTTTCTGCGAGATCTGAAAAAAGCCCTGCCTTGGCAGGGCTTTTTCATTACCTATGCTCCATTAATTCAGCAACAAATTCACCTCTAAATCCTCTTCTTTTAAAAGGATTCAGTGTGCGGTTCTCTAGCCTATTAAAAACCTATAAAAAAAGTGGCCTCAGACAAATTCCAAAGTCGCCACCTACCTGGAATAAATACTCGATCCATTCATCATGGAGAAAGCTTCGCGAGGGAAACTGGGACAATAATGCCCCCTATCTTCCCAAGTTCAACTTTTGAGCACGGGAACCCTCAAGGTTTTGATTACACAAGATCAGGGAACCCAAATTTTCGAATTCTGGAGAATTTACTTGCCTCTATTGAAAGTTGCGAATACTCAACCGTTTTCTCCTCTGGAGTCAGTGCCATTACAGCGATTGCTTCCAACCTAAAAGCTGGGGATCTAGTTCTATGCGAAGAAAACCTATATGGCTGCACAGTCAGATTATTCGAACAAATCCTCCAGAAGTTTGAAATCAATACAGCTCGGGTCGATTTCACTAAGCAATCCGCTCTTGATGAAATCTCCAAGCAAAAACCAGCTTTGATTTGGATTGAAAGCCCTACCAACCCATTACTCAAAATTCTTGATATCAAAAAGATATGTGAAATAGCTAGTTTGGAAAAAGTGCCTGTAGTTGTTGACAACACCTTTTGTACCGCCCTTGTTCAACAGCCACTTAAACTAGGGGCAACAATTTCTTTAACAAGCACAACAAAGTATATAAACGGCCATTCAGATGCTCTTGGGGGTGCCATTTGCACTAATGATGTTCAATGGCACGATCAAATGAAATTTGCCCAAAAGGCGCTTGGCCTCCAACCATCGCCATTTGACTGTTGGTTAATAACTAGAGGAGCAAAAACTCTTCCATTACGACTCGAAAGACAAATCTCCAACGCAACTGCACTAGCCAATCAACTTGCTCTTCACCCCTCAGTGGAATGGGTTCTATACCCATTCAGAGAAGACCATCCCCAACAAAAAGTAGCGCTTCGGCAAATGGACGGAGGAGGAGCAATTATTACGGCAAGCCTTAAAGGCAATCAAACCCAGACCTATAAAGCCTGTAAAAATTTGAGGTATTTCAAGATGGCTGAAAGCCTAGGTGGCGTTGAAAGCCTTGTCTGTCATCCGGCGACGATGACTCACGCCTCTATCTCAGATGAAGTTAAAAAGGAACTAGGAATAAATGAGTCTCTTGTGCGCTTTTCAGTGGGATGTGAAGACCTGGCAGATCTGAGCTTCGACCTCAACGAGGCACTCGATTGACCCCCGTGAGTAAGCGTAATCTTCTAGAAAAACCCTATTGGAAATCCGAGGATCTAGGTAAAGCTATCCCTCAGAGCCCTCATGCTGTCTCAGTTGCCTTACCACGCTGGGAGGACGTAATTGCATATGAAGAGAAAGACCCTGGAGTTTTAAAGTCTCTTGAAGCAATTTATCCACGGTTCGGGCTGAACCCTCTTGTTCAAAAAGTTGCACAGCTTGCATGTGATATCTCTGAGTGGGAGGAGTGCAGTGCATGGCCATATCCAACCTTTGCTAGTGCAACAAAAGCCAGAAATCATTGTTCAAAGAACTCAGAAAATGGCAAAACAAATATCAAAAAAGTTTTAGGTTTGTATTGCTTAATCGCAGACACAAAATCAACACCCAAGGCCAAAGAATTTTGGCAACACACAGGAATAGGTGCTTCATCAAGATTAGCAGCCATCGCACTCAATCAAGAAGCCGCACCTGCTCCCAAGGCAGGCGAAGAAGCTAGAGAAATTCTTCGCAAGCGATTAGCAGAAATTTATTCATGTCCACCAAAAAATGTTGAACTTTTTCCTTCAGGCATGGCGGCACTAGAAAGTGGACTAGAAGCAATAACTCAGCTTTTCCCTAACAAATCAGTTCTCCAATTAGGCTTCCCCTATGTTGATGTATTAAAACTTCCGCAAAGAGTCTTTCAAGGCAGTGACCTCTTACTAAAGACCGACCTCGAAGTCATATCTGCAGAGCTTGATAGAAGGAAACCAGCAGCAGTAGTAGTTGAACTTCCAAGCAACCCCCTCTTGCAGTGTATTGACCTTCAAACTGTCTCACAACTAGTGCACCAACGTGACATCCCTTTAATTGCAGATGACACAATTGGCTCTGCACTAAATTTAGATGCTCTGCCTTTTGCAGACCTTATCTTCAGCTCTCTTACAAAAAGCTTTGCGGGCAGAGGAGATATTTTGGCAGGCTCTCTAGTGATCAGTCCCATGTCTCGATGGGCACAAGCTCTTAAGACGCTAATTGGAAATACTGACCTAACTCCATTGGCTGATTCAGATGCCATTGCTCTGGAAGAAGCCAGCAGAGATATTAAAGATCGAATTCCACAGTTAAACAAAGCCTGTCTAACTCTAAAAAGACACCTGGAAAGCCACCCAGCTGTTGAGCAAGTTTTCCATCCAGAATCCTGTCCCAATTTCCAATCCCTTATGAGAAAAGGAGGCGGTCATGGATGCTTACTTTCCTTCCAAGTAGTAGGAGGCTTAAGCAAAGCCAAAAAGTTTTACAACTCATTAGCAACTTGCAAAGGACCGAGTCTTGGAACCAACTTCACATTGGTTTGTCCATATGTGCTGTTAGCCCACTACAACGAACTGGATTGGGCCCAAAAATGCGGAGTTTCGCCTCACCTTTTAAGGGTTTCGGTAGGACTAGAAGAGCCAGAGAATCTTTGGGAGCGCTTCAAAACAGCCTTGGAATAATCAGCCGAAATCAAACAAATAGTTGTCACATCCACTCACCAGCATGCAAGGGAACTAAATTCCAGCTAATCATTAGATCTGTTCACAGCTAAGCATGTCCAGAATTTACGAAGACAACAGCCTTGCCATCGGCAACACTCCCTTGGTCAAGCTCAACTCAATTACCAAAAATGCAAAGGCAACTGTTTTAGCCAAGATTGAGGGTCGCAATCCTGCTTACAGCGTCAAATGCAGAATTGGGGCAAACATGATTTGGGATGCCGAAAAACGTGGTGCCCTAAACAAAGGGCAAACCATAGTGGAGCCAACATCGGGCAACACTGGGATAGCCCTTGCTTTTACTGCCGCTGCTCGAGGCTACAAACTCATCTTGACCATGCCCGAATCGATGTCATTAGAGCGTCGAAGAGTTATGGCGGTTCTAGGTGCTGAGTTAATTCTCACCGAAGCGGCTAAGGGTATGCCAGGTGCGATAGCAAAGGCAAAAGAAATTGCTGAAAGTGATACACAAAAATATTTCATGCCAGGACAATTCGAAAATCCTGCTAATCCTGAAATTCACTTCAAAACAACTGGTCCTGAGATCTGGAATGACTGCGATGGTGAAATTGATGTACTTGTAGCCGGAGTGGGCACAGGTGGAACAATTACAGGAGTTTCTCGCTTCATCAAGCAAGAAAAAGGTAAATCTATTCTCTCTGTCGCAGTTGAGCCTTCGCATAGTCCAGTGATCACCCAAACCCTTAAAGGAGAAGAGGTCAAACCAGGACCACACAAAATTCAAGGAATAGGAGCTGGTTTTATTCCTAAAAACCTTGACCTATCAGTGATTGATAGGGTTGAGCAAGTGAGTAATGACGAATCAATAGCAATGGCCCTGCGGTTAGCCCAAGAGGAAGGGCTGCTTGTGGGAATTTCATGTGGAGCTGCTGTTGCGGCTGCCATACGAATTGCAGAACAAGATGAGTTTGCAGGTAAAACAATTGTTGTTGTGCTCCCCGACATGGCAGAGAGGTATCTTTCCTCCGTAATGTTTGAAAATGTGCCCACAGGCATTATTCAACAACCTGTTTCTGCTTAAGTCGAGCAAAAGCATTAATAGCCCCTGGACTAATCCACATGGCATCGCCATAAGAAAAAAACCTGTACTGGTTCTCAATGGCATTTTCATAGAGAGCCAGTAGGTTTTTTCTTCCAATCAATGCACTTACCAAAAGCAATAGCGAGCTCTTAGGGAGATGAAAGTTTGTCAACAGTCCGTCGACTACTCCAAATCGATACCCTGGTTTTATAACTAAATCCACCTTGCCTTTAAATGGAAAAAGGCATCCATTACCAGCCGCAAAAGCCCCCTCAAGAGCCCTCACACTAGTTGTGCCTACAGCAATAACTCTCCCTCCTCGAGACTGACAGTCGGCGACTGCTCTGACGACATGATCACTAACCTCAACCCATTCACTATGAAGCTGCAAATTAGTTAGGTCTTCTCGCTCCAAAGGTCTAAAGGTACCTAACCCAACATGCAAAGTAACTCGTGTTTGTTTAACACCTTTCTTGTTCAATAACGATAGAAGCTCATCACTGAGGTGAAGACCAGCGGTAGGCGCTGCAACAGCTCCTGGTTGAGAGGCATATCTCGTCTGATATCTATCTCCATTCGTTAACTTTTGATTGTGTATATATGGAGGCAAAGGGACTTCTCCACAAGTCTCTAAAAGCTCTTCAACAGTTTCCCTCTCCGCAAAACGTGAAGGGAACTTAACGATACGTCCCCCACATTCATCGTCTTCAGCAATCACTTCTAATTGCATTGGCTCCTTCGAACCCCCTAGAAGCCACAAAGAGTCCCCTGGACGCATTCTCTTTGCCGGTCTCGCAAGGCAGAGCCAATTCCCATCACCTTTAGGCTCAAGCAATAACAACTCCCCTTTCCCTCCTCCTGAGCGAACCACTCGCAATCTTGCCTTGAGAACCCTTGTGTCATTAAGGACTATCAAATCACCTGGGTGCAACTCTTCTTGCCAGTCCCACACTTTCTGATGCTTGACAGAAATAAAGTCTCTCTTCGATCTCTCAACGACCATCAACCGAGCATTATGTCGAGGCTCTATTGGCTCTTGGGCTATCAAGTTACTATCCAGATCATAGTGATATGAACTCAAAAAGGAATCTAATAAGTCCGCCACCTTTCAAAGAGTTAGATCCTTAGAGATAAGAGCGCAAAACATAATCAAGAACCAAGATCTTCTGGATTATGTTCAATCAAATCCGCAAGATCCCTGAGGAAGGCCGCTCCATCAGCCCCGTAAATAACCCTATGGTCAGCAGTCAGATTTACCTGCATTAACCTCTTTATAGAAATGGAGTTGTCTTTACCAGCAACAACCTGAGATTGAGAAGCTGCAACTGCAAGTATCGCTCCAGTCCCAGGAGGCAGGATTGCATCAAATCTATCTACCCCAAACATCCCTAAGTTTGAAAGAGTAAAAGTACCGCTGGTGTATTCATCAGGTTGTAGCTGCTTAGATCTGGATCTTTTCACAAGGTCAGCCCATTGCCTCGACAATTCAAACAAGTCTGTCTTATCTGCATTCTTCAGGACAGGTGTGATCAAACCTCCATCTTCCATTGCTACAGCAATCGCAACGTTAACTTCGCAGGGATACACCATGCCTGCATTACTCGAAGCAGCATTTACCTGGGGATGGCGAGCAAGCGTTCTGCCTACTGCTTTGGCTAGCAAGGCAGTCATTGTTACCCCTTGAGGCTTGACTTGCTTATAAAAGGCATCGAGTCTCTCAGTAATAATGCTATATCCAACTCTGAAACAAGGCACTGAAAGACTTGCCTCCATATTGCGATTAACCGCCTGTTGAAGAGTATTGAAAGAGATTGTTTCACCAGGTCTACCAAAACTATTCCCAGAAAGGTCTTTAATGAGCTTTTCCTGAGTCTTGGAAGAAGTTAGGGGGATAGGCAAAGGATCCGCTATCGACGCCGGAGCATTACTTTCAGCGACCCAAGGCACACTAATGGGCTGACCAGTTGCTTTCTTTACATCCTCCGCTTGAATTCGGCCATGAGGCCCAGTTCCTTGAACAGTTGCCAAATCAACCCCGATCTGAGATGCAAGCTTCTTGGCTCTTGGCGAAGCAATTATTCGACCATGGTTAATTACGGCCGGGGTAATGCTTGGAGCTTGCGCTTTGGGTGCTATTGACGAAACAACTGCCGGTGGCTTGACAGAGTTCGAAGACTTTGGAGTAGTGGTTAAATCTTCTTTAAGAGAAGTACTTGAAGACGGAGTAGAGACAGGTGCTGACGAAGCTTGAGGTGCATGAGCCTGAACAGCAGAAATCTCTTCTTGGGTCTCAACAATCAATCCAATCGTTTCCCCGACGGGTGCAGTGCTTCCTGCAGGCATTAAAACCGATGCCAAATAACCATCTTGAAATGACTCAACATCCATATCAGCCTTGTCAGACTCAACAACAAGGACTGACTCACCCCGTTCAACCTTGTCTCCTGGCTGTTTAAGCCATTCAACTATTTTGCCCTCCGTCATGGTGGAACTTAGGGCTGGCATAAAAATGTCGTGAGTTGCCAATGCCTTCAACCAATAGGAGTTTCTTACAGAATTTTAGAGACCCACTGCCCCAAAGGCACAAGGATTAATCAGTTATCTTCTATTGACTGCACAATCCCATCCCTAACAACGACTGCAACCTGCATCTTCTTGACCAGATTATCTCCAACTTTTAAATCACAAAAGCTTTCTATTTGCCCTTGCTCAACAATTTGCTCCATGTCCAAATCTCTTACTTGCACTTGTTGCTGAAGAAGATTCCGCTTCTGTTCCTCCAGTTCTGCCCGTTTAGCCGCAACTTGCTGTTGAACTTGAGCGACTTGCTCCTGTACTCGCGGGTCTAAAGGATTTGCACTTTGTCTACGCACATCATCTACAACCTGTTGCCCTTCTTGCTCCAACTGAGCCAATTGCTGGTCTGTCGTAGAGATGGCACCGCTCAGCTCACGTTCAGCCTCCTCTTTCCAAGAAGGCGTAACTACAGCTCGAACGGTGATTGATCGCTTAATCGACAGGGTAATACCGTCTGTCATAAAAAAAAAGAATAAGAGCCACGTTCTCAGGCCGAGGCCATAAGGTCAACTAAATCATTGATATTGAAAGTTCATCTGCCATAAATTGAAGCTATAGCTTTATAGTCTCGAGCGAAAATTTTCTCACGACGTTGCTTCAGTGTTTGAGTAAGCAAACCATTCTCTATAGAGAATGGTTTGACCAATGCAACCCCACCAACCCTCTCATCTGCTCTTGAACCTTTTCGGTGAGCCAACAAGCTATTGAGCTCGCCTCTTAACGCCTTCCTTAAAGAATAATCACCTGGAGTACCACCCAAGTCAGCCTGAAGCACAAGGCCTTGCTCTCTTGACCAAATTAATACCCTCTCAAGACTTGGAACAACCAACGCACCTAACTGCCTCTCATCTTGCCCAACCAACATCACTTGCTCTACAAGGGGACTAGAAACCAACACCTCCTCAAGAGGACCAGGCTCAATATTTTCACCACTGCTTAAAACAATTGTGTCCTTCGCTCTACCTGTAAGAACAAGCGAGCCATCAGGAAGAAGCATCCCCAAGTCTCCTGTATCAAACCATCCATCTTTACTAAGAACTTTTTCAGTTGCTTCTGGCTTGCCAAGATATCCATTCATAACTTGAGGTCCCCGAACAAGAACAAGCCCCTTCTCTCGAAGTCTCTTAGAAGAACCAGTTTCAAGATCAACAATTCGAAATTCAGTGCCTGGCAATGGTTGCCCCGAACTACCCCTAATGTTTCGCCATGGACGTCTACAGCTAAC
Organism: Prochlorococcus sp. AG-409-P03; assembly: GCA_003215295.1. Taxonomy (GTDB): domain Bacteria; phylum Cyanobacteriota; class Cyanobacteriia; order PCC-6307; family Cyanobiaceae; genus AG-409-P03. The sequence continues at coordinate 9,685 of QCKN01000008.1, read as the reverse complement.
CACTGGACTTGTTTCAGTTAGTCCATAGCCAACGAGCAGTTCAACTCCCAAAGCTTCAAAAAAAGCATCCACATGTGGGGCAATAGCCCCCCCTCCATTAATTGCAAAAAGGAGTTGCCCTCCACAAAGTTGTTTTAAAACCTTGGGCCATAGAACATAAGAAGAAACCAGATGAAAAGGCCATCGCCAAATGGCCTCAACAAGTGATGTAAATCTCCCCACTGGAGTGACCTCATGAAGAACCAATAATCTCAACTTCCTTAAGGCCAATTTATATGCACCACTGTTAGCCAATGCGAGCTTTAAAAAAGTTTGGCGGACTCTAGGCATTCTCTTAAGAGCATCATCAAATCCTGCCTGAACTGCCTCCCAAAGCCTCGGTACAGTAGCCATAACTATTGGCTTAACTCTTTGAAGATCCTGTTTGAGGTATTTAATAGTGGTATAACTCTGAGTACATGCACAAGAAAAAAAGTAATACTCAGCACTTCTCTCGTATGCATGCCATATTGGTAAAACACTAAGAACTGGTGAGCCAGGAGGAGGAGCCGCGACACAAGCCAAAGTCTTTATTTGATGCAGCAAATTCGAATGCGTCAAAGGAACCCCCTTAGGCTTACCTGTTGTTCCAGAGGTATATAGAATCGTTGCTATTTCTGATTTGTTCGAGTTCAATTTCTGATCAATGTTTAATTCCATTGGCAGGTTTCCACCACCTCTTCCCATCAAAAAAGTTTTCCAACTAATAACACCCTCTAAAGGTTCTCCTTCGAGCTGAAGAATGAACTTTAACTTGCTCCGTTGGGAGTCATTTAGAGAGAGCTGAGTTATCAATTCAGCTGATTGAACAACCAAAGCTGAAGCCCCAGAGTCCTCAAGGATGTATCGCAGTTCTTCAACAGGCGCAGATGCCCCTCTCACAGCATCAATAGCCCCTGTTCGCATTAAGCCCTGGTCAGCAATCAGCCACCGAGGACTGTTTTCTGCAAACAACGCCACCACATCTCCACCTCTTATCCCTAAGGAGCTAAAGGCGTCTGCTGCTATAGAAATCTTTTCAGCAAGCTCTGCGTAGTTATAACTTTCTGGATGAGTGGCATGAGGAGCTTCCACCGCAAGCACCTGCCCATGATTGATCTTCAACCATTCCCAAATTTGATCTACTCGAGTGAGACCCTCTACATAACTATGGCGCTGCAAAGCATTGGTTTCTATCTTTGTGGGCATCCATATTGAATCAGCAAAGTTTGTTGTGTAGCTTTGCTCTCCAATGAAGCTCAAGTCCTCCAAAACTGCCCTCCTGATTCTGAACAGATGAACTAATCACAATTATGGGATTTAAATTCAAAAAAAACGAAGCTTTACTCATCAAATAATGTCCAGCCAAAACGATGACTTAATGAACGCCTCATCAATGGTTTAACCTCTCCAACTTTTAGACCTGGCAACCAGGAATCAAGTCGACCCATTTTATGACCAACAAGTCCACAAGGAATTATTTCTTTAAAGCCATTTAAATCACAATCAATATTGAGCGCGAGTCCATGTTGCGTAATCCAACGACGACACCCAATCCCTATCGAAGCGACCTTATATCCCTGAATCCAAACACCTGTTAGCCCCTCAACGAGCTCACCCGCTAAACCTAATTCATCTAGAACATCAATCACAACCTGCTCTAGCTGGCGCAGATACCAATTGAGATCTGTCTTGTATTGCCTGAGATCCAGAACCAAATAAACAACTAATTGTCCTGGCAAATGAAAGGTCACTTCTCCTCCTCTATCAATGCGATACAAAAGGTCGGGAGGATTATTAGGTTCAAAATTTAGGTTCGCTTCACTGGCTCCCCTACCAAGGGTGTAACAATTTGGATGTTCAAGAAGCCAAACTGCAGGGAATGCACATGCCCCATTCAAGAGGGCTTTCTGCCATTTCTTCTGCCAATCCCAAGACAAACTAAAGGGCACTAAATCTCTTGGCTCAAAAATAAAAGCCGACGAACCGCCCGTTGGCGAATACGTTGTATCTAACTTGCCGATATCAATAGGCATAGGAGGTTTTTTTATGAAGCTGGTTATTCATGGACGAAATATTGAACTAACTGGGGCACTCAGGGAATACACACATTCAAAAATTGAGAGAGCCTTACAGCACTTTGAAGATATGGTCAAAGAAGCTGATGTTCACCTGTCAGTAGCCCGCAACCCCAGAGTCCCACAACAAACTGCTGAAGTCACAGTTTTTGTTAATGGGACTGTAATTCGCGCTCAGGAGCGCAGTAAGAATCTCTACGCAAGTATCGATCTAGTAGCTAACAAGCTCTCTCGTCAAGTCCGGCGCTACAAAGAGCGCCACAGTGACCATCACCACAGTCATGGTCACAAAGCATCCTTAACACCTCCTACAGAAAAGGTTATTGATGAATCTTCCGTTGACGGATCACTTATAGAGGGGAAAGAGGTTCACCTCCCAAGTCCAGGAGTAAGGCGTAAATACTTCTCAATGATCCCAATGAGTATTGAGCAAGCCAGACATCAACTGGAATTGATAGACCATGATTTTTATCTATTCCGTGAAGAAGAAAGTTCTGAATTACAAGTGATATATAAGCGTAATCATGGTGGCTATGGGGTAATACAAGCTCGGAATTAAAATCGAACCAGTATCAATGTCAAAAAGATCTCTTCACGATGTGCCACCAGATCTTTCTTTGGTAATCCATCAAGCAGCGTTGGATCCACATCTTGATAATGAAACGCTGAAGGAAATCTGTGAAGCCTCTCTTTACTTCAACTTTGCAGGGCTGTGTACCAACCTTGTTCGACTGCCTTATGCGAGAAAAATTTTAGGTGCATCAAGCCCAACAAAACTAATAGCGGTTATTGGCTTCCCTTTTGGGGCTATTCCTTCTGAATTAAAACTCAAAGAGGTCAATTGGGCCGCGGCGGAAGGAGCAGAAGAATTAGATGTTGTCCCCAACTTCCTAGCTCTAAAAGAAAATAAGTTAGAAATTTTTGCTGAAGAGCTTGCAAAGATCTGCTCCACAGGAATTCCCGTAAGAGTTGTCTTAGATATTGCTCATCTATCTCTAGAGAAGCTTGATCTTGCCATAGAAGCTTCTTTAGATGCTGGAGTGATCGGAGTCCAAGCAGGTAACGGTTTTGGCCCAGTTATTACTTCAAACCAAATTTATCAACTCGTAGATCTCATCCATGGGCGCTGTGAAATCAAGGCGGCAGGGGGTATAAAAACCCTAGATCAGGGTATTGATTTAATTAAAGCGGGTGCTAGTCATCTTGGGACAAGCTATGGATCTGAACTCATAACTAGTTTTAGAAGACAGCAAAAGTGAATAGTGCAAGATCTCTCCAAGGCCTCTCACTGAAAGTAGGACCTCTTGGGGAATGTGACCGGCTTATCACCATCCTTAGTGACAAGGAAGGAATTACGAGGTTGGCTGTACCAGGAGCTAGGAATCCTCGCAGCAACCTCTCTGCCGCTGCACCTTTGACATTACTTGAGCTCCATGTTGTCGGTCGTTCAGGGCTCAAAAAAGTTCGACAACTCAAAGTACTTCGCAGCTACAGCAAACTTGGTGCAAGTTTGGAGACGCTAGCTGCGGCTCAGGTTCTCGCAGAACTGAGCTTAATGCTTGTAGGAGGCAATGATCCAATACCAGGACTACTTAGCACCTTGTTAATACATCTAGAACGGCTTGAAGGAAGCAAGGAAGTTGCAAGCGAGAGATCTTTAATTGCCCTAGCCCAATGTGTTCAAGCTTCAGTTCATCTCCTTGCTCTTGGAGGATATGCACTACCAGTGCAGAGGTGTTGTCTCAGCGGGCATCTATTGGAGCCACCTATTGGAGAATGGAATTGGCGATGTAGCTTTCTTCCACAAGAGGGATTTGCTATCGGCTCATTACCAACTTCAATCATTCAACTCAACCCTTCTGAATTAGCTCTTCTCCAAAGATTGCTCAGTCCCAATCTTCCAAAACGTTCGAATGGCGAGTTGTTAGGCCCCTACATAGTCTGGCTAAAACTCTTAAAAGTCGTGGAATACTGGATTAAGAGTAACCTTACTAGTGAAATTCGCTCTCTAAAGATTCTGCGCGAAAGTCTTATTCCCTCAAATGATGAACGCTCATGAAACCTAAGCAAAACATATCTTGAAAGGCTCAAACCATAAGAAAAAACAGGCGGAACCTTCAAACAAGGTCAAGGCCAAAGGATCCAGTGGGCTGCAAGCAGTTATTCAATTAAGTGACTTTAGAAGACTATGGGTAGGACAAATTTTTTCTCAATTAGCTGACAAGTTCTACATAGTTTTAATGGTGTACATGATTGCCCAACACTGGGTAAGCATTCCACCTCAAGGCAACGAAGCTCTGGCAGGGGTGGCCGCTGCTATTCGAATGGACTTTGAAACACGTGCCCAACGGATAACTCTTTTGGCAACAGGTATTTATGTCGCAAACACTATTCCCGCCATGATACTGGGAACAGTAGCTGGGGTAGCTGCCGATCGATGGCCTAAGCGTCGCATCATGGTTGCATCAAATGGAATCAGAGCACTTTTACTTCTGCTGGCACCAATCTGTGTTCTCCCTGGGCCTAACTGGCTGGGTCTTAGTTGGGGATACTGGGCCCTATTAGTAATGACATTTCTAGAATCTATCCTGACTCAGTTTTTCGCTCCTGCTGAACAAGCCGCTATACCACTACTAGTACCAAATAAGCATCTGCTAGCAGCCAACTCCCTTTACCAAGCAACCTGTATGGGAGCAACGATCGTTGGCTTTGCTCTTGGAGATCCAATCTTACGAGGACTTAAACAAATCTTTCTCGCGGTAGGAATTGAGGGAGGCGAATTTCTTTTGCTTCCTTTCTGTTATGCAATGGCAGCAATGAACATCTGCAAAATCAAATTAAAGCCAGAAACAAAGAAAAGTCCTCAAGAAAGTATATGGAGAGAAATAATAGATGGGTTGCAAGTAATACAAGCAAGACCAACTATTCGCGGTGCCATGTTGCATCTTGTACTTCTATACAGTCTGCTTGCAGCACTTTATGTGCTAGCTATTAGCCTCGCTTCATCTATTCCAAACCTTGGTCCAACAAGATTTGGCACATTATTAGCAATGAGTGGTCTTGGAATGGCACTGGGTGCAGTGGTTATTGCACAAATAGGGCATGAATTTAACAGAAGAAAACTATCAGCTTTAGGCCTTGGAGTAATTACATGGTGCCTTATTCTCCTTGGGCAATTACAAGGATCCTTGAGTTTTACTCTTATCCTTTGCGGTCTACTGGGAATAGGGGCTGCCCTTGTAGCAATCCCTGCACAAACAACTCTCCAAGAAGACACTCCAGAAACCCAAAGAGGGAAAGTTTTTGGGTTACAGAATAACTTGACTAATATTTCCCTGAGTCTTCCCCTTGTGCTTGCGGGGGCATTTGTAAGTACCTATGGACTAATACCAGTTCTATGGCTACTAGCCACAATAACTCTGATTGCAGCCCTTCTAGAACGTCCCTGGAAACGCTAAACGCTGCTAGCTTTCAAGAAAGGTTATCTCTTTAAGCATGCAGCATTTGGCGCACATCGCCTGGCTGGGTAAAAAAACACCATTCTGTGGCAATGTAACTTATGGATCAAGCACCACTGAAGCCCTTAGAACAAGAGGGCACCAAATCAGTTTTATTCATTTTGATAATCCATTTAGTCCTGGGAATAGTCAAACCTCATTACTTGCAAACGACCCTGAAGTAAGCCTCCCATATCTAGTTAAGTCTCAGGTTTACACAATTCCTTCTCCAAGGGCACAAAAAGAACTACGCGAATCACTAGAAAGACTTAAGCCAGATCTAGTTCATGCAAGTCTTACTTTATCGCCATTAGATTTCAGACTTCCAGAACTTTGCCAACAGATTGGAGTGCCTCTTGTAGCTACCTTTCATCCACCATTTGATGCAAGTATTAGAAACTTAACCGCAGGCACACAACAACTGACATATCAACTATATGCACCATCATTAGCACGTTATAACAAAGTAATAGTTTTCTCAGAAAGACAAGCAGAAGTACTATCAAAACTTGGCGTGAAGGAAAAACGCCTGGCCGTTATTCCTAATGGAGTTGATACCAACCATTGGATTCCCGCTGATATCAAAGTCCCAAGTCCCAAGCAGCTTGAAGTCAGAAAACGTCTCGGGAACGAGAGAATTTTCTTATATATGGGCCGAATAGCAACAGAAAAAAATGTCGAGGCCCTTCTCAGAGCTTGGCGTCAGGTAGAACCTAGAGGCTGCAGACTTGTCATTGTTGGAGACGGCCCCCTGAGATCTACGCTTGAAAACACCTCGCTGAGCACAAATGACTGCGATGTCCTTTGGTGGGGATATGAGGGAGATCCAGAAACTAAAATCGCACTATTGCAATGTGCTGAGGTTTTTCTATTACCTAGCCTTGTTGAGGGGCTCTCACTATCGTTACTCGAAGCAATGGCAACAGGGACTGCTTGTGTAGCAACAGATGCAGGAGCAGATGGTGAAGTTCTAGAGGGGGGAGCAGGCATCGTTCTAAGTACGCAAGGAGTAACAACCCAACTAAAGACACTCTTACCTGTCTTAAGAGACCAACAGGTTCTCACTTCCGAACTTGGAAGAAGAGCCCGTTTACGAGTTCTCGAGCGCTACACCCTTACACATAACATCGATGCTCTTGAAGAGCTCTATCAAGAACTACTAGGAGGCCAAAACATAAGCCGCATCAAGCCAGCTCTCGACTACGTTCAGCAGCCGCAACCACAGCTTCAATTAAAGCGGAGCGAAAAGCACTCTTCTCAAGATGGCGCAACGCTGTAATTGTTGTTCCTGCTGGCGAGGTAACCAAGTCCTTAAGCTGTCCTGGGTGCAACTGCTGTTTCTTAAGTAACAAAGCTGTACCAGCAAGAGTTCTATGAGCCAAATGATTAGCTAACGAGCGAGACAAACCAGCAGCAACAGCACCGTCTGCAAGAGCTTCTGCAATCACAGCTACATAAGCTGGGCCAGAAGACGTCAATGCCAAAAAAGCATCCAATTGATCTTCAGGTAATTCAAAAACCTCACTAACAGGTTCAAAAATCTGCATCACTGATTCTCGGTTTGCACTAGTTACTGACTGCCCCCAAGCCAGCCCCGTAAGTCCCGCACCAACCAGTGCAGGAGTATTTGGGACAGCTCGAACACAAACATATCCTGGGAATGCCTTCTCAAGGCTATTCAAACTGATGCCAGCCATCAAAGAAATCAATAATGAATGTCCCTCCTTCCTCGACAAACGAGGCTGAACAAACTGTTTCTTAACCTCTTCAAATTGCTGCGGCTTAACTGCTAACAACTTGATTGGACAAGTCCAGACTTCTGAAGATCGTTCATCATCAGAACTAACCACCGTGCAGGGTTCTGGAAACCTAGCCAACGCACTCTCAACACTTTTTTGATGCCCTACAACGCCAAAAACATCTTCTGACAAAAATTCTCCATTTTTAAGCAAAGGGAGAACCAGAGCCTGGGCCATTCGGCCAAAACCAATTACACCAAGAGAGCAGGGCACTTCAAATCAAATAGCAGAAGCAATTGCTTCTCCCCACGCTGGTTCAGGGGCAGGGCTTGAATGATTGTCTTGGAGTCCAAAATCACCATTCTTAGTAGCAACTGTTGATGGAGATGCTTCTTCCTGGAAAGAGTTTGTAACCGTGACACAACTAGGAGCAAAGAGGAAAATACTTTCACCTACCCTTTCTTGGTGGCCATCAATGGCGAAGGTACCCCCAGCCACAAAATCAACAGCTCTCTGAGCCTGATCAGGCTCCATCATCGTGAGATTCAAAATCACTGTTTTCCTTTCACGTAAAGCCTGAATAGCTCTAGGCATTTCATCAAAACTACGGGGCTCCATCAAATTGACCTCAGAGGTCGCATTTGATATTCCTGGCATTCCTATAACCTTCGACGAGGACATCCCATCAACACCATCAAAAGGACTCGACTGAGAGAAGGGCGCCAACTGACCACCAAAACCTCTAGAACTTCTATTCTCTGCCTCAAAATCTTCCCCTGTATCGTAATCGAGATCATCATCAAAATCGCTATCAAGATAGTCGTCACCAGCGACTACAGCACGAAGACGGGAAATAAGCGACACCTGGATAATCCTCTCAAAACAACGTTTAGGGAATCGGCTAAACACCGACTTTTGGAAAGCCTCTTTAAAGAGAGACATGAACCATGCTCCTTAAATAGCGTTCCAGACAAGCAGGAGCAAGGCTTTCAGTCGTGTTTAGTGATATCTGTGTGCCCATCAACATCTTTCAAACGAGCACCAAACAACGCAGAACCCAGTCGCAACCAAGTCGCACCTGCTTCAACTGCTTCCCTCCAATCACTGCTCATCCCCATAGAACATTCATGCAAATGAAGTTGATCTGCTAAACCACGACATTCAGAAAAGAGTGTTTTTCTACCTTCTAAGGCAAGATTCTTAGGAGCAATAGTCATCAAGCCAATGAACTGGACGTTTGGCAATGTATTCAGATGTGGCCAAGCCTCAAAAAGATGCTCTCGCGCAAATCCTGTTTTTGAGTCGTCCTTTCGCAACTTCACCTGAAGCATTAATTTTGGAACTTTCTGCTCCTCTCCTGCAATCCTTGAGATTCTTTGCGCTAAAACCAAAGAATCAACGGAATGGATGAAACTAAAAAATTTCACAACATTCCTAACTTTATTTGACTGCAAATGACCTACAAAATGCCATCGAAGTCCCTTTAAATCTTCTAGCTTGGCCAACTTAGGCAATGCTTCCTGTAACCGGCTTTCCCCAAAATCCTCATATCCCAACCGAGCTAATTCCCTAATTGCAGAAGCCGAATGACCTTTACTAACGGCCAACAGGTGAACACCATTCGGTAAACAATCTCTGAATTGCCTCAATCCAGTGTTATCCATATCAAGCCCTTATATGAATGTCTGGTGAAACAACTCCTGCCAAAGATGCTGGTCTTCAGATCCATGACGCTTGCACCGGGATAAATGTGTCTCTGCATGATGCCTGGCATCTACATACGGGATCACCTCAAACTGAGCTCCACGAGGCTGCAAAGTTACTAGGAAAAACATCTTCTGCGCATATAGCGTTGCATAAACATCTCGACCTTCTCCAGCAGGAGAAACAAGGTAAAGCATTCCAAAAGTTGGATGATTTAAGTAACGTTCAGCACTCACTCTTTAGTTGTTCGCTTTCTATAAAGCACCGTACTTGTGACGCAGGCTAATTACCAATAATAAAAGCAATCCAGCTCCAAAGTTCAAAAAGAATGTACTTGCTGTTAAAAGAGTCTTAGGGCGGAAGTACTCTGCAGGCAAGAACGTACCACCTCTTACCAAAAGAGCTTCTGCACCTTGATCTGCCCTCAACAAGATATTTGCCAATAAACGCTCCCCAACTGATAAAGCCAAGGAAATTAAAGGCCGAATTCCAAGTCTTCGAAAATCAACTGCACGTGTAGCTAAAGAGCGCAAAAGATTTTGCAGTTCCTCCTGCACCAAAGGAATAAACCTTAATGCCAGTAGAAGTTGAAATACAAATCTATCCAGGGATAAGCCTAAAGCAGACAAAGGAGACATAAACCATCTCA
>QCKN01000007.1 GCA_003215295.1 Prochlorococcus sp. AG-409-P03 | reverse complement strand
TTGACTCCATGGCTACGAACCCCCCATATTCTAATGATCGAATAAATGATCAGCTGTCTTTAACTCCTTCGGAGAAGGAAGCCCCAACGGCTTTATCAATGATGGTTGATTCCATGTCAAGCATGGTTCAAAGAGCTAAGCAAGATCTGGAGCTTGTTGACCAAAGAGCCAGGGAAGATCTTGAACGCGTAGATCAACGGGCCAGAGAAGATCTGGCCCGCGTAGATCAGAGAGCTAGAGCAGATGTAGTCCGACTAGATCAAAGAGCTAGAGCAGATCATGAAAAGTTGAAAAGGGATTGACACTAAATCCAACCTCTAGTCTTGCCTCACACCTCGCAATTACTCATAAATGAGCAACCCATCTAAACCTCAGGAACCACAATCTGAAGGTTCTTTTCATTGTGGAAGTAAGCCAAAAAAACTTGCCATAGGGATAGCACCACTTGGAATAATCTCCATTGGGATAGTGCCTATGGGCATTGTCACAATTGGGATAGTGCCAATGGGAGTTGTGTCTCTTGGAGTGGTTGCAATGGGAGTTGTGAATGCATCAATCGTTGGAATGGGAATCTTCTCTGCAGGAATAACAACTATGGGGCTCAAAGTATGGAGTCCAGAAGGAAAAGCTCTTCAACAAACAATTGAAGAAACAAATACCTCATCAGCAATGAATCTGTACGCCTATCCCAGCAGATCTAGAGCGGAAGAAGAAGCACGAAAGCTGGGCTGCTTAGGTGTTCACAAAATGGGTAACCTTTGGATGCCTTGTGCATCTCACAGGAATCGTGAATGAGTTCTCCCAAACATGGAATGAAGCTAATAACAATAAATTATCTCTTTTTTTCAATCTAAAGCAAAGATCAATAAACATATTCCCAAAAGAATAGGAAGCAAGATTATTGAGATTTAATTAATACAGCATTTCAGTGATTAAAGCTATTTTTTTATTACTGAACTTAATGAGAATGGTTGCTTGATCTTGCTTGAAATTTACCAAATTAAAGAGTGGAACTATCTACAAGTACTCTTCAAATACTGCATCATCTAGCCAAGACCAATCCATGAAGCCATGAAAGCTGGGATTGGAAGTTTCGACATGATTGTAGCCAATATGGCCATATCAAATTGATGAACAGCTGGGATAGTCCTGTCCAAAAGAAAAATCCCAAGGTATGGGACATTCATAGCGATCTGCCAGCGCCATTTGTAAGTCATCACTCCCCAAATTTTTTTTGCATATTTCTTTTGGCGATCCGTGAGACTTTCCCATTTCTTCGCTAGAGACTGTTTGATACGCTCCTCAAAACCAATTTCTGATAGCTCACCTTGAGAATGCATTGTAAAAACAAAATTGGAACCCTTATAGCTCATTGCACTTTTTAGGCACAAGGCCTCTAGGTACAGTTCTTATTCTGTTAGAGAGAACATCGTTGCCTTCTTACGAAACAACACTCGTGCAATGCAACCGAAAGTAGCTTGGTTATTGCAATGAGCAAAAGAATTTCACTTTTACCAAACTCATCTATTCGTTAAATAGAAAGGGAAAGGTTCTTTCTGCGCTAAAGACTGCAAAAACTACATCTTCATCACAAACAATCATCTACGGCGCATAAGACAAAGAAACCGAGAAAACCCACTTCCACTCCCATTTCCACTTCCCATGCCCTCTCACCTTAACCTCACAATCGAGCAGCTATAGACTGAAATCAACACTCAATGCAAAGACCAATCTCACCCGGGAGACTTTGGAGACCTGATATAACAAATAGATAATCTAGGTGAACTAGTCAAGTTGGTTCTCATGGAAGGCCGTCATTCATTTCTTAGAGCCACAAGGGGACAGAAATGTAGGTATAGTTAAAATATATAGACTCAGCGGAATGGCCAAGCAAAGAACTCAACTAAATATCAATATCGATCCAGATCTACTTGAAAAATTAAAGGGTGAGGCAATGAAATCCGGAAAAACGTTAACAGAGTTTGTAACTGACATCCTAAAGATTGAAAAGGGAGAAAGCCCTGAGAACTCTCTTGAGGATAGGCTGATGAAAATTGAACAACTTCTTAAATCAAGTGAGATTCAAAGTCAAATGATATCCAAATAGAAACTATGTCTAAAAATTATGGAGCAAAAAATATGGTGAAGTTGTCAAGCAAGAGTTTAAGTCACATGAAAGAGTAAAGGCTTGTATAGAGATGAAGCTTTACAGGAATTTTAATGCTGTGTAATAAAGTATCATGGAGATTACGAATTACTCTACCAAATATTGCTAGGTAATTATGAGCCGATTGATCTTAAATAACTATCTCCTCAAAACATAGTTTGTGTGCAATTAAACCTGCCCTTAATGATTGGGAAAGGAACCATTAGAAGGACTAAATAAAGTTTTCATTAAAGTATTGATAATAAAGATCGTAGTCAACTGATTCAGCTAGATTTATCTATATTTGAAAAAGCAACTGAAAATCAATGTTCCTCTAATTGATATCAATCATGCTCATAGAAGCTTTTCTGAGCTGTTATCTTCTGATATATGATTCAACTAGTTATTTCTTTTAACCTTAAAATTATTGCTTTTATAAGTGTTCTTATTATCCAGGTCTCACAAGGTGGAGTTAGCTTCAATAGAACAACAAGAAGTTCAAGCTATCCCTCAAAAGTTTTTCTCCGAGAAGTAAAAGGAATATTTTTTACACAGGTCATTTTCCCAATAAGTCTGTAAGAAGCCAACAAAGCCTTGAACTGATTCAATCAGAGGTGAATCGATCTTCAATTCAGTGCCTACAGAAGGCCTAGAAGGTCAGTGGATATCACAGTCAAATTCAGTTAACATAAATTTGACTAATATCATCCACTGAATGAAAAATTTGCTTCCCATCGCTCTTACCTGCAGTGCATACTTATTGATCGGTTGCTCGCCTATAGCTAAAAAGAACGGTATCCCAAGCATGTTTAATACAAAGTTAGAAGCTGAGCAAGCTGCGGAAAAGCACTTTGACTGTTTTGGTGCTCATCAAATGGGAGATAAGTGGATGCCTTGTGAAAAGCATAATGACCATCATCATCACTAATCAATGCAATACCAAGCACTAGATCTTCTTTCTTTATATGCTAATAAATCTAAAAATCTCAAATATTGAGTTCTACAAAGGTCTAACTGCTCAAAGATTCATAGAATTCGACTTTCCACAGATGTTAAATAAAAAGTTTAGATCTAATAGAAAATTGAAAGAGCGCACAAAAGTTTACCCTTTCTTGATTTCTTCTAAAACCCTAAGGGCCTCAGTTACATGTTGAGGTCCATTTAATAGGTCTTTAAAAACATGGCGAATTATTCCTTTTGAATCAATTATGTAAGTAACTCGTCCATCTAGAAAGCCTAAAACCTTTGGCACACCAAATTCTCTTCTTAATGAACCATCAAGGTCGCATAATAGTGGGAACGGAAGTTTATTTTTTTCCGCAAACCTGAAATGACTAGTTTCATTATCATTACTTACTCCCCAAACCAAAGCACCAAAAATCTGAAATAGTTCATATTTATCACGAAATCCACAGGCTTCGGCTGTACACCCTGGAGTGTCATCCTTAGGGTAGAAAAATAAAACTAATGGCTTACCTTTACAGTCTTTATTTGTTCGGGACTTTCCATTCTGATCAGCCAAGGAGAAGGTAGGGATTGGATCGCCAATTTGTAATGTCATGTTAGTCCCTTAATAGAAAGTTCAACAATTTAGCAGCTCTGGCTAGCAGGCCCTTCCAGAATTTTAATCATTTTCCTTAATCTTGAAGTGCTACATCATCAATTCCAGAGAGAGTTTTCGAACCAAATCAACAAAGTACAATCTTTGCCAAGCATGACGCCACTAGTCGAAAGATCCTCCAAAAGACTGCAAAAGCTCTCAATATGGATTCAATTGATTTAAGACCCATGCTAGGAATAGGTACACCTTTCCATCTACATTTAGGAATATATAAATATCAGATAATGGAATACTTTAAGAATTTACTATATTTAATTGATAAATATGTTTAATCCAGATAAACTGTATGCAAAACTATTTGAATAAAAACCTTAATCTTAATACCTCAGAAAGTCAGGCAAATAAAGACATCTCTAAACTCCCAGCCTTCCAGCAGACAATAGAGGGTAAACCGAACCTTCATACTCCGTAATATATTAGTTATAGTTCTTAAAGAGTCAGAGGCTTCTGGCTTTTTACCCTTTTCCTAACAAAACAATGAACGAGAAAGCTGAACTTCTAAACGGAAGGTGGGCAATGGTAGGCATCTTTGCTGCCCTTGGAACCTACGCTTTTACTGGCCAGATTATTCCAGGTGTTTTTTAAAGCTATGGAATTAAACCCTTTCAAGCCCCTAAAACAATTTGTTCTAGGTATGTATAAAAAATCCCGCTAGGATTGCCCTCGGGCCTTCATAATGGGAACGCTTTTTTGCACCTAACATCTATTCTCTGGAATTATTACCCAGAAGTAATTTGGATCGATAGCTTGAAATCAATTGAATATCTCAAAATGTGAGCGAGTATTCCTTTAAGGCTGGAATAAGCAATTAATTCAGACTTACTACATTTTGATGCAGGCTTTGAATCCTCCTAAAGCAAATAAATCAGACCATTCTACTCAAAAAAACTTTAGTTATTTGCAGTAGTAATTTCTTAATCGAAGTCAAATTCGGTCTGATTATATTTGTGTATATTTATTTGTTAAATCCTTCATTCCATACCTCGCTATCAGCCAAGCCTATATGGAGAAATTCGCTTCTCATAATTCATAACCATATGAAATCTTAATTTGAATCAAACACACTCTAGCGTCTACTATCTCTTAGGAAGATGATGGGCAATCACTCTATTGATTTGATTTTTATCTGGCTGAATTCTAGGCGGAATATCACCCTAATTGAACAGAGCATATTTCTTTAGAGCACAGTAAATTCCTTCTTCAGAATTAATTGTGAGTCCCTTCCGGTAGGATCTCTTCTATCTATATAAGTAGCAAACAATTAACTTAATTAGTAAGATATAAGAAAGTAAAACTATTTAAAGAGTAAGTAATTTTAATTCTATGGTTACTACCTAATAACTTTTAGCAAGGTTTGACTGTTGCCGAACAAGTTCAAAAAATTCCTGTTTCAGGCTTGGGTCATGTCGGAAATCACCCCTTACAACAGAGTTAATCATACTAGTCTCCGGTTCTTTGACTCCTCGCCACTTCATACAATAATGTTGTGCCTTTACAATAATTCCTAAGCCTTTTGGTTCACATAAGCGTTCGATTTCATCAGCGAGGATCATTACAGCTTCTTCCTGAATATGAGGTCTAGAGAAAACCCAATCAGCAACTCGTGCGAACTTCGAAAGTCCAATAACTTTATTGCCTGGTTTAATTCCTATCCAACAATCACCTAAGATGGGAACTAAGTGATGCGAGCAAGCAGAACGAACAGTAATTGGTCCAACTGTATATATCTCATCTAAATTCTTATCATTGGGAAAGCTTGTAACCTTTGGCTGACGGTAGAATCTGCCTTTAAAGACTTCATGTAAGTACATCCTCGAGACTCGTTCTGCAGTTTCTTGAGTGTTATGGTCATTATCAACATCAATTAACAAAGTTTTCAGTAGATCTCTTACTCTTTCTGCAATCTCTCTTTCAAGACTTTGAAGTTCACCAGGAAGAATATACTCTGCAATATTATCGTTGGCATGGAATCTAACACCATCAGCCTGAATCCTAGAACGAATTATTTCAGAGACCAACTTACATGAAATCTGATCTTCTGAATCTCCTTTAATGCTTTCATTCGGTGCTGTCGAAGTCATAAATCTAGATCAAATTATACAAAGTAGTTTTAGATAGGCAATTTTAGAGGAGGTAAAAGCCTATCACGACCAATCTATTATAAGGGAAAAGAGCATCCTCCGTCGGCCATTGAAGAATACAGAGTCCCAGTCTGTCTGGTTCAAAGTGACCAGCTGGTCTCTCTTTCCTCTTACTAGCTTAGTTAGAACGTCCAGTACCCATAAATGAAGCTGGCCTCACTTAAAGAAAAATCGATTAGCCTTCCAGCAAAGTCTCGATTCTTCAAGCATGAGATAGATGTACCCTCAACAACAGAAGTCTTACTATCTAACTTAAAATTAGACAATTAGAAGCGAAATGTCACGCCTGCTCCAAGATGGTGCTGCCAACCTTCTTTCCAACTAGATCCATCTTTATAGGTAAAAGTTGGTTGCCAATGAAAAAATAGCTCTGACTTTTCATCTATAGGTCTACTAACCTCTAGCTCTCCTGCATAATCTGTACGATGACTAAGATTTGAATTAAACCCTGGGCTATAAAAACGAGGGCCTCCTTCAACTCTGACACTCACCAAATCAAAGTTAAATCCAACTCCAATGCGAGAGTCTGTGTATTGCCCTTTGGAATGGCCATCTTGCCCCCATCCACGACGATGATCAAGACTCAAGTAGGTACCATCTATTAAATCACTGAATTTATCTCCTAAAGCGAAATCGACATCACCATCACCTAATGCATATATTGTTTTCGCCCCAAGTTCATTTTTTGTACCCTTTTTTTCTTCTCCTTGATTTCTGGTGACCCAATATGGCTGTGTATCTAAGAAGAAACTTAATCGATCGTTTGGAGCGTATTTAACCTTAAAAAATGCTCGGTAATCTGTGCGTTTAAAGTCAGTTCCATATTCATGCTCTTCCTCTTCTTCTTCTTCTTCATGAATTTCACCATAAAAATGATGGGCCTCACCCTGCACCAAGACCGATCCAGCTGCCAGCTCAAGTGATATAAGACCATCATTTTCTAAACCCCAATCCATCACTACTCCCAAAAGAGTATCGAACCCATAATGAGCCGGATCAGCTTCAATGTTATTTTCCAATCCAGCATGAGCTTCAAAGGTGAGTAATGGAGCGGCTCTGAACTCTCCAACTTCTAGGGGTTCCCCTCCTCCTGATCCATGAGAATGCACCATCAGAGGTAATGCACACTCGGCACTAACTAAAGTGCAGCCCAAATACATAGCAGCTTTAAGAGGCCTGACGCTTTTAAGAAAATTGGTAGACATAAGAAAAAAATAGGTGTATTAGATGAGGCATGGTCTAGTGGTTAAGGGATACCCGCCCAACGAGCCGCAATCTGATCAGCAGCTTCTCGATCACAGGAACTTCCCTGACCTTTTGCAATAACACAAATATTCGAAATCGCAGTCTCAACGGTGGAAAGACCACCAGGTGCCAGGCCATCAGGATAAAGAGGAGAGTTAATTACAGGAACACCTGAGGCTCTGCTTATACGTCTAAGTGTTTTGGTAATAGGGAGGGATTCAGGAAATAAAACACGAGTGCCAGATTTTTGAACCTCAGAACTAATCCTGCCAAGGCTTGAGGGACGCAAAACCCCACCGGTAGCAAAAGAGTCGATAACAGGTAGTTCACGCAGATTGAACCTTTTGGTGAGGTGACTAAAAGCGCGGTGCTGAGTCACAAGGACTCGATGCTGACTAGGGATCGATCTCAGTTGAGAGACAGTCCAATCACTTAACTCCTTGAGAACAGACTTGGTTTTTGTAGTACGAGATTTCAAAGCTGTTATCTCAGATTGAGGTAACAGCTTTATTAGGCTCTTTTCAATGGTCGAAGCCATTGAAATAACATTATTTGGGTCATGCCAAACATGTGGGTCTTTCCCTCTGTACCTAGGAAGCGCCTTCTCTGCGACTGGTAATACAACTGCTTTGGTAGATAGTCGACGAGCTGCAGGTGTCAGAGAAAAACCATTGTGAAAAACAATGTCTGCCTTTGCTATAGCTTGAAGATCTTTCGGCTTTAGACGATAAAAGTGAGGATCACCAGTTGGTGAAATGACACAAAAAACATCTGCAGAATTGGAAGCAACAGTGCGAACAAGATCACAAAGGATCCCATCAAAGGCAACAACACTAGGCTTAACTTCTCCAGCTCTTGCGACGCTAGATCCCAGGATAAAATTACAAATAACAGAACATGCACTCAGCGCAATTGGGGCTCTCACGAAACCTGATTAAATGATGACGAACGAAATACTAAGAATCAAAGCCAAAGTCAGCGCACACATGTTTGCAAATGAAAACCATTTTCATTTGCATGCAGTTTCAAGCTAGCGTCTTATGGTGGTTTTTTATTCATTCTTGGTTGGCTAGTCTCCGTGTAATCAACTTGTCATTTCGTTATGGCAAGGAATCAGCACTAAAAGATGTTTCCTTAGAAATTCATTCAGGAACCCTTACGGCTCTTGTAGGTCCAAATGGGGCCGGTAAATCCACCTTGCTTCGGCTCTTGCAGGGGCAAAGCGTGCCTGAGCATGGGCAAATCCTTTTAGACGAAAGTCCGGTTAGAGCTAATCGAAATCAAATTGCATTAATGCCTCAAAGAAGCTCCATTAACTGGAACTTTCCTATCACTGTTGAAGCCTTGGTTGCATTGGGGCAAGTAAACACTAGCAATACATCTTGCTGTGAAATAGAAGCCTCGCTTCAAAGGGTTGGCTTATCTGCTTTGGCAAAAAAAACGCTTAGATGCTTTATCTGGTGGGCAGCAGCAAAGAGCTTTACTTGCAAAAACCCTTACCCAAAATGCAAATATTTTCCTTTTGGATGAACCCTGTTCAGCGCTTGACCCTCCATCTAGGAATGAGTTTCTACGGATTGTTCGTCAGCTTGCTCAGGCTGGCTTGACTGTAGTCGTAAGTAGCCATGACTGGGGACAAGCATTAAATGCTTACGACCAAGTCATCGCTCTTAATCGAAGTGTTTTGGCCTTTGGTACACCAAATAATGTCCGAAGACAGCTTCAATCAATTAGCAGTATGGGAAATCACTGTTGTGGATAGTAGCGATTCAAATTTCAATTGCCTCCTGACGTTGATGGCAACTTTTACAAAGACCAAAAAATTCAAGGGTATGAAACAACAACTCAAAGTTTCTCGTTTGGGCCTTAGGTAATTGGATGTTTTTTATTGGACAGGACTTC
Organism: Prochlorococcus sp. AG-409-P03; assembly: GCA_003215295.1. Taxonomy (GTDB): domain Bacteria; phylum Cyanobacteriota; class Cyanobacteriia; order PCC-6307; family Cyanobiaceae; genus AG-409-P03. Next base: position 40,550 of record QCKN01000007.1, on the reverse strand, counting down.
AAAACCATAGTTCGCCCACAATCAACACAAGTCAAATGATGATGATCTCTGTTCACAGGACTATAGAGTGTTTCACCTGTAGGAAGGTTTCGACATCTCACCAATCCTTTCTGCTGAAGAGTACGAAGATTCCTATAAACAGTAGTCAGACCCATATTGGCAGCACTAGCAAGCAAATTCCTATGAAGCTTTTGACCACTCATCTCATCAGGACAATCATTCAACTCTTCCAAGATCTTTTGTTGACGGGCCGTAAGACCAACTCGTTTCTCGGGCATGCTCCGGTGTTAAATCGCAAACCTTTCCCAAGATTAGTCTTTTAGTCCTTTGATAAAAGCAATTTTCGACTCTTGGTGGGCTTTACCCTTGGTTATGGCCCTTGTAGTAGGCATGCTTTGTCCTGCAACTGGTGCTGTCTTAATTACTCATCGTCGCCTCCTACAAGCGAATTTGATATCTCATGGAGTACTTCCAGGACTTGTTTTAGCACTTGCTATAGGAGCTAATCCTGAATTAGGTGGGGTTCTTAGTGGGTTAATTGGAGCAGTGCTTGCAGAAAGGCTTGCCTTGAGAAAAAACATAGAAAACGAGGCTGTTATTAATACTGTTCTCGCTGGGACGCTTGGTTTAGGGATTCTATTGGTTCCTCTTTTAGAAATAAGAATCAACCTTGAATCTATTTTATTTGGCGACTTACTTGCAGTTGGTTTAGGTGATCTAATTAGAGTCATCATTGCAACAATTGCATTATTATCACTTCTAAAAACTTCATATCAGAAATTAGTTTTTTTAGGTTTAGATCCTGAGGGAGCTGCATCGAATGGTCTAAAGGTTTCTTCGTTACGCTTAGCAGTTGGTTTAGTAACTGCTCTTGTTGTCGTGAGTTCAATGTCTGCTGTGGGAGTTATTTTGGTTATAGGCTTACTTTCAGCACCAGCACTTTTGGGTTTGCATCAAGCATGTAGTTTGCGTTCCGCAATGATTCGTTCTGCAGGATTTGGTGTGCTGATATCTCTCATTGGATTTTTACTGGCGATTATTTTCAATCTCTCTCCAGGCCCTTTAATAGGTGTTTTTTGCTTAGTTTCCTTAACTTTTTTACGAGAAGAAGGCTCTATTAAAAATAAGTAAGATCCAGCATAAGCAAATATTGTCAAGGGTCAACTAGTGTATTTTTTCATCGTAAATCTATTGCCTTAGTAGCAGTAAAAATACTGCCTCTTAGAAAGTGAAAGGAATAGAATAGAGCTTACGTTAAACCTTTGACTCCTTTTAGAACGCCATTAATTGAGCATTATGTAAACGCTTAGCCTTCTCCTTTCTTGAAGCTGAATTAGCATTTAAAGCTTCATGGTCATCGGACTTACTTCCACACGAAGTAGCAATTAGCTGCGCTTTATGGATGCGTTCGGCTTTTTTCATATGCGAACGAATTAATGGAAGCGTGTTCATAACGTTTCTCCGAAATGGCAGCCCCGTTCCCTGCTACCAAAACATGCATCCCAACTAAAGGACGAACGTGCTGAAATGGTAGCAACAGATACAAAATGCCGTCTCCGGTAAAAACACCTAATCCGAACAACTTCTCAACAATGCCGCTCTGAATAAATCTCTGCATGCTTAGAGCTTGCCAGAGATTCTAGTGCTTCAATTAACGATCATAACGATAAAATAAGACCCTCCAGAAAAGGCCGTCAGTCTTTAGCTACTTCTCTTTACTTCACTGATCTTTAAATTTTTCTAGACAAGATTAGTTTATTATCGATAACTGTAAAGATAGCAGAAGTCTTTGTCTCAAAAAATGCTCCGAACTGAGATCTATAACATGAAAAACAGCCAACTTCTAAGAATAGAACAGGATTACTAAACCTTTCTGAGAGTAATGGGATTCCCTTTCCTCTCGAGATAGATCCAGTCCTACCGCCAACCCTTCTTTAATTACATCAGCATAAAAGCTTTCAGAGAGGCAAGGTTCTTGATCTTTGCAAAGTGCGGCAATTCCTATTGGAGTGACATGCCATTTAAATCTGGAGGTATCGCCTATTGCCGGATCTTGCAGAGAGGCCTCTAACAACTCTTGAGTAGACATAGGTCAAAAGGCCCAAAGTACATATTTATCACACCATTACAAGAAGCAAGAGCAATCGTGGACAATTCTTTCTTTTGAAAACATGCAAGGAGCAATGCAGCATCTACTTTTGTAGGTTGAAGCTCTAAAAAAGAGAGAGAATGAGAACTGCTAATTTTACTGACATCTAGCTCTAGGACTAAGCTTTCAAGTTGGCCTACCACAAAAACCAAGTAGGAATTATGCAGATATCCTAGTCACAACAAAAGGCACAAGACACCTCTCCTAATTTTCCTATAAAAACTCTCAAAATGAATCCAGCAACACTTGTACCATCATCATTAATTAGGGATATTCTTGTGGGCCCTAGAGTCATGACCGACTCTCAATCTCCTGATCCTTCCATCGTCCCAAACCCAGAAAACAGGATTGGCTTCTTTTGCTTTTTGCAAATCAGGCCTATCTCGCAAACTGACAGGAATAAATTCCTTATTTGGATCAAAATCAATATCTCTTACTGCTTGATTCAAGACTATGCTGCCCTCTGCTCCTGAAATAGATTGGTGATAAGTCCCAATAGGTATTTGAAGAGCACCCATTTGTGGATTGAGGTAAATCACGTGATGAGGCTCATCCCACTCAGGGTTGAGCAGAGTAAAAGTACGGCTTCCATCTAACACCAAGTTGTAATCAATCTGATGGTGGTGAACGTAATACTGTTCCAATTCGTCGTCATTAGGAGGAGAGAGTGCAGCTCCATGATGAATTACAACATCAGATCCATTAGAACCCTTAATTCCTGCATCAAAGAACTTGACTTGAGGAGTTTCACGAAAGACATTAATAGGGACAAAATTCAGAGATACTTGTTTGACCTTTTTTGATAGATTCCAGTTAACTTTAATGTTTATTGAGTCATTTAGATTTCTCAAAACAGGACAATCCTTCGTGGCCTTTTGAAGGATCTTTAATTGATCAGAGGTTAAGGCAGGTGGCATATCAATTTTCAGCAATAAAGATTCAATCTTGCGAGGGCCCTGAGTAGTCATCTTCTTATCAATCTCAACTGTTATCTCATCTAATTTCCACCCTTTTTCTTTAGCGGTTATTCCCATTACTGTAAGGAAACAAGTTCCTACAGCTGTAGCCAATAAGTCAGTAGGAGCGAAATTCTCTCCTTTGCCAGCATGATCTAGAGGTGCATCGGTTCTAAGTTTTTCGCCAGAATTCACATGTTTAGCTTCTGTATGCAAGTCTCCTAAATAACGACAAAGAATCTTATCTACACTTCATAGAGCTTGCAAGTAGATTTAGTGGGATGGAGTTTGCATTCCTGATCCCAAAAGTCACCTTGAGTTTCACTAGGCAACTTGTAATTAAAATCGTGGATACGGTCGAGATCTCTAAGTGGATTTGCAACTGCGGTGAAAGGAGTTCTTAGTTTCATAATTCTCCTATTCGACTAATTCATTTATAACATATTTATTTGAATTAGGTATAGGGTTTGCACTTAAGTGTTTAAGCTTAAGTAGTTTCAGCTATTAAAGTAGTACAAACCGAAGGTGGTGATATTTACCGAATCAAGCACTTCGGTTTCCATCATTACTTCTTCGACAATGTTCGGCCATAGTAATTATGTTCTCGCACAGAACTCCATGTACTCATCATTATTTGAAACTCTCTTTTCTGACTCTTTCTTCACTCCTATGAGAACTGTTTATGTCGTCTCAGACAGCCAATTAGAGCAAATCAAGCTAAAACAAAGGCAAGAGGAACTCGAGAATCTTGAAATTTCTCGAACAAGGCTTGAAAAACACTATCAATCTCGCATCAAAATTATGAATGAGCGAGAACATGAACTTCAAGAAGAGCTGAAATCATTAGCTCCAGTCGAAACAGAGAAAAAGAAGCTTGGCGTTAAAACATGAGACATTAAACTTCACTAGTGACAGATCTCAGCAAAACGCATGCAGGGGCTTAAAGAGACCCCTGCATGCGTTTTGCTGAGATCTATAGGACTCTTAATAAGAGTAAACGGATATTTCTCTAAATAAAAAGTTTATCTAGATTGTTATTCAATACAGGATCTTTAAATGAGTCAAACAACAATTAATAAAATAAAAGCCTAGCCATCCAAATACAGCATTCGTGCAAAGTTCATTGAGCTTTAGTCAAAATAGAATAACTATCTAGATAATTCAATTAAGATAGATGAGCTAATGAAGCAATGCCCTCTAGAGCTTCGAAAATAATAATTAATTTCAGAAACTAAGTTATCTCTAATTAACAAGATGGGGCCCTAAAAGAGTGATCAGGGGGCTTCAATTATGACCAGAAAGAACATAAGAATTATTTATATTAACAAAATCTTTAATAAGACTATAACTAACGTTCCACAATCTTTCTCTGTCCTGTTTATTGAGAGCAGATCGTGCTATCTGACATAGTTTAGGATAACCTCTAAAATTAAATTGAGGGCCGTATTGCTCTCCCCCCTGAGCGCTTGGATCAATTGCTGCAAGCAACTGAGGGAGAGATCCCATAGAAGAACTTTGAAACAGTGGATTCATCAATTTATAAGCTAGAGCCTCTTGCCAAGATCCATTAGACTTCACAGAATTAGACTGCAAGTTTGTTCGTGCCAACCCAGGATGTGCCGAAAGCGAAGCAACAGCAAGATTTGAACTCTTTAATCTCTCATTAAGTTCTAGGGCAAACATGACATTTGCCAGTTTACTTTGTGAATAAGATGCCCAGCGGTCGTACTGCTCTGCACCTTGAAGGTCATCCCAATTAATTTTCCCCATATATTGAGCGCCCGAGGAAACAGTTACAACTCTTGCACCAAGTTGCTTAGAAAGCAAAGGTAATAGCATGAGCGTTAAGGCCATGTGACTTAAATGATTGACTGCTAATTGAATCTCAAATCCTTGTTTGCTAACTGTCCGAGGAGGAGCCATCACACCCGCATTGTTAATTAGAAGATCAAGTTTCTGATATTTACTCACCATATAATCTATGGCTAGACTTACGTTTTCCAAATCAGCAAGATCTATCGCTAATACTTCAATATGCCCATTCTCACTTTTTGTTAGCAATTTCTTTCGGGCCTGTTGAGCTTTCTGGAGCGATCGGCACCCCAAAATAACTGTGGCACCCTTTTCAACTAAAGCTTGTGCTGTAGCAAAACCCAAACCACTATTTGCGCCAGTGATAAAGGCGATTCGCCCGTCTTGCCTCGGCATTAACTCAGAAGACCAAACCATTGGATGAACTCGAGAGATTTAGATTCTAGAGAAATTCATTAATATTTTGTGAGCATAGTTCTAGGGAAATTGTCTGTATTAACAAGTAAGTGGGCCATAGGAACTCTGGTATCAATGCCCTCTATAAACTTCAGGCCTGTCTCCAACTCCTAAGAAAATGGCTAAGGTTAAATATTGACTAATGAACAATTGAGTGTGATTCCAATATCTAGGAAAGACACTTATTGAAATCATTGCCTAAGGAGCAGAGTTTCATGGGTAAGTAAAGTTGCTGGGCTTAAGACATGGACTAATAAAGCCAAGAATTCTCTTACTGTCGTTTGATGCACCCAAATGCAAAACTCTTTGGCAAAAGAATTAAGTGAAAGAAACTAGAAAAAAGATTCTTTATTTTGACTTTCCATGGATTTAACTATCAACTCTGACTTGGTTATCCCATCCAAAGAACTGAAGTGGCGATTTTCTCGATCTTCTGGCTCGGGAGGGCAAGGAGTAAATACTACTGACAGCCGAGTTGAGCTTATCTTCGATATAAATCAATCCTCAGTCATTAGTTCTTCACTAAAAGAGCGATTACTTGAGCAGGTTCAAAGCAGATGTACTAATGGGTATCTCAAGGTCGTCGCAACAAAAGAAAGATCCCAATACAAAAATCGAAAATTAGCATTAGAGCGTTTGAAAGTACTATTACGAGCAGGGTTAAGTCCTCCTCCAAAATCAAGGAAGATGACTAAGGCAACCTTTGCTTCGCAGAAACGTCGAATTACTGCAAAAAAACATCGCAGTAGATTGAAGGAGAAGCGGCAACGTAAGCCTTCAATAGAAGAGTAAGTTTCCAGTAAACTCGACAAGATACAGACAAAAAGTAAATCCTAGACTTTTCACTAATAGTAAAACCTACATCACTTCTTTAGCTGAATCGATGCATTTAGCTGGCGTGAAGTATTGGCGAAGAAAAGCTAGCTTATACAGATGGCAATAGCATTGAGATAGTCAAAACTTGCTTTTCAGATGTTGAGTTCTTGGGAAAACATTTAATCTAGTTTACCAAACCTTTTTATTAGATCATTAATGTTAGGCCAGGCATCAAGCAATTCTTTTAGCGCTTTCCGATTTGGTATATACAAAATGCAGGAGAAGGCACTAATCAAATACCAAACAAACCACCAAGGACTTATTGCATAGACAGAAACAAATGAGAAAAGGAAGCTCCCTAGGAATAGAAGGAGTAAAGAGCGGTTGAAAATCTCAAGAGGGGATTGCCAGCGTCTGCGGAAAGATTCCCTCTCAAATCTTCTCTTTGCTTTTTGGTCTAGCTCATCATTTATTATTCTGGCCCCTTCCTCCTCCAATTCATCATTAGCCTTGACCAGCTCTGATAGTTGTTCATCAGTCAAATTGTCGAAAGACTCAGAAAATTCTTTTTTGGAGCTCATAAATTGCGGATTAGGCGCACAAAGGTTGCAACCTCCCCTCCATTAATAGATTATCTACTGAAGGACTTCTGAAAACCGCTAGAAAGGGAAAAGGTCAACCATCGATTAAAAGTGATTGGCGATCCTTACACAACTCTTCTGCTCACTGGGTTGATATTCCTGGCTATACAGCTTTATGTGCTAGTTGCGACCATTAAAAACAATAAAGGAAAACAACTGCTCTTTAGTCGAACTCAGTTGTATGCAATTCAACTGCGCATAGAGAAACTGTTTGGGCAGATTCACACGCGGAAAGACTAACGACAGGATCTTAAGCAGACTCTGTTAAAGGCAACTTACATTGATGCTCAACAATTTCTCCACTTGGCAGTAACTGAGCAAATCTTGGGTGTTCTTCATGCAATCCCTGTTCTTTATCTTGGTAACTCCATAGCCACTTCCTATCCGTAAAACTAATCTCTCCTTTTCTAAGTGATACTGGAAGCATTAAGCTTATATCTTGCCAATCGAGCACTACAAAAGCTCCTGGATCTACTGTCTCCAAGTCAGTTACAACTGAGAAGTCTCCATTTAAATTATTTCTGATTGTCACCTTAAGTGGCACACCATCACAATCAAAAGTTGGAGAAGGAGTAAGAGCTAAAACAAGAGAGAGGAAACAAGAAAATAGAGTCATCATCTTATGTTCTAAACTACTTCTAAGTTCATGACAATCTTAAATTCGTCCAACCAGACGGTAATCGATATCATTCATTTGCTTTTTAAAAAGCCTCTTAACCATTAGAGAAGGCATTGGCCTAATAAGCAAAAAGAAGCAACCTGTCATCCTTGAGAACTTTACTTTCATAAGAGTAGTAAAAAGGATGAGTCATTCTCCTAGGTAGATCATCGATAGTTTGACATGCATACATTATGGAAATGATCTGGTCAAATCCTTAACGACGTGGGCTGCAGATGCTAAAAAACCAGTAAAGTCCCAACTCAATTTACAGTCTTTGAAAACCTCTGGTTTGAACCACGGAGGGACATTGAGTCAAATAGCCTCTGAAGGAAGCATTCCAGCGTATTAAGACAGAAGTAATTTCTGCAAAAGGAATAGTGATGACTGCAATGGGTTTTATTGCTTCTTTAGAACCGAAAGGAGAAAAATCTACTGCTCCCTCTCAAGAATAGAAGATTCTCGCTGGGACTTCATACACGAACAAGCCAGATAGCAAACAATTACAACCTATCTTCTCCTCTAAAGAACTCACTGCTCAAAAACATGATTATGATACGAAAAATTTTGTTTAAATTGAAAAAAATTCTTCCATTATTCTTTATCCTCTCAATAAGTGCATCGCCTGTTTTGGCTTGGGGAAATGGTGATTGCTCCTACTCAAAGAAACGAGTAAGTCAAGAAACAACTTCTGAAAATATGGAAAAGTCCGAGACCACGAAAGAAGAATAATTGGAAACGCCTAGCAGTGGCTGACAAATGAATTATCAAATGTTGCTCGAATGCCATGCTGCGGGAACCGCCATTACCAAACAAGAAGCTGAGCTATTAGACCTAGAGCTTGAATCCCAAATCGCAAGCATCAAAGTTTCCAGAACACAAGGTTGCATAGAAGTAGCACCAGACCACATTTGCAAGGTGGCCTCTGTCTGCAAAGGCAGTTGCTGGATTACTTGCTTTGCTGCTGTACTTGATCAAATCAACCCAGTCCCTCTGGGAGACAAGGCAAGAGGTGCAATAGTCTTCGATGAGCTAGCTAATAACGATTATGAGGTCGCTAACCATAACTAATGCCTCATATTGGCAAATAAAAAGTTAAAACCCCTTATCCCAAGGCATTGCAGGCATTCTCGACAGCCTGTAGAACTTTGCTCAATTATTCCTATGAGAACGCTACCCAAAAAGCTGCTTAAATTGCTGGAACGATTCCCCTCTCAATGATCCTTGTCAAAATAACCAATTCAACTGAAATGGTTGCATCTAAAACTCATAAGCTTTTCGCTAAGGTTACGCCTGAAACAGTTGATGAGAACTGGGTTGAAGCCGAAGTCATTAAACAGATGAGCACTGATCTGGCTTCTTTTGGACTTAAAGGTGAAATTTCAATCATTAAAGGTATTGAAATAGAAAAAGACACCCTCGTTACCAAAAAAGGTTTTGTAGTTAAAAAGAGCCAGCACTTTTGACTACAAGGGCACGATGAAGCGTTAGAAAGGAATTAAGCATTTACGATTAGATTTCCAAATGGGATTCCCACACTGCCCTTTATGCGTGGCCCTAGCATTTTTATCCTTTCTGCTAATAAGTACACGCTTTCTCATGAGCTTATATCTAAGACAAGGTGGTCTCAAGGCACAACCTGATTTTCGGGCGAAGACTATTCCTGTTCTGACATGACATGCCACTTTTAGATCAGAACCAATCTCACTTGGTAGAAGCACATCTAAGAGCCCTAAGGACATTTCTCGATGGATGCCATGCATTCTTGAGAAATTGCAGCAGTCACACCTAGCTCTCTAACAATTCAGAGATACTCTCAAAAGGTCTATAAAAAATACGTGCATTTTTTATACTGACTGAGTCAATAAAACTGAGACCATCAAAAGCTGTCACCTCACTTCCTTACTAAAAGTAATTTCTCATATTTCAAAGCAAGTAGGCATTGAATGATGCAAGCACCTTCTTCAGAATGAAAAGGTTCAGCGACGTACCTTTTACTTGTCATGCAAATACTTAAAAGAGCACATTAAAAAAGCCCTGATGCAGGGCTTTTTTAATGACAAAGCCTTATCAGCTCAGCGTCGATACTCCTTGCCACGATAAGTCAGAACAACATGTTCCTTAGAAACAACTTCTTTGTTCTGAATGTACTTTTGTCCTCTGTAAGTTAGAGACATTGATCTTTCTCCGTGTTAGCTCAAGTCCCCGTTCCATGGCTTGAGTCGAACTGCGGCCCTCCTAAGAGAGTTGAACGCTTTAGTAGCTTTTGCTACAAAATAATCATACCAAGAAGAGCTCTCTTACTGCACACCAATAGAACAAAAAAAGAACTGGCAGAAAGTATCCTGATAAAGCCTACTCAAACCAGCTAAAACAAGATCGGACTCTAGGAACTTTATTGATTTTATAGCGATAACAACTTCTGTCAGCATGGAAGGAGATATAGCCGTTACGCCCTACACATACATCTTCTCGAATTTGAAGCCAAGGATCATGTTCTTTCGTTTCATGGAACTTTTTTTAGCTCGGACATACGTATGGTTAGAGAATGCAGCAGTATCGGTTTAACAACTAAGAACCCGATTAAGCTCCTCAAGTCGATACTCTCTCCACTCTTCACAAAACCAACCAGTTTTCCCCAAACCTCGTCATATCCATGCAATTAACTATTACTCAATAAACAAATGCCAAGCTTTCTAATCCCTCTCAAGGAATCACTACAACCTACTCAGACCTTCTTCAAATGATGACTAATGACTAGAGCCCTAAGAGTACTAGAGCTATCTGAGAAGTTACAAAAAAGCACAGACGACATACTTGCCATCTGTGCTGTACTCAATGTTCCAGCGACCTCAAGAATCAGCTGCCTGAGCGAAGACAATGCTCAGAAGATCATGAACTACTTGAGAAAGACTACTTAGCCGCGACAGTAGGAACCCTCCGTGCGCGCCTAGCTCTTCTGGGTTTGGCCGTTGTAGCTGGAAGAGCTGCTGCTGCTTTAACTGTAGCCTTAGCTGCAGGCTTCTTAGCTGCAGGCTTCTTAGCTGCAGGCTTCTTGGCTGCAGGCTTCTTGGCTGCTACTTTCTTCGTGACTACTTTAGTTGATTTAGCTTTCTTTTTGGGAGCCGCTTTAGCTGTAGAACCTTTGCGAGAACGATGAGAAATAATTAAAGCCCATTCTTCAGCAGAGACGTTCGCAGGCTTATTACCATGGACTTCCGACTGCTTCGCGGCCTTCTCGATGTCCTTAATTAGGTTTTTCCAAGAAGCTGCGTAGCGCTTGTCGGATTGAGACCTAGCACCACTTTCTACAAGGGTCTCAACAACACCCTGAGCAGTTACTTTTTTACGACGACGATTAAAGATTTCTTTTTGCAGTTGAGCGATCATGGCGTCAGCCTTAGCGCTAACTTTGATAGTTAAATTAGCCATTCGGATGGGGATTCCTGCTTAATACAACTAGCAGGAAGAGTAGGGTTTGGTCAAATCAATAGCTACCTAGTACAGATGTATAACTGCAGATTGTCGATGATTAAAGGCCTTCAGACAAAGGCACGTGTATGCCGTACTGCCTTGCAATACCTATTAAGTCAGCCATTTCGAGGTCTAAAAAATAGCCTTTTATTGAATAATAAGCATTGAAACTCTCTAAGGTTCGACGATCTTTATACATCGCCTTGGCGATACGAAGTGCAAGCTCTTCTTTAGTCATTAAGCAGCCTCCCGATACCAACCAATCTCTTGATCTATTCTCCGTATCCAAAGTGGACACCTGCTATTCAGATGTTCCCCATGAGGAATTAGTCGTTGTTGAATAGAACAAGTGAGGAGTGTTCTGCATTGCTTGTCGCATGAGAATCCAAAGTGGTGACAAGTCATACAAACGCAAGCTGAACGTGACTTTTTGAGGGAACCTTCTTCAAGGTACTCCCATTGCTCTTCTTCTGGATACCTTTTGCTTGGTAGTACTTTTTGGGTTCGATACGCAGACATTGCCCTATTCCAATTGGCTCTGCCACGTCGTGACTCCAGTCAGATGCGCGAAAAATGGCATAAGGGGAAGAAGCTGGAACCATAAGTCTGTAGCAGTACATCTGTACTAGCAAGGATAGGAGTCGTTGTCAACCAATGAGGTCGGTAAATGTTGGAATAGGTCTTCAAGTCGAATAACGACGTATCTTGAGCGCGCTTATGTAAATTCTGAGTACTTACAGTTCTGCCTAACCCGTCATATAGGTCTTAGCCGGAATTTGAGAATGGCCACAATCAGGTGTGATCGGCTTTTACCTTCTAAATCCAAAGCAATCAGAGTATGACTTGAGTTAACCTCAGTCCAAGAATCGAAGAGGTGAACAACAACACCTTCAAGATCATTGCTAGGGCTCTTAGTGTTGCACTCAATATATTGGTCTGTGACCAAGTGATTCCTTTACTTTGAACTGATGAAAGGTCACGTCCACCTCACCTAGTAACCTTGCTCGATAGCAAGGGGGAATCTATGGGCTGGCAAATGCCACCATTAGGAGTTTGTCTGGGTTTATTACTGATCTCAATAGGGGTAGTTGCGGGCTTTAACATTCGCTTCAAATTCGACGCTGAAGATGAACCTCCTAAAAATTAAGCATGGTTTCTAAAAGAATTGCTCCACACCATGAAAAGCTCTATTAGTAAGGCAAAGCCTTAAAGCCCTAAGCTTCTATTCACAAGTTGCTTGCTACACAGAGCCTTCTAAAAACCATTGCCATGACTAGGGGGTTACTAAAGAATTACACTTAATACAGGTCATTGGTTGTGAGCCTGGATCAGAAATTAATTGCCTCAGCTTTACTAGCTAAACACCAAGCAAATACAAAGCGTAGCCAGAGAAACCAAGCTGCTTTTGAGCAGTTTCAATAAATGATTTGTGCCAATCAACATTTTAGTCATTGGACTATTTCATTACTCTTGGATTCTCAATTAGGATATTCTTATAGAACCAATAACAGGCGTATCCAATAATTGCGACAGGAATCAAAAGCCCTACGAGTTGAAAAACAACGTACAAAGCAATCGAAGCTAACCCTATCTGCCTGATAAGCAGCTTGTTTTCCAAAGTCAGTTCTTGCCAGTACCTAATAATCTTGTCAATCATGGTGGTCAAGAAGCAAGTAGTTCGTCATCTTCAAATGAATCCCAGTATTCCTGAATCTTTTTCAATTGAAGCAACTCAGGTACAGCATCATCGAGGTCTGTCTTTTGTGCATGTATCTTTCTGACCTTGTCCTTGTCTTTATAAGGTTCGCAAACGTTCATGGCTAATTCATGCAAGGATCCGAATAGATGACGAGTTACCATTAACACTCCCTATTCATATTTGTTATACCTAAAAAATCAAATTTTGATAGAGGGTGATTCACCTAGATGTTTCTATGGAAAACTGCGACCACTCAAAGCCTCTATTTTCTTGGTTTACACACTAAGCAGGCCAAAGTCCTCCAATCAACGAGAAATGCCTTAGTGTCACTCCAATTTATTTCTCTGGCAGTGGATTTCGACCTTATAGCAATAAGCTTTTCTGCGGTACTAGCTTTAGGTGCAATCTGGCTACTTAGCAGCTTTTTTGAAGAAGATGATGATGATCAAAATGGGGGTGGATTGGGGTCACCTATTTATGCAGGCAACCCTGCATAGCTGACTTAGCTCTCCCTAGGTAAACGATAGTTCAAGAGACGTCCACAACTGGCGAGTCCTTCAAGCAAGGCCTGACCCCATGATTTACGGGTTTTAGAGTGATTCAAGACATCTACAAGCATCTTCTTTATACCTAGCCGTACTTTTTGACTTATTAGCAGGAGCTTTGTTATTTCTGCTTATTTTCTGAGAGATTCTGAAACAGCTTGAGTTTCTTACTTAAACTCCAGAGTCTTAGCAATTTAAAAATAGCTAAATGACATCTCTTCCAGGCTCGTGGATTATGGAACCATTGCGATAGTCCACCTGCATAAGCTATTAACGATTGCTTATGCAGGTGGGAGCTCTATTAATAGAGAACAAAATCAGTTAGCCAAGTGGAGTCTTTTATCCCTAAAGGCCTAAAACCAGACAAAACTCTGCCTGATATCCCTTGTGAGTAATGACATGTCATCTTAGCCAATGAATACTTAGACCCAGTGATGTCAATGGATTAAAAGGAATCCAAAACCCTATTCAAACTGTGTTCAAACTTGCTTTGAAAACCTATAAACCATTAAAGCTACTGCTTCTTTTCACACTTCCTGTACCGCTCGTTGCACAAGTGAACTGGAAAGCGCCAGAGACGATAGATGCAAAAAAAAACCTAGTGTCTACTGCCAGCGGAGAGGCTGTTGTAGTAACTGCCAATCCATTAGCAAGTGCTGCAGCTCTTAAAACCTTGCAGACGGGTGGAACCGCTATGGATGCGGTGGTCTCAGCTCAGACAGTGCTTGCTGTTGTTGAACCACAAAGTTCAGGCTTAGGAGGTGGGGCTTTCCTTTTGTATTGGGATCAAGCAACAAAATCTTTGTCCGCACTAGATGGCAGAGAAACCGCCTCCGCTCAAATCGAAGAAGATATATGGATAACATCAGAGGGGAAAGAAATGCCATGGCTTATGGCAACTAAAAGTCTCTCTGCCATAGGAGTCCCAGGTACGCCCGCATTACTGTGGGAAGGGCACCGACAATTTGGACGTTTGCCTTGGGAGACTAATTTCAAAAAGAGCATTCATCTTGCCAAGAAAGGATTTATTCCGAGTCCTCGCTTCCTTAGATCGATCTCTTTGGCACAGAAATTAGGCATTAACCACAGTCTTACTTTTCAATCCATATATCTCCCAAACGGGTCTCTCCCAAAGCAAAAGACTCTATTTCGCAATCAAAAACTAGCATCAACCTTAAGTCATCTTGCCAAAGAAGGTATCAATGGGTTTTACCGTGGAGCAATAGCTAATCAACTTGTAGGTGACCTCCGATTCCAGCAAAAAAACAATCAAAAGGTACAAACAATCACTCATGAGGATTTAGCTAACTATCAAGTCCAAAACCGCAACCCGATCTGCCGTAAATACAGGTCTTGGAACATTTGTTCTTTCCCACCTCCAAGTGGAGGAGGGGTTGCTGTATTACAAGCTCTTGGAACATATGAGCTTCTTTCAAAACAACCTTCGCCAAAAGCCAAGACCAACCATTGGCATCTTCTAGCAGAATCTTTAAGGCTTGCAGATGCTGATCGGTCTCACTGGATAGGAGATCCTATAGATTTTCCAATTCCTCTAGAGGGATTATTAGAAGACGACTATGTCGAAGAAAGGGCAAGCGCTATACAGACAAGTACTACAACATTCAACCCATTACATGGAAAACCCAAAGGTAGCGAATCCTTGGACTTAGCAAGTCAGCCCCGCACAGCCGGTGGAGGAACAACTCATCTGGTAGTAGTTGATACCTATGGGAACGTCGCCTCCTACACAAGTTCAGTTGAGACTGTCTTCGGGAGCAGGCGTTTATCTGGAGGGATGATCTTAAACAACCAACTAACTGACTTCTCTTTTATCTCAAACGTCGGAGGGAAACCTATTGCCAATCGTATTAGACCCAGAAAACGTCCTATGAGTTCAATGTCTCCAGTCATTGTATTTAAGAATGATCGACCAGTGTTGGCCATTGGATCCCCAGGGGGCTGGCTTATTCCCCATTACATAACCAATGCACTCATTGGGGCACTCGATTTAAAGCTCTCGCCAAAGGAAGTCGTTACACAAAAGTTGCTATCAGTTCAACCTAATTACACAGTTCTAGAAAAAAATGGTAACTGGTCAAAAGCTCCTACTAATATCCATCAAGGGCTAAAAAATCTTGGTCACCAAATTAAGTACAGTTCTTTTAGTAGTGGGCTAGCTTTAATCAAATGGGACAAAGGTAGCTGGCATGGTGCTGCGGATCCAAGAAGAGAAGGCAAAGCACTCAGCTTACAAGTAGAAGAACGTCACTAAAATGGGATAATCAACCAAACCACACCCAAAGCACCGCTTATTGCGGAATTCCATTGCTATGACTGATGTCAGAGAGCGACAAACAAGAGACATTTGAGTAAGCAAATGGGGGTCGAACATTCTTAAAGGAATGAAGGATCTAGAAGTGATGGTCGGTAAGCAAGCAAGAAAGGTCTTTCTTCGCTCTTAATTGCAATAATCACATCTTCTCCTGTGTGCCAAATCCATTGCTGTTGGGGAGATCTACCATCAATATCAACACTTGTACCAACTGGAGGCCCAAAGCGATGTCTTAAACCTGCCAAGACTTCAGTCATATTTTCATAATCCATTTCATAAACTAACTGGTTCAACCCAGACTCCTCTTCAATACGAACACGAAGACTATGCACAGGTAAACCACTCATCTGAAAATCTCGAACCTCAAAAAGATCCCCATTTAATCCTCTCTGAACATATTTGAAGGGAACCCCAAGATGTCTTTCTACACTGGAGAGATCCATCCCCCAAGACAAGCCTTCAATGCACGCCAAGGCAGGGTTAGGAGTTAAGTGTATGATTAAAAGAAGAGCTGCTATAACGACGTAGCTAAAAGCCTTCGTCATTTACCTACCTATAATTATTTCCAACAGCATAGACAGCCCTATTAGTAAACAATAGTTTTTGTGAGCCATCAAACTTAACCAGACCAGCGCTAACAACAGTTATCAGCAAAGTTCATTAGCCGGATGAATAAGAGAAAGCTTTGAGCACAGGCCTACATTCGATTTCTAGAAAGACTATTCAGAGCGAAGGGACACGAACCTAAGACCTCGATCACAAAACACACTTCCTAAGCCTTCTAGACCTAGTGTTCTTTAATCACTGATTCTGAATCACTAGGAATTCCAGAAACATCAAACAAGTCAACTAACTGTTTGAATTGATCTTTATTACTTATCAGCAAATTCAGGTTTACAAAACCACCAGCTTTTAACTGCTGAATAAAAGTCATCGTTAGTCCAAGCTTTGCATATTGCTTCCTCTGGTTGGCTGAAGTATTCTCTTCATAAAGACATTTCAACCTTTCATACAGAAACTCATATTCCTTCAAGTCTTTTTCACGAGAAAACTTTGTTCCATCAATAGCTGCAAAAAGCTCTTTTGACTTGCCTGGACTGGAAATAATAAAACGCAAGAGCAATACTGTAGCCAGCAAGCCAACTACTAATACAAGCCCTACATACAAGTTATTCATAGGTTTTGCGCGTAATAAGCTCAGTGTTGCGCGTAATTAACTTTCTTGGGCTACAAAACCCTATGAACTTTCTTGAAACTTTAGAAATCCAGCTCCTCGTTCTAGAGTAATCAAAGAGAATTCATCCATAGGCCTTAGGAGAGCTCTTCAGGAGGAGTGTCTCTCTCCTGACTCATCATCAGGGATTATTTACTCCATAGGAAAACCCATGCCTCACTACTTATCAAATTCACGAAAGAAGTGGTTATTCGCTATCACAGTAGTGGCAATCGGGGCTGGCATCGCAACAAAGAATGTCATCTCTTACCCCACTGAATGCTTACCTAGTGCTGCCACCGAAACAAAAGCCTAACGATTAGTCAGCTTCATAAATAGGAAAAAATTGGCTTGCTGCTTCAAGTGTTGTACCTGCATAGGCATCCTTACGCTACGGCCTGATGACAACTCAACAACCCTCTGAATAGATGTTCAATCATCAACATGATTTTCCCTCATCAAAAAATAGAATTTTCTAGCCATGCCAACACCATCAAGCGCGTTTGCCTCGCCGACGACAAAAACATTCGCTGAGTTTTCACAACGAGCGGATTATTCGCTCATGGATTCACTTAATGCTGATCCGCAGGCGACCGACGATGGCCAAGATCACCACCCCCGTCAAGTTTTCTCTGGTCATTACGTACCAGTGACCCCCACTGCCATCCCAGAACCGGAATACATTACTCACAGCAAAAATCTATTTAACGAGCTGGGCCTCAGTGATGAGCTTGTTCTCGAAGAAAAATTCCGCCGTCTATTTTCAGGCGACATCACTGTGGCGCGGGAGCCAATGCGTCAGGTGGGTTGGGCAACCGGTTATGCCCTATCAATCTATGGCACGGAATACGTACAGCAATGTCCATTTGGAACCGGTAACGGCTACGGCGATGGTCGAGCAATTTCCGTATTCGAAGGTCTCTTCAATAGCAAGCGCTGGGAGATGCAACTTAAAGGAGGAGGCCCAACACCCTATTGCCGCGGCGCTGATGGACGTGCCGTGCTTCGTTCGAGCGTGCGTGAGTTTCTGGCACAGGACTACATGCAGGCCCTAGGAGTTCCCACCTCACGTTCTCTGACACTATATGTGTCCCGATCCGAAAAAGTGCGCAGGCCCTGGTATTCCCAACACTCTCGGTCAATCGATCCCGACATTCTAGTGAACAACCCTGCGGCGATCACAACACGAGTCGCATCGTCCTTCCTGCGTGTAGGACAGCTTGAGCTCTTTGCCCGTCGTGCTCGCAACAATACTCATCAAAATGCACTGAACGAGCTACAAATGATCGTGAAGCACTTAATCAAGCGGAATTACCAGCAAGGAATTGATCGGAACCTTGGCTTCGCTGATCAAGTGGTCGAGCTCGCCAATTTATTTCGCAATCGGCTCACATCATTGGTAGCCAACTGGATACGCATTGGCTACTGCCAGGGAAATTTCAATAGTGACAACTGCGCGGCAGGTGGATTCACCCTCGACTATGGGCCCTTCGGATTCTGTGAGCTATTTGATCCCAGATTTCAGCCATGGACAGGAGGTGGTGACCATTTCTCATTCTTCAACCAACCAGCTGCTGCCGAAGCTAATTATCAAATGTTCTGGTCCGCCATCCGTCTTCTGCTCACTGAAAACAGCGAGGCACTGGTAAGGCTCGATCAAATTCGAGATAACTTCGCTGAGGCTATGAATAAGGAAATCGAGATCATGTGGACAAAGAAGCTAGGCCTGATCACTCATGACACAACCTTGGTAAACGAACTACTACATCTCATGGTTCTATCCAAAGTTGACTACACGATCTTTTTCCGAAAGCTGTCAGACATCCCAGACCAACTCACTACCTTGAAAGATAGCTTCTACCTTCCCAGCTCAGAGCAAGTTGATGCGCAATGGGAAAGTTGGTTGCATCGTTGGCGAGGTCGCATCAAATGCGGCAGTGATATCAGAGCAACATCCACAGCAATGAAACGCATCAATCCTAAGTACACCTGGCGCGAGTGGCTTGTAGCACCTGCTTACACGCAAGCTGAAGAAGGAGACTACACACTCATCAAGGAACTACAAAGTTTATTCAACAATCCCTACGACGATCAATCTTTAGAGGTGCAGACGAAGTTCGACCGACTAAAACCCAAGGAATTCTTCAACACCGGAGGGGTATCGCACTACAGTTGTTCGTCCTAGCAACTTGTTTCCGCAGAGCACCTGCCATGAGAAACTGATTAGATAGATTTAAGGCTAATAAAAATACGAGCTTAAAGAGAAAATTGGTGTGTGCAAGCATCAAAAGTATCTGTCTCAATACACAAATGGCTATCCATCTTTTTTGTCTGCAACCGGTAAAAACATACCCATTCCTAAATAGACAAAGAGAGGGAACCAAAGAAAACACGACGTGACTAGAAATATCACTCGCCACACCAATGCAGATCCTCTCCCAGATGCCTCTAAGCCTTTACAAACACCTAAAAAGATTTTGCCTTGCTTCACTAAAGTCAGCTTTGCCATAGAAAAATCCCATATCTCGTACTTGCTCACCATAGAGACAATTGAAGGATTACCTAGAGACGAAAATGTTGAAAATTTCCTTAAAGAGATTAGAAAGAAATAACAGGCTGCCTAAGAAGAAGGTACGAATAGCCTGGTTAACTTAGTGCAACCCTAGGAAATCACTTGACATGACAGGCGTCTGACACCAATCAAGGTCAAGAGAATATAGCTATGTCAAAAATTACTCGACATTTCACTCTAGGAAGAAATTAGTTTTCACAAAATAAACGCCTAAGCCTGCAGTTTCCATCTCAGGGAAACAACAAGTACTAAGAACTAACTCCCTTACTTAGTCTTAGTCATAGGTTCTACCTTGTACACCATGTTCTTCTTCTAACCCTTCACCTTTCACCTTGACTCGAATTAAGGCTTTCCAAGCAGCAACAATGATCTACTGCAATCGCCTGTGCTTTCTTCCAGGCTCTCTGTTGGCCCTTCATACCAAGCAGCAAAAATTCCAGCTCCTTTTACTTAAAAGAACGCAAAGTTCTCAACAAGTTAATCCAGTAAAAGCCACCTAGAGAAGACTATTACCGTGATAGAGCAATTATAGACTGCATATAAAACTACCCACATTCAAGGGTAAACTACGGGCTACCATTTCCTTTGGGCCATAAATAGAAACAACTAAAAAAAGATCAATCTAATGATTAATATAGCCAGATAAAACATATTAATTAAGCATATGTATAAATAAAGTCGATAGTTAGGTTTAACAAATAAAGCCATAGCTTGATATAAATAAAAACCCTAAAACATTGTAAATACTGAACTTAGGGAAGAAGTCTAACTACATATATCAACATTTCGGCTAACCGAACCGACACACTCTGTAACATACTTGTTATAGTTCGTTACAGGTCTTTTCTTTGTGGCCTCTTCTTCTATCTGGCTCTAATGAACAACACACCACAACTCGACGCTATTGCTAATCCTTATCTTGCAGAACGCCTTAACGGCTGGGCGGCAATGATCGGCATCCTCGCTGCTCTTGGAACTTATGCTTTCACTGGGCAAATCATTCCAGGGATTTTTTAAAGTCATGGAAGCAAGCCCTTTTAAGTAGTTCATACAAAGGGTCTACAAATAATCCAACTAATCTTCTTACTAAAAGGTTCTAAAATGGGCATTGGTACATTATTTCTAACATCCATATCTACTGGAATTATCACCCAGGAAGAATTGAGATGGGTAACTAAGAATCAACTAAATTTCTCTAGGTGTGAACTAGCCACAGCCTTAAGGCTTGGCCACCTAATAGATTCAGGTCAGCTCCAGCTCGGATGCAGAGTTTGATCTCTGTGGGCAAGTATCTCAATCTAAGACATTCACCTAAATCAGACCAAGGTCATGAGAGCAAGCTTCTCAATTTCTAGATAAATGCTTCCTTAAGTGGCATCAGTATTGGTCTAATTAACTTAACTGTCATGTATTAGTTAAGTCCTTCTACATAGCCATTATTACCAGCAACCCTCCTTATCGTAATCTCCATCTAAAGACTTATGACTACATCAAATTTTATAGCGACATGTTACCAGTCAAGAAACCGTAGGTTTTTCACAATGTCAGTAATACTAACTACCTCTGTAATTTTAACTCTGTTTGGCACTGAGTTTCATTACCAGTACCTACACAATCCAGTAATTCATATCTTCTTTCAATCAAAAGGTGTTTTTCTTTTTTAAGTCTAGGTAGTTAATAATTTGAAGCCCCTCTATTACTTCAATCAAAGATAAATCATTCCTGCCTTAAAACTAATTCTCTCTAATTTATTAAAAATGTAATATGATTGGCCACATTGTCACTCCTCCAAATCCAAAATTTCAAGATTTAGTGGAAATTACTTTCTCCCATTTAATTACTTCATCTGACAATTAAGGGGGGATTGTATGAGTTTCTCATCAATAATCTTTTTCACCTGTTGTGCTGCTTTGTTTTACATCGGAGCTTTCCTCTGGAGAGGCTGTTCAAGACGAAAGTCATCCAGCTAATTATTGTTCATCTTCAAATTCATACCAAGCTTTTCCTTATGTACACCTATGTCTCTAAGTGACCTTCAGCCATCTGTAGACAGATTCCCAACATTGAAAGCAATTCTATGGTGTGTTCACCCTCTAACCACTCTTGTCCTAATGGAATTTCTGACACGTCATATTGATGATGATGATCAAGGTGAAGGGAGAATGATCCCAGTGATGCAAAGGGCTGAATAAACTAATCTTTAAATCATTGCTCTAAGCCTGGGAAAACTCTTCCTATCAATAGAGAGTCAGTACTTCATTAATTAGAAGCTCTACAACAAACTCCAGGAATCCAAACCTTAACTGAATCCAATTTTAGAACTAAATTAAACACAGATAATAAACTTACCTTGAAGTGAGAGCAAACTACTTCAAACCATCAGGAATTGCTCTTCAAACTTTATTCAAGCCACCCAAACCATTGAATTCGTAGACAATAAACTCCTATGACTAGCAAAAAACAAATCGCCTAAAAGCTCATACACCTGATCCATTTTTTATAGACTCAAACTGCATTAATTGTGGCAGCTGGTAGCATATCGACCCAGAACATTTTGCACCAACGAGGAATAGAAAGCAAAACTTAAAAAATACTCACCACGAAAATTTCAAGGTCACCCTACTCACGAGATTTACAAAGTTGCTCTAATGATGGCCGACGAGTCAAGCGAAGGCGCCATCCGGCCCAAAGTCGATAGACCTCTTCAATTAAAGGGCCAAAAACTGGCCAGGAAGTTGGTGCATAAATCCAAGCCAGTCCTACCAATCTGTAGACTTCTCGAAAAACTCGAACACCAGTGAGAACCTCTCCAGAAGAAGTTATTGCGTGGATTGTGCCCATAGCCTCTCGATAACTAATCCCGCTGTAAAGCTCTGGGTTGTACTCAGGTGAATCAATATCTACGAATGAAATGCGAGCCAAGCTATCTCTAGAGCGAAGAAAGGAGACTTCACGTTGACATAGAGGACAGCCTCCATCAAATAGTAAAACGAGTTTTTTTGGAGTCACAATGCGAACAATGAAGAGTCTGAATGTAGAAGGTCTATCCAAGGAATGTACAAGCTGAACGTTCCACGCACACCCATTGCTATAAGTGGAATAAGCGACTGACAGGGAAACACATTAAAGGTATTGATACAAAAGTGTTAGCCGTCAATCCTATCTTTCTCAAATTCTTTGAGACGTTGATTCTTGATAAATCTAATCAAATCCAATATCCGAGAACAACGACGTCACTCGTCATAAACCTTGCATTGGGAATTGCTTGGATGACGTTTACATTCTGTATCCCAAAAGTCCAAGGTTTCAACATCTACATTTTCTATTCGCTCTAAACCATCACATTCTTTTACAGGAACTTCAGTATTGTCGATAAAACAAGAGATCTTCTCTAGAGATTCGTTTGTGAATGCATTCCTAAGAATGGTGAATGGTGTTGCAGTGAATTTCATTAGAAACCTCCCTTACATGCAATTGCAAGTTCATGCCAAAACTCACGGATGCCTATAAAAGCAAGACATCCAAGAGTTACTCCCACAGCGATAGGGATAATAGATTCAAATACAACTACTCCTTCTTGATAACTCATCTAAGTCCTCATCAGCAATGTTTACAAGGGCTTTCGACCAACCCCCCTTTTTAGCTCTCAGAGTACTAAAGCGACTTTTACCCTCTAGGATCGAGAACTTTTAATTGATAGCAGCTACTAGTTCCTATTGCCTGACTTCGGTCTAGCTTTTTAGTTGATAAGAGTCCACTTAGAACACCTAGTGAAATCTAGGGAGAAGAGTGGCCACTCATCCAGCTAGCCAAGAAGAGAAGGCTGGCCAGTCGGTAAATGTGAATACCGGAACAGGAACTTTGAACTAATTCGCTTCTTTTAAAACTCTGGCGGAGTGTCTTCCATTGAGCCTCCATATAGCATTAAGAGTCATTTTGTAGCAACCAATACAAAATGAAATCCGTCTTAATGCCTATTTCCTCAACTATAAGCAGTTCACACTGGCAGGCTTTACCAGGATGCCTGGCTATTTACTACATATCACGTCTAAAGTCAGGATGTCGCATAGACCGACATCAACTGGAAGCATTTTGCAAACCACTACGATGCTTACAAGAAGAGGTATATCGAGAGATGCACTACTCAGACATTAACAACAAAGAACATTCTTGCTGTGAAATCATTAAGTCACAAGGTTTATGTACCTACAAGTCAGGCTCTTAAAAACATTTACACTAGACCATGTAGTGCATATCAAGTCTGGAGCTCTATAGGCCTGCGAACTATATAACTAACCATAGCAGCAAATTACTTAGAGCGAATATCAAAATGAAACCACCTAAATTGGAACTTTCCCCAAAAGAGAATAATCCCCAGGGTAAAATTACAAGAGAGATACGTCAAGGAATTACTGATCACTATTCTTCATAAGAAGGATAGCTTTAGACATTAACTACAGATGACACGAATCAATTTAATCTGTCCTAAAGAACTATCTGATCAACATTTAGTTGCAGAATATAGAGAGATCTTTATGGTTGGTTCAGCACTACAGCGTTCATTAAAATCACCAAACTGGTATAAAATCAAAACGACATTGCCTAAGGATTTCACCTTAAATGCTGGTCATGTTAAATTCTTTTATAATAAAGGGGAATACCTACATAAAAGGTATTTAACCCTAATAACAGAAATGCAAGATCGAGGAATGAAGCCTAATCCAAATCGTAAATTCAAAAAAGAGCAATGGCCTTGTGAACTTTATAACGATTGGGAACCGAAGGCTAAAGATATTGAGCTAATAAGGCGAAGAATTAATAAAAAGATCAGTCAGAAACCAGATTGGTATCGCTGGACAAAGAGTTTACAAAATTAAGCCATTAAATTACTCCTTGGAATTACTAGTCACTTTGAAATGGGTTATTAGGCATCCGGACGGCACATTCCTTACTGAGGACATCTAATATTTTTGTCTCTTTTTTGTTTAGCCTCCATTTAGCTGCTTTAGCAGCGTCTTTTGCCTGTTTCGGATTCCTTAATCCAACAATTGGAATTGCGTCATGAGCTCGACACCAGTTCAAAGCAACTTGTGCTTGTGACGCACCGTGGTCACGTGCAATTTTATTTAACCCTTTTCTTAATTCAAGACTAGAAGGTAAAAGTCGACGAAAAAGATTACTCCTGAGGAAAGTTGATTCGCTAATGTTGATTTCTTCAGGTGATATAACAAGCACACCTAGTGCTAGTGGACTATATGCTAGAAGTTCAATATTGAGCTCTTTACATACATTTTGAATTTGTAAAAACTTATTTGGATCAGGAGATAACAAAGAAAATTGAATTTGAAGACTCTTCAAAGCAATACCTCGCTCGTGAAGTCGACCATGAAACCACCGCAAACGCTTAGGGCCCATATTTGAAATGCCAATTTGCGAAATCAACCCACTTGCATAAAGGTCGGATAGTCCATCCATCAATTGCACTTCCTGCCAGGGGGCATACCTAGAAGTGCTCCAATGCAGTTGAACTCGATCCAATTTATTTTGGAGCCTTGTCCTGCTATTTTTGAAAGCAGCTTTAAAGCCTTCCCTACCAATCCTCCATGGATATGGAGCTAGTTTTGTAGCAACAGTCAAACTCTTATGTTTAGAAGGAGGCAGGTTTCTTAAAAACCTACCTAAAAGCTCTTCACTACGACCATTTAGTGTCCCTGTGCCATATGAATCTGCAGTATCAATGAAATTCAAACCTCGATTCACTGCTTCATTAAATGTTTGCTCTAAGACCTCATCATTTTTTTCAGGAAGGTACCCCCAAAGAAACTTATTGCCCCAAGCCCAAGTTCCAAATCCAATCGATGACAATGTTTTTTGCAGAAATAAGGTATCTTCAATGTTGTCACAAACATGGGTTAACTGGATAGGAAAGGCAAAATCAGATAAAAATTGAAGCGTCGAGCTCGTATCTAGATACAAAGCAAAAGGCAAATCAAATAATGTGGTTTCTTATGCAATCAATTGCAACCTATTTTTAACTAAACATTATTTACCAGATCTCTGTAGATTAATACAACAAACGACTGGCAAGTTAAAGACACATCACATACGAAACCCTTGAGAAGCTCAAGATAATAATCATTTGAGTGAACTTAAGATTAAGTTTATGTACAATCAAATTCCATGAGCCAAAAGGTTACTTTGTACATATTACTTTAAAGAGCATTTAAGACAAACAATAAGAGCTAAATTGATATCGTAAATTTGATCAATCAAATAATGGCAAAAGACAGAACCCAGCTCAATATCAATATTGATCCAAACTTATTACTATTGCTAAAATCTGAAGCAATAAAGTCTGGACAAACATTGACAGTCTATGTCACCAAGCGACTCCAAGCGACTGTCGAAAAATCTTCGAATAATTTAGATTCACTTGAAGCTAGGCTCTTAGCAATAGAAAAGCATCTAAATCTAAGTCAAAAATCGTCTCAGAAAAAAAATAATGAAGAAGTTATTTTTACTGATGAGGGGGCAAAAAAATATGGTGAAGTTGCCAAGTCTCTGTTTGAAGCCCAGTTCAAATCTATGGGTATTTCTCGCGAAACTGCCTTAAAAGAACTAAATACTTACCTCCAAAAGTACGATAATAGTGAACCCGAACTAGTGCGCAAAATCCTATTAGGTGAGCATAATTTAACCGGAAGAGAAATGACCCATGCATATAGATTCGGCTCTTGTGCAATGAGAAGTGCATTATATGATTGGTGTAAGAAACCATTGGACGAGTTAAACGAGGCTTTTCTAAACGCAGTGATTACTAAAAGTCTTGTTTAACTTTCTCGACGCTGGTGGTCTTCTTGAAACAAGTTTCCCAGGAAAACAAATCAATTGTAGAAAAATTCAATCTCCTTTGGCTTTAAACCTTCCCAACCAGCATCAATAAGACGCTGATTAAGAGTGTCTTGATCAAAATGCTTCGCTCCTGAACGCACAATTCTATTCCGCATTGATTTCTTGACGCCACTGCGTTTTCTTGCCCCTTCTTTATCCATGACTTCTCGATAAAGGTCTATCATCTCTAAAGGTATTGGGCTGCCATCAAGATCTAGGCCTGCCTCAATAGCCTGATCAATTGAATCCGGTCCAGAAAAATCCATCATTCCAAGAGGGTAGATAGGAATAAGATAGACCTATTAATACCAGCATTCTCCCATTGGTTGCTCCGATGCCGAAGGATGAACACTAACGAACTTCTCGCCTTTTTCCTCCTTGGTAACTCAACATTACTTTTAAATAATGAACTCTCCAAAAGCTCTGCCTGTTTTCGTTAGTTCATCCATTCACTAATTAAGTTTCGGTACTCTTCACAGACAAAGTGCTGAAAGCAGTTAGAAAGGGTTAGACAAACAAGCGAAAATCTAAATCAAGGAGGTGTATTCAAACTTTAAAGATCTACTCTGAAATCCCCTTAATGTGGGTCTATTCAAATTAGAGCTAAAAAGCTTATAAATTATCGCAGTAATGGGATTTGAAGAAATCCCGAAATCCAAATCGAACCTCTCCTCTAATAAAAAAGATGCGAAACTTACTACTAGCCTTCCTTCTAACAACAATACTAACTCTTACTCCATACGCAACATTTGGATCCACAGCCGATTTGTCACCTGCTGTTTCAGGCCTCACTAAGCAGTTTTCAGAGAAATTCTGTACATCAATTGCAAAGGGACTAACACCTGAAAAAGCAGGAGAAACTTCTGCTATTCAAATTTCAAAAGTCATCTATTTCTCTCCTGTTATGAACGAAATAATGTCTGCATCAAGAGAAGATTTAGCTGCTTCATTATCCAATAATATTTTTGATGGGTGTGGCAATGATCTTGGAGGAAGTAAAGAAGAATTGGATAATTATATAGCTAAATTGGTAACTAAAGTTCCGAAAAAGTCCCAGGGTTTAAATCTCCCACCAGTTCGACAAAAAATCCAGTAAAGGAATAATACTCGGCCTCATAAATCATTGAGAGACAACATCTCGAATTTGTCCAAATTTTATGCAAGTCTAACTTGAGTTACAGTCCATCGCAGCAAATAAAGCTTCATTCTCGGAAATGCTAGTAGTTCATATAAGTCTCTGAAAAAGGATTAGAAGAGTCCTGGTGGGAGCTATTCAACATTTCAGCAAATTTGATTCTTCGTCACTTCTTGCCAGTGAAGAGTTTAGATAACACCTTTTCTCAATGATCGGTAAAACTGATTCTTCAAGTTCTTGGATCAATTCATCCTGGAAAGCTTTACGGTTTTCCAATGTCGGTGGCTCATAGCCTGACTCTTGAGCATCTACAAGGAGAGCCAATATCGTTCGATGGAACAGAGGATGACGTAAAGACATTTTTGGGCATTAAGAAGGGGGACGTATTTCGATGTCCCCCTTTGAGTCCAGCTCTTATTTGTACTCTAACGAGCTCAGACTCCTAGTTACTGTTTAGCCAACTAAGCAAAACATTCCAGGAGTATAAACACCTATTTTTAATTAGATTACTGAATGCTGATGACAACGTTTCTTTTTCTCGGGCCATCTAGCTCAACGAGGATTACATCTTGATATTGACCTAATTGCAACTTCCCATTTTTAAATGGGACACTAACATCATTCCCAAGCAATAAGGCTTGCATATGGGCATGAGCATTCTTTGGCTCATCTTCCGGCACATTATCTCTTAGATGTAAATCATCATGTTTGTATCCTTGCAAGGGAGGTGCCAACTCCTTTAACCATTTTTCCAAATCCAAAATCAGCCTTTCTTCCAACTCATTGACAATTAAAGCTGTCGTCGTGTGCATACCAGAAGCGCATATAACACCTTCTAATTGGGTACTACATAGGAGAATACTCTCAATCTGAGCAGTGATTGCATGACAGGAGAAAGATGATCGGGTCTGAATCGAAATCGTTTCTGTAAACATGGTCTAGATTGTCGTGTTGATTGAGGAAATCAAGCAGAGCAAGATCCTGAGAGTAGGGATTTACTAAAACTCTACTCAAACTAGGAATTCTCGGCCTAATCACTTTCAATGAATGAAATTTCTTATAACATAATCTGAGTTACACCTCCTATAAACATCGATCTTAAAAAAGGATGCTTGCTCTAATAAACCCAAGCAATATCCAAACCCTTTTGAATACAGGCATATCCGTTAAACCAAGTATAAACAAACGTTAAAGATTGGGGCTATTTTTTCGTCTTTTTACTTGTGAAATATTGATCTATATCGTCTGGTTTAAGTGTGTAGCGAAGCGTACCTATCAACTTTCGATTAGAGATTTTAACAAAATCAATCAACCAAGTTAGTTCATTTTCTTCTGGAAATGTCATCTCACTTATCATCTCCTAATATTTAGTCAATGAATAGAGAAGGTAAAATGTACAAAGAACGGTCAAACTAACTATCTAACCATTGAGTAATGGTTGTTTGATCATAAATATGACCACTAGATTCAATAATAACTTTTGCATCTGGATCTTTCCACATACCCATAGCTACACCTTCTTCTGCCTGGAATATAACTATTGCTCTTGAGGAATCTTCCTTATTGACACCTCGATAAAGAGAAGTAATCCCGGCAGCCTTCAACATTGCTTTGTTTTCTCTACTGTCATAGATAGCAGTCCACTCTTGAAACGTCTTGCTCATTTTGAAATCAAAAATAGTGGTTTCTCTAGCCATTAAAAAATAGAAGATCTCATTCAATTAGACCACAAATCTCCTATCAAACAATTAATTATAAAGGAATCACCATACAACTTAGAAGTAATTACGTGGGGCACAAATTAACTATATCCTAAGAACCATCGTAACACTATTACTCCTATACCTATACCTAGGGAAGGCTTAAACCAATAGCCCAAAATATTGTGCAGACTTTGTAGAGTCAAAAAATTCATTCAAACCGACTCATAAGCTTTTTCTGGAGTGAAATTACTTGGTTAACCACAATCAAAATTAACGAATAAACATTAATTCTACGAACTCCCCTTGGATACCTTTCAGTAATAACCTAATTCCAATTGAAATTGATTATCAAGGCAGGAGGTTAACTAATTGCCCAGAAGAATAATTACAATCTTTTACTTTGAAAATTTCTTGTCAAGTGTCTTTTAATCTCTTCAGTCTGATTATGATTTATTAGGATTCTTTCATTCCTACTATTTATATAATAGGGAATAGGAGCAAAAGCAATTAAAATTTCAAGGACTAGAAGAGAACGTTGCTTTAAGCTGAAAGACTTCTCTTGATATTACCGATATGTGGTCATGAATCTAGTTACATTACCGAGCTAGTTCCCTGACATGCACACTAAGCCAATAACCATACAACCAAGGTCTCATAGGAAAAGAAGTCGTTCATTGATTGGAGACTGATGCAATAGCTCTAACCAATGAAATGCCCAATGTCCATAACCAGAAATAAGAAGAGAGCTATCAGCAGATCAAGTATTTGCTGATTAAAAGTTTTAAGCGTCCTTATAATGACAACGATATAAAAAACACTGGTTCCCAAAAAACCTTAGTTTGCAAATGCGACCCTTCTTACTATTTACACTCACTGCCAGCGTTACCTTACCACTAATCGCATGTAGTTCAAAGAAAGAGATATCAGTAAGTCTTGAACCTGTAGTTGTCGAAACTCTGCTAAATGCGACTAAATCTTGGAATGGAGATTCTTATACATATCCAAAAGGTAAAGCACAAATGACACTGCAAAGAATAACTGCCCAACCAGGGTTTAAAACCCCTCTTCATGTACATTCTCAACCAGGAGTTGCCTATGTAGTCAAAGGGAGTCTTTCATGTGAAACTCTTAGTGGTAAAGCACTCAAAGTAGGTTCGGGAGAAAGCTTTGCCACTCCTCAAGACAGTGTCCATTCTTGCGAAAGCGTTGGCAATGAAGCTGCGTTAGTTTTTATTGCTTCTGCAGGAGTCAAAGGTCAGAAAATCACTATTCCTTATAAGAAGTAATAGGCATTTCTTCCATTTCATAAGTGTTTTATGAAGTGGAAGCGCTTGACATAAAGGATATCGACTAAGTTCTGATTAAAGCTAACTTGAGCTTCTTATTCATCAGAAGTACGTAAAGGTTATCCTTCTCTCTATATGAATGAGATGAGAGATTGAAGAAATCGTTTCATCGGTATCTAACGATTTGTAAGGAGTATCAAAGGCTCTATAAATAGAAACAAATCAAATATGTAAGTATAAATCGCTTTTATTAATAGGTTTAGGAATTAATTAAAACTTTTCAAACTGTGGCTGAAAAGGGCCTCCATCAAAACTAGCAACGGTAGCCCCAGTTTCACTATCAGGGATAACAGTTAATGCAATGCCTGTAGTCGTAAAGGAGACTTGCAGTCCTTTAGTGCTTTCCGTAATTGTCAGCGTATCTGTAGTGGTTGGTTTAAAGCTACCAACAACTCTAGTTGAACCACCACAAGAGGTAGAAGTAGTATATGAGCTATCTGCAAGCCGCGCCTTCATTGTCCCGCCGCTTAAACTTTCTGATGCTGAGTATGATGGGCTGCCAGTACAAGTCCCACCTCCATCAAAGTCATAGAGAGTGCTTGTGAAATTTGTAGAAGAGCCGCTTGTAGTGGAACCACCAGAACTTGTTGAGTAATAAGTAGTGTTATTTAATTGATAGCTACCACGCAGTCCAAATGAATTAGACATTTTGACATAGGCGTATTCATATGCTGCAGAGGCAGGTCGTACATCAGTCCCACCAGAAAGAGTTGCCGTAGCTCCAGCAATATCAACAGAGATCCCGTCAGCAGATGTCAGAGTCGCAGAGCAACTTGAACCATCAAAATTTGTACCGCTCAAAGGGTCTGATGTGCAAAGTCCCATTTCATAAACTGTGATTACGTAACGTTCAGGAGTTACCGTGCAACTAGTTGAAAGACTTGAGGGGTTGTCAGCACAAGTTGCAGACCTAGCAGGCTCGGTGAAAGCCATAAAAATAGCGAAGCAAAAACCTACTCCTGTAGAGGCTTTTAAAAGTAGGTTACGGAATGAGTTAGCAGCCATGATGAAAGGGGAAATTAATTAATTAGATTTAGGAATTGATTGTTTAACTACCACTAGCCCTATTAGTGAATCCACCGGTACTTCTTTCAAGTAAAACGTCATATCTCCTCCTTACAGGTTGAGTCATCTGAGTGATCAAATTCTCTTTAAAATTCTTCTTCTGAAACTTCACAGGTCGACCTGTCAGCTTCATCCTGACACCAAAGAATGTTTCATCTGTGGCTGGGAGTGCTGTGTTAGCTGTGGTATCAAGTGCGGAAATTTCATTGGAAACCCAAGCTTCCAGATTCACGTAAGGGGTGGCTTGCCAGTTCAGAGAGGCTTCTACTCCACTGTTGTCCTGGGTGTCTTGATAATCCCAGTTAAAACCACGAATGAAGAAAGCTAGTTCTGGATTATCTGGAAGGCGATAACCAACTTCCACATCCCAACCAGGGACGACACGTTCGTTGTAAGACGTATTAGCAACAGTCACACTCTTTTTACCAGTTGCCGCGATATACCAGTTATTGCGGACTTCAAAGTCTCTCCAGAGATATTCACCACCTAGGCCGATTCGACTATGAGCTGAGTTGTGGTGATCCACAATCCTGTAATCCCAAAAAACATTCGCCCCAATCATCGACTCGTCATTGGGACGAGTTCTAATTCCTAAACCAAGGTTAGTAGTCGAACCATCACTATCAGCACTGGTTGTGAACTTCGCTTGTGAGAACAACAGCGTCTTGAGATCACCCTCATCATCAGTTGCCAGCTCTCTAACCTTCAACAAGCTGTCTGCAGAAAAACTAGTACTTCCTTCACTATCCCCAAAATTAATTGCAATGCTGGTTTGAGCGAAGAAGGGGATCTTCTTAATTTGGTCATTCACATAGCCGTTTACTTGACTATTAATACCTCCAATCAAAAAAGCTTTTCCATCATTTTCAATGGCGTCTGAATAAGCACTTCCTTTGGCTCCGTTATTGAGCATTGGAACAAAACGTGTTGCATAAGTAGCTCCCTTTTGCAACAAGCGCTCGACGTTATTGGTTGGCTCATAGCCCTTTGCTGATCCAATGCAAGCTATTGATCGAGGATCATCAAAGATGTCGCAATCGTTTGGTTTATTAATAATATCTGGCTTTTCAATATGTATTTCCTTGACAAGGCTCTTTCCCCCAAGCATGCCTGATGTGACTTCTGTAGGAACAACAGAAGCAGAACCAGCTGGATTACTTGGCTTCGCTTGCGTAAGAGGGATAGAGCTCAAAGCAAGCGCTGTACAAAAAGAAAGAGAAACCCCTTTCTTTAGATTGGATGCCCTCACACTAAACATTCCAGATTTTTGATGATTATGTCCTGCATCTAAAAAGAAGCAACATGGACTAGGCAGGTTTTTACAATGTCTAAGGCTGAATAGAGCATCTAGTTGCTCTATTCAAGTCACCCATTTGAGGCCAAGCACATTGATATGACTGAAATTAATTACTGGATATTGAACAGTTAACGCTATGTATACCAATCGATTAGAGCGAATCCGAAAAACTACTCGAACCTTCTTCGAAGCTTATGAACTCTTAATTCAGCAGATAACGCGCTAAGCAAAGAGCTATGCAAAGCCCAACGCCTACATTCCAAATCAAAGCTTGATGTCTTCGAAGCCAGCTCATCAGATGTTTACCATTGAGAAGGAGCATCATGCATGAAATACCAACCAGCCCATGCGACTAGATTCAAGCCAAGAATAAAAGCCCAAATTTTCCAAGGCTGATCTTTACTTGGCTTAATAGGAGTAAGTTTTTTGAGAGACATTAGGAGGATCGGAACAAGTTAAACAGAACCGAAACCAGCAAACTAATAACAATACAACTAACGACTGGGAAATAAAATGTTGAGTTATCTTCCTTCAAAAGTATGTCCCCAGGAAGTTGTCCTACACCCAATTGCCTTAAGTAAGGGTATAGAGCACCAATAGCAGCAATTCCAAGTCCGAGAGTAATTAGCAGTTTTTGCATTAGTTATTTCCAAAAAATCTTTTAAATTGCCAAGCTAAATAGGCAGAAGTTACTGCGAACAACAATAGTCCGGCAGTTCCTATTGCTCTATTAGCAGACTCAACTGTTGGCCAGTCATCCATTTTTTTGACCTTTACCAAATAGGGGGCCAGTAAATAAAAAATAACCAATAGCCCCAAGAAACAAGCCAAAAGCAATGAGGTTGGGGATTATTCCGCCGTAGATTGAAGCTTTAGCGAAGTAAGTATTCGGTGCTTCTAGAACTAAGAACGTCATGACGACAAGTATCCTCGAACAGTTATCAGCAAAATTCATTACCAATCAGGATAAACGTAATCATCACCTATGGGTTCCTCATAGAAGTCTCCTGAATCGATACCTTTTTGGTAAGCATTAAGGAAAGCAAGTAGTAAGCATTTCAAGATTAGTCCTAGTCTAATTCTTGTGCTCTTTGGTTCTCGCTTCTCGTTGCAAAACCGAAGGTTGTTGAAATTACCACTAACGCACTGGCAAAAAACACCACAACCAAACCAATTCCCACAGGAGAGTTCAAGACTTCAGAAAAGTTCGCCGCAAATAGCACTCGAAATATCTTGGGAATTTGCTCAAACTAGACCCAATTTATAGATTTTTCACCAAAATCCATTGAGATGACACATATGAGCTACTGCCAATGAGAAATGGGCCTTAAATTCAGGTTCTTTTTATGATATGGATCTAAAGAGTTTCTTTTGAAAAGCATTCGAACTTCTTGGTTCGTTGGCGCAACGGATACAAGCCTTTTGTAACTATGACTAAATTGCTCCCTTTACCAAACACTGGTGCCCTAACCGGAATTCTTGAGGCTCTAGCATTTTTCCGCGATCCTAGCTTCGCTAAAAAGCGATTTGATCGTCTTGGAAATGTCTTTGAGACATCAATGCTTGGCCAGCCAATGGTTTTCATTCAGGGGGACAAGGCTATTGCTGATTTATTAGCTCAACCAGAGGCGATTGAGGGTTGGTGGCCGGAGAGTGTTCAACAACTTTTAGGTAGCCATTCACTCGCAAACCGCAATGGAGCACCTCATAAAGCAAGGAGAAAGGTAATTGCCCAATTATTCTCGTCTTCAGCACTTCAACGCTATAGCTCTGGGATTGTCAACTTGATTGATGAGCTCAGCAAAGAAATCCGAACTTCGAAAACACCTTTCCCTTTAGCCGAGAAAATGCGGCGTTTCGCTTTTTCCGTTATTGCAACAACTGTTCTTGGACTGAAGGGTAATGATCGTGACAAGTTATTTACTGATTTCGAGATCTGGAGTAAAGCTCTCTTCTCAATTCCCATCCCCCTTCCAGGAAGTCCCTTTGCAAAAGCTCTTAAGGCAAGAAAACGTTTGCTTGAAAAGCTCCAAGTAATACTTAGCCAACCTCTCAATGGCAAAGGTGGCTTGGATTTATTGGCAGGGGGTCTTGATGAAGCAGGCATTCCTTTCGCGGACGAAGATTTGGGAGAACAACTACTTCTGCTGTTATTTGCTGGATATGAAACCACAGCTTCTGCGCTGAGCTGCTTAATGCGGGAATTGCTTCTCAATCGACACTTGGAAACATGGCTTCGTGAAGAAATAGATACGCTGGATTGGCCTCCAACGCCAGAGCAAGCACATATGGTCTACGACCCTGCCAATGCTCCAAGACTCGATGCCCTCGTTAAGGAAGTAATGAGATGCACTCCACCAGTAGGTGGTTTTTTTCGGCGCACCAAGAAAGCCTTAGTCTTAGATAACATTGTCGTGCCTAATAATCGTGTAGTGCAAGTAGCTTTAATTGCGTCTAACCGTCATGGGATTGGTGATCTAGATATCTTTCGACCACAACGTCACCTAGATAATGAATGTTCTTTAAACCTGATGCCTTTCGGTGGAGGCGAACGTGTGTGCCTTGGCAAATCGTTAGCTGAACTTGAGATCCGACTGATGGTGATTGGGTTATTTAGCAACTGGCAACTTGAAGTGATCCCAGATCAAGACTTCGCTCTAAGACAGGTTCCCAGTCCATCACCTCGTGATGGGTTATTAGTCAAGGTAAAAGTGTGAGAACTCCACATGTCCAATCAACAGTCAAAAAAATTCGTGATATTACGCCATTCAAGACAATTCCTCATTAGGCCGTCATTAACTAGAGGAAGAATGGAGTGGCTAATACACGTAATATAAGAAGAAAAGTTAAAAGCTATTAAATGACTGAGTTCTAAGAGATAAAGCTAAATTCATTCGAAATTTATTCGAACCTATTAGCGAATTCTTATACCCGGCTATATCCACACTTACTCTCGAAGATTTTCACAGGAAGACCTGTTGCCTCCATAGCCGCTTTGCATTGAGCTCCAACTGTTCCATAAACCTCAACGGTGAATCCATCTCCTAACTGCGCATGACCTTGTAAATACTCTCCAACTGGTGGATTAGCTAAGTGTGCAAGAAAAGCATCATCATTTTTGTAAACCTCTGACCATGTAAAGCAAAGAGGGTTTTCTGGATCTTGATCAAAAGTATGATGAAGCATGCCTGGTTCAGAAGCCTCTACCGCAGCATCAGTTTTAGTAGCAAGTTCTAAGTATTCCTTAACCTTTCCAGGCTTAACTTGTATACGGGCAATAAGGATAAAAGGTGTCGCAGCGTCAAATACAGGCATTCATAGATCTCGGATGAATTTAAGGTTCTCATATCAGAAAACAAATTGCCTTAAAAAAAAACAATCTTTGCGCAGCTACTGACAAAAAGCAGAAACAAGCCAACGAAGCAAAAATGCTATAGAGCAGATCCTTGTGGTTCATTTGAACTTTTTTAGAGCCCTCAATTTCAGTAAGAGCTACTCCTATTAATGGGATTAACTACTGGCAATGAAAGCTTTTATCCTTTTGACACCAATCGATTAGAAAGGGATGTCTTGTACATGGGAGATCCCTAAGGCAGTCCGAAAGTACTATCAGTTTGGCAACTAGACATTCAATGAAGCTCGGCGATCGACGGTCTATCCAAACTCTATTCAAACCACCGATTTTTACCCAAATCCCTTGACATGACTGAAATTAACGACTTACTCATGAACAGCTATAAGCTATTGATCCCAATGGATTAGAAGGAATCACTGCACTAGCAATCATTCGCAAATCAATATCTGATAAAGACATTTCAAGGAAGGTCTTTATCTTAAGTCAAAACCATTTAAACAATGTTCCTTTCAATAGAAAATGTTGAGGGTTACTCAATGGGTACAGAACCTATAGAAGTTTTGGGCTTTAAAAATGAAGGTGAGTTAGAGGAAGCCTTAAGACCTCTAATGCAAGACATAGACCCAGATGAGTTACTGGCCGCGTAGGTAATCATTTCACATGAATTTGCTTACGCATCTGGCAAGAATATTTATTTGCACATAAAGAGTATTTGTCCCCATCCCAAAATTGAAATCCCTGACTATGTATCTACTAGAAGATACGTTCATTCATTAATGGATGCTGACTCAAAACTAAAAGAAGTCTTGAAGATAGCTGTTAAGAGTGCTGTCTCAAGAATGGAAGCATTAGAAGAACCTTCTGATCGGCGTTGCATTTTCCATGAATACAAGGAATGGTTAGGAAAAGATATTAATGACGAAGTTTGGGCAATCTCGACAGAGCCAATGCAAAAAGATCTCAATAAATAGATCTTGCACTGCTTTTCAGTGCAAGATCTTAACTGACATCCTTTATCCTCTCAAACTCACTAGCAAAGGGCCTATCACCATTAAAGCTGCAATTAAATATCGACGTAATGCTCGCCTGAATTTGTTCGCTTTAAATTTCTGAACTACCCAACATTTTTCCCTGCTTTCTTTGCTCCCAAAGCATTGATAAGTATTAAGTTAGAGAATGGAATTATGCAGTTTTAGCAACACGAGCAATCGCTACCTTCTTCTGTGAGAGGCCCTTCAAAGGCATCTGCAATATCTCTAAGCATTACAGCAACAAACTCAGGGGGGCATTTAAGTTCATTGATATAACCAGCACACTGCTCAGCTATGTCCTGCATACCAGGAAGAATAATTTTATCCACTTGTTCTTGTGTTGGTTGCCACCTCATTTGGCAGTTGTCAGTCATTAATTAGAAAGAAATTCTCCCCCCATCATTGCAGGATCCATTGAATACTTTGAGCCTTCCTACTCCACTGTTTTGTGCTTCTCAAGAAAACAGTCAGAACGACAGGGTCGAACCTGCAAACTAGTGTCCGCTAGGCACTAGAACTGCTAAAAGCTCAAACCAGATAATTAAGTCACAATAGAGAATGGCAAACTTACTTTAATTGCCGCAAAATTCGAGCAAACCTCTAACCCCCAAAAGGCTCTCTAACCTCTTTTAGCGCAATGACTGAAAAAGATATCTCATATTGGCTAATGAAAGAGGCATTTGAGTGATAGCAACCACTCTCAGCGAGTCAAAAATCTCTCTCCAAACTTTATTCAAACTTGCATTGCTAAGAA
Source organism: Prochlorococcus sp. AG-409-P03 (assembly GCA_003215295.1). Taxonomy (GTDB): domain Bacteria; phylum Cyanobacteriota; class Cyanobacteriia; order PCC-6307; family Cyanobiaceae; genus AG-409-P03. Next base: position 2,650 of record QCKN01000007.1, on the reverse strand, counting down.
CCTAGAATTCATAGATGCCTCGAAAAAAAACAGCTAGCTTTTTAGTGAATGAGGTTGAAAGAATGACTGGTATTACAGGATTCCTTTTCTTATTATTCAAGCCCATGTTGTTCTTGACTCTTAAAAAGGTGTTCAAGAAACAAATGAAGGCTTGGATTATTTCTGCTTTGGAATGGTTAGCCCTGCAAACCGACAACGATATTGATGACGCAATAGTCAGAAGGGTTAAAGCAGCAATGAAGTTAGGAATCGCATGAAACGTGCAATTCACCAGTGTGAAAACACGTCAAAATATCGAGGGTCTTTCCAAACTTCATCCAAACCACCTATTTTTACCCAAACCGATTGACATGACTGAAATTAACGACTGGCTAATGAATAAGTAAATTTAAGTCACTGCAAGCGATTAAAGGAATTCGCAAAATCCGTTCACACTATTGAAGTTCTACATGACTGAAGCAAACAGACCAAACCCTATGAAGGAATTTCTAGATAAGTTCTTTGATTTATGTAGGGAATATCAGCAAGAAATTCCGCCTCACAAAATGGCAGAGGTTTTAAGAGACTATGCAGACAGGTTGGATGGGTGATGAAAGAACTACCACTTCTCCTATCTTGTATTCAATAAAAAATAATGGCCGATAAACCTTCGAAATGGATTACATCCCTGCGCGAAGAAATTCGACAGGAATGTGGCGAGGGCTGGATGGTTCGCGGCATAGGGAAAGGTCTTGTTCAAAAGGTTCAGCTGACAGTTCGTTTTGAGGATGGCAACCGAACCAGCATTGTTCTTGGGCCAAAGGCCAAGAACAATCCAGATTTTGTTCCATGGGTAGGAACAAGCGCCGGATGGATATTGAAAATCTCCACAGACATATCGCTAATAATGAAATCTCAAGGAAAGGGTTTAGCTGAAGCCTATAAGCTGGTGCTACAAAAGAACGAGTCTGGATTAAATGGCCCGCTCGACTGGGAACAATTAGCTAAACAATTCAAATCACATAAAACACGTAATGGGAAGAAAGGATCACGAGTTTGGAACCGAAACTACCGAACTCCTATTGCCCGCACATTGCTTATCCTTAATAACGAAAGTTCTGTGTGCAGTGGCTACTCGGTTTTAAAAATCCTTGTTGAACGTCATGGAGGAGAGCCTGGCTCAGCAAGCCGACGACTCCGGATCCAATACGCAGCGGAATTCCTACGCTTTGCTTTTCAGAATGGGGCTAATAGAAGTTGGCTACCACCAGAAGATCTGAATATATTTATTGGAGAGAAGGCAACTATGGATCAACACAGTGAGAATGGGAACAAGAGTGAGCCTTGATAAGCAGCTTCTGTTCACACCACGTAATTCGTCCAATTCTCTTGATATGGCTGAAACCAACGACTAGCTAATGAAAAAGTTAATTTGAGTGATGATAAGTCCTCTCAACGAATTATCGAGATTTACTCAAACTTTACTCACTTATTTCTCTTAACTTATGATTATCAATTTTTCGCAGTTGCTAAACGAGAAAGATAGGCATCTCTCGTGCCTGCATTAATCCACCCTGTAACAATTGTTTTAGTCCTTTTATCATTCACTTGCCCACGATGAATATGAGATGGACCTGCAGGAAAAATCAAGAGTTTCCCTCTTTCTGCAGATTCATTATGTTCTTGCCAATAAAACTCAGTAGCAGCTGAATCAATGTCATTGCAATAAAGTATCCAAGCAAGCACTCTATGAACCGGCTCTGTTAACTCATCGCTGATAGTCCAATCACAATGCCAACGCTTGAAACCTTCCCCAGGAGCATAACGTTGGATGTTGAAAATCGGAACTACAAATAAAGACTGATCTGGAACACACTCTCTAAACAAAGGACGATCTTGAAGGTATTTATTGAGAGCAGCAGTAACGCCTCGAACAATTACATCTGAAAGAGCAAATGCCTCTGGATCTGTACGATCAATTGCAACCAAACTTATATCTGTAGAAACTTTGGCTGGTTCTGACTCAGCCGAAGATGAATGATCCCCGAATGCAACTCCATTACATTGAAGATCATGACGGCGATCGAAAAACGACATAACACCATCGGCAAGAGATTCGAAACCAGGGTTGCGATAAGAAGCAATCAGATCCAAAGACACTCCGTTTCTATAGTGGTTGATATCAAATCAAGTACCTCTTCAAAGATATACCTCTGTAGCTCAATGAGCTAGAAAGTAGAAAAATTGAACAGTTCTATAAGGATCGCCTATCTCTTCGAAATCTGGAGCGACAATAGAAGCAATTGGCATGGCTCTCTGGATTTCTATCCAGCCGCAGTTCCATACCAGCAAAATATTAGCAACCCTTTTTTCTGGAGATCTCTTGATATGACTGATATTTCCCACTGGCTAATGAAAACATTCATCCCATTGATACCAAGCGATTAGAAGGAATCCATCAATCCTGTTCAAACTCTGTTCAAACTTCCAAGCAAGACAAGAAATGCGTACAAAAATGTCCCCTAGAAGAGCTTTACTGACTGCGGCAATAATGTCCGTCGTACCAACGCTTCTGTTTGCTACTTGCTCTGAAAAGTTTTCAGCTTTCGGAATCCTAATTACCTCCACAATCATTAATTGGCCAGTGATCCGATGGCTTGATGATCGTCAG
>QCKN01000006.1 GCA_003215295.1 Prochlorococcus sp. AG-409-P03 | reverse complement strand
GGACTGTGAGTTGCCAACAAAGTCATCCTTTCATGACTTCTAGCTTCAATCAAGCCCGCTACCAGAAAGCTATCAAGCATTCTCTGAGGCTCAACCTTCCTAATCTGCTTAGCCAAAGCAGCTCCATAAGGAGGAGCAGGCAACGGTGCCAATGAGCGACCCTTAGAACGCAAAAGATCTAGAACTCTCTCAAAATGCTCGAGCTCTTCTCTTGCTAATGGACTCAGAGATTCTGAGAGGCCAGGTTCACACAAGTAACGAAACATCAATTGCAAAGCTACTCCTGCCGCTTTCCTTTCACAGTGCGCATGATCTATCAAAATCTCAATCGGGTGAGCAATAGCGAGATCCAGCCAATCATCACTCGTGGTGCTTGCCAACCATTTGATTCTTGCGCCTTTTGTTTCAAGGTTACCTTGATACATAACTAGCTTTAATTCGACTGTCTCAAATAAGACAAAAGCCCTTGAAACGCAAGTTCATAGCTTTTTACCCCAAATCCACTGACCAGCCCGATTGCTTTATCCGAAAGCAAAGACTTATGGCGAAATAGCTCCCTAGCAACGGTGTTAGTTAAGTGAAGCTCCACAAAGGGTATTTCGGAGCCAATCAAAGCATCCCTTAATGCGATAGAAGTGTGGGTATATGCCCCAGCATTTATCAAAATCCCCGCCACCTCTCCTATGGCTTGATGAATTCGCTCAACAAGAGCACCCTCAAAGTTACTTTGGAAGCAATCGAGCAGAATCTCCTCATCCTTTGCTTTTTTGATTAGGTTCTGCTCGATTGCCTCCAAAGTGGTTGATCCATACAAGGAAGGCTCCCTTTGCCCTAGCAAGTTGAGATTCGGCCCATTCAGAAGTAGAAGTCTCATTTAACTAGCACAGGTGTCATGAAGGGATCGTATACATGCCTGGCGACTCCGCCCAGAGAATCCTCGGAATCTTGAACCATCAACTGGTAACCTCACTGTGTGGTTCGGGTCGGTGCCCGAGTGGTTAATGGGGGCGGACTGTAAATCCGCTGGCTCTGCCTACGTTGGTTCAAATCCAACCCGGCCCACCTTTCCACACGCCCTTGTAGCTCAGCGGTAGAGCACTCCCTTGGTAAGGGAGAGGTCCCGGGTTCAAGTCCCGGCGAGGGCATGAGCCCAGACCTCAAACCATGGAAAGAATCTCAAGGCACCAGAGGTTCTTAAAAGCAAAAAGTTGACGTCCACTTTCGGCTCTACCAGCTCCTCATTTGGATGACGCATCTGTACCTGATGCTTCTCCAGAAATGGCAACGATTCGAAAGAGCGGCAGTAGCTGGCAAGCCTTAATTCGAAAGAAGCAATACACCGGCCCTAAAGCCAAAACATTTCCCACAAAAGCCAAAGCTCAACTGTGGAGCGCTAAAAGACAGGATTTCCGTGAGAAGCTTTTTTAACTTCAGATTTTCAAACCCTTCTTCCTATTGAAAGAACAAAGGCCCACACCCCGTAACTCCATTTTTATATCTTGCTGTAATGAAGTATTGGCCTCCTATGTGTACTAAACCTTTTCAGATTCTCTATAAATACCCAGAGCCCCTAATAATCCACCTATAAAGCCACTGAAATGTCCTACCCAGCTAATACCTTGAGGCACATTCCATGGAAGCAAAGATGGAAGAAAGTGGCCATACAGTCCAAAAGAAATAACAGTGAGGCAAATCGCAAGAAAACGTTTTTCTAGGAAGCCAATAATCAACAAATATCCAAGAAGGCCAAATACCACTCCTGACATCCCATGAGCTGGAGTAGCCCAAAAGAACACTTGGAAAATCTCGACAAACAAAACACAGGCCCAAACTGAGATGTAATCACCTAGTCCTTTTGAAAGGACGAACCAGCTCAAAGGGAGAAACAAAAGTGTGTTTGAGAGCAAATGAATAAATCCACTGTGACTGAAAGGGGCGGTAAAAAGTCCCCACCATGGATACCCCCCTCCCATTAGAAGGTTCCAATTCCCACCAAACCAGACCTGATCAATTAGCTCCTGAACCCAAGCGATTCCAATTAAAACTAAAGGAACTAAGAATCGAACTGATTTACTGGCACTATTCATTTCTAAAGTTGTCACTAGTCAAAGCTATGGGGTTTTGATCCTATTTGGGATCTATCAATGTCCAACTTTTTTAATCTCAGATTTCCAAGGGCTACTTCATTTAGGCGATATAACGATCCTCCCCTCTATCGGGATATCACCGCTGCTGGAGTGGACTAAAAGACCTTAAAAGTGGACGTCAAATCAAAAAATAAGCACTCCCTGGACCAAGGAAGTAGCCTCTAGTTCAAGTCCCGACGAGGGGCCGAAGTGATTTGAGCAACAAATTAATCTTTTAACCAAAGGGCTAGTCCACCTCCACGCCCTCTTGCGGAGAGCCAACTGCCTCCATCTCCCATAGCAATTAAAGCAAAAAAAGGTCTGTTTTTCTCATCAGGGATCTCCAAGGCACGCTTGAACAACACACTATCCCCTAATTTGAGCTCTATAAGTTCAAAAAAGAAAGGCAAGAGTGGTTGAGATCCTTTCAGTTCACCAGTGCCAATAAATCTAATTAACAAGGATCCAAATTGAATAGAGTTCACAATCCTAAACTTCACTTGGTCTTCTTTAAAGGATTCTTTTCTTAGTTCCAAGCTTGCAGAAAAAATCCGCAGCAATGAACTGGCTAAAACGTTTTCCTTATCTGAGTCTTGCTTCCAAACAGAGAGGAATTTCCACAAGCCAATTAAGGAATCAAATTCAATGCTTGAGCCGTTTTTTCTGGCATGCTTCTCCAGATCCAAAAGTTCATTCAGATCTGGCAAAAAGACAGATTCCGCATCCAACGTTGTATCATTACTCATTAACTTGAATAATGATATCTGACTATTTCGCCTTTTAAAAAGCAATAAGAATGCAACCACTAAAAGTAATGCAGAGATATCTATTAAGAGAAATTTAACAACCATCATTTGACCTCTGTAATCTCATACCGTAGCGTGCCTTCGCCCCCAAAAAAGGAGCGAGGGTGAGAAGTCGAGTAAAAAATCCAATGCATAGCATTATGAACTGCAGAGGAAAATAAAGACTCGAACTGATACACGATGTAGCCGACGAAGAACATCCATGTCAACCTTTGAACTCAATATCTCCTTGATCAAGTCTTAGAGAAGACTCTTGACAACACAATGAACTATTAAAATACAAATCAAAAACTCTAACGAAGGTATAGCTAGAGACATAGATATACCATCTACTTAGATCTCAAATAAAATGAGATCGCCTGTTAACCCAAACTCATAACAAAACCTTAAATGGGCCACAATAAATTAGTTTACAGGAAAGGTTTTAGTAATAAAGAAAATAAATAGAGTTCCTGAATACAGGTGGGAGAAGAGGTATCAGAAAACCTAATGAAGAGTATTCTAGCAAGTCAATATGCTGGCTTGGCAAATCAACTCTGACCAATATAAATACTACAAACACTTCTTCAAGTAATTTCTATAGTACTGTCTCTATGATGATTTAATGGGATTGTGAGGCAAGTGCTACTTAAGTCAATGGCAGTTGATTATTTATCATTCAATAAAGTGAATCGATGTTGCTTTACCTAACACTGATTGTTATACCCAAAAACATTTAAGTCAGACAAATACGCTCTAATCACAGAACCTCAAGTCTTGGAGAGAAAAGCCACCTAAAGGTGATCTCTTAGAAAACTTCCAATCTATGGGCTTCAGACTTTAATCACTGGACACAGGGCCGCCACGGGGGTCAACCTCCATGACAAGCAAACAAGCCCCTAATAAAACCATCGAAAGAAGGGATTGATCGATCTAAACCCCAAAGAAAAATTCCAGAAGAAAACACATAAATGGCCGCCTTTTGTGCCCAATGAAGACTTGTTTGTTGCAATGCAGAATTCATCGTGCAAAAACTCAAGATCCACAACAAGATAACGGGTTTTGAAAAAACCGACGTGTTCGTCGCAACAAACCCTGAGATCTATTGCTAGAACAAGATTTTCGAGATCAGGTTGCACTGAACCAAGCCAAGAGTTCCTGCAATGGTGTTTAATTTATATATGGACAAACCTAAAAAAAAGCTTTCGAAGCTAGAAACAAACCCACAATTCGAAGAATTAGATCATCGACTCGCTTGCGGATGGCACGTCGACATTGAAGGCAGCGGTCAACGCAAAAGATACCTTCGATCACTAAAGAAAGAAAAGATCTCTTAGATCTTTTCTTTCTTTCCATCACCTTGACTAACAACCGAGATCAATAGGCAAGCTTCTAGGAGGGAGCAGTCTACAAATTTTTAGAATGCAGACCTTTTGGCTCGCACTAATCAAATATCTAAGATCTTAATTCTTTGGACACTCAAGGAGATGCCCTCAACCGACAGCAGTGCATCTGCAAAGGAGGGTATTCTATGAGCCAGTTTCTTATGTCTACCGAGTTTTACCAAGACGAAGAAGGATCGTGAACCCCACCAATGTAACTAGGATCTGCAAAACAATCTGATGAAACATCAAAGGGTAAGAAGCTCTCTTAGTTTTATCAAACATTCAAGAATTGGCCACTAACGCAATTTCTCTTTTGAGAAGCAATAGGTAGAGGTAAGAAAATTAATTCATCAAATAAGAGCTGAATGAAATCAAGGTCAAGCGTCTTACAAGCTTAGAGGCTTCCAAGAAATTCTAAAAACAAACCATATGAAATATAAACAGTCACTAAATCATCATAATCAATCCAAAGCTTTAATGAAGCTATCAAGGTTGAGGTGTATCAACTAATTCAATTAAGATCTAAATAATATTGCTGATTGGGGACCTAGGCCTCTATTTTTCATTTGAGCTTTACCAAGACAAAAAACAACCTTATGAGGAACAACATCGTACTTTAACCACGATGTTCGACTTCGATTAATCAAACCTAATATTTTAGGATGGGAAACTTCAGAGTGATTTGAATCATCTTTAGCTTGGAAGAAAACAGCATCATCGCCTATAGAGCTCCACTTGAAACCATCATTTATTAACTGATTGTATTCCGTCCTAAGTTCAATTAATGACTGTAAAAAAGAAATAAAATCGATGTTCAAAGAATCACTCCAGGGGAAGCTTTCCCTGCATTCAGGTTCAACTCCACCCGAAAGACACACTTCCGTTCCATAGTAGATACAAGGTGCACCGGGCTGTAAAAAAATCAATAATAATGCAAGTTTCAAAGCACTTTCATCTCCTAGAAGTGTCCAAAGTGCTCTTGGAACATCATGGCTATCTAATAAATTCAACTGACTTCTATTTACCTGAGGTAAATAGAAGTCAAAAGCTCTATTTATAACATCAATATAGGCAGTCGCATTAATCTGTTCTAATGGGTAGGAAGGATTTGCATAGCTGGTATTCAAGTTTGCACCTGCTACCCATGACAAAGTGCTCCAACTAACTCGATAATTCATTACACCATCAAAGCAATCTCCTTTAAGCCACTTTCTTGCGTCACCCCAGATTTCTCCAATAATCCAAGCTTCGCTATTAATTGACTTGACTGTTTTACGAAATTCAACCCAAAAATCAATGGGAACCTCGTCAGGTACATCTAGCCTCCATCCATCTATTCCTTTATCAAGCCAATAAGAAGCAACTGAAAGGAAATACTCGCGCACTGGTAAGTGCTGGTAATTAAACTTTGGTAAAGCAGGATCATTCCACCAACACCCATATCCACAGTCCTGACCTTCATAGGGATAGGGACTTAAAGGCCATTTATGAATATGAAACCAGTTTTTATAAGGCGAATTCTCGCCATTTTCTAAAAGGTGATGAAATGCCCAGAACCCCCTGCCACAATGATTAAAAACACCGTCCAAAATAATTCTCATACCTCTAAGGTGTAATGCATCAATCAGAGCCTCTAATGCAGAGTCTCCTCCTAAAAGGGGGTCTACTTCGAAATAATCAAAAGTGTGATATCTGTGATTAGCTGCTGAGGCAAAGATTGGAGTTAAATAAAGACAATTAATCCCCATCTTTTCAAGATAGTCAAGCTTTTCGACGACTCCATATAAATCTCCACCATGAAACCCCTGCAAAGCAGGATTTGAACCCCATCTCTGGAAAATCAAATTTCGTTGAGCCTCTACAGATCCACTTTTCCTGAAACGATCAGGAAAAATCTGATAGACAATCGCATTCGAAACCCACTCTGGAGGATTAAAAAGAAAATTCTTCTGAAGCATTTCGCTTTTCATTAGATCAACCCATCGCTAGCAATAGAGAAAGACAACAGCCATGGCTCATCAGCCACTCCTCCTAGCTCTCGATCAAGGCACTAGTAGCTCTAGAGCTGCCCTGTTCAATACAACAGGACAGCTTATAGCCAGTTGCAGCGCACCTTTAGAAATCGAATACCCCTCAGATGGATGGGTTCAACAAGACCCTCGTGGGATATGGATCAGCCAACAAACGGCAATGGCAGATCTCGAAAAAACACTTAATCCCGAACAGAAAGCTGCCATCGTTAGCTGTGGCATTACAAACCAACGAGAGACAACGATACTTTGGCGACGAAGCAATGGAGAACCATGTGGCCCTGCCTTGGTTTGGCAAGACGGACGAACCTCAGATATCTGCGAGCAATGGAAATCTGAAGGACTAGAAAGTGAATGGAGAGAGCGCACGGGCCTTGTTCTTGACCCATACTTCAGCGCAAGCAAAATACAATGGCTAATTAAACATGAAACTTCAGTTGCTCAAGCACTAGCAGAGCAGGATCTCTGCTTTGGGACAGTAGAAAGCTGGCTCCTTTGGAATCTCACGTCTGGCAAGCGTCACTGCTCTGACATGAGCAATGCCAGTCGAACGCTCTTAATGGATCTTGAGCGTCTTGAATGGATGGAAAGCTTTTGCGATGTAATCAATCTCCCTCCAAGTTCTCTACCAGAACTAGTTCCCTGCAGAGGAAACTTTGGTCAGATCTCAGAAGGTATACCCTTCGCTGGAACTCCAATACAAGCTTTACTGGGTGATCAACAGGCAGCCACCCTAGGTCAATTGTGTCTAAAAAAAGGAGAAGCAAAATGCACCTATGGCACTGGCGCTTTTCTAGTTATTAATACTGGTCATGAAATTCATCGTTCAAATGCTGGACTACTAAGCACCCTGGGGTGGACTGATGCAAAAGGCATGCCTACGTATTGTCTTGAAGGTAGTCTGTTCAACGCAGGGACTGTCGTGCAATGGCTGCGCGACGAACTGAAAATCATCGAAAAGGCATCTCAAATAAATGATCTTGCCAATGAAGTAGAAAACAGTGCAGGGGTAATGCTTGTGCCAGCCTTTACGGGGTGGGGCACTCCTCATTGGGATCCCAGTGCGCGTGGCTTAATTCTTGGTCTTACTAGAAGCAGTAATAGAGGTCATATTGCTAAAGCGGCTCTGGAAGGAATTGCCTTATCTGTAGCGACCTTAGTTGAATTAGCAGAAGAGTCAATGGGAAACAAACTACATCAATTAGCTGTAGATGGTGGAGCTGCCGCATCCAACCCACTCCTCCAGTCGCAAGCTGACGTAACAGGACTTCAAGTCAGACGTCCAAGTAATTTAGAAAGTACAGCAAGAGGAGTCGCTTTCCTTGCAGGAGTCCAATCAGGAGCAATACCAGACCTCAACAACCTTGCAAAAGAACGTGAAAAGGGAGCAGAACTGTTTCACCCAAATATCGATCCCCAGTCCCGTGCGAGATGGCGTGCTCGTTGGGAAAACGCCGTAACAAGAAGTCTCAAATGGCATGAACAATAAAACGTTTGATCTTCTTGTAATCGGCGCTGGCGCGAGTGGGGCATGCGTTACCTATGAGGCTGTCAGGCGAGGACTAAAGGTCGCTCTTTTAGATGCAGGGGATATCAGCTCTGGAACCAGCTCAAGAAGCACAAAGCTATTGCATGGAGGCGTTCGATACCTCGAACTAGCTTTCAAAAACTTAGACCTTTCACAACTTCGTCTAGTAAGGCAAGCATTACTAGAAAGACATTATTGGCTGCAACAGGCACCATTCTTAGCGAAGAGAGTCGAACTCGCACTCCCGACAAGCAACTGTTTAGGAAAACAATATTACCGGTTTGGCTTAGGCCTATACGACGCTCTCTCAGGAGAGAACAACATTGGAAACTCTCATGCTATTTCAACCTCACAACTAAAAATAAACTTCCCACTTATCAGGGGAGACTTAAATGGTGGAGTCAGTTATAGCGATGGGCAATTTAACGACGCAAGGCTAAACCTTCTATTAGCACTAACAGCTGAAAAAGAAGGTGCAACTATCAGAAACCATTGCAGAGTCTTAGATTTTAAACTAACAAAAGATGGAAAACTTAGAGGAGCAATTAGTGAAGACACATCTGGCAATCAAGAGCTATGGGAAGCCAAGGCAATTGTAAATGCTACAGGGATAAATGTTGACACACTTCGTCAATATGTTGATCAAAATGCATCACCAAGGGTTATGACAAGCAGAGGAGTTCATATAGTTATCAAGCAGAACCTATGCCCAAATGGAATTGGCTTATTAGTACCTTCAACTGACGACGGAAGAGTTTTATTCATACTTCCATTCTTCAATCACACACAAATTGGAACAACTGACATATCGTGCGCAAAAGAAGATGCAAAATTCCCTTCAGAAAAGGAAAAAGATTATTTGATTGATTACATAAAGCGCTGGTTCCCAGACATTAAAGATCCACTAATTAAAAGTTCTTGGGCAGGAGGAAGACCACTCTTGACCCAAAATGAAGGCACTACCAATAGCAGCAGGGTAGTGCGAGAACATGAAATAGAAATCTTGCCTTGCGGTTTAATAAGCGCAATGGGAGGTAAATGGACAACCTGTCGAAGCATTGCCTTAGATACCCTAAACGCTGTTGAATCTGTTTTAGAGCGTTCACTTCCAAAACCAAAAACGCTACCCCTCATCGGAACAGCAAGTCGCCCAACGGAAACCATCTCTAGTCTTCTAAAGCAAAAGGATTTGCTCTTTCAAATTCTTCCTGATTCAGAACTAAAAGCTAGGCAGGTTGATTATCTTCAGGCTAATTATGGCCTAGAAGCACTATCAATTATCTCAAAAGGAACTGCTGAAAGAATCAAACCTCTGAGTGAAACAATCCCGGTCTGTGAAGAAGAAATTAAGCATTCAATTAAAAACGAACATGCATTAACTCCCACAGATATTCTCGCTCGCCGTTGTCGATTAGCAATGGTTGATCTAGAGGAAGCCAATAGACTTCTTCCTCTAGTAAATGAGCACCTTGAAAATGCTGGGCTAATCAGTCAAAACATATGTCTTACAAGGTAGGAAGATTAATGAAGTTAATTGTGTAAATCTGCATTTAAAGGATCAGACCCATCAACTTCTCCAATTAGCCACCAACTAAAACCATATGAAGGCAAATAAACAAACCAATCTTCATTGGCTGGAGGGTACTCACAACCCCAAAGAACTTCTCTGGTTCGAGCTCCATTCCATCTACTTAAATCTAGACTTAATGAGGCTCCCGCACCAGAAAGATTTGCAGCAACCAGAACAGTCATGCTCTCAACGCTACGCAAATAAACCATTACGCTTGCATGTCTTGACTCAAGGACTTCAAAATCTCCACGTCTAAGAGCAGGCAATAGCCTCCGGCAGGTGAGCATTCGACGATGCCAATTCAAGAGGGAGCCAGGTAGTTGTTTCTGCACCTCGACATTCACGACGCGATAGTCATACCCAGGGGCAGTAATCGCTGGAAGCACTAGCAAAGGATCTGGAGCGCTAGAGAACCCACCATTTCTTGCAGGAGTCCAAGCCATGGGTGTGCGGTTAGGGTCTCTATCCCTCAGCCCAGGCCAATCGCCCATACCTAACTCATCTCCGTAATAAAGGCAGGGCATGCCTGGGAGGCTGTAAAGAAGAGCATGAAGCAAGCGGTTGGCGCGAGGATCACCATTCAATAATGGAGCCAGTCGTCGATTTATACCCCAATTCAGCCAGTGCCCATGCCCTTGATGCAGTCCAGCGCGAATAGTCTGAATCACCCCTTCAGGAACCAGATGACCATCACCTAGCCAGAGCTCATCATGATTACGAAGAGGCAATGCCCATCTACATCCAGGCACAACAGTTTGGGCTTCCTGAAGACATAACTTCAGCTGCTTGCAGTTCCCACTAGCTACAGCAGCGAACAAATGAGCAGTGAGAACAAAATTGAAGGCTCCATGCAATTCATCATCTGCAAGATATGGAGCAGCCTCTTTTACTGGCTGTATCGCCTCTGCTAATAGCAAAACATCTCTTCCACTTTCTTCGACTCTCGCCCGAACCTGACGTAAGAAACCATGCGTTTCAGGCAACCCCTCACATCGACTATCTTCTGCCTCGAAAAGAAATGGGACGGCATCTAACCTAAAACCATCAACGCCCCTCTCTAACCAGAAATCAACGACTCCAAGCATTTGATCCTGAACCCAAGGGTTTTCATAATTGAGGTCAGGTTGATGTCTAAGAAATCGATGTAAGTAGTACTGTTCTGCTACATCATCCCATTCCCAATTAGAAGACTCAAAGTTTCGAAACAAGACTGGAGCCTCTGCGTACTTATTTGGGTCATCACTCCACACATATACCTCTCGTTCTGTACTTCCTTTAGGAGCCCAACGGGCTCTTTGAAACCATGGATGAAGAACGCTGGTGTGATTAAGAACAAGATCAATGATGATTTTTATACCCTGGTCATGAGCAGCTTTTAGCAACCGATGAAAAGCCGACAAGTCTCCAAGCTCAGGGTGAATATTTTCAAAGTCAGTAATGTCATATCCTCCGTCCTCTAAAGGTGATGGATAGATGGGAGTCAGCCAAAGAGCATCAACCCCTAACCATCGCAAATAGCTCAGTCTGCCTATTAATCCCTGCAGATCGCCAATGCCATCGCTATTGCCATCTGCATAGCTACGTGGAATTAACTGATAAATAACAGCACCTTCCCACCAAGAATCTTTTTCAGTCATTTCAACTCAATGGCCTTTACCACTGCAACACTGGTAGACAATCCGTGCAACATAGTCAGTCCCTTGCTTCCAGAAAACTTTCTGTCTAGCGAACTTCGCAAGACAGTCTTCTCAGGTAAAACCAGATCTGAAAAATGGCGTCGACTTCAACTCAAACGCCTCAAGCAACTTACTGAGAACCATCAGGCTCAAATCCTACTGGCTCTAAAACATGATATGGGAAAGCCCGCCACAGAAGGTTTTTTTGAACTAATTGCTGTCCGCCAAGAATTAAAGCTTGCTGAGCAGGAGCTCACTAGATGGATGCGACCAAAAAAAATAAGTGTCCCTATCAGCTTCAAGCCAGGTGAGGCACATGTCCTACACGAGCCAATTGGATGCGTCTTAATTATCGGACCGTGGAATTATCCCTTTTCCCTCACGTTCCAACCTCTTGTTAGTGCATTAGCTGCCGGAAATACTGCGGTATTGAAACCATCAGAAAATGCTCCTGCAACCTCTGAGCTAATTGCAACTCTAGTTCCTAAATATTTCCCATCAGATGTAGTAAACGTTTTTCAAGGAGATGGATTAATTGCGGCTGAGCTTCTTAAACAACCCTTTGATCATATTTTTTTTACAGGCGGTGGAAACATAGCAAAGAAAGTGATGGCTGCCGCTGCTGAAAATTTAACCCCTGTCACTCTTGAACTTGGAGGAAAAAGCCCAGCAATAATATTAGAAGGAGCAGACCTAAAAGTAACAGCAAGGCGATTGATATGGGGTAAAGGGCTTAATGCTGGGCAAACATGCATAGCTCCCAACCATCTCTTTGTTCAGCAAGAACTTATAGCTCCTCTGCTTACTGAGATGAAGAAAGCTCGAACAAACTTTTATGGATCAAATCCAACTCACTCAAAAGATTTGGCGAGAATAATAAATTCCCATCATTTCTCAAGATTAAAGACCTTACTTGAAGCAGCAAGACAGAAGCAGCAAATCCTTTTAGGAGGAGAGATTGATGTACCGAAAAGACTAATAGCACCAAGCATTCTCGAAATAAAAAACTCCCAGGATCCTCTAATGGAAGAGGAATTATTTGGCCCTCTTTTACCTATGCTACCTATCTCAAGTTTTGAGTCTGCGCTTCAGGAGATAAGGCAACAGCCCAAACCCTTAGCCCTTTATATGTTCGGCGGAAATAACCAACAACAAGAGCAACTACTAAATACGACAAGCTCTGGTGGAGTTTGTTTCAATGACGTGGTTATGCAAGCAGGAATTCCAGAACTACCTTTTGGAGGGGTAGGTGCTAGCGGGATAGGTCATTACCATGGAAAAGCTGGCTTCACAACCTTCTCACACACAAAATCCATTTTGCGGCGCCCTTTCTGGCTTGATCTAGAGTTTCGCTATCCTCCATACAAGTTAGACATCTCGTTCCTAAAAAAAATACTTGGCTAAGCAAAGGTTCCTTCAAAGACTTTGTAAGTATGTCAATGAAAGACTGGCAGATATTCATAGGGGGCTTATCGTTCGTCCAGCTGTTTGAAGTTCATGCCCAGAGTCTTTTTTGCAGCAATTGCTATTACATCTTTATTCTCAGCACCTAGCTTGGCTGGCAGCATAACCATCGGCGCAGGAGACACTCTTTCTGAGATTGCCGAGAAACATCAAGTTTCACTGGAAACACTAATGAGGCTAAATGGCATTAGAGACTCAAATGAGATAAACGCTGGTACGATACTCAGATTGCCTGGCTCTGAAGGTTTAACAAGCTCTAGGAAGAAAGATCACCTTGTTACTAGTGGAGAAAACCTGAGCACAATTGCACTGAAATATGGAATCAGCCCACAGGAATTGATTGATCTGAATAATCTTAGGGATGCTAATTATTTATATCTAGGTCAACGTCTTGCACTGCCTCCAAATATTACCGAAAAAAAGGTTAAATCCAAGCGAATAGTCCACTCCCATGTTGTAAAAAGAGGCGAAACCTTATCCTCAATTGCAAAAGATCATAATTTATCAACTGAAGACTTGATTGCCATAAACAAACTATCCCAGCCAAACATTTTGTCTCCAGGAGAGGAAATCTCTTTAGGGACTAAAACAAATTCATCTGTACTCCCACTTACACAATCCGGGCAAGGAGAAAATACATACAATGAATACAAAAGAACTAATTGGAAAAGCTATGGGCCACTGAAAGTTAATTGGTCGGGGTGGAAGCCAATGAACGGGAGTTTCTACACTCCAACACTTCACAAAAAAGGAAAGGCGTTCTATCTAGCAATAAACTGTTCTTCTGGAAGACTTAATGCAACGGGAATTAATGGTGAGTGGAGAAGCTGGATTTCTCCAGAAGATGAGTTTGAATTTAAATTGATTGATGACCTCTGCAAGGCTCAAAATAGCTAGTCACTAGTGTTAATTTAGGCTGCATAATTGAGTGGCCATGGTTTAGCTAAAAACCTAATCCCACTATCTTTCAATGAAAGCCTTTGCGCTCCATCACTTGACTCCCAAATCAATCCATCCTGAACGAGTCTTCTAACCAACCAACCCCAAGTCTCATCTTTTTCCACTTCTAATGTAGGAAGGGTTTTAATAAGGTTATAAATTTCAAGGCTATTTTTACTATGTAAAGCGTTCAATAAAATCAAAGCTTGTTCAGACCAATCTCTAAAAGAGCCAGAGTCTTTACACCTGTCGCATCGACCACAAGGCTGCACCAACTCTCCAATAGAGAGCAAAAGAGATTGCTCTCTACATAGATGACCTTCAGCAATCGCCTCCATTCTACGCAACTGATCCTGTGCCGATTCCAACCTTTCTTTTTCTTGAGGTGTAACTAAAGAAGCTCTGTCGTCCCGACCGCAATAAGCATGCATTGCCCATCCCAATTTAACCCTATCGCCAGGAGAAAATAAAATTACACATTTAGCCGGCAAACCATCTCTTCCCGCTCGTCCTGATTGCTGCAAATATCCTTCTGGCGTTGCTGGCAGATCAAGATGAAGAACCAGTCCAACATCTGCTCTATCAACTCCCATTCCGAAAGCACTGGTTGCCACAAGAACAGGAGAAGGAGTTCCTAAAAAGTGGTTTAGCGCATGCTGGCGTGCCGATGAGTCAAGGCCAGCGTGATATTGCAACGCAGGGATACCAACCTCACGCAAAGATTTTGTCCAACGTTCTACTGCTCGTCGGGTCCGTGCATAAATCAAAACTGCGCCTCTAGATCCAGTAATTGATTTAACAACTTCATCTAAGGCTTCTTTTGGCCTTCTCTTCATTGAATAATGCAGATTACTTCTTCTAGCTGAGGCCACATGAACAAAAGGATTTCTAAGATTTAGAAGCCGAATAATGTCTGCTCGAACTTTTGGTGCAGCCGTTGCACTAAGCGCAACTAAAGGAACCCCTGGACATAAAGAACGAAGATCTCCGAGCCTACGGTAATCCGGTCTAAAGTCGTGCCCCCAAGCACTAATGCAATGTGCTTCATCAATGGCTATAGCAACGATTTTCTTTTCATTTGCCTTTCGAGAAAGGAGTGTTCGAAAAGTATTTCCATTCAATCTTTCAGGAGCCAAATAAAGCAATCGTAAAGAATCCTTCTGCAAGGACTGCAATGCATCTGCAAGACAAGCTGCATCCAACCCAGCGTGCAAACAAACAGCTTCTATCCCTCTGCTATGAAGTTGCCTTACCTGATCTTCCATTAACGCCACTAATGGCGAGATAACAACCACCAAACCTCCTTGAATCAAGGCAGGGAGCTGATAGCACAGTGATTTACCGCCTCCTGTAGGCAAAACGGCCAAGGCGTCTTTTCGAGAGAGGACTGCTTCAATAACTGAACGTTGACCCTCTTTAAAGAAACGCCACCCATAGTGCGTTCGCAATGACGAGATCAGCGGATCCAAAGCCCACCAGAAAGAACTATCGCAAGATAACCAAGTCGCAAACTTATAACCAGGTTGATTTTCAGGGAATAAGCGGAGGTTCGAGCTGGTCTGCAGCCTCTTCGACAATCTGCAAGCGAACCTTTTTCCCTCCTGACAGCTCGCCAAGCGAGACCTTCATCGTTGCCCCAGTAAGGCTTTGCAGCACATCAAGTACATCTCTCAAGTAAGGAGTACTACTTCCACTTTCCAGCCACAATCTCTCATGAAGCCCACAAAGCCTGCACCAAGCAGTGTGAAGCTTCAAAACTGAAGTCTCGATAGCCTGAGCCTGAGAGAAGGCATCAGCCAATAAACCTAACGCTTCTAGTCTTTTAGCCTCTTGCATCGCCTTTTCTATATCCAAGTGCTCAAGTTGCAAGGCTCTCAGAGCAAGTGACGCATCGATTGACCGTCCCATCCATCGTGCAGTACTTGTGACATCCTTAATCGATTCAATACCTGGCTCTTCTCTAAGAGCCTTTCGCAAATCATCCTGTTGAGTCTCAGGCAGCTTAGATAACTCCCTAACCAAAGGTGCTACAACTCTCGAAGGCAACAAATTAGCTTGTGTCCGCTGACGAATTTCATCAGGCAAAAGAGGGCTAGTTGCCGAAGTGAATTCATCTGTCAACCTGCGAACCTGCTTCCTTGTAATTTCTTGGCCCTCATTTGCCGCTTCTGAAATTATCTGCTGAACCTCAGGAGAAGACTGGGCTGTCTCAATAAAAGCTCTCCTCGAAAAATTATTCACACTTGCCTCCTTCAACAAGCCTTCTCCAACAAGGTCATCGGAAGAGTCTGCCAGTTGTATTAGCCCATAAGCTCGTGTTTTACTAATTTCTCTTTCTCGTAACCACTGCAAAAAGCCTGCACCCCGTCCTGCTCCACCAGATTTCTCTCGATCTCTAATTACTCGCAAAATCCTTCCTCTCCAAATCTCTGTATGCAAATCAAAGCGGTCACAGACAGCCCATGCCTTATCCAATCTTTCTATAAACTCACCATTAGTTAAATCATCCTGCTCAGGGTCAGGCAGGTCAAAGGTCAGAACCAAAGGGTCTGGAGCTACTTTCGATGCCACCAAAGAAATGCAAAGTTGTTTTCCTCCTAACCTAGTTCTCCATCACCTAAGTTAACAACGCAAACAATTCTCTTTGACGCAAATAGAAAATGAAGAGCTTTTAAGGAAAAGAAATTAACTTTCTAATATCAACATTATTCAAGGCTATATCGAGCTACTATGATGACAGTCAAATAGGCCTATCAAAGCAATTTTTACCAGGTACTAATCAAAAGAAACAGTCAAAAATTATATTATCTAGGGTAAAATTTTCTGCAAAGATCATTAGAGCCAAGGGGTAATCCCCAGCATTTTACGTGGTCGAAATCACCTTCTTTATGCATCAAAGTTATAAGCTCCTTAACTTGATCTTGGGTCAAGGACAAGTCATAGTTAGCAGCAAATCCCATTACAGCATTAATCGCACCCTCATGATCATAAACAAACTGCTCACATAGTTTCTCCAACACATCTGGACTCGATGATCGAACCATAAATTTAAACTCGTTCAAGATTTCCAAAGGCTGGCGAGAGTTCATAGGAGGCTCTTTTCATTATTGAGACAATGTCTCAATAATGAAAAGAGCCTCCTACCAAATTCACTAAATCTCTGTATCGTATTTAGCACAAAGAGGTGCCGTGACCAACCGCCCCTGAGATAGCAGCTATTTCAATGATTCATCAATAAACAGTATCTAAGGCGGCTATTTATCAAATAAGTTCTTAAAATCATGCTTTGAGCTATCTAAGCGAGAACGTCAATAGCAAAAAAAATCCACCCTTAGCTTATGCAAAGAGTCCCTAGCGAACAAAGGCATCAAAAAAGGGACGACATTCTGTGACGCTTAGGCCTACAGGAGCAGTAGCACGATAATATTTATAGTGAAAATCTTTCGGCAGAGCGATGGCGATCTCTCGAGGTGACAACGTACGCATCAAGCGCCCAGAGTCATACTGGTTCAACGAAGTAGGCAAAGTAGCCTCAGTTGACACATCGGGTATTAAATACCCTGTTATTGTCCGATTCGACAAAGTTAATTACAACGCCATACAAGGTGTAGATGGAGGTGCAGCATCAAACAACTTCGCCGAAAGCGAATTAGAAGTCGTCTAGTCATTTGCCGGAATTACCAGAAGTAGAGACGGTTCGCAAAGGACTAGAGAATCGTCTTGCTTCTTTTCGGATAAAAAGAATAGAGGTTTGTAGAGAAAAAACCATTGCCAGTTCAGGTGGTTCTAGCGAATTCATCAAAATGATGAAAGGTGCTGAGGTAGGAAAATGGTATCGTCGTGGAAAATATTTGATTGCTTCTCTACACGGGCAAAAACATATTCAAACAAGTACTTCTACTCAAACCTCTCAAAGTCACGGTTGGTGGTGTGTGCACCTTCGCATGACAGGTCATTTTCAATGGCATAAGCTTGCGTCGCCAGCCTGTCCACATACACGAATAAGGTTCTGGAACCAAAAAGGAGAAGAGCTCCGATTTGTAGATACTCGAAGTTTTGGACAAATGTGGTGGATAGCTCCTGACAATCTTCCTGAAGAAATCATCAAAGGCCTAAAGACCCTAGGCCCTGAGCCATTTAGCAGCACATTTAATGCCTCTTATCTAAAAGAGCGCTTGAAAGGAAAAAC
The DNA here is from genome assembly GCA_003215295.1 of Prochlorococcus sp. AG-409-P03. Classification (GTDB taxonomy): domain Bacteria; phylum Cyanobacteriota; class Cyanobacteriia; order PCC-6307; family Cyanobiaceae; genus AG-409-P03. The sequence continues at coordinate 57,281 of QCKN01000006.1, read as the reverse complement.
CAGGTCTATAAAATCATCCCTATTAGACCAAACACTAGTTGCCGGAGCTGGCAACATTTATGCCGATGAAAGTTTATTTTCAGCTGGAATCAGCCCTAAAAGGGAGTCAGGGAAACTAAAGGAAGAAGAACTCGCACTAATCTGCAACAGCCTTGTAAAAGTACTCAAAATAAGTATTGGTAAAGGGGGAACAACTTTTAGTGATTTTCGAGATTTAGAAGGTCTTAATGGTAACTATGGAGGCCAAGCTTGGGTCTATAGGCGCGTCAATCAACCATGCAGAGTATGTGGAACCAAAATTAAAAGAGAAAAGATCGCTGGCAGGAGTTCCCATTGGTGTCCTAAATGTCAACCTGAATAAAGAAAGGCAAGCTAAGTAAAACAATTCGAGCGATTAGAACTTAGGTGAATCAAATAGTACGGAATCTTACGACAAATTCATAAAGTTCTATTCATCAAGACAAAAAAAAACTGTCTTCCAGGACAGTTTTTTTGTCTTGATGAATAGTTTAACCAACATCAAGTAAATCTATAAGAAATTGTTTTACCTGGCATTGAGCTATTTTCTCAGGGGGCTGCCCCCCAAATATCGTCGCCGCTGCTGCGTTTCACAACCGAGTTCGAGATGGATCGGAGTGGTGCCACAACGCCATGAACACCAGGATAGAACAAGTTCTCAAGGATGAGCCCTGAGAACTGCATAGGCAATGCATTAGCCATCTGTATTGAAAAAGCTACTTAAAAAGAGCAAAAATGGTCAAGCCCTCGGTCTATTAGTACTCCTCCGCTGCACCTGTTACCAGGCTTCCACGTAGAGCCTATCAACGGGTGTTCTTCCCGTGACCTTACTGGCTTATGCCATGGGAATACTCATCTTGAGGTGGGCTTCCCACTTAGATGCTTTCAGCGGTTATCCACTCCGCACATGGCTACCCAGCGTTTACCGTTGGCACGATAACTGGTACACCAGAGGTGCGTTCCTCCCGGTCCTCTCGTACTAGGGAGAAATCCTCTCAATATTCCTGCGCGTACACCGGATATGGACCGAACTGTCTCACGACGTTCTGAACCCAGCTCGCGTACCGCTTTAATGGGCGAACAGCCCAACCCTTGGGACCGACTTCAGCCCCAGGTTGCGATGAGCCGACATCGAGGTGCCAAACCTCCCCGTCGATGTGAACTCTTGGGGGAGATCAGCCTGTTATCCCTAGAGTAACTTTTATCCGTTGAGCGACGGCCCTTCCACACAGAACCGTCGGATCACTAAGGCCGACTTTCGTCCCTGTTCGACTTGTAGGTCTCACAGTCAAGCTCCCTTCTGCCTTTGCACTCGACGACTGATTTCCAACCAGCCTGAGGGAACCTTTGCACGCCTCCGTTACCTTTTAGGAGGCGACCGCCCCAGTCAAACTGCCCACCTGATACTGTCCGCTCCCCGGATAACGGGTGAACGTTAGAACCCTAGCTCTGAAAGAGTGGTATCTCACCATTGACTCAGCAGCACCCACGAGCACTACTTCAACGTCTCCCACCTATCCTGCGCATTCAGAGCCCGGGCACAATACCAAGCTGCAGTAAAGCTTCATAGGGTCTTTCTGTCCGGGTGTACGTAGTCCGCATCTTCACAGACAATTCTATTTCGCCGAGCCTCTCTCCGAGACAGCGCCCAGATCGTTACGCCTTTCGTGCGGGTCGGAACTTACCCGACAAGGAATTTCGCTACCTTAGGACCGTTATAGTTACGGCCGCCGTTCACCGGGGCTTCAGTCGCCAGCTTCGCTTACGCTGACCGGCTTCCTTAACCTTCCGGCACTGGGCAGGCGTCAGCCCCCATACATCGTCTTGCGACTTAGCGGAGACCTGTGTTTTTGGTAAACAGTCGCCTGGGCCTCTTCACTGCGACCAGCTCTCGCTGGCACCCCTTCTCCCGAAGTTACGGGGCCATTTTGCCGAGTTCCTTAGAGAGAGTTATCTCGCGCCCCTCGGTATTCTCTACCACCCCACCTGTGTCGGTTTCGGGTACTGGCAGTTATGCCTTAACGGGTATAGGGCTTTTCTTGGAAGCATGACATCACCAACTTCGCTGCCGTAGCAGCTCGTACTCACGCCTTAGCTCAGAACGTTTTCACCGCTCCTCAACGCCTTGAACGCTTGAACCAGTAACCAACATCTGGATTGGCTAGCCTTCTCCGTCCCCCTTCCCAAAACATAACCGGTACAGGAATATTGACCTGTTATCCATCGACTACGCCTTTCGGCCTCGCCTTAGGTCCAGACTAACCCTCCGCGGACGAGCCTGCCGGAGGAACCCTTAGGGTTTCGGGGCATGGGATTCTCACCCATGTTTTCGCTACTCAAGCCGACATTCTCACTTCCATACAGTCCACGCCCGCTTACGCTAACGCTTCACCCCATATGGAACGCTCCCCTACCATTTAACAAGTTAAATCCGCAGCTTCGGTACAACGCTTAGCCCCGTTCATTTTCGGCGCAGGATCGCTCGACCAGTGAGCTATTACGCACTCCTTTGAGGATGGCTGCTTCTAGGCAAACCTCCTGGTTGTCTGGGCAATCCCACCTCCTTTATCACTTAGCGTTGATTTAGGGACCTTAGCTGGCGGTCTGGGCTGTTTCCCTTTCGACTATGGAGCTTATCCCCCACAGTCTGACTGCCTAGTTACACACAGGGTATTCAGAGTTCATCTCGATTTGGTACCGCTCTCGCAGCCCGCACCGAAATGGTGGCTTTACCCCCCTGCTGGAGCACTAGACGCTACGCCTCAACGTATTTCGGGGAGAACCAGCTAGCTCCGGGTTCGATTGGCATTTCACCCCTAACCACAGCTCATCCGCTGATTTTTCAACATCAGTCGGTTCGGACCTCCACTTGGTATCACCCAAGCTTCATCCTGGCCATGGTTAGATCACCCGGGTTCGGGTCTATAAACACTGACAAGCGCCCTATTCAGACTCGCTTTCGCTATGGCTCCACCATTCTCGGTTTAACCCGCCAGTGCCTATAAGTCGCCGGCTCATTCTTCAACAGGCACACGGTCACCCGATCAGTCGGGCTCCCATTGCTTGTAAGCTCACGGTTTCATGTTCTATTTCACTCCCCTCCAGGGGTTCTTTTCACCTTTCCCTCGCGGTACTGTTGCGCTATCGGTCACACAGGAGTACTTAGCCTTACGAGGTGGTCCTCGCAGATTCACACGGAATTTCACGTGCTCCGTGCTACTCGGGATACAGCTAGGTCAACTCTCCTTTCGATTACGGGGCTTTCACCCTCTATGGCGCGCCATTCAAACGCTTCTTCTAGGTTTGTTGATCCACATTGCTGTCCCACAACCCCGACAGTCGAAACTATCGGTTTAGGCTCTTCCCCGTTCGCTCGCCGCTACTTAGGGAGTCGTTTTTACTTTCCTTTCCTCCAGCTACTAAGATGTTTCAGTTCGCTGGGTTGGCTCGTTCCAGCCTATGGATTCAGCTGGCCGTTCTTGGGGTTGCCCCATTCGGAAATTCCCGGATCAAAGCGTGCTTCCAGCTCCCCGAGACTTATCGCAGGTAACCACGTCCTTCATCGCCTCTGTGTGCCAAGGTATCCACCGTGAGCCCTTTGTAGCTTGACCATAATTTATCTATATCGAATATTCAAAATATCGATATAGAAGCTCAGCTCTTTGCTCAAGAATTAAGCACAATTGTTTTTCAAACTGTGCATCCATGAGATGCTTTATTCATTACAGACTTACCTATGCAGTTGTCAAGGTTCTACTGAACTTTCCTGCAAGCAATGAACTCACAGTGAGCCCAGCGTCCTACCAACCAATGAGATTCTTTGAATCTCGAAAAAAGGAATGATAAGAAGCTAGGTTCTTTCAAGTAAAATCAGTCTAAATCACATCCAAATAAGAACTATCTCCTTCATATTCGTTAAGGAGGTCGATCAGTGGAGGTAAGCGGACTCGAACCGCTGACATCCTGCTTGCAAAGCAGGCGCTCTACCAACTGAGCTATACCCCCAACACCGAATGGGCCATCCTGGACTTGAACCAGGGACCTCACCCTTATCAGGGGTGCGCTCTAACCACCTGAGCTAATGGCCCAGGAGTACCCTTATTGGGTGTGACCTAGACAAGTTTAGGAACTGAATTTGATTATAAAGTAAAACAAATTGAGGTACCGATCGACCTAAGGTGACAGGATTTTGGCCTAAGAATATAAAGAACTTAGACATCAAAATCAGTTGTTGTCTCCCTGTTAGGAGGTGATCCAGCCGCACCTTCCGGTACGGCTACCTTGTTACGACTTCACCCCAGTCATCAGCCCCACCTTCGGCGTCCTCCTCCACAAGGGTTGGAGTAACGACTTCGGGCGTGGCCAACTTCCATGGTGTGACGGGCGGTGTGTACAAGGCCCGGGAACGTATTCACCGCAGTATGCTGACCTGCGATTACTAGCGATTCCTCCTTCACGTAGGCGAGTTGCAGCCTACGATCTGAACTGAGCCACGGTTTATGGGATTTGCTTGCCCTCGCGAGTTTGCTGCCCTTTGTCCGTAGCATTGTAGTACGTGTGTAGCCCAGGATGTAAGGGGCATGATGACTTGACGTCATCCACACCTTCCTCCGGTTTATCACCGGCGGTCTCTCTAGAGTGCCCAACTGAATGCTGGCAACTAAAAACGTGGGTTGCGCTCGTTGCGGGACTTAACCCAACATCTCACGACACGAGCTGACGACAGCCATGCACCACCTGTCACTGCGTTCCCGAAGGCACCCTCCAATTTCTTAGAGGTTCGCAGGATGTCAAACCCTGGTAAGGTTCTTCGCGTTGCATCGAATTAAACCACATACTCCACCGCTTGTGCGGGCCCCCGTCAATTCCTTTGAGTTTCACACTTGCGTGCGTACTCCCCAGGCGGAACACTTAACGCGTTGGCTACGACACCGAGGGGGTCGATTCCCCCGACACCTAGTGTTCATCGTTTACGGCCAGGACTACAGGGGTATCTAATCCCTTTCGCTCCCCTGGCTTTCGTCCATGAGCGTCAGTTATGGCCCAGCAGAGCGCCTTCGCCACTGGTGTTCTTCCCGATATCTACGCATTTCACCGCTACACCGGGAATTCCCTCTGCCCCTACCACACTCAAGCCCAACAGTTTCCACTGCCTTGATGGAGTTAAGCTCCACGTTTTAACAGCAGACTTGAAAGGCCGCCTGCGGACGCTTTACGCCCAATAATTCCGGATAACGCTTGCCACTCCCGTATTACCGCGGCTGCTGGCACGGAATTAGCCGTGGCTTATTCCTCAAGTACCGTCAGATCTTCTTCCTTGAGAAAAGAGGTTTACAGCCCAGAGGCCTTCATCCCTCACGCGGCGTTGCTCCGTCAGGCTTTCGCCCATTGCGGAAAATTCCCCACTGCTGCCTCCCGTAGGAGTCTGGGCCGTGTCTCAGTCCCAGTGTGGCTGATCATCCTCTCAGACCAGCTACTGATCGAAGCCTTGGTGAGCCATTACCCCACCAACAAGCTAATCAGACGCGGGCTCATCCTCAGGCGAAATTCATTTCACCTCTCGGCATATGGGGTATTAGCGGCCGTTTCCAGCCGTTATCCCCCTCCTGAGGGCAGATTCCCACGCGTTACTCACCCGTCCGCCACTAACCCGAAGGTTCGTTCGACTTGCATGTGTTAAGCACGCCGCCAGCGTTCATCCTGAGCCAGGATCAAACTCTCCGTAGTAGATCAGGCCCTTTTATAAGTAGTAACTACTTACTCAGTCTGATTTGCTTCACCCACTTATCAGCACTGGCGTACTAAATAAGCAGTTGATGCCACCTTCTTCTGACAGAAGGGTTCAAAGAGTGCACTTCAGAATATCTTCCGTGACTTTCCAGGATCTCAGATCCGGTCGTTGCCTCCACCTGTAACACCTTTCACACAACCCCAATCCGTGAAAATCAGGAAGTCGTGCAGAAACAGGCTTAAGCAACTTATTTCTTTTGACGGGACCTCACACCTTCGTTGCATATCGATCCAACTACAACAAAAAGGCTTCACAGCAATTTTGCGAGTCGGAACGCAACAAAAGCGTCAGTTCCTAAACTTTTCAGTTGTCCAGGTTCTAACCTTCAACTCCCCAAAGGGAGAAGACGGTTTTGCTGTCAGAAGACAGCTCTTTAACTTACAACACCAGAGGATCACTCCTTCATGTGTTGTAAGAGAGCCACAGAACAAATGAAGACTCTCGTCTTATCAGCACTGTGGTTTTGTGCCTCAGGTCTCAGCCCAATGCACATCAATCAAACATAAACCATAAAGCGACCCACTTGCAACAAGAATCTCAAACCAAGATCTCTAGACTTGCTTCCACTGTGAAACAGAGATGAAATAACTACCTTTTAACAATGGGCAATGGGAATCTGTAAATGGCAGGACGCTTTAGTCAAGAGCACCAACGAGTGCGCCCGAACTCCAACGAAGATCAAGTCATCTCAAGAGCCAAAGAGCATTTCGAACGCACTCTGATTGAAATTTCAGGGAGTGTTGCAGGAAGTGTTGCCGCTCTGGAGCATCCCGCAAACAACGAAGCCCTGAACTATGGAGAGATCTTCTTACGAGACAATGTTCCAGTAATGATCTACCTCCTAACCCAAAAACGTTATGACGTAGTTCGAAAATTTTTAGGTGTTTGCCTTGATCTGCAAAGCACGACATATCAAACAAGAGGTGTCTTCCCCACAAGTTTTGTAGAAGAGGAGGGAGAGCTAATTGCAGATTATGGGCAAAGGTCGATTGGCCGAATAACCTCAGCGGATGCAAGCCTTTGGTGGCCAATTCTCTGCTGGCTTTATGTCCGAAGAAGTGGAGATAGCGACTTTGGTACAAGCCAAAGAGTTCAACGAGGGGTGCAATTACTCCTAGACCTTGTTCTTCATCCAACATTTGAAGGAACTCCTGTCTTATTCGTTCCAGACTGCGCCTTCATGATTGATCGTCCAATGGATGTATGGGGCGCTCCTTTAGAAGTAGAAGTACTTCTCTATGCATGCCTACGAAGCTGCATAGAGCTTATGGAACAAAGTAGAAAACACCAGGTAAGTCGACTATTGGATCAACGCCTAGTACTTACAAGACAATGGGTTCATGATCTACGTCAATTCCTTCTAAAGCATTACTGGGTAACCAGTAAGACCATGCAAGTTTTAAGAAGAAGGCCAACAGAACAATATGGAGAAGACCAACACCAAAACGAATTTAATGTTCAGCCACAGGTAGTTCCTTCGTGGTTACAAGACTGGCTAGAAAATCGTGGCGGTTATTTAATTGGAAATATACGAACCGGCAGACCAGATTTTCGTTTTTACAGCCTTGGAAATTCCCTGGCATGCATGTTTGGAGTTTTAACTGCTCCTCAGCAAAGAGCCTTGTTTCGATTAGTGCTTCACAATAGGCACCACTTGATGGCTCAAATGCCAATGAGGATTTGTCACCCTCCAATGGATGGAGCCGAGTGGCAAAACAAAACTGGCTCAGATCCAAAAAATTGGCCCTGGAGCTATCACAATGGTGGACATTGGCCAAGTCTCCTTTGGTTTTTTGGTGCATCAATTCTTTTGCATGAAAAACGCTACCCCCAAGCTGATGTGCTTCTTATGGGACAAATGCGTGCCCTACTGGAAGAATGTTATTGGAGCCAGCTCAACCAACTGCCACGTCAAAAATGGGCCGAATACTTTGATGGGCCAACTGGAACTTGGGTAGGCCAGCAATCAAGAACTTATCAAACTTGGACCATTGTTGGATTTCTCTTACTCCATCACCTCTTAAGAGTCTGCCCAGATGATGTAATGATGCTCGATTTAGATGAGCTATTAACTTAAAAAAGGCCAAGAGTCAAGGACTTATCAATAGGCAAACACGCACCTATGCCTAAGTAAATCGTTATAACAGTACCAAAGAGGAAAAAGCCCATTGCTACAGGTCTCCTAAATGGGTTTGCAAACTTATTGACGTTCTCAATAAATGGGATAAGCATTAATCCAAGAGGAATTAAAGTTTGCAGGGCTATGCCCAAAAGTTTGTTAGGTACAACTCTCAAAATTTGAAAAACCGGGTACAAGTACCACTCAGGAAGAATCTCTAAAGGAGTAGCAAATGGATTAGCCTTGTCACCAAGAATTGCTGGATCTAATACTGCTAAACCCACAACACAGGCAATAGTTCCAAGAATAACTACAGGGAATATATAAAGAAGGTCATTAGGCCAAGCAGGCTCACCGTAATAATTATGTCCCATTCCTTTAGCAAGCTTGGCCCTTAGTTTTGGGTCAGATAAGTCAGGCTTCTTGAGAATGGTCATAATTGTGTTCAATAAAATATTTGGGGAAGGTTATCGATTGGTTTAACTGATTATCCTCTTGAAATGGGAAATCGAATTGAACCAAGCCATCTAATCACAATGGACCTGAAATGCCCTGCTTCCGAATCATGAGGAAGTGCATGAGCATGAATACAGCCAGAGTCCATGGCAGGACAAAAGTGTGAAGACTATAGAAGCGGGTGAGGGTTGACTGACCAACACTTTCTCCTCCACGAAGCAACTCAACCATGAAATCTCCCACGACAGGTATTGCAGCTGGGACACCTGAGACAATTTTGACCGCCCAATAACCCACTTGATCCCAAGGCAATGAATACCCAGTAACCCCAAAAGCCACTGTAATAACAGCCATGGTCACACCAGTTACCCATGTCAGCTCTCTAGGCCTCTTGAAGCCTCCAGTTAAATAAACGCGAAACACATGAAGAATGAGCATGAGTACCATCATCGAGGCACTCCATCTATGAACTGAACGAATCAACCATCCAAAACTCACATCAGTCATGAGATAACTGACAGAGTTATAGGCTTCCGTAACAGTTGGTTTGTAATAAAAAGTCATCGCGAAGCCAGTCGCGAACTGAATTAAAAAGCAAACGAGTGTGATTCCCCCTAAGCAATAAAAGATATTTACGTGAGGGGGGACGTATTTTGAAGTGACGTCGTCTGCTATGTCCTGAATTTCAAGACGTTCCTGGAACCAGTCGTAGACAGGTGAGGAGTTCGCCATGCACTAGGTGAGCTTTGATACGGAGATTCTACTGAATGTGCTCCACGGATCGTGTCAGGGGTTAATCCAATGCCTCCATCTGTTAAATACTGGCTTAAAACTTTGCAGAGCATTCTCTGTGCACTGCTTAGTGTTTCGCTCTGCTGCCTACTAGTTGTCCAACCTGTAATTGCCCTAAACGACGGGCAGCAACTGGTTTTAGAGAGCTGGGAACTGGTTAATGCTGGCTATCTAGATCCAACTAAATTTGACCGAATCCAATGGAAACGCTTACGTCAAAAAGCACTCGAGAAACCTATTTCAACAAGTAACGAAGCTTATTCAGCCATAGAGGAGATGCTCCTTCCTTTGGAAGATCCATACACAAGACTTCTCAGGCCACAGGACTATGAAGCTTTAAAAAAAAGCAATCTTGGGAGTGAAATTAATGGCGTAGGCCTTCAACTCGGAGCTAGGAATCAAGATGGAGAGATTGTTGTAATTGCCCCCCTTGAAGGCTCGCCAGCGGCAGATGCCGGAGTAGTGAGTGGGACAGTATTAATCACTGTCAATGGTGAGTCTCCTAAAAGCCTCGGACTAGAGGCCACTGCAGCAAGGCTGAGAGGAGAAGTGGGGTCATCAGTGGTAGTAGAGCTTCAAGCACCAAATAGAGAACCAGAAGAAATAACCCTGGAACGTCGAAGCGTGGACTTACGTCCCGTGCGCACTCGCCGGCTTAGGAATGAATCACACACAATTGGTTACCTGCGCATAACTCAATTCAGCGAAGGAGTTCCCGAGCAAGTCAAAGAAGCCCTCCAAGAACTGTCACAAAAAGAAGTAGAGGGATTGATATTGGATTTAAGAAATAATTCTGGAGGATTAGTCAGCTCTGGCCTTGCAGTTGCAGATGCCTTCCTAAGCAATCAAGCAATAGTAGAAACAAGAAACAAAGAAGGAATTAATGACGCTATACCTGCTGGAACAGGACGCCTCTATAAAGGACCCATGGTCACTCTCGTAAATGGAGGAACCGCAAGTGCTAGCGAAATTCTCGCTGGCGCGCTGCAAGACAATGATCGCTCACAACTTCTTGGCAGCCGTACTTTCGGGAAAGGATTAATCCAATCTTTAACCAACCTCAGCGACGGGAGTGGTCTTGCTGTAACAGTTGCAAGTTATTTAACTCCTAATGGAAGAGATATTCAAAATCAAGGCATAGAGCCTGATCGGGTCTTAGAGCTACCAGAGCCACTTAATCCAGGAAGTAGCGAAGATCGCTGGCTTCATGATGCAGAAATCTTGATGGGGGCAAATCTTGATCGCAATAACCTAGAGCAATCAATGCTTCATGACAGCACATCTGATCCAGCAATTAATTCAGGGAAATCCAGTCAAATAATCAATGACTAGAAGGGTATATCACGATCCACTTCATCTCGGCATCTGCCTAGATAGCAGCAAGCCAGGTGAAGCAATGGTGATGGATTTAATTGATTCATATCCTTTTCAGAGACTAAGGCGCATTCGACAGCTGGGGCCTGCCTTCTTGACCTTCCATGGGGCGGAATCAAGCAGGTTTACACATTCATTAGGGGTTTTCCATCTAGCACGAAGAGCATTTGAGAGCTTATTGAAATTGGATTCTGACCTTGAAGAATTCAGAGGTCTGCTTTATGGGGCCGCGCTACTTCATGATCTTGGGCATGGGCCCTTAAGCCATACGAGTGAAGAAGTTTTTGGAATACAACATGAACAATGGTCAGGCCGTTTAGTTCTCAATCATGAGGAAATCAGTCAACCCCTTGAGAACTTTGCCAAAGGAACTAGCAATGCAGTCGCCGATTTACTTACAGAAGGCATCGCAACTAGCAGAGTCATAAAAGCACTAGTTAGTAGCCAACTTGACTGCGACCGAATGGACTATTTGTTAAGGGATAGCCACAGTACGGGAACACGCTATGGCCAACTTGACGTAGAGAGAATCCTTGCTGCATTAACAATTGCACCAGATAGAGAACTTGCAATTCATCCAAAAGGCTTAATGGCAGTTGAGCACTATCTGGTTATTCGCAACTTGATGTATCGCAGCGTATACAACCACAGGCTAAATGAGGTTTGCAGCTGGCTTCTGGAACAACTAATCAAATCCGCAAGAGAGCTAAGCCCCCAAGAAATCTGGGCTGATGCCTATATGGCCAAATGGCTTTGGAATACAAACGACATTGACATCGAAACTTTTTTGGCAAATGACGATGTGCGTACTGGTTATCACCTTCTGCGCTGGCAAGAAGAAGCTCCGCCCCAGTTAAGTGAACTTTGCAAGCGTTTTCTGAACAGACGGCTTTTAAAAGCTTTAGGCCTTGAGAAACTAAGCAATGAGGATCAATTAACGGCTCTTTCAGTTGCGAGACAACTAGCCGAAAGACAAGGACTGAATCCAGATATTTTTTGTGGGCTACGACACAAAAACCTCCGTAGCTATGAACCCTACAAAGGAGGCCTCCGTATTTGGGATGGAGAAAACCTTAATTCGCTAGAGCAAGTATCGGAATTAGTCAAAGGCTTAATCAGTCCCGTGGGTTCCTCTTGGTTGATTTACCCAAAAGAAATCCACAAAAAGCTTAAAGAGGAGCTAAATCTTTTAGACCTAGGTTCTAAGATTTTTTAATTCCATAAAAAGCAAAAGATATGCAGCGAAAGGACTCTTGTCTTCAGACAATAATACTTCCTGTTTCGCGCCATTCTGATTGGCGAGAATCATTGAAAAGACAAATCAATGAGTGCGAACCAGGCTTATTAGAACTTGATTGTCGTGACTGGTCTTTAAGCTACAAGGACTTTATGAATATACTAACCCTTCTGGAAAAGTTCCACTTAAAGATTAATTTAATTAGAGCAGATATCCCGGAAACAATAGTCAGTGCATCTTCATTAGGCCTCCAAGCGTCTTTAAACATTAAACAGCCTCAGTGTTCAACTTCATCAATCACTGAAGATATTGCCAAGAAGAAAGAATCTGAGCCTTTAACTTTCCATCAAGGGACTCTTCGCTCAGGAGAACATCTCGAAGCTGATGGAGATATCTTGTTATTTGGCGATGTCAATCCAGGCGCAAAGGTCTCCGCAGGAGGAGATGTGTTGATTTGGGGACGATTACTTGGTATTGCCCATGCCGGGAAAAGAGGGGACATAAATTCAAAAATAGTTGCACTTCAACTAAGGCCTCTGCAATTGAGAATTGCAAATAAAGTTGCACGTGGCCCACAAGAAAAGCCTGAAGAAGGTTTAGCGGAGGAAGCTCTTCTTGAATCAGGGCAAATAATTATCAAACCCGCAAGAATCAATTCACTAAGAACTGCTTAAGTTCAATACTCACGAGCGCAACCCAAAACTGTCTTCAAACTTCGCCTTTTCAAAAAACAGAAGACCTTCAAATGCAAACCTTCACCCTTTTCTTTTTAAAGGATGCCAAAGGCCACCTAAACTGCGGCCACTTTTAAGAGGTCCGTGGAGACAAAGACACGCATAATCCTTATTTGCTCAGGCAAAGGAGGTGTTGGCAAGACAACCCTAACCGCCAATTTAGGTATTTCCCTTGCCAGGCAAGGGGTTAGGACAGCAGTATTAGATGCGGATTTTGGTCTCCGCAATCTTGATCTTCTGCTTGGACTAGAAAATCGAATTGTCTATACCGCACAAGAAGTCCTGGAAGAGAGCTGCCGATTGGATCAAGCTCTCGTGAAACATAAACAGGAGCCAAATCTTTCACTTTTACCAGCTGGGAACCCACGCATGCTTGATTGGTTAAAGCCAGATGACATGCAGCGAATAGTCTCAATGCTCACTGACAAGTTTGATTATGTCTTAATCGATTGTCCTGCAGGAGTGGAAGATGGATTCAAAAATGCTGTTTCCGCAAGCAAAGAAGCAATTGTCGTAACAAACCCTGAAGTATCAGCGGTTAGAGATGCCGACCGAGTGATAGGTCTTTTAAACACCCACGGAATCAAACCAATCCAGCTTGTCCTCAACAGGGTCAGGCCAAGAATGATGGCAAGTCAAGAAATGCTTTCGATAGAAGACGTGACAGATATTCTTGCTCTGCCTTTACTTGGAATTGTTCTTGAAGATGAACAAGTGATTGTGAGCACAAACAGAGGCGAGCCCTTGACTCTTACTGGGAGCAAGTCTCCTGCTGCCAGATGTTATTCAAATATCGCCAAAAGAATGCAAGGGGAAGAAATTCCCCTGATTGACCCTTCCAAAGAAGGCTCAGGGATAAGGGACAAGTTCAGAAGGCTGATGCAAACCAAGATTTTCTAAACTCATGACACTACGTGACATCATCAACAAATTGCTTGGTCGCCAAGAATCCAGCGCCAGCACTGCACGAGAACGACTTCAACTTGTTCTAGCCCATGACCGTTCAGACCTAAGTCCAGAGCTGCTTGATCAGATGAGAAAAGAGATTTTAGAGGTCGTTGCCAAATACGTTGAGATCGACCTTGAGGAAGGTGCTGTGAGCTTAGAAACCGAAGACAGAATGACTGCCCTAGTAGCAAATTTACCTATCAAGAGATCCCTATCAGGAGCCATCCAAGTAAAAGAACCTGTGAAAGAATCCTCAGATTGAGTAATTTTCCAAGAGAATATGATTCTTTCCCTAAAGCACCCATCTCTCAAGAAAGGGAATTAATATCCCAAAAGGCAGTCAGAAAACAACAATTTCCCTACTCAGATCTTTTCCACTTAATAGAATTATTCATGCAATAGTTAACTCAAGTTAGAGATTAAAGACATTTCCAAACGTATTTAAGAAAAGATCATTTCTAACCACAAAAGGAGAATCACTCCTTATAATAATAAAGTTGTAATCGACAAACTGCCGGCTTAGCTCAGTGGTAGAGCAGCGCTTTTGTAAAGCGAAGGCCATCGGTTCAAATCCGTTAGCCGGCTTAAGCAAGTAAAATCCTTAAAGAATAAGTATTTAATCTCTTTTACTCATGGTAAATCCATCCATAGAAGGACTATTCATTACCTCGGCCAGAAAACAACCAGATCACAACTAGCAAACCAAGTAACCACAAGCTTCGAAATTCCAAGATTGGGGTTATAGAAACAATTGCAGGTTTCAGAAACCAAAAAAAGGACAATTGCAGAGCTATTAGCAACAGGAAAAGCCAAGTCATTTTTTATCTATCCCTTCTGGCATCACAGCACCTACTCGTAACACTTTCCACTCTCCAGGATCTTCCCACTTAATAACAGTACTTGCTAGACCTGAAGGAGAAGGCCAAGGTTCAGGGCCTAACAAAGGAACCCCTGGGAAAGAATTTGCCGCTTGCTGTGCACTAAGCGCGGGAGGTAACCCTGCAATATTTGCACTAGTAGTAGCCAGTGGCCCTGTCCTGGAAATGAGATTCCTTGCAATTTGGCAACCAGGAACTCTTATCCCGAGGCTAGAAGATCCTGGGTTCAAGGTATGAACTAATTTGCCCGAATATGGCAAAACCATAGTCAAAGCTCCTGGCCAATATCGTTCTGCTATTTCCTTGGCATCTTTGAGTGCTAACGGTAAAATATTCTTAAAAAGTTCATCAGAGTCCGAGCCCATAAGTATTAGAGGCTTCTCTAATGGTCTCTTCTTAATGGTCCACAACTGTTTTGCATACTTTGGGCATGCAGCTATTGCAGGCACAGTATCAGTAGGGAACAAAGCTGCTGAGCCAGAAAGCAGAGTTTTTATTAAGTGATTTTGATCAAGTAATGATGCTTCCCAAGAAAGTGTCATCTGTACTCTTTATCAAGGACGACGTGCAATTGCGAAGCGGCTAATTCCCTGCAAGTCATTCTTGTAAGTGACCTCTTCTAATCCGTTTTGATGCATTATTTCCATAACAGATTCACTTTGATCGAAATGATGCTCCAAAATCAACCATCCTCCTACTGCTAACCCCTCCATAGCTCCAGAGATTACTAACTTAGAACTACTTAAACCATCAGACCCACCGCAAAGTGCCAAATGAGGCTCATGATCGCGAACAACGGGATCTAAATCTTTTACCAAATCATCTGGGATGTAGGGAGGATTAGCTAAAACTAAATCAATTGCCCCCCACCACGGTTCTATGGGTTGCCACCAAGAACCAATATGTAAATGAACATTTTCATTAGGCGCAAGTCTTTGCAAATTTTTCTTAGCAAGACTCAATGCTCTCGTGCTGCAATCAACTGCATGACCAATCCAGCCTGGCAATGACCTAGCTAATGCTACTGACAAAGCACCTGACCCTGTTCCCAAGTCAGCCCATGTCCCTTCATCCTGTTCTCCAACGAGTTCCTGCGCAAAGTCCACTAACAATTCAGACTCTTGACGTGGAATAAGGGCATCCGAACTTACTTCCAACTCAAAATCCCTCCAAGGGCAACGCCCTAAAAGATGCTGAAGCGGCGTGTGATGTTCCAAATGAATTTCCCATATGGCTTCTATCTGATCTTTAGATGCATTCAGCTCAATTGAGCTGAATGCATCTAAAGAAAGCAATTGCAGTTGCGACCAGCTGATACCGCCACCAATATCCAAAAGCCAATCGAGATCAACAACTCGACCTCCTTTTTTTAAAAGGGCTTTTCTCCAATCAAAAAAATCTTGTGAAGAGAGCCTTAGATCATTCATAACCTGAGTTCAAGGTGATTCGAAAGTGCTGCTAGCAAGAGAATCTAAAGAGGTTGTATTTAGTTGTCTTAACTGATCACTTAAGCAATGTTTTTGATCAGCTAACAACTGGTCCTAAATGCAATCTTTCCAATGCTTGCTGAATACGTCGAGGCGTTCGCCGAACCACTCGAAATTCGTCGCCACCACGAGCAACCAAAACCAAATTCACACTAGCTTCAGAAACACAAGAGCCATCAGAAACTCGTAAAAACCTAGCTTGCCAAGGCCAACGGACTCCTTTCCTTGGTAATAGACAACTCTCAAGCAAAACCTCTTCACCATGCACAAGAGGACTGAAATAATTGATTTCAAGAGAAGTCACAGGCATCTCATATCCGTCCTGAGAAAGATCGCTATAAGGCAATCCAACTTGAGATAACGCCTCAACTCTTGATTCTTCAAGCCAGGCAATGTATGTCCCATGCCACATAACCCCAGCCTGATCAGTGTGCTGAGGCATAACACGCTTAAAAAGCTGCCAAGGCCTTCTATTAAAGGTTTCCATTACAAGGCAACTGCATCAAAAATGCCAAAAATTCTGCTTAGGAGGCATGCCGTCAAAACAAGAAATAAACTACAAGAATCTCTAGTTAAACGACTAAATAGACGCAAAAAAGTAGCCATACCCAATGACCATGCTATGACCACGATCAAAGAAGAAAGCGTTTCTGAATAATTTTGAATAGCTAGGCTGATCTATACGCTTGGTCCAATCTTGCCCTTTCCCTTAGTTGAAAGGAAGCTTGACTTCTCCCCATCACTGGTCGAAATGTAAAGACCAATCAGGAAGATTGTTGGGACAGCAACGAATAGGAGGCTGGCTATAAAGCCGAAGTTGGTGGTTTCCATTACCGCAAATGGCTATACAGAGAAGGTATCACCGACAGGGACGATAAAACTCATTCATGTAGGCCCTCGTCACTGGCCTTAGCAGCTAATCAAGAGTAGAAAAGTCAGAATTATGGTTTTTTGATCTATTGAATCCCTAATGAGGAGAATCATTTCGAAAGATTCTGATCAAACGACAATCCAATAAAACAAGAAAACAGGGGATGGCGAATTGTGACTATGTCAGGACAATTTTTTAGGTGTCCAAGCATTAGGTGGAGAGCGTTTCCAAAGCGAATGGGGATACAACTTATTTCCCGTTTGGCTACCCAAGCGCTGATCAGCAAGAAAAATATGAGTTAGAGCAAAAGCATTTCAAAGCTCAGTCTCATTCAATATCAAGATCTCAAATCCGACCATCCCTCAAAAAAATTAGGGGGCTGCTTAGAAAAGGATTAATGGAGTTAATGCCATCAAAAATCACAAAATTGAATGAAGAAGGAACTCAACAGGACCTCTAAAAAGCTTCGGTTCTACCGATTTAGACCCTTTGGCATTGCGATTTGTGACCAAAGATTTCAAAGAATATTGGACTCCCAAAGCGTCCTCACCCAGCGACATAAAGCTAATTTCTAGAAAATTGAAGTGTCAACACAAGTTTCAGCTAACAACAAGAACCCCCTTAGAAAAAGGCAGAAGCTTTACGATCAGTCGGTCTGGCTGCACTAAGCAGCTTCGTACCACGAACCTGACCCATGGGATTGCCCTGGTATCGGGTGCACAGCGTCGTAATCAATGACCCAGGTCGATTACTGGCCGTGCACCTCATGCACACAGCTCTTTTAGCCGGCTGGGCCGGCTCCATGGCCCTTTACGAATTGGCCATCTTTGATCCTTCTGATCCAGTCCTTAATCCAATGTGGCGGCAGGGCATGTATGTCATGCCCTTCATGGCCCGCCTAGGCGTTACAAGTAGCTGGAGTGGCTGGGATCTAACCGGTGCGACTGCATCGTTTGATCTTGATTCATTAGGATTCTGGGGGAAGGCTCTTCCGTTCTCCACCTTTGAAGGCGTTGCAGTAGCACATATCCTCTTCAGCGGTCTGCTGATCCTTGCTGCCATATGGCACTGGACTTACTGGGATCTTGAACTCTGGGAAGATTCCCGCACAGGCGAGGCTGCTCTAGACCTGCCCAGAATCTTCGGAATCCACCTTTTCCTCGCAGGACTAGTTTGTTTCGGCTTTGGTGCTTTCCATTGCGGCACAGTTGGCATATGGGTTTCTGATCCATATGCACTAACAGGCCATGTAGAGCCTGTCAAACCCGCTTGGGGTGCAGCAGGCTTCAACCCATTCAACCCTGGTGGAATTGTTGCCAACCACATAGGTGCAGGAATCATTGGAATGGTTGGTGGGATATTCCATATCACCAACCGTCCAGGAGAAAGGCTCTATAGAAACCTAAGGATGGGAAGCCTTGAAGGTGTTCTAGCTAGTGCACTAGCAGCAACTCTCTTTGTTTCTTTTGTCGTCTCAGGAACAATGTGGTATGGCTCTGCCACCACTCCTGTTGAGCTATTTGGTCCGACTCGATACCAGTGGGATTCTGGCTACTTCAAAGCTGAAATCAACCGTCGAGTACAAGCAGCAATGGATGGCGGAGCATCTAAAGCAGAAGCCTATGCTTCCATCCCCGAGAAACTTGCTTTCTATGATTATGTTGGCAATAGCCCTGCTAAAGGAGGACTTTTCAGGGTTGGTGCCATGGTCAACGGTGATGGATTACCAACAGGATGGCAAGGTCATGTTTCTTTCCAAGACAAAGAAGGCAATGATCTAGAAGTTAGAAGAATTCCAAACTTCTTCGAGAACTTCCCAGTCATCCTTGAAGACAAAGACGGGAATGTTCGTGCTGACATCCCCTTCCGTCGCGCAGAAGCGAAGTATTCCATCGAGCAAACTGGTGTTACGGCGACCATTTATGGTGGCGAACTAGATGGCAAGACTTTTAACGACCCAGTAGTTGTTAAGCGTCTTGCACGTAAAGCTCAACTTGGCGAAGCCTTTAAGTTCGATAGGGATCGCTACAAGTCCGATGGTGTTTTCAGAAGCTCTCCAAGAAGCTGGTTTACATTTGCACATGCCAGTTTTGGTTTGCTCTATCTCTTCGGTCATTGGTGGCATGCAGCAAGAACCCTTTATAAGGATGTCTTTGCTGGAATTGATCCAGATATCGGAGATCAAGTTGAATTCGGACTCTTCAAGAAACTTGGAGACGAATCCACACGCCGTGTCGCTGGGCGTGCCTAATATCAAGGTCACCCCAAGCTGATAGTTCCCTAACCAAACTTCTCTATGGAAGCTTTTACCTACGTACTAATTCTCGCTTTAGCGATTATTACCCTGTTTTTCTGTGTCGCGTTCCGCGATCCGCCAAAATACAAAAGGCGTTAATCACAAGCCCTGCTATCTACAGCAGGGCTTTTTTTTTGCCTAGATCTCTCCAATCTCTTGGATTCCTATTGAATGCAAGATCAAATCGCATCGCTAAACAAGACCCTTATAAAAACTCTTTGGTAGAGATCATTAAACAAAGGGCTTCTCATTAGGCAAATAAATGTATACAGTTGGTAAGTAAATACTTTGAGTTGATAGGGCAGTATGCAATGCCCCTCATGCCAAAACACAGATAGCAGAGTCCTTGAGTCACGCGCTGCCGATGCAGGTAGAAGTGTGCGTAGAAGAAGAGAATGCTTAAATTGTGATTTTCGTTTCACCACTTATGAAAGAGTGGAAACTGTTCCAATTACAGTGATAAAAAGAAACGGTAATCGAGAAACATTTAGTCGGAGCAAGCTCCTTAACGGAATCACCAGAGCTTGTGAAAAGACAATTACTGAGGGAAATAAGGTTCAAATTATTGTTGATGAGCTAGAAACTCAATTGCATCAAAGCAATATTCGTGAAATCCAGAGCCTCGAGATAGGAGAAATGGTATTAGAGCGACTAAAAGGTATTAACGAAGTGGCCTATATACGATTTGCATCTGTATATCGCAATTTCCATGGAATAAATGACTTTGTGGCCACGCTAGAAAGCTTTAAAACTGATAAAAGTCAATTCGCAACCATTGGGTGAAGCTTAATAAGCAATAGATCTGTAGAGTAGCTAACTACTTCCCTTAGTCGGCGGGCTATGCGGGGGTACCTTTCTTACTGTCCAAGGACAGACCGCCAATTAGTTTATGTCTGCTACCTCCTCTGAAGCGACCACAGATTCAGTTGTAGAAAACAATATTCCAACTGAGCAAGCCCAAAGTCATGAGGCAGAGACTGGTCAAATTGAAGAAACTACCCAAGAAGATCTCAGCATTCCTGAAGACGTTCCATCAGCTGATGATCCAACAAGCAGAGTAAATAAAAATGACCTTGAGAGCGCAGGCTTCACTCTCGATGAATTCGCATCTCTCCTCAGCAAGTACGACTACAACTTCAAGCCAGGGGACATAGTCAACGGAACGGTTTTTGCTCTTGAATCCAAAGGAGCAATGATAGATATAGGAGCTAAGACAGCCGCTTTCATGCCAATGCAAGAGGTGTCAATTAACAGAGTTGAAGGACTAAGTGATGTACTGCAACCAGCCGAGGTAAGAGAATTTTTCATAATGAGCGAGGAAAATGAAGATGGGCAGCTTTCTCTTTCCATTCGAAGAATTGAATATCAACGTGCATGGGAACGTGTCAGACAGCTTCAAAAAGAAGATGCAACTATTTACTCTGAAGTTTTTGCAACCAATCGCGGAGGCGCTCTCGTTCGTGTAGAAGGACTAAGAGGGTTTATTCCTGGGTCACACATCAGTACTCGTAAAGCGAAAGAAGAGCTTGTAGCTGACTTCTTACCATTGAAGTTTCTAGAAGTTGACGAAGAACGTAATCGCCTTGTTCTTAGCCATAGAAGAGCCTTGGTAGAAAGAAAAATGAACCGCCTAGAAGTTGGCGAGGTCGTTATAGGTGCAGTTCGAGGGATAAAGCCATACGGAGCATTTATAGATATTGGCGGAGTAAGTGGGCTGCTACACATATCAGAGATCAGTCACGAACACATTGAGACACCCCATTCAGTACTCAACGTGAACGATCAAATGAAAGTCATGATTATTGATCTAGATGCTGAGCGGGGCCGTATTTCGTTATCCACTAAGGCACTTGAACCAGAGCCAGGTGACATGCTTACAGACCCACAAAAAGTCTTTGATAAAGCTGAAGAAATGGCTGCCCGCTACAAGCAAATGCTGCTTGAACAGGCTGAAGAAGGAGAAGATTCAACCCCTGTAATGATGATCTGACCTTATAGAGAATCCTATGCCAGAACTTTTGCTTAGAGGGAATCCAATCGGCGATATCAAAGGAGTGCTATTTGACAAAGATGGCACTCTTTCTAAAAGCGAGGAGCACCTTCTGCAACTTGCACAACTAAGAGTCAATGAAGGCGCAAAGCTCTTTATAAAGATGAATAGAAGTGGCCATGAAGTCAAAAAATTAGAAGATTTTTTATCGTCTGTATATGGACTCACCTCTCATGGACTAAGTCCAAACGGTTCAATTGCTATTGCTTCTCGTGAACACAACCTAATCTCCACCGCCAGTGTGCTTTGTCTATTAGGAGTCGACTGGTCAAAAGCCGTTGCTATGGCTCATGAAATATTCCAATTAGTAGATAGAGCTACATATAAAGAGCCAATTAAAAGAACTTTGCTACCAGGAGTACAAAACCTATTGCAGAATTTAAAAGAAGCTGGCGTCAAATGCGCAATGATAAGCAATGACACTAGGGAAGGTATTATCAATTTCTTAGAAACAAATGACGTTACAAACGATATATACGGTTTATGGAGTGCAGACAATCAACCTACCAAACCTAATCCAGGTGCAGTATTGGAACTTTGCAAAATCATTCAACTTCAACCATCCGAATGTGCCCTAGTGGGAGATGCAGATACAGATTTAAAGATGGCCAGACAAGCTGGCATTGGAATAGCTTTGGGCTACTCAGGAGGCTGGACCAAGCCCCCTCGCCTCACCGAACACCATCATTTAATACATCACTGGGATGAACTGAATCTTCAACCAAAACCTAAAGTTCACAACAAAATTGGAGTTTTATGAGTCGCTACGTTTTTACTTCTGAATCAGTTACAGAAGGTCACCCAGACAAGATTTGTGATCAGATTAGTGATGCCGTGCTAGACGCATTGCTTGCTCAAGACCCAGCTAGTCGTGTTGCTTGTGAAACTGTCGTCAATACAGGCCTCTGCTTAATAACAGGAGAAGTAACTTCCACAGCAAAAGTTGATTTCATCCATCTCGTAAGAGACGTAATTAGAGAAATTGGATATTCAGGTGCCCGTGCAGGAGGTTTCGATGCTAATAGCTGTGCAGTACTAGTTGCGCTAGATCAACAGTCACCGGATATCGCTCAAGGTGTAAATGAGGCAGAAGATCACTCAGATGATCCTCTCGACCAAGTTGGAGCTGGTGATCAAGGCATCATGTTTGGTTATGCCTGCGATGAAACGCCTGAATTAATGCCTCTCCCAATAAGTCTGGCCCACCGCTTATCAAGAAGACTTGCATTTGTGCGGCATAACAAGACATTGGAATACCTCTTGCCCGACGGGAAAACACAAGTGAGTGTGGTCTACGAAAATGACCAGCCAGTAGCTATTGACACAATATTGATCTCAACCCAGCACACGGCAGAAATAAACGGATTAACAAATGAAGAAGCAATCCAGAAAAAAATAACGCAAGATCTCTGGGAGCATGTTGTAAAGCCAGCCACTGCTGATTTGGTATTAAAGCCAAACAAGGAGAAAACGCGCTTCCTTGTTAACCCAACTGGTAAATTTGTGGTTGGTGGACCACAAGGTGACGCTGGCCTTACTGGAAGAAAAATCATAGTGGACACATATGGCGGATATGCCAGACATGGAGGGGGGGCTTTCTCAGGCAAAGATCCAACAAAAGTAGATAGATCAGCAGCCTATGCAGCAAGACACGTTTCAAAATGTCTAGTTGCGGCCGGTCTTGCAAAAAGGGCAGAAGTCCAACTTAGCTATGCAATAGGAGTAGCTAAACCTGTCTCAATTTTGGTTGATTCCTTCCGAACAGGCAAATTATCAAATTTAGATTTAACCCAAATTGTGCAAGATAATTTCGATCTCCGTCCAGGCGCAATTATTGAGCAGTTCAATCTACGAAAGCTACCCTCATTAAGAGGAGGCAAATTTTATAGAGATACTGCGGCATACGGGCATTTTGGGCGTCCTGACCTAAATCTTCCTTGGGAAGATGTGAAAAATCACATAGAAAAGCTATCTCAGCTTTAAAGCCATCTTCTTAATGCAAGGCAAAGCGTCCTCAAGCACCATGATGGAGTCCGCCATGGTGCTTGGCATAGACCTTGGGACTAGTGGTGTGAAAATCGCAGTTATAAACACGAAGCGAGAGTTAGTTCATACAGCAAATATGCCTTATCCAAAAGGTCTCGAAGAATGGGAAGACTGGAAGTATTGCTGCCAAACACTAATTAAAGCTATTCCTAAAAAAATAAAAAGTAAACTTATGGCCTGTGCTGTAGATGGAACCTCCGGCACAGTTTTAGCTTGCGACAAAACAGGAGAGCCGATTAGCAAGGCACTGCCTTACTACTTAAGTTGCCTGGAACAAGATAAAGCAGTAGCAAGTCTTGTTAGCAATGGATCTGCAGCAAGACTTGACAGCAGCCTTGCGCGAGCACTTCGACTAATAGATCAAAATGGGAAGAACCTTCTAATAAGACATCAAGCCGACTGGATTACAGGCTGGTTAATTGGCGACTGGAGATGGGGGGAAGAAGGTAACAATGTGCGCATGGGATGGAAGCTTATTGAAAAATCATGGCCAACTAACTTCTCAACACACTCTCTAAGAAAATCTTTGCCTGAAATTATTCCCAGTGGAAAAGTCCTTGCCAAAATTGATAAATTGCAATCAAAAAATCTTGATCTGCCGGATAAGGTTCTTATAATTTCTGGCACCACTGACTCCAATGCTTCAGTTTTAGCAAGTAATCCAAGATCCTACGAAGGAATAACTATTTTAGGCAGCACGATTGTTCTTAAAAGGTTTGTTCAAAAGCCAATTGAAGGTGAAGGAATTACCAACCACTACGTTGGAGGACGATGGTTGTGTGGAGGCGCTTCTAATTCAGGGTGTGCGGTCCTAAAGAAAATCTTTACTGACGATGAGCTGATTGAATTAAGCAGACAAATTAATACTGAAAATGATAGTGGAATAAGACTCATGCCGCTAGCCTGTAAGGGCGAGCGGTTCCCAGTTAATGATCCCAATTTAGAGCCAAATTTGGAGCCTAGACCAGTAAGTGATTCCCTGTATCTCCATGCTTTACTTGAAGCCTTCGCAAAAATAGAAGCAGATGGATGGCACAAACTTATAAGTCTAGGAATTGAAGTCCCAAAAAGAATAGTGACCATTGGAGGTGGTGCAAGGAATCCACAATGGAGATTCCTACGAGAAAAACATATTGGGATCCCCATTCGCACTTGTACTGAGCCTCCTGCACTTGGTGTTGCATTATTGGCCTTACAGTCAGTCGAGCAGCTAAGAAGATAGTTTGGTCTTAATCAGAAAGATTTTCTTATGGTTCATCCGCAATGGAATATATGATCAAGCATCTTGGACTCATCTCTTCTCATAAATTACAAGCTAGCAAAACAGCAACAGCAACAGCAAAAGCAAAGGAGTATCTACATATACTTCCATTTAAAGTACACTTAGGGTATATATTAAAGAAACTACCAAGTTTGCACTTTCGTCATCTTTAGTATCATTGAAAAGTCATGAAAAATGCTCCTTTAACAAATGATGTGGCTGCAAGAATCTGTAAGCATATGAATAATGATCATTCAAAGGCCTTGGTCACATATGCAACACACTATGCAGGGTGTAAGCCCCCCCTTCAGGCCAAGATGGTTGAGTTAAATACCAAAGAGATGAAATTAGAGGTAGATGGAGAACTGATTGCAATTGCCTTCAACCACACCCTGGTCGATAGTGAGGATGCTCACAAAACATTGGTTTCCATGTTCAAGGTGGCTACAAGTAGCACTTAAAGGCTTAATTCACGCTGTGATCTAAAATTCAAAGGTATCTGACGCGACAAGCCGGGATAGCTCAGTTGGTAGAGCAGGCGACTGAAAATCGCCGTGTCCCCAGTTCAAATCTGGGTCCTGGCACCTCTAATGATTGCAAGAGACCACCGCTTTGGGGTAGCTCTTGCAATCACAAGTCATACCCTCGAAAGTCTCTGAAAGACTCTGGATGAATATTCCTCTAATACAGGAACAACTAATAAAGATTTGAACTCCTTATGACTGTTCTAGTTACTGGTGCCGCAGGATTCATAGGGTTTCACCTAAGTCAAAGATTATTGGAAGGTGGGTCAAAAGTAATTGGGATAGACAATCTCAATTCCTATTACGACCCCTTACTTAAAGAGGCTCGTTTAGGAAAACTAAAGGAGACAGCCAACAAAACAGGCAACGAATTTTTATTAGAAAGAATAGATCTAGAAGATTCGCACTCTGTCGAAAATGTGTTCGCCTCAAACAAACCTAAAAAGGTTGTAAACCTAGCTGCTCAGGCAGGAGTTCGATATTCAATTGAAAATCCATCGGCCTATATTCAGGCCAATTTAGTAGGGTTTGGGAACATAATTGAAGGCTGCCGACATCACAAAGTTGATCATCTTGTCTATGCAAGTAGCAGTTCAGTTTATGGAGGCAATACCAACCTTCCTTTCTCAGAAAACCAAAGTGTTGATCATCCTGTCAGCCTCTACGCTGCTAGCAAAAAAGCAAATGAATTGATGGCTCATACATATAGCCATCTGTATAACCTTCCTGCAACAGGTCTAAGGTTTTTTACTGTGTATGGTCCCTGGGGAAGACCAGACATGGCTTTATTCCTCTTCACCCGTGCAATTCTTGCAGGCGAAGTTATTGAGGTTTTCAATCATGGGAACATGATCAGGGACTTCACATTTATCGATGACATAGTTGAAAGTCTTATACGTGTATTAAATAAACCTGCTACTCCAGACCCACTCTTCAATCCCAATGCTCCTACTCCCTCAGGCAGCTGGGCTCCACATAAAATTTTCAACATAGGAAACTCCAATCCCACGCCTCTGATGGAATACATAGGCGCAATCGAAGAAGCATTAAATACTAAAGCCAAGAAAAAACTGCTTCCTATGCAACAAGGAGATGTGCCAGCAACAGCTGCTGACACATCAGCACTTGAAGCATGGATAGGCTTCAAGCCCAATACTCCTGTGAAAGAAGGCGTGAAAAAATTTGTAGAGTGGTATAGAGATTTTTACGGTGTTTAATTGCCAGTACGAAACTACAATTAATATCGTTTTTCATCTCTAAAGAAGAGCAAAGAAAGAATTATTCCAAGCTAGATTAACCATATAAGTAAAAAGCAGGCTTCCAATTAGCCTAAAAGTCAGCTTGTGACAAGTTTCCCAGATCTAAATACTTGTACTGTTGCCGTCATTGGACTCGGATATGTCGGACTCCCATTAGCCGTTGAATTTGGAAAGCCACAAGCTTCTAAACGAACACATGACCAGATGAGCCGAAAGGTAATTGGCTTTGACATTAACCAACAAAGACTCAACGAGCTGCAACAAGGGATTGAAAGAACCCAAGAAATAAGTAAAGAAGAATTAAAAGCAGCCACACTCCTAGAATTCACTAGCGATATCGAGATTCTTGCTGAAGCAGATGTGTTTGTAATATCTGTACCAACACCAATTGACAAAGCCAAAAGGCCTTATTTAACCCCTCTGGAAAATGCCACAACTACGGTCGCCAAGGCTTTAAAGAAACGAGCTTCTAGACAAAAAAAAGAAGCTTCAGCAACGACTTCAGTGGTGATTTACGAAAGTACTGTGTATCCAGGCGCTACCGAAGAAGTATGTATTCCCATTATCGAAAGGGAGTCAGGACTTAAGTTCAATAATCTCGAAAAAGGAGCTGGTTTTGTTTGTGGATATAGCCCCGAACGAATCAATCCAGGAGATGTGGAACACAAGTTGAGCAATATTACAAAAGTAACTAGTGGAAGTACGCCTGAAGCGGCTCAATGGATCGACGACTTTTATGGATCCATAGTGTCAGCAGGTACACATATGGCCGCGAGCCTTAAAGTCGCAGAAGCAGCAAAAGTAATTGAAAATACTCAGAGAGATCTCAATATTGCCTTGGTAAATGAGCTGTCAATCATCTTTAGCCGACTTGGGATTGACACGTTAGATGTGCTAGAAGCAGCCGGAACAAAATGGAATTTTCTACCTTTTCGTCCTGGTCTCGTGGGCGGTCACTGTATAGGGGTGGATCCTTATTACCTAACCCACAAAGCTGAGCAAGCCGGCTACCACCCTCAAGTAGTTCTGGCCGGTAGACGCATCAATGATGGGATGAGTGGTTGGGTTGTTGAGCAATTAGTACTAAAGATGGCACAACGAAGGCTTTTAGTAGGGGGCGCAAAAGTATTAGTGCTCGGACTTGCCTTCAAAGAAAACTGTCCTGATCTACGCAATACCCGTGTAGTGGATTTAATTACTGCCCTGAAACACTATGGAATGGAGGCAACTGTTGTAGATCCCTGGATAGATGTTTCCGAAGCATTCAAAGAATATGGACTGGAAGTACTAAATGAAATCCCGAATGGGAATTGCTATTCAGCAGTGATTGGCGCAGTAGCACATAGACAATTTGCTGATCTAAGTCCCACAGAATGGCAGAGTCTTCTTATTCCAAAAGGAGTCTTATTAGATCTCAAAGGCATAATGCAGCGAGAACTGAAAGCACTCCGCCTTTGAGTAATCACCTTCAAAACTTCCCTAGAGCTTTTGAGTTTTTTTGATGCCGAATCTCACTAATCCTGATCTAGGCATGCGAGAGATGCTTCTAGGTCTTTGGAGTCATCTCAGCAAGCAAAGAAAATCTCAACTTGCTTGCTTACTGGTGGTAATGCTTCTGAGTAGTGGAGCAGAAGTACTAAGCCTTGCCGCTGTACTGCCTTTTCTAGCTGTCTTAGCTGACCCTGCGACGTTATGGGAACAACCGCTCATCCAAGAATTAGCAATAAAAGTTGGTATTACCACCCCTCAAGAGCTTTTATTGCCAGTCACTATTGCCTTCGCTTTTGCATCAATCTTTTCTGGTGCAATAAGACTGCTAAACCAATGGTTAAACAGACAGCTAGCTGCAGCAATTGGCTCAGACTTAAGCTGTGAGGTATACAGAAGAACGCTATACCAACCATATTCAACTCATCTAAAGCGCAATAGCAGCATTGTGATTGCGACGATTAATGGTGACGTTGAGATGGTGATTGGAGGAGTGCTGAACCCTCTCTTGCAATTAATCAGCTCTGGGTTAATAGTCTTGAGCCTCGTTTGCACACTGTTGGCGATCGACCTGGTTGTCGCCATCGGTGCAGGGTTTGCAATTGTTCTGGTTTATAGCTTCGCAATTGGACTTGGGCACAAGCCGCTCAAACGTCAAGGAACTCTTCGTGCTCAACTAAACCGCATGCATATCCAAGCACTCCAAGAAGGACTTGGCGCAATTAGAGATGTGCTATTAAATGGCAGCCAAAACTTTTATACAAGTCAATATCGAAAAGCTGATCTCCCAATGAGGTTGGTCTCAGCAAATACCAACTTCCTAACTAGTTATCCAAGGTTAGTCATGGAGCCAGCAGGTATGGCCTTAATCGCCTTGTTGGGCTTTTTACTCATTCAACAAGGTAGTGTTGTTCAAGCACTACCAATGCTAGGAGCTTTAGCACTAGGGGCTCAAAAACTGCTGCCAATGGCTCAAAAGGTTTATGAGGGTTTAGCACTTGGCCAAAATGCCAAAACAAGCATGTATAACGTTCTTTTATTACTTAACCAAGAGCTCCCTGCCATAGCTGCTTTACCAAATGCAGCAGCGTTGCAATTAAAGAAGACAATCAGATTTGAAGATCTCACTTTTAGCTATGGCACAGACATATCTGAAGTTTTATCGGAAATGAACTTGGAAATAATTAAAGGTCAACGGATTGGTTTCATCGGAAATACAGGAAGCGGCAAAAGCACGACAATGGATTTGCTAATGGGACTCCTCAAGCCAACTTCAGGGAAAATACTTATTGATGGCAATGATCTTCATGATCCTCGAAATCCTCTAAGAGTTGCATCTTGGAGATCTGCAATAGCACATGTACCACAAAGTATTTATTTATCTGATTCCTCCATAGCTGAAAATATTGGTTTTGGACTTCCCAGTGAAATGATTGATATGAAGCGTGTCAAAATGGCTGCAGAACAAGCCCAAATTGCTGGGTTTATTGAAAGTATTCACGATGGATATGAAAGCTTCGTTGGTGAAAGAGGTGTCAGACTAAGTGGAGGACAACGGCAAAGAATCGGAATCGCCAGAGCTCTTTATAGGCAAGCTCAGATTCTTGTCTTAGATGAAGCTACTAGTGCTCTAGATAATGAAACAGAAGAAGCGGTAATGTCAGCAATTGATGGTCTCGATCGTTCTCTAACAGTTCTATTGATTGCCCATCGACTTACTACTGTAGCTAGATGCGATCGAGTCATTCGCCTTGACAAAGGGAAAGTAGTCTCAGACGGATCACCTAACTCCATCCTTGGTATTAATCGAGATTACTGATTCCGAAATCCTTCAAACTTTTTTTCTTAGTGAAATGAACAAGAGGAGTGTCTAATTATGTGTGGCTTTGCAGGCATTTTGACCAATCCAAACTTCCCAAACAGGTCTTCTTTGGGAAAGGTTGCAAGCAAGATGGCTGCTGCAATAGCCCATAGAGGGCCAGACGACTCTGGCGTGTGGTGGCAAGCAAATGAGGTTATCGCGTTAGCGCACCAGCGCCTATCAATTTTAGATCTTTCTAGAGCTGGCCACCAGCCCATGATTAGTCACTCTGGAAGGCACGTGATTGTTTTCAATGGTGAAATATACAACCACCTTGAGTTACGTAGAGAGCTCAACAGTCAACGAAATGGAACTCAATGGATAGGTTCTAGTGACACCGAAACTCTTATCACAGCGATAGAAACTTGGGGAATTGAAGAAACTTTAGAACGAACTGTAGGGATGTTTTCAATAGCAATTTGGGATCGAAAAGAGCATGTTCTTCAGCTCGCAAGAGATCGATTTGGAGAGAAACCTCTTTACTACGGTTTTACAGGAGAAGGTTCACAAAAAACTTTCCTTTTTGCTTCTGAACTAGCAGCAATTAGGAGCTTCCCTGGCTTCAGTAATCGAATCAACCGAGAGGCACTTTCTCAACTTTTACGGTTTTCTGCCATATCAGCTCCATGCTGCATTTATCAAGGTATGAATCAACTCTTACCAGGTCATTTACTCACAATTAGAGAAAGTGATTTAGAAGAGCCTGTTACTTCACAACAATGGTGGTGCTTTAGAACCTCTGCAGAAACTGCATCACGCCAACGTTATTACCAGCACCAAGGACAATCTAATATTCACTTTTTTAATGAAACAGAAGCCCTAAATGCTCTAGAAAAGACGCTCCAAATATCAATAGAGAAGCAAAGTTTAGCTGACGTGTCCCTAGGGACTTTCCTTTCAGGAGGTATTGACTCTTCATTAATAACTGCCCTCCTTCAAAAAAACAACCAACAACCCATCCGGTCTTTCACTATTGGCTTTGAAGAAGAAGATTTCAATGAAGCACCCTTTGCGCGTTCTGTTGCAAAGCACTTAGGTACCGACCATTGCGAGACAATCTTGACCGCGTCAGAGGCTATGGAAATCATCCCATCTTTAGCAAAAATCTACTCTGAGCCTTTCGCGGACTCATCTCAGATACCTACCCATCTAGTTTGTAGAGAGGCACGCAAAAACGGACTAAAGGTTGTTCTAAGTGGAGACGGAGGCGATGAATTATTTGGCGGCTATAACAGATATTTTTGGGGCCCAAAGATATGGAGCCGTGTCAATTGGATGCCTTTCCATCTGAGATACTTACTAGGTTGCACAATTAGAAATATCCCCCCTAGCAAATGGGATCGAGCAGTAAAAGCACTGGGTATCCCCCAAGTAGGACATAAAGCCCACAAACTTGCTGAGCGACTTCAAAGAGTCCGGACTTCTGATGAACTCTATCTTTCATTAATTAGTGAATGGAAGCAACCTCTTTCAATAATGCAATGCGAAGAAAGCAGCTATCCGATCTTCGAACCACCAAGTGCTGTAAACCTACCACTACCAAGTTTGATATCTGAAGATCCTGCAGAAAGAATGATGGCCTATGACACCTTGAATTATTTGCCCAATGACATTCTCACTAAACTAGACCGTGCAGCAATGGCTGCAAGTCTGGAAACAAGGGCACCCTTCCTAGACCACAGAGTCGCAGAAATGGCATGGCAATTACCAATGACCATGAAGATACGAAATAAGAGTGCTAAGCAAACTCAGGCAATTGGGAAATGGGCCTTAAGACAAATTCTCTACAAATATGTGCCTTCAGAATTAATCGATAGGCCAAAAGCAGGATTTGGAATCCCTATCGGTCAATGGCTAAGAGGTTCCTTACGTGAATGGGCAGAAGAGTTACTAAACCCAATAGTTATAGAAAACCAAGGTTATCTGAAGTCTCAGCCAATTCAACAGCTTTGGGAACAACATCTCACTGGCCGGTTTGACCATACCCATAAGCTATGGATCATTTTGATGTGGCAAGCATGGCTAAAGGAGTGGGGATGAAACAAAAGTTGTTCTCTAATAAAAAGGAAGAGCTGAATATTCTTTTTATTACATATGATGGGATTCTTGACCCGCTTGGGGAAAGCCAAATACTGCCCTATATATATGGAATCTCTGAAAAAGAAAAAAGAGTCCATATTCTCAGTTTTGAAAAGAGGTATAGGTACAAAGCTCAATCAGCAAAAGTTAAATCACACTTAATGAAAAAAGGTATAAACTGGATACCTCTTCAGTTTACATCTGGATTGTCATTGTTCGGAAAGGTATATGACTTAGTTAAAATGTATTTAATGGCAACTTGGTTAGTAAAACTTAAATCAATTGATGTCATCCATGCAAGAGCACATGCACCCGCAGAAGTGGGGATGCTATTAAAGGCATTATTTAACACAAAGCTTATCTTTGACTTCAGAGGTCTTTGGGTAGACGAGCGAGTTGACAAAGGGAGCTGGAATATAAATAATTGGATACATCGTTTACAATACGATCACTTTAAAAGACAGGAAAAGAAGATACTAGAATCATGCGACCAACTAGTTGTCCTAACAAAATCTGTTCTACCCGAGGTAATAAGAATGGGGGCGAAAACAGAAGCCAAGGTAACCGTAATACCTTGTTGTGCAGATTATGAACATTTTAGAATTGCGAGTGAAGCAGAAAAGTCGGAAATCAAAAAAAAACTAGGAATTCCAGCTCATTCCTTCGTTATTGGCTACTTAGGTTCAGTAGGCTCTATGTATAAGCCAGAAGCATTTTTAGAGCTTTTCAAGCTAGCCAGCACAACACGAAAAGCAATCTCTGCACTGGTTGTTACACAAGACAGAGAAAAGTTCAACACCCTATTAAATAAATTTTGCCCTAAAGAAATTCATCAATTTATTCATATTTATTCTGCTACTAGAAACCAGGTTCCAAACTTAATTGTTGGAATGGATATTTTAGTCGCCTTTACCATGCCCTCATACTCTAAGATATCTATGTCTCCGACAAAAATCGCTGAGGCATTCGCTTCAGGAGTTCCCGTTTTATGCAATAAAGGCGTAGGAGATGTTGAAGAGCTGATAAGCACACTCAATGCTGGTTTAACCATAAAAGATTTAAGCAAAGATTCTTTATCAGAAGCAATATCTAATTTTGATAATTTGCAAGAGCTAGGTGGAGATAGACTAAGGGAAGCCTCGAGAAAAGTGCTTGGACTAGAGATTGCAAACTGTTTATATGCAAAAGTGTATAAACAGTTGAAAGAAAATAGAGAAAGATTCTAAGTTTCTTTATTATAGAAAGCTAGATATGAACATAACTATACTGATATTCGAATTTATTTATAAGAACAAGTAGAACAAAAAATTCGATCAATCAAATCTAAGTAGTTTTACTTTTATGGGAAAGTAAGCAAGTGGTTTCGTTATGCGACAGTAGATATAGTGGTCAGCACAATGCCTAGATTCTCGTAAAAATAGGTACTATAAAGAAATGATGAAAACCTCTATTCTGACCTCTACTAGATCATTGCGAGTTATTTAGAGCTTTAGAAATGCTAAACGTAGTCGTATTAAATGGCGGTAGAGGGGCAGGGGCGCTAATCCCTCCTCTATTAAATCAGCCTGGATTCCAGGTTACTTCTGTCGTAAATGCATACGACGATGGAAAGTCGACGGGGGAAATTCGCAGATTTTTTGAGATGCTAGGCCCCTCTGACATCCGTAAAGTTCAAGAGCTAATGCTCCCTACTAATGATCCCGATTTTGCAAGCAATCTAAAACTTTTTAAACATAGATTTTCAATAAATTGCTTAAGAGATGAGGCTTTGGAAGAAATAAGCAAATTTGCGAGTGGAGACAGTGACTACATAGCAGGTTCAGCATTCACATCTGACCACATTACAAGTAACCTGAGGACACTGTTAAGTGAGTTCCTACAATGTCTTAGAACAATTGAGAAGCTAAAAGAGAAGAAATTCAACTTCTCAGACTGTGCAATCATGAATTGTATATATGCTGGAGCATTTCTTCGCTTCGGGAGAAATATAGAGCAGGCTAATTTATTTATTGAAAGATTATTCAGGCTAAGAGGAACAGTAATTTCTACAAGCAACGAAAATAAGCACTTAGTCGCCCTAAGAGAGAACGGAGAGATGCTATATAGTGAAGCAGAAATTGTAGAGCTAAGGTCAAATGTTCGAATTGAGAGGATCTACCTTTTAGACAGAGAATTGAATCGCCAGTCTTTTGAAAAGCTAACTACAAATGAAAAGCGTTATTATTTAAATAGGCATCATTGCTATGTCACTATCTCACCCTCAGTTAAGCTTGCCTTACAACAAGCTAATATAATTATCTATTCAGCTGGAACACAGCATTCGTCACTTTATCCGAGCTACTTGACAACTGGATTGGCTGAGACAATTGCAAGGAACAAAAGTGCATTAAAAGTTTTCATTACCAATATAGGTGCTGATTATGAAACCCCTATGTATAAAGCTTCAGACTATATTTATGGAGCACATCGTTATATGGAGTTATCCGGTGAAAGGAAATATGATATGGAAGATTTGTTTAGTGTAATTCTTATTAATCAAAGTAAGCTCAAAGCCGACGAGACTTACGTTGAATACGATGAAAAGGGATTCCAGGATCTAGAAATCACGCGCATTATTGACAACTTTGAATCGGCGATTTCACCAGGGAAACATGACGGCGAGAAAGTTATAGGAAAAATAATAGAGCTTTTTGAGCTGAAATCAAGCCTATGAAATCATTGAGCAAGATAGATTTCACAGGCTTATATTCACATCAAAAATCAAAAATGCCCTAACCAGCAATGATTTGTTAAATATTATAGTGTGCTAGATGTGATTTGAACTTATGCGTAATCAATAGGATAGAGTACATTAATAAAAGTAGTCAGGCTCGAGATTTAAGCCTCCATACTGTGAATCAAGTCGATAGTCTCAAGGAATTCATTTCAAGCAAATCTCTTTTAATTTTTGATTTTGATGGGACAATTGCTAACACATCAGGACATCATAAGATGGCCTTCCAGATGGTTCTTAATGAGTTCTCAATTAGAGTTGACTATAGTAAAATAGCAGGCCAAAATACTTATCAGGCATTAAAGTATTGCCTCGAAGAAGCAAATCATCGCCTAACAGATTTCCACCTAAATGAACTAGTTCTCCTAAAGCAAAAAATGGTTAGGGAGCTTATCTCAAATGACAAGGACTTTTTGCCCATGCCAGGAGCCAAAGAATTTCTTCGATGGTCACAACCAAAATTTGAGAGCGTTATTGCAAGCTCAGGTTCTAGGGAAACTGTTAAACTAGCAATAGAAAAGCTAGGATTAAGTAATTTCTTTAAATTTGCCTTATGTTCAGAAGATGTTAAAGCAGCTAAACCTGAACCAGAAATTTTTCTCAAGGCAGTCAGTTTGGCAGGTTTTACTAGGTCTCAGTCAGTAATTTTCGAAGACTCAATTACAGGAATCGAAGCCGCGAAAAATGCGAAAATTCCTTTTATCAATATAAATCAACTCCCATTTACACTAATCAATCAAGAATTGGAAATAACATGAAAGCCCCCATCAAAACAGTGGCCATTGTTGTAACACACAATAGGCGTGAGCTTTTAAGGAGATGTATAGGTTATTTGAAAGAGCAAACAATGCCAGTGGAAAAAATTGTTGTTATCAATAATGGGAGTATTGATGGAACAAGTGAGATGTTAAAAGAGATGGATGTTTTTTGTATTGATCAGGAAAATGTTGGTTCAGCAGGTGGTTGGCAAAGAGGGCTAAGTTATGCAATGGCAAATGACTTTGATGCCGCTTGGTTAATGGATGATGATGGGTATCCAGACCAACAATCACATCTATTGCTCGCTAATGAATTGAGGGCAAATACCGCTTGTATTTCCTCTGTTGTTGTAGAAGAGGATAGGCCTTCGACATTCGTTTTCCCCTTCCCAGTCTTAAATAAAAATGGCTTGCCTGCAATCTTCACTTTTCCAAGGAAAATCAAAACCATTAATGCGCTTAGGAAATTCACAAATGCTGACAAGTATCCTTTTGTGCATCTTTTCAATGGAGCACTAATATCAATAAAAGCAGTACATCACATAGGTAATATTAACGAGGATTATTTCATCTATGGTGATGAGGTGGATTATTTCTTTAGGCTTCGATGTTATGGAGAAGTAGTCTCTCTACTTAGTGCATACCATTATCATCCCAATGTCAGCAAACGAAGTTACACTGTTCCAAAAATATATTATTTAATAAAGAATTCGTTGATAATCAACAAAAAATATTTCGACATTATATGTATTAGGAACATCCTGACCATCATAGTTATTTCAATTAGAACAGCGAAGAGAAATAGCTTGCATATGGTCTTTTCTCTACTGTTCGGAAGGTATAAGCAGATATTCTACAGTGCAATCATAAAAGGCCTAAAGGGTCAATTAGGGAAAGACTTTAATGGTTAAAAATATCAGCGCAGTCATTGCAGCAGCTGGCAAAGGAAGTAGAGCAAAGCTTCCATACCCGAAGACATTACATGAGGTTCATGGTATACCTATCCTCATAAGAATCATGAAAAGTGTGGTGCTGTATGATAATTTTCCAACTGTTATTGTCAGCCCAAAAGGAAAGGTACAAATAGTAGAGTGTTTGCGAAAAAATAATCTTGATGCGAATATAGTCATTCAGGAAAAAGCATTAGGAATGGGCAATGCAGTGCTAAGTGCTAATGCTTCGCCGATATGTCTTGAATCTGAAAATATACTACTAATGTGGGGAGATATACCATTTGTTCAAAGTTCAACTTTATCGCGGCTAGTTCAAGTACATTTTCATAATAAAAACACATTCACATTTATATCTAGACATGTCGAGCAAGCCTATACTATGGTTAAAAGAGACAAGAATGGTAAAGTGATAGATCTAATAGAGACTAGGGAACATGAATTAACCCCAAAAAAAGGAGAGAGAGATATAGGTGTATTTTTATTTAAACGTTCTATAGTAATGAATCTGTTGAATGAAAACCTAGAGGGTAAGTATGGAAGACTCACTGCAGAGCATGGTTTCTTGTATATAATTAAGCATTTAGTTATGCAAGGATATACAGTTGAAGCACTGCCCATTGCCTCAGAAAGTGAATTAATCTCACTGAACAAGCTAACTGATCTTACCTCTTGAAGATACTCTATATACTTCTAAAGCCAATAAAGAGTGTGGGAGGAGTTTAGCCTTGGTCATTTATTGGCTGTTATTTGCCATAACTGCATGGCGAGGTTTAGCTAAAGCAAGCCATAAATGGGGGTTCATCACAGCCTGCAGCATATGCACAGTCTTGGTAATAATTATTGGACTTCGGCATGAAGTTGGCGGAGATTGGTTTGGTTATATGAAATACATAGAGCGACTGAAAGAAAGTGGAGAAATTAGTCTTGCTAGAGAGCCTCTTTTTGAAATTCTAAACTGGATGTCTCTCAACTTGAAGATGGGAGTATATGGAGTCAATTTTGTATGTGCTGCAATATTTAGCTCTGGTTTGGTCTGGTTCTGTAAAAGCACTGCCAGGCCTTGGCTTGCAATGACCATGGCAATACCATATTTAGTCATAGTTGTAGGGATGGGCTACACCAGACAAGCCACGGCAATAGGTCTATTGATGTTCGGATATAGCGCGTTAGTCAACAATAAAGTGATTTGGTTCCTGGGATGGACTTGTCTTGCCGCTGCCTTTCAACAAACAAGTTTAATTGTCTTGCCCCTAGCCTTCCCATATTTAACCTCTGGGAAATTGGAAAACAAAATTTTAAAAGCAATACTGCTTGGGATAGCTGGTTATGGCATGGCTCGTATATTTCTGCTTTCTAGAGTAAGTACCTTTGTGTCTGTTTATATTGAAGAGGGGATGCAATCAGATGGAGCACTGGTTCGTGTAGCACTTAATGTTATACCTTCAATATTATTTTTAATCTATAGTGACAGATTGGTTCTTGCAAAATCTGAGAAAATTCTCTGGAAATGGATGTCTTTCTACTCATTAGCTTGTGTGCTAGGTCTAATCTTTTTAAGCAGCAGCACGGTTATTGACAGGCTTGCACTATACGCCATACCAATACAGTTATTAGTAGCCTCAAGATTTCCAGATTTCAAACTATTTAAAGCAAGACCAAAAGTTCTGAATGCCTTGGTCATTATATTTGCATTCACAGTCCAATTTGTCTGGCTCAACTTTGCTACGCATTCAGTGATGTGGATACCATACGACAACCTACTTTGGACTTAACTTTGGAGATCAGAATTAGTACTAATAATATCTATCCAAAAGAGCCAACAAGTTTTAGCCATTTCGCTGAATTTTGAGAAAGACTAAACTGAGATACCAAAAGATTGTTTCGTAAAGATGGAATTAGTTTTTCGTCTTTTCTCTGATCCAGATTAACTAAAGTCTTAACCCATATCTTTTTGTCGATAGGATTATTGAGAACAGGCAAAAGCGTACATTGGGTTGTGGAAAAATTGGTATTGTCCACCTCTCTGATGCTATTGATGACTATTACATTTCCGGGACAATTTGATACTAATATAGGAACAGAACAATAGATTGCCTCAAGAAGTTGATTCGAAAGGCCTTCGTAAAATGAAGGCATGGCAAATACGGAGCTATTAAGAATAAAAGGTAGTGGATTTTGATGATGCCCAACAAACATGACATTTGATTTATGGGCTTTTGAATGGTTTAGATCCGAGCAAGTTAAACCCAAACTCCTACACCTTTGAAAGCATTCTAAATAAGCTGGTCCATCACCAACAATTACCAAATTTAATTTATTTCCATCTTTCAGATGACGATACTCTGAGTAAACATCTAAAAACTGAAGGACTCCTTTATGTTTAGTCAGTGATGATGATAGACAAATATATGGTTTTAGTAGAATATCAGAAG
This sequence comes from Prochlorococcus sp. AG-409-P03, assembly GCA_003215295.1. GTDB lineage: Bacteria > Cyanobacteriota > Cyanobacteriia > PCC-6307 > Cyanobiaceae > AG-409-P03. The sequence continues at coordinate 18,796 of QCKN01000006.1, read as the reverse complement.
AGAAGGGGAGGTCAGCCAATAGTTGATTTTCTAGTTTCTCTAGATCTATCAGACCGTTGATATAATGAATCTTGTTTCTAAGCCATGTCAATTTGAATATAGGGGGTACCAAATGAGGTGAAGCTGGCACTATAGCGCTAGTAAAAATATAGATTAAAGGTTGAAGAAAGAATGTCCATAGTATTCTTGATACTCTTGGAGAGTCTCTTGAATAGAAAGCTGAGCCTGTGGCAACAAATATATGTTTGCGTGATGGCCATAAGGATATTATTCCAGGCAGAAGTGAAAATGCTATTACCAAATCATATCTAGTCAATACAGTTCCAATATTGAGTTGAAGTCTAAGAATTCGGAGTAATACAAGGAAAAGGTTTGGCTTACAATGAGTTTTCTCATTCATATTCTTACGTAATTCCACAATAGAAAGTATCTCCACAGAATGATGCATTGATAGTAATTTGTATAAAGATAATAGTCTTCTATTAACTCCACCTGGAATAGTTTGATCATATGTAAGTAGACAAATTCTCATTTTTGATTACAGCTCCAGTATCCAGGGGCAAAAGAAGTTGAAGCCTGAGGCTTATTTCTCCATACAATTAAGCGAATCATACGAAACATCTAACTAAGTGTCCGATACCAAGCTTGAAACATAAGAATATTCCACAATCGGCCACTCCAGTCATACTGTCCAGACAAATGTTCACGCCAAGTTCTTCGGATAATATCGGTTTTAAAATAGCCAGACTTGCTTAATTCATACTCAGAAAGTAATTCTTCACACCAGGGCTTAAGTGGATCTCTTAATAGTGATGCTAGTGGAATACTAAATCCAGACTTAGGCCTATCTATTAATTTGCTCGGGATATATCTTTCTAAAATCCTTTTGAGTATCCATTTTGTTTGAGATTTGGTTCCTCTTATAGAGCATGGTAATGCTAAAGCAAATTCAACAATTTCATTATCTAAATATGGCATTCTAGCTTCTAACCCAAAATTCATAGATGCACGATCAACTTTGCAAATCAAATCATCTGGCAAATACTTTAAAAGATCATGATTCATCATGTCTATAGAGCTAATTCCAGTCATCTGGATCAAAGTCTCTGGACTAGCCCCTTGGTCAGAAATAGCCCTTTTCAAAATTAATTCTGGCCGCGTCCAAATACTGGACATGTGAGAGTTCATATCAAGAATGCTATTTACACTTGATAACTTCTCCAAAAGTCGGATTATTTTATAATAAGGATTTAAGATATTATTCTGTCTAAAAAGCAATGAACCTCTAAGAAATAGCTGCTTAATCGTTTCCTCATCTAGAAAGCTTAATACTGGCGAAAATATATTTTTACGTAATCCAAATGGAATTCTTCTCAAATGCGCAAACTGTTGTTCTCCAAATAAATATCTAGGGTACCCTCCAAAAATTTCGTCGGCTCCATCACCAGAAAGAACAACAGTCACCTTAGAGCGAGCAAGGCCAGAGATCAAGCAAGTGGGAATCTGTGAACTATCAGCAAAAGGTTCATCGTAAATCTTAGGAAGTCGTGGTATAAGATCTAAAACATCACTATTAGATAAATAATATTCTAAATGATTAGTATCTAACACTTTTGATATTTCCCTTGCATATGGAGCCTCATCGAATCCACAGTCTTGAAAACCAATCGTAAACGTATTAACTTTTTGTGAGCTGTATTCTGACATTATTGCTGTAATTAATGAACTATCAATGCCACCAGATAGGAAAGCTCCAATTGGAACATCTGCATACATTTGTCGAGATACGGCTGATCTCAATCGAGAATGAAGTTCACCTACATAGAACTGCTCACTTTGAGGCTCGGATATTTCTAAAGAGAGAGTTCTATCAATTGGTTTCCAATAATGTTCGATGGAAACTGAATAATGTGATTGACCTGGTCTTATAGGTTGATTCGGCGGACAGATAGGTATTGAACCAGATGCCTTTAGGAAAGTTCCAGGTTCTAACTTATATATGTTCTTAAAAATAGTTAAAGGAGCAGGAATATATGCATACCTTAAATAATCTAACAGTCCAATTTCAGAAATCTCAGTGCAAAAGCCTGGATGTTTTCTCAATGCCTTTAATTCTGAACCAAATATTAGTGATTGATTTGACCACCCCCAATATAGTGGTTTCTCACCTAGGCGATCTCTAGCAAGGTAAAGGCTCCTATCTTTTCTATCCCATAAGGCAAAGGAAAACATTCCATTAATATTTTCCAGTGTATGTAATAATCCAAAAGTAGATATATTTTCTAAGAGAGTCTCAGTATCAGAATGTCCTTTCAATAATAGTGAAGGTTGCGATGATAAAATTTCATTTCGCATATTTCTGTGGTTATATATCTCACCATTAAAGGCAATTACATATCTTCCGCATTGAGATTTCATAGGCTGAGAGCCCGAAGAGCTTCTATCAATAACTGAAAGCCGCCTATGAGCAACAGCAAAAACATCATCTGACCAACAACCATCATCATCAGGGCCTCTATGCTGCAACTCTGATGCCATCATTGAAGCCAATTGACTTAGTTGGAGTTCAGATGCTTGTTCTGAGCTATAGATTCCAGCAAAGCCACACATATGCCAAGGAAGATTAAATTAATTACTTAAGGATTAGTCTCTTACGAGTCATTATGCCTTAAGCAGGCAGGAAATCTAATGGATTACAATATTGTTATTCGGAATGAATACTAATTGACTAGTATACGTAGCTATAATTAAAATTACTGTTGAGTCACGGCTTGCCAAGCGTGAATTTTGAAGCATATGCCACCCAAAGTCCTACCTATATCAGTTGTTATACCATGTGCTCTTTCTTCTGAGGCTTTATCACCAATTTTACTTGCGCTAGCGAGAGGTACTTCTTTGCCCTGTGAAATATTGATAATTGATGCTGGCCTCAAAATATTTGACAATCAGCAATCAATATCAAATTTATTAAATAGTTTTGATATTGCCTTTAAAAACATCGTTAAGATTATTCCACAAGAGAAGAAGCAATTTCCTGGGTCTGCAAGAAACAGTGGAATCAAGGAAGCCACACAACCCTGGCTAGCATTTTTAGATCTCAATACGATACCTGAAGGAGATTGGTTGACTGATTCTTATGCACTCATTGAACAGGAAAATGCAAAGATAGCCTTTGGCCTCACTCGTTATGTAGGTGATAACAGTATTAAAAGATTATTTATAAGATCAACCTTTGGAGAAAAAGCTATCACAACCTTACCTGGTACAATCTTACACGTTTCAGTCCTAGAAGATATAGGATTATTCCTGCCTGATATAAGAGCCGCAGAAGATACAGATTGGCTTCTAAGAGCAGAGCAATTTGGATACTTTGATAGAGTTTTACATACCCCAATACTGATCTATCGTTCAATTCCTAGCAACATTTATGAGTTATCCAAAAAGTGGTTTAGAAACTATCGGAGCTGCTCCCCAGTGGTTTTCCACCTTGAATCTCAGAAGCTAATATATTTCTTAGTAAGCAACCTATTAGTAATATTCTTTGCCTTTAATTGGAATGATCTAATGACCAATTGGGAAGAATCTAGTTTTCCTTACTTTGCAAATATAACAAAGCTTACGCTAACAGCACTAATCTTATCCTATGGTTTGATAAGAGGCCTTCTTATGCCTCTGAACAGAGGGACTAAACTTTCACGACTTTTACCATTGCAATGGATAGCTATTGCCATTGTATGCGTTGTCCTTGATGGTTCAAAGCTTACTGCATTTATTGTCGCTCTAATTAGATCTAGGTCTATACGAAGAAGATTTCTATCCAGGTGTTCATCAGACAAAATACAGTCAAAAGGTTTTTAATATATAGTATTTAGAGTGATAATACTCTAAATACTATATCAGTAATAATTACAAAATCCTCGATTAAATATTCGCCAAATCCATTGCTTAGTCATTTTCATTAATAATATCTCTTGTTTTTATTACTACATATCTCTTGATTTTCATTGCTATTTCAGTCGAAATTAAGTTTAATACAAAAAATTTATCGACCAGCTAGTATCTTTTGGTATATAAGGTTTTACTCCCCTCTAGCTAGCCCATTAGTTTACTACCACATTGCTAATTTCAAAAGCCAATTCGAGCGTTTTATTAATCGCCAACACTTCTTGGTATCTCTACAACTTTCGTCTGCCTCTCATTAAAGATCTCCGAAAACATGGTTATGAGGTTTCCCTGGTGGCCCCCTATGACGGTTACACGGAATCTCTTAAGTCGGAAGGGTTGCAAGTGGATCCTTGGCTAGTGTCAAGAAGTTCAATAAATCCTTTTTTAGAGATCCGAGCAATTATTGACCTAATAAGGATTTACAGACGTAAAAAGCCTGCCTTAGTCCATCACTTCACTATCAAAGCCTGCCTCTATGGCACTATCGCGGCCAAAATTGCAGGGGTTTATAAAGTTATTAATGCAGTCACTGGTCTAGGTCATGTATTTCTTGGAAATCGCAAAAGGCATCGTCTTCTAAGACATTGTTTAAAACCTTTGTATAGGGCTGTATTTATGGCCAGACGAGCAACTGTAGTTTTTCAAAATGCTGACGACCAAGAACGTCTAATTAATCTTGGTATCACTGATGATTCGCGGACTCGTCTCATTAGAGGTTCTGGAGTTGATATCCACCACTTCATCCCATTAAAGGATAATGCTGGACAATATGGGCAATCAATCAAAGTTCTCTTCCCCTCTCGAGTTATTAGAGAAAAAGGGATAAAAGAACTCCTACTTGCTTGTAAAGAACTTTGGTCTAAAGGAGTTAAGCTTGAGTTATTAATTGCTGGGGATATCGACGATGGTAACAGGAGTAGTCTTTCAGGTGAGGAGTTTTTAGCTCTCCAAGCAAACCCTCTTATCCACTGTCTAGGTCACGTGACTGATATGCGCCGCCTTTATGCTTCGAGCGACCTAGTTGTTCTGCCCTCTTGGAGAGAAGGGCTCTCACGCTCACTCATAGAAGCTGCAGCTATGGAAAGACCTATTATTACTACCGATGTACCTGGTTGCAGAGACGTTGTAGACCATGGACGCTCAGGGTTATTAGTACCAGTTCAAGATAGCCGTGCATTGTCATTAGCAATTAGGTTGCTGATTGATAATCCTGATTTAGCAAGGAGGTTTGGGCAAACTGCACGTGAAAAGGTAGTTGCTGAATTTCAAGTTTCTCTTGTGAACCGAGATACTCTTAACCACTATGAAATGCTACTTGGAAATCCTCTACCAAAAGAGGTAATTTAGATTATATATTCAATATTTTATTTCAAGTCTAAATAAAGCATACCAAGCAGTAATTGATGTTTTTATAAAAAATTTTGATGGAAATCAAGCCTTGAATCATTGCAATTTAAATTCCATAAATCAACAAATAGTTCTACAATTAGCAGATTGGAGTAAATATGTACTTAAAAGAGAGAAAACCTTGAATAAATCAATTTGCAGGGCTAAAGTATCCTCAGTCTCTTATTTGCCAATTAACTACAACGACTGAAGCAGGGCTGTAAGCTTTAATCCAGTTAATCGACTTATTTTTGTGCTGAAACGTCTATTTGCTGAGCATCACAATGCTAAGACTGACTATGGTAAGTCTTATATCCCATTTGCAAAGTCAATCTCATATAGGAGCTACCTTGAATATTGTGAATAGCCCAATTGCACTAACTGCCTGGAGTGCTGGTGTGGCCTCGGCTATCACAATCTTATTAGTGCCAAAAGTTCGCGAGATGGGAGTCAGGCTAGGAGTCACCGATCAGCCAAATGACCGCAAACAACATAAGGCTCCAATGGTACGTCTTGGTGGCATTGCCATGCTCATAGGCTGCCTTATAGGATGTTGCTTCACATGGATACTGGGTGGATTCAGCTCGCTAGAGCCTGATGTCACTAGACTGATATTGATAATCTTATCCTCTTCTTTCTTCTTTTTTTTAATTGGGTTGGCTGATGATTTTTTATCACTTTCACCTTGGATAAGACTCGCATTACAAGTAACTGGTGCATTGATAGTTTGGTGGGAAGGAATACGCATTGAAGCTATAGATTTATCATGGATTGGTGAACATGGAGGAATCTTTATTCTACCAACTTTAATTAGTGTAATTGCAACGATTGTATGGCTAGTGGGTGTCACTAATGCAATCAACTGGATGGATGGTCTAGATGGTTTAGCCGCAAGTCTTTCTGGCGTATCGGCTCTTGGACTTATGGCAGTCGGTTTCAACCAGGGTCAATTAGGTTCTGTTTTTTTATCAGCATCACTTGCAGGTTGTTGCATAGGTTTTTTACGACACAATTTATATCCCTCTAGAATACTAATGGGGGATGGTGGTTCATATTTTCTTGGGTTTAATCTGGCTGCAATAAGTCTTGTTGCGTGCTCATATGAAATGTTACCTGAAACAACATCTCTCTATGTAACCAAAATTCACTTACCAATATTAATATTATTTCTACCTCTTGTAGATATGGCTGCCGTAATCTTGACTAGAATAAGATCTAGACAGTCACCCTTTTTCCCTGACAGAAGACATCTACACCACCGTCTACTACGAAGAGGCTTTAGTCACAGAGATGTAGTATCTCTAATATTTACTTCCAATCTATGGTTTGTATTGCTTGGATTATTTTTCTCAAATAGTGAAGTAAATCTTCCATTGCTTATTCTTACGAGCATTACTCTATCAGTAACATTGATCAACTCTCGCTACCATTTGTTTCGTAAAAAACACTAGTAAGAGAATCCTTGTAAGGGTGAAATAGTTAATTAAAAGAAATTTAAACTATTCAAATCATTCTACTTCAGGCATATTCAATTAGAATATGTAAATAGTGCGATAGACTCAAGCTCTGTAATTTAGCTTCGTTGAGGTTGGTTAACTTGTCTTTCGATGCAGCAAATCAAAAAAGTGATCGATTGTTTGATAATGCAGACAGCTTCGCGATTGAATTTGATAGTGCCTGGAATCAACTCTCATCAGATCTTAGTCAGTCTCAACTATCCAAAGAAGACAAGCTCAATATTGTTCTTCAATCTATCAATAGTCACCCATTTCTACAAAGCAGACCATTACAAGCAAAACAGGTCGCACTTTTCAGAATAAAATTACTTAAGCTGAAATAAGAGTAAGTCTTACGCTGAAAGCAAAGGCATTTGAGGGTCATCCACATATTCAGTTTCATTAGAAACTTCTCCGTCAAGAGGGTTATTCATTTGACTTTCTATACCTGAGTCTTCCTGTTCAAATAGCTCGAAAGATGCATCTTCTTGAGAAGAGCTTATATTTCCCTCTTGAGCAAAGTCGTTGAGGCTCTCCTTCCCTGATGAAACATCCTGAACACCTTTTTGCTCCAAACCATCAGGACTAAGTAAGCTCTGCAAGTGTTTTACCCGTAATTCACTCTCTTGCAAAAGATGAACTGTATCCTCCTGTTTGGCATCAATAGGAGAGTTTGAAACTTCTTCTAGTTTTAACAACCGTTCTTCTAACTCCAATAGCCTCAATGTCAACATCTCAGTCAATTCACTGAGTCGAAATAGTTGCTGACCAAATCTTTGTTCTATACCTGAAGAGTACTCATTTAATCCCACAAGCTACAAATCCTTAGCGATAATAATGATAATATCTATCATTAGCCTTCTGTCCATCTCTAAAAGAAAAAAAAATATAGCTTTATCCAGCATACAAAGAGAATAAATAGACTTCAAGAAAAAGAGTTTGGTCAGCACCCGTCGTGGATCTTCTATCCTGGAAGAAATGAATGACCAAGAGCTTCTCTAATCCTCCATCCAGCTATGGCCAATGACTTAGCGACTGAATTGGGCAGAGCTCAAAGCAGAGATTGAAAAATAAAGTTGGTTATCAAAATTCCACCTAGTTAAGTTAAAACCCTAGGAAATTTGCAATAATCAATAACAGAAGTAAATTCTTCTTCTAAAGCAAGCTAAAAAAATCTAGTTCAAAATTTGCCAGAAACTCTTCTGCCAACTATCTCCAATTCAAGAAACTCTAAGCCAGTTAATCAAAATGTCTTTGATTCCATTTCATGCTCTAAGATTTGGGGCCGAAAGAATAAACAATTTCCCCGTTTCATACTCTAAAATTCGAGTGGCTGGCAGTAAGAATATGAGCTACATAATGCACTCCAAGGCAGGGTCAATGCCTGGGCAACCTGACATTTTCTGCACAACATCTCAAAGCAATCCCTCTTTAGATTTGGGAGTAGATAACAATCAAGTAATCGGTGCCTACAAACGCGATTCATGTCGAAAATTGCATTTAGCTAGTGGCCCAAGGGATATAGAAACCTGTCCCTATGGGTTCACATATGACAAATATGACCCCAGCGATGATGAGTCTCTCCAAATGGCAATCGAAGCTGCTTATAGACAGGTTTTTGGGAATTTACATCCTATGGATAGTGAACTCTGTATAGAGTCTCATAGACGACTTCGTAATGGCGATATAAGTATCAGAGAGTTCATTCGGAATCTAGCGAAGTCTGACTTTTATAAGCGCCATTACTTTCATAGAGTCAATCAGCAACGGTGCATAGAGCTTAGCTTTAAACACTTATTGGGCAGGCCACCTATTAACCAATTAGAGATAATTAGCCAAGTAGAGATTCTATTTGAAAGAGGTTATAATGAGCATATAGATGCGCTAATTGATTCCCCGGAGTATGAAGAAATCTTTGGTTCTAACACTGTTCCATATCCTCGCTACTGGAATTCACCCTGCAACGCTACCACTTCAGGGTTCAACAAGATGGCCATCTTATCTAGGAGTTTTGCAACAAGTGATAATGCAATACATGGAACCAAAACTTCAATAACTGCTCCTGCAGGGAAAAGCCAACTATTACAACAGCTATCCAACAGAGTTAATAATGAAATCAAGAGCCTTCCAAAACTCAGATAGCAACAACTTGCATGGAGTCTCAACCCAGCACAAGTAATGATTCTGACAAATAGTTATCATCATTATCTTTCCTCAATTAAACCTGATAATATCCAATAGTCACTATTATTGACTTTGCCTCCCTACCCGACCTTAAGAAAGATCCCAATCTGTAAAATCAAACTATGTTTAAATCTCTTCTTCATGTCATTACTTAGCCAACCTTTAGAAGGAATACAGGACAAAACTCTTTATGGGAATTGAAGAGTTTGTTAATAAGAGCGAAGGTGAGTGGAGGTCAATGCGAAGCGGCCATTCACTTGCATTCAGACAGTTCGAGCAAGTAATAAGTAGTATCAAAATTAGTTCTCTTAGCATAGATGATAAAAAAGTAGTAGATATCATAAATACTCATTCAAATGTTCCAGGTGAAATAATCATACCCTTTTCTATGGAGTGGGAAGCTGAAAGTGATTGGGAGAATGAGAACATTAGCAGCTCATCTTCTGGGTCAACTATATTAATACCCTTCGCAATCTCCACGAAGAAGGGGTACATTATTAGAAGTGAGGGGTATACAGAAAAAATGAAAGTCTTATCATATTATAGTTTTCTATCTGATGGCACATTGCTTTTAAGTACAGAGTATCAACACACAGTTTCGGAAGAAAGAATCTGGTTCATTGCAGAACATGTTCGCTGTCGATCATCGGTTACTAAAGACAAAAAAAGTCTAGGTATTTTACAAACTTCCTTCGCCTCTGAAGTGAGAAGAGTAAATAATTCTAATCAGAATTAATTCACATGGATGAGAATTCATTAATGCTCTTTGCGAATACTCTTTCAGGTGCTTTCGACAACTTAGATCAATCCCAGAATAATTCAAAGAATTTTGCTAGAATAATAATATATTTTCGACCACTTCCTTGGGAGATATTTAAAGGGCCATGGATTTATTCTGAGCAAAGTTATGAGTATGATAAATGGAGGCCCTACCGTCAAGGGCTTCATGAAATCACTAAAGAAAAAACATCCTTTATATTATCTAATTACATTTTGACTAACAAAGAGAGGATTGCTGGAGCAGGGTTCAAGCCAGAACTTCTTCAGGGTCTGGAAAATGTCGAAAGAAAGCAAAGGTTAGGTTGTTCAATGTGCTTCAAGCAAATTAATCCTGGAAATTACATTGGAGAATTAAAAAGTTTGAGGAGTTGCTTAATACCATGGGAAGGTAAAATGACCTATTTGAAAAGCAAAGTCAATCTTTCAAAGGATAAATTAATTTGTATAGATGAAGGTTTTGATATCAGGACAAATGACAAAGTATGGGGGTCAGTTGATGGGCCATTAATCTTCAATAAGGTGAAAGACTTTAGTGAGCAAATAACTAAGGGCTGGCAATCTAAATAAATAGCAAAAAGAAAATTCACGTTCATAGCAAAACATCTATCTTTTCAAGAAGAATCTTTGCCTTTTCTCTAACAAAATGGTTGCTATCATTACTCATAGATTGAAAGTCAATTGGGAGTGAGCTATCCAATATTTCACTGGTCTCTAAAGCCAAGAGTGTTGCATATCTAGACGCCCAAAAAGGTGTACGGGATTCATCTAACCACTCATCAAGTTTTAAAATTGATGCATCTGGAAATAGTTTAATAAGGCTAATAATTGCAACAGGTTTAAACTTCATATAAGCAGGCCAACGTCCATCCATCGCAGACAAAAGAAAGGTTTTTATTGACTGCAAGGCCTCTATCTGCCAACCATGAACTTTACCAAATAATATCGAGAAGAAATGGATTGCTCCATAGTCCTTCATTGCCTTATCTAATTCAAACTCTAATGCATTCCAAAGTTCAATTGCATCGAGCTCCAGCAATGTTCTTAAAGCAAGGTAGGCCCTACTAAAGTCAGTACCATATAATTCCTCGATAAGGAAAGATATGTCAGGCTGTTTTTCATATGAGTGTAAAAGAATTAAATTATTTGGATCATCCATAATGAGCAAATCTACAGATTTAATAACATTCAGACCAGGTATTTTTATACTGAGATCTGGACACAATTGATTCATAGCTCGTAGTCGAAATGAAGTTGCAACTGGTGTTTTTAAAACAAACGGGAGCAATTCAGGTGATCCGGAATTTATAATGTCCTGAATCGCACATTGCCTATCATTTTGATTTATAAGTTCAAGATTTTGAATTAGTTTAAAAAGGTTATCGGCTTTGCCAGAGAGTCTTTTAACCGCTGCAATCGCTGCTCCTTGTATAGTCGGTGGCAAAGAGAAGTCTTTCATCAGGGGTGCGAGTATTGCTAATTCTGAAGTAGCCTCCATACCCGCAAGACTTTGAATTAAAACACGTCTATTTTGGGACTTATCAGTAAGGAGCTTAGAAACTTGCTTAATAAGATACGAGTCTCTGCATCTCAGCTCGCTTAAGGCCCATGCAGCGATCTCAATAAGATAGGGATCTTTACTATTAAGACAAGAGCCAATCATAGGTATGGCCCTTTGGCACCCTAAGCGCGCCAGCCCTTCAACCGCCTGTCTTTTTGCTATTAGAATCGATTTATCCGTTGACTGAGATTGAATTAATCCTAAAAGTGCATTCTCAGATTCAGTTCCTGGATACTTAGATAAATGATATGCCGCTTTATAATAGTCACTTGATAATTCAAGCTTACAGATGGGCGTAGCAAGAATATCCAAAGCTTCCTGTTGGCTTAGTTCAGGGAGGTTATCAAATGGTGAATGTTTCACTGAAAAGCAAATAGTTGATTTTCAACAGATCCTTAGGAAAGCCAGTCAATAAGCTTAGCTGTCTATTCTCATATAAAGTTGATTTCTTATATTCAACTTAAATCTACTATCATTACAAAGGTAGCCAAGTCAACTTAGTTACCTCTCTAGAAATGAGTAGAGATTCAATATCAAAACTCCAGATTTCTGAGTTATAAATACTACAGTAAGGCTCATCACTTAAGTCTTTGTATCCGACAAACCCTAAAAGCACACTGGAAGAGGGATTGAAGCTAACTGAAGAAGAAGCAGAAATCCTTGCCAACGAAGTCAAGCTTCTAATTCGTTCAGGGTCGATTCAAGAAACAAACACCAAAGAAATCCAATTAATGGTCGCTGGCCTAGGAGATAAAAGGGGCTTATTAAGACGAACTTTTGCAGAGGCCCTTGGATTAGTAGGGACAGCAGCAACTCCCTTGTTAACAGAAGCCTTGCTAAAGAGCAGCAATGTCATAGCAAGAAGAGGCGCAGCGAAAGCACTGAAACTAGTTGGCGATCCAACGGCACTCCCTCATCTACTCAAAGCACTAACTGAGGATTCCGACCCGGTTGTTCAGGGGTCATCAGCAGGAGCTATGGCAGTTTTTGGTGAAACTGCCGTCGAATATTTCTTGAAAGTGTTCATGATAACCAACACTACAGCTATGCAGTCTGGGCTAGCTAGATGGGGATTGGCTTTTATAGGCGCACAAGCAGCTGAAGCTCTTCGAAACGCATCACAATCTAAGAATGCATTAGTTAGAGCTGCCGCGATTGGGGCCTTAGGAGATCAAATTCAGAATTCAAATGATAGTGAAGCAAAAGATATTCTCTTAAATGCGCTAGAAGATCCTTCTAGCGATGTACGAGTAGAGGCAACAGCATTAATCGGGAAACTTCATGAAAGTGTTTGTGCCGAGCCACATCTGTTAAAACAACTTTTAGATCCAAGCCCTGAAGTTAAAAAAGCTGCAGCTATATCTTTGATGAAGCTCAAATCGAAAACCTCAATACAAATCCTGGAAGAAATAAAAGAGAAAGAGAAAGACTTAAGTGTACTTAATGTGGTCAATATTGCAATCAAAATACTGACTAAAGAATAATATATAATGGTCTATTAGTACTGATTAGCATTAAAATTTTTTAGGTTCATATAAGTTTCAAGTGCATTCTTTGCACTCTGAAGCACTAAAAGATCTCTAGATTGGTCAGACGAAATTTCCTCTAAAAGGCTTGCAATACAAGGGGAATGCATTTCTCCCAGTGCAGTAATGGCTGCAGTAGCTTTAAGAACATTATCGTCTTTAGACAGGCTAATAAGAAAGGGGATCCCTGCTGACCCCATCTGGCGAAGCATCTGAACCAAAGTCAACACAATCTCTGGCGCCTCATCTCTGATTGCCAAGTCAAGAACCTGGGAAATCTCTTTAGGAGTTCGATCAAGGTTCAAGGCAGAAGAGATAAGAACAAAGACCTTTAAGCAGCTCAAACGGGTAGTTTTGTTCTCTGCCAACAGGAATTTAGCAGATATTGGCTTCAATATCTTTTCACCAAACTGAGATAGTGCTTTAACTGATTTCCTCCTAACCTCAATATCTTTATGATCTAAACTAAGCATTAATTTCTCTATCGATGTATCCGGCCAATCTCGAAGCATAACCTTGTAAGCCATCTGATTGATACAAGGGTTAGGGTGAAAAATATCCTTGAAAAGCTCATTAATTTCCTGGTAAAAACTTTCTTCCATTTTTATCTATTTTTTAAAGGAGTAATTATTAGGGCCCTAGTAAAAGACAAAATCTATATTTTATGAATGATCATAGGATCTGTTGTTAACAACCAAAGGTTACTAATTTATAGTGAGCAAGTCATGAAAGTGCATTTATCAAATAGTCCAATAGAGCTTTAAATTCAGCAGCTGCCTGGGGACTCATATCTCTTGGGACACATACTCTATCTCGAATATGTGCAAAGGCCTCGATATAAGCAACCGTGGGCAACCTTTGTGCTCGAATAACCTCACGCATGCCAGATATGCCCCACTCATCCAAAGGCCCAGTTCCACCTGTGACTAAGCAGTAGTTAATCAATCTCAAGTAATGGTTGATATCCCTCACACACTTATCTTTATTCGCTTCGTCATATGAACCTTTTCCATACACTGCATCTACTGCATCAATAGTGACCTTATCTAATCCAGCCGCTAACTTTTCGGCTGCTTCCATCCGAGCAGGAGCACGATCAAAAGAGCCCTTAACAGCCTCAATGTCGCTAAGGCTAGGAAAGCGGCCTGCTGCATCGGCAGCAATTACCACAGTTGTAACAGCGGATTTCATCAGAAGCTTCCTCTGAAGGAAGAGTAATTTGCAAAGAACTTCGAATTAATCAGCTCAAGGCGCTGATAACTCGGTCAAAGTAAGAAGCTGCCTCAGCCGCAATCTCCTTACACTGAGCACCTGAGCCAGAGTTAATACCATCAAACATCTTCCTGCCTGTGTTGGTTTCAGTCATAATTGCAACTGATGCAATCTTCATGATTTCAACGGCACGAATGGCGTTAGCAATAGGAACTCCAAGGGCCATATAGGTCTCCTTCAATCCATTAAGACAGCGGTCATCCAGAACGGAAGGATCCCCTGCAAGCAGGGCATAACTAACGTATCTAAGAATGATCTCACCATCTCTCAAGCAGGCCGCCATGCGACGAGTCGGGTAGCAGTTGCCCCCCGGTTGTGTCATGCCAGTGTTTTCACAAACCATCCCTGCTATTGCATCAGCTGCAATGCAAGAGACGTTTTGCGTAATGGCCAGAGTCGCATCTATACGCTTATTCGCGTCAGACACGTACTTCCGTAAATTAACAAGATCAGCACTGCCTATAGGAGCGCCCTTTGAATCGGCACTAACTACGGCACGTGAAAATGCGTCTAGCATTGGGAAGTCAGACAGACCGGAACTGTGATTGAAGTTCGTCTAGCCCAAAGACTAGACGCAGTTATCCAATTTAGGCGTTTCCAGGAAACCCCTCCTCTACTTTGAAAACTCCGAAACGCTTCGTAACTCAAACTGCATGCATCGCAAAGTTCTATTCACAGCGAAATCAACATGATTTTTTCTGTAACTGTATTTATTCTGAACTATTAACTCTGTCCGGAGAGCTTAATTTACCTAATTTCTAATCAGAACACAATGCTAAATTCTCAACACTTCTGGCTCAAGTCCAGCCTTCAAGAACTTATTAAGACTACTAGATTAATCAATGCCTGAAGCTCGTCTAGAAGAGATTAACGCCACTATTGAAGCCCTAACTGCTTACAGGGACAGGCTTCAAAAAGAAGTGACATCTATAGCCAAAAAGCTACAAATGCCTCAGGGAAAAATTCAATCCATCCTAAAAGAGCATGCAGAATTAACTGAATTACAAAAGATTATCGAACACTTAAAAACAAAACGGGACGATCAAACTACATTTAAATCCTAATAGTAAACTACCATTTATTACGCCTTAATCAATACCTTGGAGTGAAGGGGATCCAGGATGATAGGGTCATAAATTCTTAGAAGCTGGAAACATTAGGTGTTATACGACAATCCATATTTAATGCTTACAAAAAGTCTTTGGGGTTAATTGATTCCACACTTGTTCAAAAGCAAAAAACCTACAAAGGTTAATACTGGCAATACTTAATCAACATCAGATCTTTATGAAAGGTGCTTATCCGCCTCCAATAGTTAAAGAAATCAAAGAGAAGATAGGTATCGCCGATCGGTCGAAAGACTGTCTATCTATCCAGCACACCTGACTCATGGAGGAATAAATTCTTAGAAGTACTTGGCGTCCGGAGTGCCACTTCTCAAGGGCAAGACGGTTCATCGACTGAGGCGTTTGCTACGGGCTATACCCCGCAAGCGAGTCAGGTCTTTTTTGGCAATTCTCCCATTGTCCGCGTTTAACGGACTACTTGATCTCGGGAGTGTCGCTGTTGCCGCTCGCTTGGCAGGAACGCTTGTAGGGAAAAATTTAAATGATTCCATTCCAGGTATAAATGTTTTCAACGGTTCATCTAGTAAACAAACATTATGGTTAATACTTATTTTAGTATTACTTAGTTGGCTTGGATCGGCTACAAAATTAATACTACGAGTTACACAAGAAAAGTTAACTGCTCAAGTTTGGAGAGACATATCAGACAGAATTCTTCGTAAAATTGTAGGCCAACCTTATGAATATTTTCTTACAGCAAAGAGTTCTGCTATATCAGCTCAGATCATGGCAAATATGCAAAGACTATCAGAATTCATAGTGTGTCCATTATTATTAATAAGTTCGAGTTCAATAACTATTACATTTCTAGCTATTGCATTAGGCTTAACCCTTGGGCTAAATGCAATAATCCTTCTGGCACTCTTAGGGCTTGCTTTCTTAGGTATATCATCATTAGTAGTACCTTACTTACGACATGCCTCTAGACAAAGAGTAAGGCTAGATATTCTTGCCAACTCTCTACTTAATCAAATATTCTATTCGATTAGAGATATTCATTTAACTCAAACAGGAAACTACTTTGAGTCAAGGTTCGTCAAAGCAGGCCAAGCCGCTAAGTCGTTCGACTGGATATCTAGATTACTTCCAGACATACCCAGATTAATAATTGAACCACTTGCAATAACCTTCATTTTCGCCGTTGCATTAATTCCATTGCTTGGCAATTCAAGTACGGAAGATATAGCAGTTACCCTAATTCCTTTCGTTTCAACTTTTGTAGTGGCATCAGTCAAATTAACACCACCTTTACAAGATTTATTCAGGTCAATAACAAGACTTAGAGGTACCCTTCCAGAAGTAGACTCAGCATTAAGTTATCTTGAACTACCGAACCCTAAAAGAGCATTTTCATCACTAAAAGGTCTATCTCCAGATGGAATTTTTCCAAGACGAGAAATTTCGCTTTATAAAGTTGGCTATAGATATCCAGAGTCTGACCAAGCTGCTCTTCGTTCAATTTCCATCAATGTTCCAGTTGGATCAAGAGTTGCATTGATGGGGCCAACCGGAAGCGGGAAGACGACATTATCTAGTATTTTGTTAGCACATCTAGAACCAACAACAGGTCAAATAAGACTAGATGGCATCCCTTTAGCAAGTTCTGATATTTCTTCCTGGCAGCAATGTTGCTCTGAAGTTCCTCAGAATATAAATCTTTTAGATGCAAGTATTCTTGAAAATATAGCTTTTGGAAAACCCGAAGAACAAATTAATTATGATGAAGTATGGGATGCTATTAGTGCTGCACAATTATATGAAGTGGTCGCAGATATGCCACATGGATTATATACTTGTATTGGCGAAAATGGAGTCAATTTATCTGGCGGACAACGTCAAAGACTTGCCCTTGCTCGGGCTTTTTATAGAAAAACAAAATTTTTAATCCTAGATGAAGCTACAAATTCTCTAGACGAAAAAACAGAAGCAGATGTTATAAACTCACTCGAGATAATTGGCAGGAGGTGTACCACAGTTGTAATAGCACATAGACTAAACACTTTATCTAAATGTGATAAGATTTACGAAATCAAAAATGGCTTAGTAGCTTCTTATGGCAGTTACACTGACTTATGTGACCCATCACACCCACTAGGAGAAAGTGTGAAGGGTTCAAATGAAATTGAAATCTAATGATATAAATTCAATGAAAGTTAAATCAAAAGATCAATACACAGAAAAAAACAGAAGCAATGGATAATATAGAGATAATTCAAATAATTCAATTCATCAACATCCAGCCATAGCTTGAATCTGGCTACCTGGACTTCAAAATAGGACATTAGCTAACATTTGCTGAAAAGATGAATACACCCAATCATTTGTTTTTAGAGGGCTTAAATTATGCCCAGCGCAGTGCAGTTAATCATTACTCTGGGCCATTGCTGGTGATTGCCGGTGCAGGAAGTGGAAAAACGAGAGCACTCACTCACCGAATAGCTCATCTGATATCAGAGCGCAAAGTAGATCCCAATGAAATTCTTGCTGTTACGTTTACCAATAAAGCTGCAAAGGAAATGAGAGAAAGGCTAGAAATTCTTCTAGCAAAAAGCCTGTCAGAGAAAAACTATGGACAACCGTTCGCGACGCTTTCTGCAGCAGAAAAGCGTCAACTGCATACTCAGATTTATAGAGAAACAACTAAGGATCTCTGGATTGGAACTTTTCACGCTCTATTTGCCAGGCTATTAAGGTTTGACATAGATAAATTTCAAGATAGGGATGGACTTCAATGGACAAGGCAATTCTCGATCTACGACGAAACTGATGCTCAAAATCTTGTCAAAGAAATAGTCACCCAAGATATGCAACTAGATCCAAAACGCTTTGAGCCCAAAAAAGTACGTTGGGCTATAAGCAATGCTAAAAACCAAGGCATTCTGCCTCATGAATTCGAGGAGGCTGCCGAAGGAGTGAGAGAGAAACTTACTGCTCAGGCTTATAATCAATATCGTAAAGCATTAGCAGCAAATAATGCTTTAGACTTTGACGATCTTCTGTTGCTACCTGTACAACTCCTCAGACAAAACGAACATATTCGCTCATATTGGCATAAGCGATTCAAACATGTACTTGTAGATGAGTACCAAGATACAAACCGAACTCAATATGAGCTCATTAAATTAATAGTTACTAACGGTATTGACCCATCTTGCTTCCAGGGTTGGAATGATCGATCAGTTTTTGTTGTTGGTGATGCAGACCAAAGTATTTATAGCTTCCGAGCAGCAGACTTTAGGATACTAATGGGTTTTCAAGAAGAGTTTGGAAATAAGAATTCAGATGAGAGTAATTCAACTATGGTCAAGCTTGAAGAGAACTATCGATCAACTTCTACGATTCTGGAAGCCGCAAATTCTTTGATCTCTCACAATTCTGAACGAATAGAAAAAATTCTTAGAGCGACAAGAGGAGAAGGAGATTTGATAATGCTTACAAGATGTGATGATGAGATTGCTGAAGCAGAATCTATAGTGCACCGTATCAAAATACTAAAAGCCAATTATTCAAGTCTAAAATGGG